>DATHQM010000044.1:0-26200 GCA_035482695.1 Steroidobacteraceae bacterium | reverse complement strand
GGTCACCAGCACGAAGTGTCGCCGGGTGAACGCAGCCGGGTCGGCCATCAGCTACCGGCCTGCTGGCCCGCCACGCCGGGAGGCAGTGCCCGCGCACGGCGCCGCCAGCGCACCAGCAGATAGGCGCCGATCGCCACCGCGAATGCCAGCGCACTCACGCGCAGCTCCTGCGCGAGCTCCCCGGGGGTGAGCGCCATGGCGATGAGGACGGCGGCCATGCCCGCGACGGCGGCGTAGCTCGCCCAGGGAAAAAACCACATGGTGATCGCCGGCGCGGCGGCACCGCTCGCCTCGCGTGCGCGCCGCAGGCGGATGTGGGCGAGCGCGATCAGGATGTAGACGAATACGCTCAGCGCCCCGGAGGCGTTCACGAGGAACGCGAACACGGTCTGCGAGGAGGTCGTCGCGGCGAGAATCCCCAGGACCCCGGCGAGACTCCCCATCCACACCGAGCGCGTGGGTACACGGCGGTCGTTGAGTTGCACCAGCCACTGCGGCGCATCGCCGTGTTCGGCGAGTACGAACAGCACGCGCGAACACACATAGAAGGCGGAGTTTAAACACGACAACACCGCGGTGAGGATGATGGCGCTCATCGCGAGGCTCGCCCACCTGAACTGCATGACGGTGAGCGCCAGCGTGAACGGCGATTCCCCGGGGTGAATGCGCACCCACGGCACCACCGAGACGATGAGCAGCACCGAGCCGACATAGAAGGTGAGGATGCGCACGATCACCGAGGTACCCATGCGCGCCACGGCGCGCGCCGGCTCTTGCGACTCGGCGGCGGCGATGGTGGTGATCTCCGCGCCGGTGAGGGAGAAGTACACCGTCACCGCGCCGGCGAGCACGGCAACCCACCCCTTGGGAAGGAAGCCGCCGTAATCGCGCAGGTTGGCGAAGGTCGCTCCGGTCGGCGAGGTGAGCCCGCAGGCGAACGCGGCGGCCAGCGCGATGAACACCAGGATGGCTGCCACCTTGATCGAGGCGAACCAGAATTCGAACTCCCCGTAGGAGCGCGCCGACATGAGGTTAACCGCGGTCATGATCCCCATGAGTGCGATCCCCAGCACCCACGGCGGCAGGTCGAGCGAGCCGCCGAACCAGGCGTGCAGGATGTTGGCCCCGGCGATGGCCTCCACCGGCACCACGATCATCCAGAAGTACCAGTACAGCCAGCCGGCGACGAAACCCGCCCAGGAACCCAAGCCCGCCCGCGCGAACTCGGTGAACGAGCGCACCTGCGGCAGCGCCACCGCCATCTCGCCCAGCATGCGCATCACCAGCAGCACCAGCGTGCCGGTGATGAGGTAGCTCAACACGATCGCCGGCCCGGTGGCGGCGATCGCGGCGCTGCTGCTGACGAACAGCCCGGCACCGATCATGCCGCCGATCGAGATCATGGTGATGTGACGTGGCTGCAGCGAGCGGCTCAGTTCGGCCATGCGGTTCCTCTACGGCACGAGCCGGGTGACGCCGGGCATCCACGGCTGCAGCGCCTCGGGCACGCTCACCGAGCCGTCGGCGTTCTGGAAGTTCTCGAGCACCGCCACCAGGGTGCGCCCGACCGCGAGTCCCGAGCCGTTGAGTGTATGTACGGCTTCCGGCTTGCCGCTCTGCGGGTTGCGCCAGCGCGCCTGCATGCGCCGCGCCTGGAAGGCCTCGAAGTTGCTGCACGAGGAGATCTCGCGGTAGCGCTGCTGCGAGGGCAGCCACGCCTCCAGATCGTAGGTCTTGGCGCTGCCGGAGCCGACATCGCCGGCGCACAACGCCACGCGGCGGTAGGGGATCGCGAGCCGCTCGAGCACCGCTTCAGCGTGCGCGGTGAGCTGCTCGAGCGCCGCGTAGGAGTCGGCTGGCGGTACCACCTGCACCAGCTCGACCTTGTCGAACTGGTGATTGCGGATCATGCCGCGCGTGTCTTTGCCGGCGGCCCCGGCCTCGGAGCGGAAGCACGGCGTGTGTGCCACGAACTTCAGCGGCAGCCGCTCGGGGGCGAGAATCTGCTCGCGCACCAGGTTGGTGAGCGGCACCTCCGCGGTGGGAATGAGGTACAGCGGCGGCTCGCTCGCCAGCGCGAACAGGTCCTGCGCGAATTTGGGCAGTTGCCCGGTGCCGATGAGCGCGGCCGGACGCACCAGGTAGGGTACGTACGCCTCGGTATAGCCGTGCTCAGCCGTGTGCAGGTCGAGCATGAATTGCGCCAGCGCGCGGTGCAGCCGCGCCAGCGCGCCGCGCATCACCACGAAGCGCGCGCCCGCGATGCGACCCGCGGCCTCGAAATCCAGTCCGCCGAGGCGCTCACCGATCTCGACGTGATCGCGCGGCTGGAACTCGAAGCGTCGCGGCTCGCCCCAGCGCTTCACTTCGACGTTGGCGCTCTCATCGCGCCCCTCGGGCACCGACTCGTGCAGCAGGTTCGGCAGGCCGAGCTGCCACTGCTCGAGCTCGTTGTGCACGGCGGCGAGCTCACCCTCGGCGCGCGCCAGGGCCTGCCCCAGCGCCTCCCCGGCTGCTAACAGCTGCGCGGCCTGCTCGCCGCGCGCCTTGGCGGTCCCCACCGCGCGCGCGTTGGCGTTGCGCTCCGCCCGCAGCCGCTCCACCTCCATGGACAACGGCTTGCGCTGGTCCTCCAGTGCCTGCAGCGCGGCGACGTCGAGCACGTAGCCGCGGCGCGCCATGTTGCGCGCCACGCCCTGCGGATCGGTGCGCAGCAGCTTGGGGTCGATCACGACACTTTCAGCCTTTGTCCGCCGGCCGCGCCCGCAGCCGCGCGAGCGCCTCGCCGATCTTGAGCTCCAGACCTCGAGCTACCGGGCGGTAGTATCGCCGATCCGGCATGTCATCCGGCAGGTAGCGTTCGCCGGCGGCGAAGGCATCCGGCTCATCGTGCGCGTAGCGATAGCCAGCGCCGTAACCGAAGTTCTTCATCAGCCGCGTCGGTGCGTTGCGCAGGCGCAGCGGCACGTCGAGCGTGCCGAACTCAGCGACGTCCTCCATCGCTTCGCCCATGGCGACGTACACCGCATTACTCTTGGGCGCACAGGCCAGGTAGACGACGGCGGTGGCGATCGCCAGCTCGCCCTCCGGGGTGCCCATGCGCTCGTAGGCCTGCCAGGCATCGAGGCTCAGTGCGAAGGCGCGCGGGTCGGCCAGCCCGATGTCCTCGACCGCCATACGCGCGACGCGCCGCGCTATATATAAGGGGTCGCAGCCCCCGTCGAGCATGCGGCACAGCCAGTAGAGCGCCGCATCCGGATCCGAGCCGCGCACCGCCTTGTGCAGCGCGGAGATCTGCTCGTAGAACTGATCGCCGCCCTTGTCGAAGCGCCGATGCGTGCCGCTCGCCACCTCCGCGGCCACCGCCGGCGTCAGCACGCGCGCGCCGCCCGCGGCCTCGACGAGACCGGCGGCAAGCTCGAGCATGTTGAGTGCGCGCCGCGCATCGCCGTCGGCGGCGTGCGCGATGGTGTCGAGCGCGGCGTCGTCTGCCGCCAGCTGCTGCGCGCCCAGGCCGCGCTCGCCGTCGGCGAGCGCGCTGCGCAGCAGCGCGGTGAGATCCGCGACCGACAGCGGCCGCAGCACGTACACGCGGGCGCGCGACAGCAGCGCACTGATCACCTCGAAGGACGGATTCTCGGTGGTCGCACCGACGAAGGTCAGCGTGCCGTCCTCGAGATACGGCAGGAAGGTGTCCTGCTGGGCCTTGTTGAAGCGATGCACCTCGTCGAGAAACAGCAGCGTCGGCCGGCCGTGGCGTTGGCGCTCGCTGCGGGCGGTCTCGACCGCGGCGCGGATGTCCTTGACGCCGGCCATGACCGCCGAGAGCGCGATGAAGTGCGCGTTGGAGGCCTGGGCGATGAGGCGCGCCAGCGTCGTCTTGCCGGTGCCCGGCGGCCCCCACAGGATGAGCGAGTGCAGCTGCCCGGCAGCGATGCTGGCGGCGAGCGGCTTGCCGGGCCCGAGCAGGTGGTGCTGGCCGACGAACTCGCTCAAGCGCCGCGGCCGCATGCGATCGGCGAGCGGTCGCAGCGGCTCGCTCACTTGCGCGGCGTGCCAATCACGTCGGCCCCCGCCGGCGGGGTGAAGCTCACATCGCTCGGCGCCACCGCCAGATTGCGCTCGATCTTGCTGAAGATGACCGTGGCCGTCTGGTCAAGCCGGTCCTCGAGGATCATGCGCTCGAGCTCGCCGCCGGCAAAGCCGAGCAGCGCGCGGCTGAAGTCCGCCGCGGCGTCCTTGGGCTCCACCAGCACCCAGTCGAGGTTCATGCGATGACCGGCGGCGCTGATGTTGAAGTGCGCCCGCACATCCGCCGCACCCGACAGCAGCATGGCCGGAGTCGCCGACAGTGCGCTATCGACCGGCTTCACCGTGACCTGCTGCAGATCGCGGTCGTAGAACCACAGGTTGACGCCATCGCACACCATGAGCTGACCCTGGCTGTCGGCCGCGGGCGGGGCTGCGGGCGCCGTCTTGCCGGGCGGCGCCGTGCCACCCGCGGCCGCCGGCGGCAGCGGCCGTACGTCCCAGCTGAATTTCCCCGGGCGCACCACGATGAGGGTGCCGCTGGCGCGGTCGAGCTCGTGGCCGTGCGCATCGGCGAGCGTCTGCAGGAACGTGGCGCGCAGCGTCTTCAGACCGTCGAGATAGGCGTCCAGTGGCGTGGTGCCCGTGGCCGCCGTGGCGGGCGCCGGGGTCGCCGCCGCCACCACGGCGTCAGGGGCTGCCGCCGCCAGCAGCACCACGCCGGTCAGCACACGGATCGTCGCAGCAGCGCGCAACTTCTCAATCCTGCGGCGGCGCCGGCGCCAGCACGTCGCGCGCGCCATTCGACTGCAGCGGACCGACGAGACCTGCGAGCTCCATGGCTTCCAGCAGTCGCGCCGCGCGGTTGTAGCCGATCTTCAGCCGGCGCTGTACGTAGGAGATGGAGGGCTTGCGCTCGCTGGTGACGATGCGCACCGCCTCGTCGTAGAGCGGATCGGCCTCCGCATCCTCGCCGCCGCCCTCGCCCCCCAGCTCGCCCTCCTCGCCGCTCAAGCCCGGGATCGGGGTCTGTGGGCCCGACAGCACCTCCTCGAGATAGTTAGGCGCAGCGGACCCCTTCAGCGCATCGACCACCCGATGCACTTCCTGGTCGGAAACGAACGCGCCGTGCACGCGCGTGGGCATGGAGGTGCCGGGCGGCAGGTACAGCATGTCGCCGTGCCCGAGCAGCGTCTCCGCACCCATCTGGTCGAGGATGGTGCGCGAGTCGACACGTGCCGACACCTGGAAGGCGATGCGGCAGGGAATGTTCGCCTTGATGAGGCCGGTGATCACGTCCACCGAGGGCCGCTGCGTGGCGAGCACCAGGTGTATGCCCGAAGCGCGCGCCTTCTGCGCCAGGCGCGTGATGAGCTCCTCGACCTTCTTGCCGACGACCAGCATGAGGTCAGCGAGCTCATCGACCACCACCACCACGTACGGCAGCGGCGTGAGCTCGGGGATCTGCCGCTGGTCGATGGTCGGATCGTTCGCGGCTTTGAGCATCATCACCGGGTCGCGGATCGGCTTGCCCGCATCGCTCGCCTCCTTGACGCGGCGATTGAAGCCGATGATGTTGCGCACCCCGAGCGCGGCCATCAGCTGGTAGCGCCGCTCCATCTCCGCCACGCACCAGCGCAGCGCGTTGGCCGCCTGCTTCATGTCGGTGACGACCGGGGCGAGCAGGTGCGGGATGCCCTCGTACACCGACAGCTCGAGCATCTTCGGGTCGATCATGATGAGGCGCACGTGCTCGGCGGTCGACTTGTACAGCAGCGACAGCACCATGGCATTGATGCCGACGGATTTTCCCGAGCCGGTGGTGCCGGCAATCAGCAGGTGCGGCATGCGGGTGAGATCAGCCACCACCGGCAGCCCGCCGATGTCCTTGCCGAGGGCGAGCGCCAGTGGCGAGTGCATCTCGTCGTAGGCCTTGGAGCGGATGATCTCCCCGAGCGTCACCACCTCGCGCTTCTCGTTGGCGATCTCCAGCCCCATGACGCTCTTCCCCGGGATCACCTCCACCACCCGCACTGACAGCACCGACAACGCCCGGGCGAGATCCTTGGCGAGCGCGGTGATCTGGCTCGCCTTCACCCCGGGCGCGGGGCGCAGCTCGAACCGCGTCACCACCGGCCCGGGCTGCACCGCCACCACCTCGGCGTCGATGGTAAAGTCCTTGAGCTTCATTTCCACCAGGCGCGAGAGCGCCTCGAGCGCCTCGGCCGAATACAACGGCTCGCGGGGCGGGGGATCATCGAGCAGCTTCAGCGGCGGCAGCTCAGTGGCCTGCGGCGGATCGAACAGCGGCACCTGGCGCTCGCGCTCCACGCGGGCGCTCTTCTCCACCCCGGCCATCGGCGGCTCGATGCGCGGTGGGGTGCGTAAGGCGGTCTTCTTCTGCAGCGTCTCCGCCGCCTCCTTGCGCGCCAGGCGGTGCTCGCGCCCGGCGGCGGCATCACGCGCCACGCTGGTGCGGGTGCGCAGCCAGCCGATCCCGGCCCACACGCCCGCGCCGATGCGATCCATGATGGCGAGCCACGACACCCCGCAGGCGAGCGACAGCCCCGCCATCCAGGCGGCGATCATGAGGAGCGTAGCGCCAAGAAAATCCACACCCGCCGCCAGCCCGTCGCCGACCTCCTTGCCGACCACGCCGCCGGCGCCATGGCGCAGCACGCCCGGCTGCCAGTGCAGCGTAGTGAGCGCGCAGCTCGCCACCAGCAGCAGCACGAAGCCGACGATGCGCACCAGGGTGTTGGCGCGCGAGGGGCTGTGCGTCTGCAGGCGGCGCTGCAGTCCCCAGCAGGCCGTGCCCAGCACCAGCGGAAACAGGAAGGCCGGCCGTCCGAAGAAAAAGAACAGCACGTCCGCCAGCCACGCGCCGATGACGCCGATGCGGTTGTGTACCGCGCCGCCGGTGCCGGTGGAGGAGTAGCCCGGGTCATCGGGGCTATAGGTGATGAGCGCCATGAACAGCACCAGCGCCACGATGGCGAGCGCGATGATGGCGCTCTCGCGCAGCCCGCGGCTCACCGCGGTGGTGAAGCGCGAAGCGCTGCGCGCCTGCGCGGAAGATTCAGCCAATAGCGTCGGGCTCCGCCTTAAGATAGACGGCGACCATTATAGGGCTTGGTACCATCAGATACTCATGACCGCGACCCGGCACAATCGCCTCATCATCCTCGGCAGCGGGCCTGCGGGCTACAGCGCGGCGGTGTACGCCGCGCGCGCCAACCGTGCGCCGCTGCTGATCACCGGGGTCGAGCAGGGCGGGCAGCTCATGACCACCACGGAAGTGGACAACTGGCCCGGCGACGTCGAGGGATTGCAGGGCCCGGCGCTGATGGAGCGCATGAAGCGCCACGCCGAGCGCTTCAACAGCGAAATCCTCAACGATCACGTGCAGGCGGTGGACCTGGCGGTGCGGCCGTTCAGGCTGCGCGGCGACGCGCGCAATTACAGCTGCGATGCGCTCATCATCGCCACCGGCGCCACCGCGCGCTATCTCGGCCTGCCCTCGGAGGAGCGCTTTCGCGGCCGCGGCGTCTCGGCGTGCGCCACCTGCGATGGCTTCTTCTTCCGCGGCCAGCGCGTGGCGGTGGTCGGCGGCGGCAACACCGCGGTCGAGGAAGCGCTGTACCTGTCGCACATTGCGCACCACGTCACCCTCGTGCACCGCCGTGACAAGCTGCGCGCCGAGAAGATCCTGCAGGAGCGGCTGTTTCGCGAAGTGCACGCCGGCAAGATCGCGCTAGTGTGGAACCACACCGTCGAGGAGGTGCTCGGCAACGAGCATGGCGTGAACGGGCTGCGGCTGGCATCGCTCGCCGGCGGCGCCCCGCAGCAGCTGCCGGTCACCGGCCTGTTCGTCGCGATCGGCCACACGCCCAACACCGCGCTGTTCGCCGGCCAGCTCGACATGCGCGGCGGCTACCTGAGCGTGCGCAGCGGCCTCGACGGCGATGCGACCGCCACCAGCGTGCCGGGCGTGTTCGCCGCCGGCGATGTCGCCGATCACGTCTACCGCCAGGCCATCACCTCCGCCGGTGCCGGCTGCATGGCGGCGCTCGATGCCGATCGCTACCTCGAGATGCTCGACGCCTGAGGCGCAGGCAGCGCCGCGCGCCACTCCCCGCCGTGGACAGGATCGAACTTCACCGCAGCATTCTCGGCGTGCCGCAGCGGGACTGGAATGCGCTCGGCGGCGGGCACCCCTTCGCGCGCCACGAGTTTCTCGCCGCTCTCGAGCGCACGCAGTGCGTCGGCCGCGCCAGCGGCTGGGAGCCGCGCTACCTGACGCTGCACGACGGCGGCGGGCTGGCGGCGGCGGTCGCGGCGTTCGTCAAGACGCATTCCTTTGGCGAGTTCGTCTTCGATTTCGGCTGGGCGCGGGCCTACGAGCGCGTCGGCCGGCGCTACTACCCGAAGCTCACCGTCGCCGCACCGTTCACCCCGGCCACCGGGCCGCGGCTGCTGGTGCGCGCCGATCTCGATCGCGCCGTGCTCGGGGCGCGCCTGCTCGCCGAGCTCGAGCAGCAGGCGCACCGCCAGGCACTGTCGGGCGTGCACGCGCTGTTCCTCGACGAGCCGGCGCGCGCCGCCTGCGCCCGGCGCGGCTGGCTGTTGCGCCGCGATTGCCAGTTTCACTGGAACAACCGCGGCTACACGAGCTTCGAGGAGTACCTCGGCACTTTTACCGCGGAGAAGCGCAAGAAGGCACGCCGCGAGCGGCGCCGGGTGTTCGAGGCGGGCGTGCGCTTCGAGACGCGGCGCGGGGGCGAGCTCGACGAGGCGCTGCTCGATCGCATCTATGAGCTGCACCGCGACACCTTCCTGCGCCACGGACACGAGCCGTACCTGACGCGCGCTTTTTTCAGCGAGGTGGCGCGCACCCTGCCGGACTCGCTGATGGTGAAACTGGCACTGCATGGGGGCAGCGTGGTCGCCGCCGCGGTGTTCTTCTGCAGCGCCGAGGCGCTGTTCGGGCGCTACTGGGGTGCGGCCCACGACTATCACAGCCTGCATTTCGAGACCTGCTATCACCAGGGGATCGAGTTCTGCATCGAGCGGGGCATCGCGCGCTTCGAGCCGGGGACGCAGGGCGAGCACAAGGTGAGTCGCGGCTTCGAGCCGGCCATCACCTGGTCGGCGCACTACATCGCCGACGCCGAGTTCCGTGCCGCCATCGGCGATTACCTGGCGCGCGAGGGCGCGGCGGTCGAGGCCTATGCGCACGAAGTGCAGGCGCACGTGCCCTACCGCGGGCGCCGCGCGTGAAGAGCATCACCTGGCTCTCGCCGCACGATGCCCCCGAGTGGTTCCCGCCTGCGGAACAGGCGCTCGATGAGCCCGCGGGGCTGCTCGCCGCCGGCGGCGACCTGTCGCCCGAGCGGCTGATGGCCGCCTACCGGCGCGGCATATTCCCGTGGTACTCCCCGGGGCAACCGGTGCTGTGGTGGTCGCCGGACCCGCGCGCGGTGCTGTTCCCGGAGGAGTTTCACTGCGCGCGCAGCCTGGCGAAGCGGCTGCGCAATGCCGGCTTCAGCGCCTCGCTCGACCGCGACTTCGCCGGCGTCATCGACGGGTGCGCCGCGCCGCGCGCCGCCAGCCCCGGTACCTGGATCACTGCCGAGATGCGCGCCGCTTACCTGACGCTGCACGGCCTTGGCTGCGCGCACAGCGTGGAAATCCACCACCGCGGCGCGCTGGTCGGCGGACTGTACGGGGTGCGCCTGGGCGGGGTGTTCTTCGGCGAGTCGATGTTCAGCCGCGAGCGCGACGCCTCCAAGGCGGCGCTCGCGCACCTGGTGACGCTCTGCCGGCTCAACCAGCTCGCCGTGATCGATTGCCAGCTGCCGTCGCGGCACCTGGCGAGCCTCGGCGCGCGCACCATCCCGCGCAGCCAGTTCCAGGGGCTGCTGCGCGAGCACGCGCACAGCGCCGGCGCGCCGCTGCTGCCGGCGTAGCAGCGCGGCGCGCACGCGCGTGCAGCAAATTGCCAGAGCGGCGCGCTTGTGCTCCAATTCGCGCCCCGCAAGCCGTTTAGGGCGCTATGTCCAAAGAAGATGCGATCCAGATGGAAGGTGAGGTCGTCGAGACCCTGCCCAACACGACCTTTCGGGTGAAGCTGAAGAATGGCCACGTGGTGACCGCGCATATCTCCGGCAAGATGCGCAAGAACTACATCCGCATCCTCACCGGGGACGCCGTCACCGTGGAAATGACCCCGTACGATCTGACCAAGGGCCGCATCATCTACCGCGGCCGCTGACGCGACTTACGCGGGTACGGCCGGTACCTGCGTGGGCTCGAAGGTGAGCTTGAGCGTCGAGCCGTCCTCGGACACCGACACGCCCACGTGGCCGCCGCCGGCCAGGCGCCCGAACAGCAGCTCCTCGGCGAGCGGGCGCTTGATGTGCTCCTGGATGGTGCGCGCCATCGGCCGCGCACCCATCTTCGGATCATAGCCGTGCGTGGCGATCCAGCCGCGCGCCGCATCATCGAGCGTCAGGGTCACGCCCTTCTGCTCGAGCTGCGATTCCACCTCGAGGACCAGCTTGTCGACGACGCGCTCGATCGTGATCGGGTCGAGCGCGGCGAACTGGATCACCGCGTCGAGGCGGTTGCGGAATTCCGGGGTGAAGATGCGGCGGATCGCCTCCATGCCGTCGCTGGTGTTGTCGGCGTGGGTGAAGCCGATCGGCGCGCGCGCCATCTCCTGCGCACCGGCGTTGGTGGTCATGACGATGATGACGTGGCGGAAGTCGGCCTTGCGGCCGTTGTTGTCGGTCAGCGTGCCGTGGTCCATGACCTGCAGCAGCAGGTTGAAGACGTCCGGGTGCGCCTTCTCAATCTCATCGAGCAGCAGCACGCAGTGCGGATGCTTGGTGATCGCCTCGGTGAGCAGCCCGCCCTGGTCGAAACCCACGTAGCCCGGCGGCGCGCCGATCAGCCGCGACACCGTGTGGCGCTCCATGTACTCGGACATGTCGAAGCGCAGGAACTCGACGCCCATGGCGATCGCCAGCTGCCGCGTGACCTCGGTCTTGCCGACGCCGGTGGGACCGGCGAACAGGAAGCTGCCGACGGGCTTGCGCACCTCGCCGAGTCCCGAGCGCGCCATCTTGATCGCCGCGGCCAGCGCCTCGATCGCCTTGTCCTGGCCAAAGATCACGAGCTTGAGGTTGCGCTCGAGATTCTTGAGCACCTCGCGGTCGGAGGTGGAGACGTTCTTGGCCGGGATGCGCGCCATGCGCGCCACCACGTCCTCGATGTGGCGCACTTGGACGGTCGGTTCGCGCTCGGCGATCGGCTTCAGGCGCTGGCGTGCGCCGGCCTCGTCGACCACATCGATCGCCTTGTCGGGCAGATGACGCTCGTTGATGTGCCGCGCGGCGAGCTCGGCGGCCGCGCGCAGCGCCTCATCGGCGTAGGTGATGCCGTGATGCTCCTCGAAGCGCGGCTTGAGACCGAAGAGGATCTCGATGGTCTCGGCCACCGAGGGCTCGACCACGTCGATCTTCTGGAAGCGCCGCGCGAGCGCGTGATCCTTCTCGAAGATGCCGCGGTACTCATTGTAGGTGGTCGAGCCGATGCAGCGGATCTCGCCGTTGGTGAGCACCGGCTTGATGAGGTTGGAAGCATCCATCACCCCGCCGGAGGCGGCACCCGCGCCGATCACCGTGTGAATCTCGTCGATGAACAAAATTGCGCCGGGCTGTTTCTTCAGCTCCGCGATCACCGCCTTCAGGCGCTTCTCGAAGTCGCCGCGGTACTTGGTGCCAGCGATCAGCGCGCCCATGTCGAGCGCGAAGATGGTGCAGTCGGTGAGTACCTCGGGGACCTGCCCCTCGACGATGAGGCGCGCGAGCCCTTCGGCGATCGCGGTCTTGCCCACCCCGGCCTCGCCGACGTACAGCGGGTTGTTCTTGCGGCGGCGGCACAGGATCTCGATGGTGCGCTCGACCTCGAGCTTGCGGCCGATCAGCGGGTCGATGCGCCCTTCCTGCGCCATGCGGTTCAGGTTGGTGGTGTACTTCTCGAGCGCGCTGCCGCCCTCGCCCTCGCGCTCCGCGTCGGTGGCCGCCTCGTCCTTGTCGCTCGATTTCTCCTCGGCGATCTTCGACAGTCCGTGCGAGATGTAGTTGACGACGTCGAGCCGCGTGACGTGCTGGCGGTTGAGCAGGAACACCGCGTGGCTCTGCTTCTCGCTGAAGATCGCCACCAGCACGTTGCCGACGCCGACCTCCTTCTTGCCGCTCGACTGCACGTGGAACACCGCGCGCTGCAGCACCCGCTGGAAGCCGAGCGTCGGCTGCACCTCGCGCTCCTCGCCTTCCTCGAGCCGCGGGGTCGACTGGTCGATGTGCTCCTTCAGTTCCTGCTTGAACTTCGGCAGATCCGCGCCGCAGGCGCGCAGCACCTCGCGTACCTTGGGTGTATCGATGATCGCCAGCAGCAGGTGCTCGACCGTCAGGTACTCGTGACGCGCCTCGCGCGCCTGGTGGAACGCATCGTTCAGGCAGTATTCGAGCTCGTTGGACAACACTTCAGCAGGACCTTTCAGTTTGACTTGCCAGCGTCAGCCTTGGCGGCAAGCGCGCTGCGAAGGCAGCCACGCCTCACGCCTCCTCGAGCGTGCACATCAGCGGGTGCTGATGGTCGCGCGCGTAGGTCGTCACCTGCGCCACCTTAGTTTCCGCGATCTCATATGTGAAGACCCCGCACACCCCCTTACCCCGCGTGTGCACTTCGAGCATGATGCGCGTGGCCGTCGGGCGGTTGAGAGCGAAGAACTTTTCCAGCACGTCGACCACGAACTCCATGGGCGTGTAGTCATCGTTCAGCAGGACTACACGGTACAGTGGCGGTTGCTTGACCTCCGGTCGCGCCTCCTCGACGACGACGCCGGTCTCGGGGCGAACCGGATGTGGATCAGGCATGGTGGTCTTTATAGGGGTCGCGAAACGGCAACACAAGCCTGCCAGAATGTGCAGTAGTTACTCCTGCAGAAACAATTGCTTGAGAGCATAAGCGCCACGCTCGTATCATTGCCCGTCTCGTGGCGCGAACCTCACCGGCGCGCGCCGCGCCAGTGACATTGCGCGCACCGCTCGAGGGATCATCGTTGACCGGCCTCACTTAAGTCTATGAACGCCGCTTCCTGGCTCGAGGGTCTGCCCGCGCACGAGCGCTGGCGCGCGTGGCTGCTCGGCGAGGGCCCGCGTGTTGCGACCTGGATCCTGGCGCTGGCGCTCGGGGTGCAGGCGGCGCTGATCGTGACGGATCTGGCCGGTGCGGGACGCGTGCCGCGTGCAGCGCCGGCGCCCCGCCCGGGGATGCAGGCGCACAGCCTGGATGTGGCCACTCTCACCGCCGCGCACCTGTTCGGCGCGGCACCGGCCGTGCGGCAGGACGGCGCCAATGCCCCGCAGACGAACATACAGTTGGTGCTCACCGGAACCATCGCCGGTAATGATCCTCAAAATGGCCTGGCGATCCTCGGACAGAGCGCACAGAGCGCCAAAGTGTATGCAGTCGGAGACAATGTTCCCGGGGGGGCGAAGCTGCATTCCGTGTACAGCGACCGTGTAGTCATCGACCGCAACGGGCAACTCGAATCCCTCGCGCTGCCGCGGCAGCCGAGCGCGGGAGCACCCCCGCCCTCGGCCGCGGCCCTGCCTGCGGAGAATCCCTCCTTCGAGCGCATGCGGCGCATGATCAGCGAGCAGCCGGGGCTGCTCGCCGATGTGCTGCGGCCACAGCCGGTGATGGACCACGGCCGCATGAACGGCTTTCGCGTCTACCCGGGGCGCAACCGGGCGGCCTTCATGCGCCTGGGACTGCGCCCCGGCGACCAGGTGACGGCCATCAACGGCACCCCGCTCGACGACCGCGATCGCGGCGACCAGATTCTGCGCACCCTGAGTAGCTCGAGTGAGGCGCGCGTCACGGTCATTCGCGCCGGGCAGCAGCAGGATCTCACCCTGAACCTTGCCCAGGTCGAGCAGGAAGCGGACACCCTGGCCACGCAGGCACCGGCGGCGCAGACCTCAGGCGGGCCCCCGCCGGCGGAGCCGCCGCCCGCGCCGCCACCCGGCGGCGGCCAGTGACGTGAACGCAGGTGGGGGAATCGACGTAATGAGTGGTCTTCGTACCTTTGGCGTGTGCGCGCTGGCGGCGCTGGCCGCCACTCTCGCCGCCGCGCAACCGCCACAGCAGCAAGCGCCGCCACAGCAGCAAGCGCCGCCACAGCAGCCGTCGCCACAGCCGCCGCCTGCCGCGCAGAGCGCGCAGCGCATCACCCCGAACTTCAAGGACGCGGACATCACGCAGATCGCCGAGGCGGTGAGCGCCGCGACCGGCAAGAACTTCATCATCGACCCGCGCGTGCGTGCGCAGGTGACCATGCTGTCCTCGACGCCGATGTCGCCGTCGGCGTTCTACGAGGCGTTCCTGTCGATCCTGCAGGTGTACGGTTTCATCGCGGTGCCCTCGGGCGACGTCGTCAAGATCCTGCCCGACGCGAACGCGCGGCAGATCCCCGGGCTCGACCTGCCCGACCACGTCAGCGCGACTTCCGATGAGATCGTCACGCAGGTGCTCGACGTGAAGAACGTCAGCGCGCCGCAGCTGGTGCCGATCCTGCGGCCGATGATCCCGCAGTACGGGCACCTGGTGGCCTATCCGGCCGGCAACATTCTCATCATCACCGACCGCGCCAGCAACGTGAACCGCATGATGCGCATCATCCGGCGCATCGACCAGGTCGGTAACCAGGATCCGGAGATCGTGCCGCTCGCCAACGCCTCCGCATCCGAGATCGTGCGGGTGGTGAATTCACTGTACGCCGGCGCGGCGGCCAGCGAGGGCGTGGCCGTCAAGGTGGTCGCGGACGAGCGCTCCAACAGCGTACTGATCGCCGGCGATGAGGCGCAGCGGCTGCGCATCCGCGCG
This sequence comes from Steroidobacteraceae bacterium, assembly GCA_035482695.1. Lineage (GTDB taxonomy): Bacteria > Pseudomonadota > Gammaproteobacteria > Steroidobacterales > Steroidobacteraceae > 13-2-20CM-66-19. The sequence continues at coordinate 11,212 of DATHQM010000044.1, read as the reverse complement.
CTCATCGTGCATCTGGACACCCCGCTCGAGTCCGGCGGCGACACGCGCGTGCGCTACCTGCACTACGCCAATGCGGAGAAACTGGCGCCGAAGCTCAAGGAGCAGATCACCGGCATCGCCCAGGCGGCCGGCGGCGCCCCCGGGGCCCCCGGTGCCGGGGCCTCACCCCTGGCGCAGGCGGAGAAGAACGCCATGGTGTGGGCGGATCCGGTCAACAACGCGCTGATCATCACCGCGCCGCCGAAGGTCATGCGCGCGGTCATGGACATCGTCGATAAGCTCGACATCCGCCGGCCGCAAGTGCTGGTGGAGGCGATCATCGCCGACATCGACTTCAACAAGGACTCCGAGCTCGGGGTGAACTGGGCGGCGTTCTCCAACGGCACCAACGTTCCGGCGGGCTCCTTCGTCTCACCGATCGGCGGCACCAGCATCGTCGACCTCGCCGGCGCCATCCAGAATCCCGCCAATGTCAGCACCACGCTGCTGCAGGGCACGACGCTCGGCATCGGTCGCGTCGGGGGCAACGGCCTCAACTTCGCCGCCATGCTGCGCGCGATCCGCGCCGATACCGCTGACAACGTCATCGCCACGCCCTCCGCCGTGACCATGGACAACCAGGAAGCCGAGCTCAAGGTGGCGCAGGAAGTGCCGTTCATCACCGGGCAGTTCACCAACACCACGGCGGTTACCGGCGGCACCGTCAACCCGTTCCAGACCATCCAGCGCGAGGAAGTCGGCACCATCCTCAAGATCACGCCGACGATCTCCGCGGAAGGCACGCAGGTGATGCTCAAGATCTCGATTGAGAGCTCGAGCATCGGTACCAAGCCGGCCGGAGCGGTGGACCTGGTTACCAACAAGCGCACCGTCAGCACCACGGTGCTCATCGACGACGGCGGTGTCGTGGTGCTCGGCGGACTCATCGAGGACGACCTGAGCAAGAGCGAGAACCGCGTGCCGTACCTCGGCAACATTCCGATCATCGGTCTGCTGTTCAAGACCCGCGCCGATACCTCGACCAAGAACAACCTGATGATCTTCATCCGCCCGAAGATCCTGCGCGATGAGGCGCAGGCAGCCTACGAGACGGGTCTGAAGTACAACTACATGCAGGATCAGCAGAAGACGATCCTCAATCCGCACGAGGCGCTGCCGCTGCTGCCAGGCGTGCCGCCCGGCAAGCTGCCGCCGCTGCCGCCGCCCCCGCCGCCCGGCACCAACCCCGGGGTCAATCCGGGCACCACGGCGACGCCCCCCGCGACGCAGACACCCCCCGCGGGCGCTCCGGCGGTGAAATCGCCCCCTGCGCCCGCACCGGCCAGTGCGCCGGCAGGCGCGACAGCCCCTGACGGGGCGGCGCCGCCGTCGGGCAAGCCCGCCCCCGAGAACAACGCAGTGCCGGCCGCACCCCCACCTGCCGCCGGCAGCTCCACACCGCAAGGCAACCCATGAGTGCGAACGGCGCAGGCCCGCTGCCCGGCGCCGACGGGGCGCGGCGGCTGTCGTTCGCCTTCGCCAAGCGCCACGGCGTGCTGGTCAACCGCGTGGTGGACGGGCTGGCGCAATGCACCTATCGCGATACCGCTTCCCCGCAGGCACTCGCCGAAGTGCGCCGCTACCTGCGCCTGCCAGTGCGTCTCGAGCGCGTCCCCGAGGCGCAGTTCGACGAGCTGCTGCGCCTGGCGTACGAAGCGGGCTCGGATGCCATGGAGGCGATGGGTGGGCTCGACGACACGACCGATCTGGCGCACCTGGCCCAGGACCTGCCCGAGCAGGCGGACCTGCTCGACAGCGAGGACGATGCGCCGATCATCCGCCTGATCAACGCGGTGCTCACCCAGGCCGTCAAGGAGAACGCCTCCGACATCCACATCGAGCCGTTCGAGAACCGCCTGGTGATCCGCTTTCGGGTCGACGGGGTGCTGCGCGAGGTGCTGCAGTCCAAGCGCGCGGTGGCGCCGCTGGTGGTGTCGCGCGTCAAGGTGATGTCGCGGCTCGACATCGCCGAGAAACGCCTGCCCCAGGACGGGCGCATCAGCCTGCGGATCGCGGGGCGCGCGGTGGACGTGCGCGTCTCGACCATCCCTTCCGGGCACGGCGAGCGCGTGGTGCTGCGTATCCTCGACAAGCAGGCCGGCAAGCTCGACCTGAACTCCCTCGGCATGGATGCGCGCACGCAGGGCGCCATGGACGAGCTGATCCACAAGCCCCACGGCATCCTGCTGGTCACCGGGCCGACCGGCTCGGGCAAGACGACCACGCTGTACGCGGCGCTCGAGCGCTTGAACGACAACACGCAGAACATCATGACCGTGGAAGATCCGATCGAGTACTACATCGACGGCATCGGCCAGACCCAGGTCAACACCAAGGTGGAGATGACCTTCGCCCGCGGGCTGCGCGCCATCCTGCGCCAGGACCCGGACGTGGTCCTGATCGGCGAGATCCGCGACCTGGAGACCGCGCAGATCGCGGTGCAGGCGAGCCTCACCGGCCATCTGGTGCTATCCACGCTGCACACCAACACCGCCGCCGGCGCCATCACGCGCCTGCGTGACATGGGCATCGAGCCGTTCCTGCTCTCCTCCAGCCTGATCGGCGTGCTGGCGCAGCGCCTGGTGCGCGTGCTCAACCCCGAGACCAAGCAGCCCTTCCAGGCGGGCGAGTACGAACGGCGGCTGCTGAACCTGCGGCCCGAGGAGCCCTCGCCCACGCTCTACCGACCGGGGCGCGATGCGGCCGGCGGCTACCGCGGCCGCTCCGGCATTTACGAGCTCATCATCGTCGATGACGCCATGCGCACCATGATCCACGACGGCGTCTCCGAGCAGGATATCGAGCGTCGCGCCCGCCTCGCCACGCCCTCGATCCGCGACGACGGTCGCGCGCGGGTACTGCGCGGGGAGACCACCATCGAGGAAGTGCTGCGCGTCACGCGTGAGGACTGACGCGTGAGCGCGTTCGAATACACCGCGCTCGATATCGCCGGCAAGGAGCGCAAGGGCATCCTCGAAGGCGATACCCCGCGACACATCCGCCAGCTGCTGCGCGAACAGCAGCTGCTGCCGGTGGCGGTCGCGGAAGTGGCGCAGAAGGAAGCCAAGCGGCAGCGCTCCTTCAGCCTCTCGCGGCGTGTCTCCTCCGCCGACCTCGCCCTCTTCACCCGCCAGCTCGCCACGCTGGTACGCGCAGGTCTGCCGCTGGAGGAGTCGCTGCTGGCGGTCTCGCAGCAGACCGAGAAGCCGCGCGTGCAGAGCATCATCCTCGGAGTGCGCTCGCGCGTCATGGAGGGCCACACCCTAGCCAACGGCTTCGCGGAGTTTCCGCGCATCTTCCCGGAAATCTACCGCTCCACGGTGTCGGCCGGGGAACAGGCCGGGCACCTCGACAACGTGCTCGAGCGGCTCGCCGACTACACCGAGGGGCGCGACCAGCTGCGCCAGAAGGTGCTCGGCGCGATGCTCTACCCGATCGTCCTGTCGGTGCTGTGTTTCGGCATCGTCTCGGCGCTGCTGGTTTACGTGGTGCCGCAGGTCGTGTCGGTCTTCGAGGCCAGCAAGGCCAAGCTGCCGCTGATCACGCAGCTGCTGATCCTGACCAGCGGCTTCCTGCGCAGCTGGGGCGTCTACCTGCTGATCGCCGCCATCGTCGCGGTGGTGGGCTTCCGGCGCTGGTTGCGTAACCCGGCCGCGCGGCGGCAATTTCACCACCTGCTGCTGCGCCTGCCGATGGTCGGCCGGCTGGCGCGCGGCTTCAACACCGCGCGCTTCACGCGCACTTTCAGCATCCTCTCGGCAAGCTCCGTGCCGGTGCTGGAGGCGCTGCGCATCTCGGGCGAGGTGGTGACCAACCTGCCGATGCGCGATGCGGTCGCGGACGCCGCGGCGCGCGTGCGCGAGGGCGCACCGATCGGGCGCTCGCTGGCCGCGAGCCGCCTGTTCCCGCCCATGACCATTCACTTAATATCCAGCGGCGAGTCGAGCGGGCAGCTCGAGGCCATGCTGGAGCGCGCGGCCATCAGCCAGGAGCGCGAGCTCGATGGCCTGATAGCCGCCATGGTCGGACTGCTCGGGCCGATCCTCATCGTCGTCATGGGGCTGTTCGTCATGGGCATCGTTTTTGCCATGCTGCTGCCGATTTTCCAGATGAACAACCTGATTCACTGAGGGTGCGGGGCGAGAAAACCGGCACCGCTTCACAAACCGCGCGCCGCAGATTGCAGTCGTCACGGGATCTGATTTAAGTTCGCGCCGTCCAATTCCAGGTAAGGCCCGCCGTCCAAGCATGAGCGAGAAGCCGGAATCCGACGAATTCGAGGACGAGGAGGCCGACGAGCCGGTCGTGGAAGACGGCGACGTCGATCTCGACCAGGTCATCAAGGACCTCGATCTCGCCAAGCGCCGCGGGCAAAGAAGCGGCGATCCGGCGTGGCGCCGGCTCGAGCGGCTGCTCGAGGAGAAGCACACCGCCGAGCTCACCAGCGACTTCGAGGACTACGAGATCGGCGAGAATGGTGCTGCGCCGCGCAAGTCGCGCCGCAAGCCGCGCCACGGGTGAGGCGCGCTTAAGGTTCCCGTCAGCCGCGAGCGGTACCGTTGCGGGCGGCCTCGGCCGGCACACCGTCGAACCCCGTATGCGCGGCGCGGATCAGGTCGAAGAACGCCGCGGCCGGCACCGCCTTGCTCATGAGAAATCCCTGCACCAGGTCGCACCCCTCGGCGCGCAGGAACTGCAGCTGCTCGCGCGTCTCCACCCCCTCGGCGACGATCGTGAGGTCGAGGTTGTGACCGAGGCCGATGATGGCGCGCACGATGGCGGCGTCGTCCGCATCGACCGTGAGGTCACTGACGAAGGCGCGATCGACCTTCAGGGTATCGAGCGGAAAGCGCTTGAGGTAGCTCAGCGAGCAGTAGCCGGTGCCGAAGTCGTCCACCGCCAGCGCGAAGCCGAATTCCTTGAGCGCCTGCAGCGAGCGCCGACCGCTCTCCGCGTCCTGCATCAGCACCCCCTCGGTGAGCTCGAGCTCGAACAGCGAGGCCGGCAGGTGCGCGTCCTCGACCACCCGTGACAGGCGCAGCAACACGTCCTGGCGCATGAAGTCGCGCCCCGAGACGTTCACCGCGATCGACGGCACGGCGGCTCCGGCGGCGCGCCAGCGCTGCAGATCCTGGCACACCTGCAGCAGCGTCCAGCGGCCAATGTCGCCGATGAGGCCGGTCTCCTCGGCCACCGCCACGAAGTCACTGGTCGGGATCTGTCCGCGCTGGGGGTGAAACCAACGCAGCAACGCCTCGCCACCGGCGACCTGGAGACTGTGGGCGTCGTACTGCGGTTGATAGTAAACCTCCAGCTGCTGGCCCTCGAAGGCACGGCGCAGCTCCATCTCCAGCGACAGCCGCTTCACCGCGCGGGCATTCACCGCGCTGGTGTACAGGCGGAACTGGTTGCGGCCGCTCGCCTTGGCCTCATACATGGCCAGATCCGCATTCTTGAGCAGCGTCTGCGCATCGCCTCCGTGCTGCGGGAACAGCGCAATGCCGATGCTCGGCGTCACCACGAACTCGTAGCCGCCCTGCACGAACGGAGTCGCCAGCGCTGCCTGGATGCGCTGAGCGGCGAGCTCCGCATCCGCCAATGCCGGGTTCCCGGTGAGCACCGCGATGAATTCATCGCCGCCGACGCGGGCCAGCTGCGCGCTCGCCCCGGCGTAGGCGAGCGCCGCGGTGAACCGCTCGGCCACCTGCGTGAGCAATGCATCGCCGGTCTCGTGACCGAGGGTGTCGTTGATCCGCTTGAACTGGTCGAGATCCACGAACAGCAGCGCCGCACTACGCTCGCGCTCGCCGGCTTCCGTCAGCGCCTGCACCAGGTACTCGCCGATCCACTCGCGGTTCGGCAGCCCGGTGAGCGCATCGAAATACGCCAGGCGATGGATGTGCGCCTCGGTCTCCTTGCGCTGCGTGATGTCGCGCACGATGGCGAGTACCTGGCCGCCGGCGTTGGGTAGATAACGACATTCGAAGTGGCGCGGCGCGCCCTGCGAACCCGGCAGGGAGAATTCGAACGCGGTCGGCGTGCCACGCAGCGTGGCCTCGAGGCACTGCAGGGCGTGCGCCAGCGCGCCTTGCGGCAGCAGCTCGTTCAGGTGCAGCGCGCCGGCGGCATGCGCCTGGATGGCGGGCAGCCCCGCGAGCGGGGAGAAGCAATGGCTGATCGCGCCTGCGGCACTCAGCAGGAACAGGCCGTCGGGTACCGCCTTCAGCAGTGCGGAGTTCTTCTGCTCGGAGAGGCGCAGCGCCTCGATGGTGCGCGCGCCGCGCAGCACGTAGCGGATGCGGTGCACCAGCAGCGGCCAGTTGAGCGGCTTCACCACGAAGTCCGTGGCGCCGGCGTCGTAGGCGAGATTGATCGACATCGGATCGTCGAGCCCGGTCACCATGACGATCGGCACGTCGCGACCGCCCGGGAGCGTGCGGATGTTGGTGCAGGCCTGATAGCCGTCGCCGTCGGGCATCTCCACGTCCAGCAGCACGATATCGGGCATCTGCCGCGCGCAGACCGCGACCGCCGCATCGCCGCTCGCGGCCGTGTGCACCGTGAAGCCCGCGCCCTCGAGAGTCGCTGCGGCAATGTCGCGCAGCAACCCGTCGTCGTCGACCACCAGGACCGTCACGGCCAGGTCCGCGGCACTCATGCGGATCTCCGTATCTCGCGCTGCAACTCCTCACTCACACGGGCGTACAACACGCGCGCCTGCGACAGCAGCTGCGGGGCCGCACCCAGCTCGCCCGCACGCCCGCAGGTCTCGAGCTCGCGGCACAGGCGCATCAGCTCGAGCGCGCCGACGTGTCCGTTGCACGAGCGCCAGGCGTGCGCTGCGCGCGCCAGCTCCGCCGCCTGCCCGGCTGCGAGCGCCTGCTCGATGGCCGCGACCAGGCGTTGCGAGTCGGTGAGGTAGCTCTCGGCAATATGACTCAGCATGTCACGCGCGCCGCGCGCGGGCAGGGCGCGCAGCGCCTTGATGGTGGCGCGATCGAGCACACTCGCGGCGGCGGCGTCCGGCGCGGCGGCACGGGTGTCGTCCGGCGCGGCGGCGCGGGTGTCGTCCGGGGCGCCGTGCGCCGGGGCGCGGCCCGCGCTCACGCCTCGCACCCCCTCGGGTGCCGGCAGCCAGCGCGCGAGCATCGCGTGCAGCGCCTCGCGCGTGAAGGGTTTTGCCAGGTGGTCGTCCATGCCGGCGGCGAGGCACGAGGCGCGTCCCTCGGGGGTGGCATCGGCGGTGAGCGCGATGACCGGCAGGCGCGCTGCGCCGGCGCTGCGCTCGCGCAGCGCGCGCGTCGCCGAGAAGCCGTCCATCACCGGCATCTCGCAGTCCATGAGGACCGCATCGAAGCGATCGCGCGCGAGCTTCTCGAGCGCCTCGCGGCCGTTCGCGGCGGTATCGCAGCGCAGACCGAGCGCGGCGAGCATGCCCTCGGCCACCTCGCGGTTGAGGGACTGATCCTCGACCACCAGGACCCGCCCGCTCAGTGGCGCCAGCTCAGACAGTCGCGCGGTGCGGACCGTGTCGTCCCCGGCCGGCCGGGAGCCGGTGAGCGCCGCGTGCAGCCGCGCAAGGCGCAGCGGCTTGGTGACCTCGGCATCAAACCAGCGATCGGCCCCGGAGGACACCGGCGTCAGACTGGTGAAGCTCACCAGGCGAATGACCCGCGGCCGGACCGTGCGCGCGGCGTGCAGCTGCTGCAGCAGGCCCTGGGCCGCGCCGTCGGGCAGCGGGTCATCGACGATCACCGCCTCGTAGGCCGCGCCACGCAGCTCCGCCTGGGCGGCCTCCAGCGACGCCGCCTGTGTCGCGCGCGCGCCCCAGGCGCGCAGGGCGTTCGCCAGCAGCACGCGCGCCGCGGCGTTGTCGTCGACAATGAGCACGCGCACGCCCTCGAGGCGGCGCGTGCGCTCGGGTACGGCGCTCGGCGCGCGCGCCCCGAGCGGCAGGGTCAGTTCGAACGAGAAGGTGGAGCCGGCGCCGGGGGCACTGGCGAGCGTCAGACGGCCGCCCATCAGCTCGACGATCTGCCGCGATATCGCCAGTCCGAGGCCGGTGCCGCCGAAGCGGCGGGTGGTCGAGGCATCCTCCTGGGCGAACTCCTCGAAGATCCGCGCCTGGTTCTCGGGAGCAATGCCGATACCGGTGTCCGCCACTTCGAAGCGCACGCGCAGGCTCTCGCCGGCATCCGCTAGCGCGACCAGGCGGAACGTGACCTCGCCGGCTTCGGTGAACTTGACCGCGTTGCCGCCGAGGTTGATGAGCACCTGACGCAGCCGCGCCGCATCCACCCGCACGCGCGGCAGCGCCCGCAGCGGCGCGTCGAACAGCAGCTCGATCCCCTTGCCCGCGGCGCGCGCCGCCAGCACTTCGGCGGTCTGCTCGATGAGCTCGATGAGGTCCGCCTCGACGGGATCGAGCCGCAGCTTGTGCGCCTCGATCTTGGACAGGTCGAGCACGTCGTCGACGATCGCCAGCAGCGAGTCGGCCGAGCGATGGATGCCTTCGGCAAAGCGTCGCTGCGCGCCATCGAGGCGCGTGTCGAGCAGCAGATTGGTCATGCCGAGTACGCCATTCATGGGCGTGCGCAGCTCGTGACTCATGCGGGCGACGAAATCGCTCTTGGCACGCGTCAGCACCTGCAGCTGCGTGTTGCGCTCCTGCAGCTCGTGGGTGCGCTGTTGCACGGTCTCCTCGAGGTGCCGGCTGTAGCGCAGCGCGCGCGCGCGGCGCGCGTGCAGGTGGCGCCACACGTAAGCCAGCAACAGTAGCGCTGCTGCCAGGTACGCCGCGCGCGCCGCTGCCGTGTTCCACGGCGCGGGCGCCACGTGCAGCGGCACCGTCAGCTCCTGCGAGCTCCAGATTCCGTCGGCATTCGCGGCACGCACGCGCAGCAGGTAGTCGCCCGCATCCAGGTTGGTATAGGTCGCGCGGTGCAGCGCGCCGGCGTCCACCCAGCCCGAATCAAACCCGTCCAGGCGGTAGGCGTAGCGGTTGTTGGCGGGCGAGGTGAAATCGAGAGCGGCGAACTCGAAGCTCACCAGCTTGTCGTCATAGGCGAGCCTGAGCGGCCGCCCGGCAGCGGGCAGGTCGCGCTCCGACAGCGGCTTGTTGAGGCGCGCCGCGGAGGTCAGCACCACGCGCGGCGCCGGCGCGCTGAAGCTGACCGCGGCGGGGGCGAAAGCGTTGAAGCCGTCGTTGCCGCCGAAGAACAGCTCACCGTCACGATCCTGGTAGTGGGCGCCGGAGTTGAACTCCTCGCCCTGCAGGCCGTGCCACTCGTGATACACCTCGACCGCGTGCGTGCGCGCATCGAGCCGCGCCAGTCCGTTGGCAGTGCTCAGCCACAGCCCGTCGGCGCCGTCGGACTCGATGCCGTAGACAACGCGGCTCGGCAGGCTCGCGGAGTAGTTCTCGAAGCGCACCGCCGCGGGGGCTGCCGAGCTGCCGACGACGTGGTCGAGGCCGCCGGTGGAAGTACCGACCCACACCTCCCCGCGCCGGTCCACGTGCAGCGCATAGATGCGATCGTCGGCGAGGCTGGCGGGATCGCGGTCGTTGCGCCGATAGTGGTAAAAGCGTCCGCTCGCGCGGTCGAGCAGGTTGAGCCCGCCGCCGATCGTGCCGACCCAGAGGTTGCCGAGCGCATCCTCGGCGATGGCACTCGCCCGCCCGTCACTCAGCGCACTGGCATCGTCGGCGCCGAACGCATAGCGGGTAAGCCGGCCACTTGTGGCTGAGATGCTGGCGATGCCGCCGCCGAACGTCCCGACCCAGATGTTGCCGAGGCGGTCCTGGTAGAGCGTCATCACACCGTCGGCCGGCAGCGCCTGTGGGTCGGCGGCGGAGGCCTTCCACACGTGCACGCTGCCACTTGCGAGGTCGACCTGGTCGAGTCCGCCGGTCATGGTGCCGACCCAGAGCATGCGGCGTTGGTCGTAGAGCAGCGCCATCACCCGGTCATCGCTCAGTCGCAGGCCGGGAGTGTCATGTGTATAGCGCCGCTCGGTGCCGGAGAGCGTGTCAATCTCGATGAGGCCGGCGCCGATCGTTCCCACCCACACCCTTGCGCCGCCGTCGTCGGCGAAGCTGCTCACCTGGGTGTCGCGGAAGGCGGCGCTGCGGTAGTGACCGAGCCGCCAGCTGTCCGGGTTCCAGTGGCTCGCCCCGCCCGAGCGCGTACCGACCCACAGCACGCCGCCGCGGTCCTGGTAGAGCGCCATGACGTCGCTGTCGCGCAGGCTCTGCGGATTGTCGGCATCGTTACCGTAGCGCACGAAGCTGCCCGAGGCGCGCTCCATGAGGTTCAGCCCGTCGGCCGTCGCCACCCAGAAGCGCTGCGCGGTGTCCTCGAGGATCGCGGTCACCCGGTCGCTGCTGAGCGAGCGCGGGTTCGCCGGATCATGGCGAAACGCGGTCACCCGGCCGCTACCCGGCTCCAGGCGGTCGAGGCCGCCGCGCCGCGTGCCGATCCACAGCGCGCCGGTATGGTCCTCACTGATCGTGCGTACCTGCAGATCGGAGAGGCCGGCACCGTCGGCGGTCATGCCGTAATTGATGAAGCCCTCGGTGGCGGGATCGTAGCGGCTCAACCCGCCGTCGGTTCCGATCCAGATGCGCCCGGCGCGATCGCGATACAGCGCGAACACGGCATCCGCGGCGAGTGAGTGCGGCTCGCTGTCCGCGTGGCGGAAGTGGCGCGCGGTGCCGGTGGCGGGATCGAGCAGGTCGAGACCCCGATCGAGGGTGCCGACCCAGATGCGTCCCGGGGAGTCGATGAGGAGCGTGCGCACCTGGTCGCTCGCGAGCGATTCGGGGCGCGCGGCATCGTGCCTGAAGAGCTGGAACTGATCGGAGCTGCGCTGCCAGCGCGCCACGCCGCCGCCGTCGGTTGCGAGCCACAGGTCCGCGTGCGCATCTTCGGCGATCGTCCAGATATAGTCGCTGGCGAGGGCGTGCGGGTCGGCGCGATCGCGGTGGTAGACGCGCAGCGAGTTACCGTCGTAGCGGTTGAGCCCGCTCTCGGTGGCCAGCCACAGGTAGCCGCGCGAGTCCTGCAGGATGGCCTCGACCGTGCCCTGCGACAGCCCGTCGCGCATGGTCACGTGCTCGAAATACATCGGCCGCACTGCCGGAAGCGGTGCGGCCGCGTGCACGAGCCCCGAG
>DATHQM010000043.1:0-30292 GCA_035482695.1 Steroidobacteraceae bacterium | reverse complement strand
CAAGTGGTAGAGCACGACGAGGGATTGCTTGCTAAGGGGCACGATGTGCGGTGAGTCCATCTTCATTCGCTCGGCGGGGATGCGCCATTCCGCCTGTTCAAAGTTGACTTCCGACCACTCACCGAAGCGCAACTCGCCCGGGCGCAGAATGACGAGTGGTGCGAGCTTCAGGGCACATCGGGTTTCCAATAGCCCCGTGTAACCATCGATCGCCAGCAAGAGATCGCCGACCGCTTCGGGGTGGGTGATCGCGGCGTGGTGCGACACGACCGCGGGAGCAAGTGCGTCGCGCAGCGAGAGCGTGATGTCACCCTGGGGAGCGCGTCCCGTGGCGTGCGCGTAGCAGAAGATGCGGCCGGCGAGGGAGCGTACGCGGTGGGCGGTTTCGTGCTTGCCGGCCTGCTCGATGCGCTTTAAGAGGGGCAGGAGCTGGAGCGTTGAGATCCGCGCGATCGGGAGCTTGCCAAGTTCCGGATTGAGGTATGCATCGACGAGCCAGCGGTGCTTTTTCCGGGTCGCGGCATCGAGCGCTGGCTTTGAAGCCTCGCCGCCATTTTTTGCCGGAGCGGCCATCATCTCGAGCCATTCCTCGGCGACACCTTTAAATAGGACGTGGTGCGACTGCCGAGAGAGCTTCTTCTCAAGGCGCGGGTTTAAGCCCCGCGCGAGTTGCTGGCGGGCTTCATCGCGCCGCTCGCGAGCGAGCTTGAGGGTGACTCCCGGGTAGGCGCCGAAGGCGACTTCATGCGGGTGGGCGGCGATGTGGTACTTCATGTACCAATACTTTCCGCCTTGCGGGTGGATAACGAGGTAGAGTCCGTCCCCGTCGGTGACCTTGTACTTCTTGGCTTGAGGTTTGAGGGTCTGGATTTCTTTGTCGGTGAGCGCCATATAGCCCTCCGTTCGGGACTCGAACCTTCAGGACTCGAACTTCATATTACCCACTATTTTACCCACTACAAATACCTGGCTAGGGGCGAACCGCTCCGAACAGCCACGAACGAATGATATCAACAGAATCAGCAACTTATATTAGTTTTTCGCACGATCGCGAACGGCGGCGGACGTCGACGGAAGGGGTCTTGGTGCCCGGGAGAGGACTCGAACCTCCACGGAGTTACCCGCTAGTACCTGAAACTAGTGCGTCTACCAATTCCGCCACCCGGGCAGGTGGGCGGCGCAATGTACGCACGGGTCCCGGGACTGTCAATTGAACGCGCGTAGCGGAAAGTACGGCGGACGCAACCGCGGCGGCGGCGCGCGCAGTGCGCGCACCGGCAAGGCGCGCGGGCCGCAGCACGGGCAACGCGCCGGCACGCCGGCCCCTGCAGCCCCCGGCGCAGCGGCGCGCGGCCACAGCTCGCGCACCGGGCGGCGCGGCGGCGCGGCGGGCGCTGCTGGCGCTGCGAGCACGGTCAAGCCGGGTGCGCTGGTGGAGGGAACCGTGAGCGCCAATCGCGCCGGTTACGGTTTCCTGCGCGTCGAGGGTTTCAAGGACAGCGTGTTCCTCGCGCCGCCGCAGATGCGCGGCGTGATGCACGGCGATCGCGTGCGGGTGAAGGTCGCGCGTGATGCGACCGATCGCTGGTCGGGCGTGGTCGATGAGGTGCTCGAGCGCGGCGTACATGCGTTCCTCGGCACCGTGGAGGTCGCCGGCCGCTCCGCCTGGGTGAGTGCGGCCGACCGGCGGCTGCAGCTGCGGTGCGTGGTCGCGCCGCAGGACCTCAACGGCGCGCGCAGCGGCGACTGGGTCATCGCCCGGGTCACGCAACACGCCGGCTCCGCATCGGCCGCCGCCCAGGCCGTCATCGTCAAGCGTCTCGATCCGTGCCGTCCGGTCGAGCTCGCCACCGAGTCGGCGATCGCGCGCTTCGATCTGCCCTACGAGTTTCCCGCCGCCGCGCTGCGCGAGGCGCAATCCTATGGCGAGCAGGTGGACGTCGGCGAGGCGGGCCCGCGTGTCGACCTGCGCGATCTGCCGCTCGTGACCATCGACGGCGAGGATGCACGCGACTTCGACGACGCCGTGTATGCGGAAGCGCACGCCGGCGGCTTTCGCCTGATCGTCGCGATCGCCGACGTGAGTCACTACGTGCGGCCGGGCACCGCTCTCGATGCCGAGGCACAGCTGCGCGGCACCTCGGTGTATTTCCCGACGCGGGTGCTGCCGATGCTGCCGACCGCGCTGTCGGATCACCTGTGCTCGCTGGCGCCGCGCGTCGACCGCCTGTGCTTCGCGGCCGATATGATCGTCAGCCGCAACGGTGCATTGAAGAGTGCGCGCTTCTACCCGGCGGTGATGCGCTCGGCGGCACGGCTCACTTATCGCCTGGCGAGCGAGGCTCTGTTCGAGGGGCGGCCGGCAGCGCGCGCCGAGCTCGGCCCGCTGTTCGAGCGGCTCACCGTGCTGGTCGAGGTCTACCACGCGCTCTACAAGGCACGCTCGCGCCGCGGCGCGCTGGACTTCGATGCCGCCGAAGCCGAGTTCGTCATCGATGCGGGCGAGCGGGTGCGCGCGGTCGAGCTGCGCGTGCGCAACCACGCCCACCGCCTGATCGAGGAGTGCATGATCCTCGCCAACGTCGCAGTCGCACAGGAGCTGGAGAAGACCCACACCGGCACGCTCTACCGCGTGCACGGCACTCCCGAGGACGACAAACTCGAGCGCCTCGCCGCGACGCTCGCCTCGCTCGGCATCGAGGCGCACATTCCGCAGACCGTCACCACGCGCGACCTGCAGGCGATCGCGCGGCGCGTGGGCGATCCGTCCGACCGGGCCTTCGTGGAATCGCTGGTGGTGCGCGCCATGCCACAGGCGGTTTACCAGCCGACCAACATCGGTCACTTCGGACTTGCGCTCACGCACTACGCGCACTTCACCTCCCCCATCCGCCGCTACCCGGACCTGGTCGTGCACCGCACGCTCAAGGCGCTGATCGGGGCGCCCGGCGGCGCCGCTACGCGCTACGACGCCGCCACGCTCGGCGCGCTCGGCGAGCGCACCTCGCGGCTCGAGAAGCGTGCCGATGAGGCCGATCGCTACGTCGCGGGGTTCCTCAAGTGCACTTATCTCAAGGAGCGCATCGGGCAGACGTTCCAGGGCCTGATCACCACCGTGGTCGAGTTTGGCTGCTTCGTGCAGATTCTCGAGGTTGCCGTCGACGGGTTGCTGCACATCGACAGCCTGCGCGACGACGACTACGTCATGGACGACGACGGGCACGGGTGGCGCGGACGGCGCAGCGGCAGGCGCCTGCGTACCGGGGGCCACATCCGCGTGGTGGTGACCGCCGTGAACCCCATCGAGGGGCTGATCGACCTGGCGCTCGCCGAGGCGGCGTAGGAGCTTCCGCGCCCGATTGCCATGCCGACTTCGCCGCAGGGGATCCAGAGGATCTACGGACTGCATGCCGTGCGCATGATGCTGGAGCGGCATGCCGCGCGCGTGCTGCGCGTGTATCTCGCCGAACGGCGCGCCGATGCGCGCATGCGCGCGATCGAGGAGCTGGCGCGCCGCCACGCGCGCGAGGTCCAGCGCGTCGAGCCGCGCGCGCTGCAGCAGCTGCTGGGCGACGTGGCGCACCAGGGCGTCGCCGCCGAGATCGAGCCGCTGGCCCCCTGGGGCGAGGACGCGCTGCTCGTGGCGTTGCAGGCGGCGGTGGCGCCGTTGTTGCTGGCGCTCGACGGGGTGCAGGATCCGCACAATCTGGGCGCCTGCCTGCGCACCGCCGATGCCTGCGGGGCACTGGCGGTGATCGTGCCGCGGGACCGCGCCGCGCAGCTGACTCCCGCGGCGCGCAAGGTGGCGGCCGGGGCTGCCGAGAGCACCCCGGTCGTCACGGTCACGAACCTGGTGCGTACGCTCAGGCTCCTCAAGGAGGCCGGTCTGTGGGTGGTCGGCGCGGATGCGGCCGCGGAGCGGCGGGCCGACGCCGTGGATCTCAAGGGACCGGTGGTGCTGGTGCTGGGCGGGGAGGGCGGCGGACTGCGGCACCTGACGCGCCAGCATTGCGACTTCATGGTGAGCCTGCCACAGCGCGGCACGGTGGAGAGCCTCAACGTGTCGGTGGCCGCCGGCATGCTGCTCTACGAGTGCGTGCGCCAGAGGGAAAAGATATAACCGCAGCCACGGCAGGGGAGTGCGCAACGTGGATTTCGAAGTCAGCCGCAAGAGCCGCGATTACCTCGGACGCCTCGGCGCGTTCATGGACGAGCATGTCTATCCGAACGAGGAGCGCTACTACCTGCAGCCCGCCGGCAGCCGCTGGGACGACCCGCCCTTCCTTCAGGACCTGCAGCACAAGGCGCGCGCAGCCGGGCTGTGGAACCTGTTCCTGCCCGACTCGCAGCACGGCGCGGGCCTGACCAACCTCGACTACGCGCCGCTGTGCGAGCTGATGGGCCGTGTGCCCTGGTCGGCGGAGGTTTTCAATTGCGCCGCCCCGGATACCGGCAACATGGAAACGCTCGAGCGCTACGGCACGGCGGCACAGAAGCGCGAGTGGCTCGAGCCGCTGCTCGCCGGCACCATCCGCTCGGCGTTTGCGATGACCGAGCCGCGCGTCGCTTCCAGCGACGCCACCAACATCGAAAGCTCGATCGTGCGCGACGGCGACTCGTACCTCATCAACGGTCGCAAGTGGTGGACCTCGGGCGCGGGCAGCGCGCGCTGCCGCCTGTTCATCTTCATGGGCAAGACCGATCCCGCCGCACCCCGTCACCGCCAGCAGTCCATGATCCTCGTGCCGCGCGACGCGGCGGGCATCAGCATCCTCAGGCACCTGCCGGTGTTCGGGTTCGACGATGCGCCGCACGGACACATGGAGATCGACTTCAAGGACGTGCGCGTGCCGTGCGCCAACCTGCTGCTCGGCGAGGGCCGCGGCTTCGAGATTGCCCAGGGACGCTTAGGCCCGGGGCGCATTCATCACGCCATGCGCCTGATCGGCCTGGCCGAGCGGGCGCTGGAGCGCATGTGCCGGCGCGTCAAGAGCCGCGTGGCCTTCGGCCGTCCGATCGCCGAGCAGTCGGTGACGCTCGAGCGGGTCGCCGAGTCGCGCATCCGCATCGACCAGGCGCGACTGCTGGTCTACAGGGCGGCGTGGCTCATGGATACGGTGGGCAACAAGGCCGCGCGCGCGCAGATCGCCGCGATCAAGATCGCCTCCGCCGACACCGCCTGCCAGGTGGCGGACTGGGCGATCCAGGCACACGGTGCGGCCGGCCTGTGCGAGGACTTCCATCTCGCCCGCGCCTATGCGCACGCCCGCGCCATCCGCCTCGCCGACGGGCCGGACGAGGTGCACCGCAATCAGATCGGCCGGCTCGAGCTGGAGAAATACCCCTAGCATGAGCGGCGAGGAATTCGCCGGCACCATGCCGGTGCCCGCGGGGCAGCGCTTCGATGAGGCGGCTCTCGAGCGCTACCTGCGTTTACACGTACCCGCTTTCGTGCCGCCGCTCACCGTCGAGCAGTTCCGCGGCGGGCAGTCCAACCCGACCTTTCTGCTCAGCGGTGGCGATGGGGCGCGGCTGGTGTTGCGCAAGCAGCCGAGCGGAGCGCTGTTGCCTTCGGCGCACGCGATCGATCGCGAGTTTCGGGTCATCAGCGCACTGCACGGCAGCGCGGTGCCGGTGGCACGACCGCTGTGCCTGTGCAGCGACGCGTCGGTGATCGGCACCATGTTCTATCTCATGGAGTACGCCGCCGGCCGCGCCTTCTGGGATCCGACGCTTCCCGGCATGAGCGCGCCGCAGCGCGCGGCGATCTACGACGAGATGAACCGCGTGATCGTGGCGCTGCACACCCTCGACTACGCCGCGGCCGGACTTGCCGACTACGGCAAGCCCGGCAACTACTTCGCGCGGCAGATTGCCCGCTGGAGCCGGCAGTACCGCTCGTCCGAGACCGAGCGCATCGAGGCGATGGAGAGGCTCATCGCGTGGCTGCCGGCGAACATTCCCCCCGGCGATGAGACCGCGCTGGTGCACGGGGACTACCGGCTCGACAACATGATCTTCGCAGCGGACGCGCCGCGCGTGCAGGCGCTGATCGACTGGGAGCTTTCCACGCTCGGTCATCCGCTCGCCGATTTCTCCTACCACGTCATGCTGTGGCGCGTGACGAGCGGCGAGATCCGCGGGCTGCGCGACATCGATCACGCCGCGCTCGGCATCCCGACGGAAGCGCAGTACCTGGCCAGCTACTGCCGCCGCACCGGGCGCGTCGGGATCGAACCGGTCGTGTGGGAGTTCTGCATGGCGTACAACCTGTTCCGCATCGCCAGCATCCGCCAGGGAATCATGAAGCGCGTGCTCGAGGGCACGGCCGCCAGCCGCCACGCCCGCGAGTCGGGCGAGCGCGCGCGCGAGAGCGCCGAGCTCGCCTGGCGGCAGGTAGAGGAGCATCTGGGAGGCTGAGGTGAGCCCCAAACCGCCCAACCCCTTGTTTTTGCAGCGTGGCGCTAAGCTTTCGCCGTTGCAGTGCCGCTGCCGTTTGAGTATGCTTCGCGCCCCTTTTTAAATGAAAGGGGCGTGTAACGGTCGGCGCCACGGCGCTGCTGTCGCGTATCTCCTTGCCGCACCGGGCGAGCCTGCAATCCGGGCGGCTTTAACCGTAAGGAGCATTCAATGAGGCATTACGAGATCGTTTTCCTGGTGCACCCGGATCAGAGCGAGCAGGTGCCCGCGATGATCGAGCGCTACAAGGGCATGATTGCCGCCGGCGAGGGCCGCGTGCATCGCCTGGAGGACTGGGGCCGCCGCCAGCTTGCATATCCTCTCGCGAAGGTTCACAAGGCGCACTACGTGCTCATGAACATCGAGACCGACCAGAAGACCCTCGATGAGCTGACCGGGGCCTTCCGCTTCAGCGATGCGGTGCTGCGCCACCTGGTGGTGAGCATGGATGCCGCCGTCACCGATCCGTCGCCGATGGCGAAAGCCGCCGACGAGGAAGGCGAGGGCGGTGGCCGGCGGCGTGAGCGTGCGCGCGATGAGGTCGCGCCGGCCGCCGACGAGGAAGACAGCCCCGCGGGCGAGAGCGTCTGATTACAATCGGCGCAGCGCGCAACTCCCACATTCGAGGATCGCACATCATGGCAATGTCCCGAGGACCAGGCGGCGGAGGCGGTGGCGGTAGCCACGGCGGAGGCGGTGGCGGTGGCGGCGGCAGCCGCTTCTCGCGTCGCAAGAAGTTCTGCCGCTTCACCGCCGAAGGGGTGAAGTCCATCGATTACAAGGATCTCGCCACGCTCAAGGGCTACGTCACCGAGACGGGCAAGATCGTGCCGAGCCGTATCACCGGCACCAAGTCCTTCTACCAGCGCCAGCTGGCGGTGGCGATCAAGCGCGCGCGCTTCCTGGCGCTGCTGCCGTACACCGATCAGCACTGAGGCTCAGCGTCATGGAAGTCATCCTGCTGCAGAAGGTCGCCAATCTCGGCAACATCGGCGATCGCGTGAAGGTGCGCTCAGGCTTCGGCCGCAATTTCCTGCTGCCGCAAGGCAAGGCCACCCTCGCCACTCCCGACAATGTCGCGCGCTTCGAGGCGCGGCGCGCCGAGCTCGAGCGCCTGGCGCGCGAGCACATGACCTCCGCCGAGGAGCGCGCGGTGGCGATGAAGGACTTCAAGCTCACCATCCACGCCAAGGCCGGCACCGAGGGGAAGCTGTTCGGCTCGATCGGCACGGCCGACATCGCCGAGGCCGCTACCCAGGCCGGGTTGAAGGTGGAGCGCAGCGAGGTGCGCCTGCCCGGCGGACCGCTGCGCATGGTCGGCGAGCACACCGTCAACCTGCACCTGCACGCCGACATCGACGTGCCGCTGCAGGTGGCGATCGTGGCGGAAGAGTAGCGGTACCCTCGGCAGCACGTGGCCGGTACCGCCAAGACGCGCGGGGATTCGGGCGCGGTCGCACTGCTGGACGCGCCGGTCCCGCCGCACTCGGTGGAGGCCGAGCAGGCGGTGCTCGGCGGCCTGCTGCTGGACGCGGCGGCGTGGGAAAACGTCGCCGACGCGGTGACCCAGGACGACTTCTACCGCCCGGATCACAAGCTCATCTTCGAGGCCATCGCCGCGCTGGCGGGCGAGGCCAAGCCGTGCGACGTCGTCACCGTCTCGCAGCAGCTCGAGCGCACCAGCAGGCTTGAGGCCGCCGGCGGCCTGGCTTACCTGAGCTCCATCGCCCGCGATACCCCGAGCGCCGCCAACGTGCGCGCGTACGCGGACATCGTGCGCGAGCGCTCACTGCTGCGGCAGCTGATCCGTGCCGGCACCGACATCGCCGCAGCCGCCTTCAGGAGCGAAGGCGAGACCGCGCGCGACCAGGTGGATCGGGCGGAGCAGCGGGTGTTCGAGATCGCCGAGGGGAGCTTTCGCCGGCGCGAGGGCGCGCTCGCCGTGCGCACGCTGCTGCCCGCCGTCATCGACCAGATCGACGAGTGGCACAACAACCCCGACAAGCTGCGCGGACTGCCCACCGGTTTCACCGATTTCGACAAGATCACCGGCGGGCTGCGGCCCGGGGATCTCATCATCGTCGCCGGCCGCCCCTCCATGGGCAAGACCACCCTCGCGGTGAACATGGCGGAGTACGCCGCGGTGCATCCGGGCACGCGCGCGTCGGTGGCGATCTTCAGCATGGAGATGCCGTCCGAGCAGGTGATCACCCGCATGCTGTCCTCGGTCGGCGGCGTGCCGCTGAACAGCCTGCGCAGCGGCAAGATCTCCGACGAGGACTGGGTGCGCATCACCGGCGCCACCAGCCAGCTTTCGGAAGCGAAGCTGTTCGTCGACGAGACGCCGGCGCTCAATCCGACCGAGCTGCGCGCCCGCGCGCGGCGCGTGAAGCGCGAGCACGGGCTGCATCTGATCGTGGTGGACTACCTGCAGCTGATGCAGGTGCCGGGGACGAAGGAGAACCGCGCGACCGAGATCGCCGAGATCTCGCGCGGACTCAAGGCGCTCGCCAAGGAGCTGCAGGTACCGGTGATCGCGCTGTCGCAGCTGAATCGCGCGGTCGAGCAGCGCGAGCACAAGAAGCCGGTGATGTCCGATCTTCGCGAGTGCGTGACCGGGGACACCCTGGTGTGCCTGACCGACGGACGTCGCCTGCCGATTGCCGAGCTCGCGGGGACCGAGCCCGAGGTCTGGTCGGTCGGTGACCGGCAGTGCCTGGTGCGTGCGCGTGCCGACAAGGTTTGGAAGGTAGGACGACGCCCGATAGTCAGAGTGCAGCTCGCCAGCGGCCGCACGATCCGCGCCACGGCCGAGCACCGCCTGTTGGCCGGGGCCGGCTGGACGACGGTCGGGGAACTCAAGTTGGGAGATCGGCTCGCGCTCGCCCGCCGCCTGCCCGAACCAGTGGAGCCGAAGAGCTGGCCGGACCACTGGGTGGTGCTGCTCGCCCACCTGGTGGGCGATGGCAGCTACCTGACGCACCAGCCGCTGCGCTACACCACCGGGTCCGAGGAAAATAGCGCCGCGGTGCGGGGTGCCGCCGAGATGTTCGGCTGCCGCGTTACCCGCTACGAGGGCGTCGGTAACTGCCACCAGCTGCTCATCAGCGGCAACGGCAATCGCTGGTCGCCATTCGGCGTGGGTAAATGGCTCAAGGACCTCGGCATTTTCGGCCAGCGCTCGCACCAGAAGCACCTGCCCGCGGCGGTATTTTCCCTGCCGCACCATCAGGTTGCGTTGCTGCTGCGTCACCTCTGGGCGACCGAGGGTACGATCGCGGTGAGCAATCCCGGCGGACGCGGCGGCCATGCGGTCAGCTTCTGCACCTGCAGCCAGCGCCTGGCAGACGATGTCGCGGCGCTGTTGCTGCGACTTGGCATCGTGGCGCGTATTCAAACCGTGAAGTCCGGCCACTACCGGCCCGTTTACATGGTCGCGGTGAGCGGTTCCGATCCGCAGCGGACCTTCTTGCGTGAAGTGGGTGCCGTTGGGCCGCGGCGGGAAGCGGCGAACCGCCTGATTGCAGCGTTGTCGGACGTGCAGGCGAACACCAGCGTCGACACTGTGCCGCTCGAGGCGTTTGCGGCGGTGCGCGCCGAGATGGGCGCCCGCGGCACAGGTGCGCGCGCCATGGTGCGCATGCGGGGTAGCGCTTACGGGGGCAGCCGCCCGCAGATGGCGAGCTATGCGCAGCTGCTCGAGTCGCCCGAGCTCGACCAGTGCGCATCTTCCGATCTGTTCTGGGATCGGGTGGTCGCCGCCACTGCCGACGGCGAGGAAGAGGTCTTCGACCTGACGGTTCCCGGTACCGCCAACTGGCTTGCCGACGGCGTCGTGTCACACAACAGCGGCTCGCTCGAACAGGACAGCGACATCATCCTGCTGATCTACCGCGATGAGGTCTACGATCGCAACACCACCCGCAAGGGCATCGCGGAGATCGATCTCGTCAAGCACCGAAACGGCGAGACCGGGCAGTTCCTGCTGACCTTCCAGGGCCAGTACACGCGCTTCCTCAACTACATGCCCGACTCCTACGCGGAAGGCGTGTTGCGGTGACCCGGCTGATCCGGGCCGTCATCGACACACAAGCCCTGCGCCACAACCTCGGAGTCATTCGCGCCCGCGCCGGGCGCGCCAGGGTCATCGCCGTGGTCAAGGCCAACGCCTACGGCCACGGGCTCACCAGCACGGCGCTCGCGGTCGAGGGCGCCGACGCGCTCGCGGTGGCGCGCCTGGAGGAGGGGCTGGCGCTGCGCGCCGCCGGTGTCGGTGGCCGCATCCTGCTGCTCGAGGGCGTCTTCAGCTTAGCGCGGCTCGAGGACGCCGCACACGAGCGGCTCGATCTCGTGGTGCACGACCAGCTGCAGATCGAGCTGCTGGAGCGGGCGGGAGCCGCCGGCCGTTTCGCGCTGTGGCTCAAGGTGGACACCGGCATGAACCGCCTGGGGTTCTCGACCGCGGAGTTTCCCGCAGCGCTCGCGCGCATCCGCCAGCTGGCGCCCGCGCCGCGCGAGCTGCGCCTGATGACGCACCTGGCGTGCGCCAACGAGCGCAACGATGAGGTGACCCGGGCGCAGCTGCAGCGCTTTCACGCGGCGACCCGCGGCCTCGACTGCGAGCTGTCCATTGCCAACTCCGCGGGACTCTTCGGCGACGTTCCGACCGGCTGCCACTGGGTGCGCCCGGGACTGGCGCTGTACGGCGCGTCGCCGTTCGAGGACCGCACGGCCGCGCAGCTCGAGCTGCTGCCGGTCATGACGCTGGTGAGCTCGGTGATCGCCGTGCGGCGCGTGCCCCGCGGCGAGGCGGTCGGCTACGGCGGCGCGTGGGTTGCCGGGCGCGATTCGCTGCTCGCCATCGTTGCGGCCGGCTACGGCGACGGCGTGCCCCGCAGCTTCGCGAACGGCACGCCGGTGCTGATCGCCGGACGGCGGGCGCCGCTCGTCGGGCGGGTCTCGATGGATATGATCGCGGTCGACGTGACGGAGCTGCCCGCCGTGCACGTCGGCACCGACGTCGTATTGTGGGGCGTGGGACTTGCGGTGGAGGAGGTGGCGCGGCATGCCGGCACCGTGCCCTACGAGCTGCTGTGCAGCGTGAGTCAGCGCGTACCGCTCGAGCCGCGCTGAGCGCGCACCGCGTACCAAGGGGCGGGGGAGATGAAGTGGCGCGGCTGAGCGCCGCGCCACCGACCTGTGCCGTCTTCTAGTTAACGAAGAATCCCATCTTGACGCCGGCGAGCTGGATGACGTCGTTGTCGTTCAGCCGGGTCGCCTGCGCCCCGATCGGTGTGCCGTTCAGCAGCGGGAAGTCGTTTTCCTTGCCGCTGTCGACGTGCACGATGTAGTAGGCCTCGGAGCGCCGCGTGATCGCGGCCACCTGTACGCCGGGGCGTCCGAGCGTGGTGAGCGCCTTGGTGAGCTCGACCTCGCGGCCGGCGAAGGCGCCGGACAGTACCTGCAGCTTCGCCTTCTTCAGCGCCGCGGCGCCGTCGGTGAGCGCTCGCGAGCGGCCGGTGGCGCCGGTGCCGCCGCCGACCCTCTCGGCCTGCTCGGCCGCAACGCGCACCTTCTCTACGGGCCGCGCGGACGGCTGGATCACCATGGTCTTCTCGAACTCGTCCTGCTGCTCGTCATCCTCGACGAAGCGCAGCTGGTGGTGGCCGACGGTGATCACGTCGCCGTGCTGCAGCGCATGCTTCTTGATGAGCTTGCCGTTGACGTAGGTGCCGTTGGTGCTGTTCAGATCCTCGAGGAACGAGTCGTTGAGGATGTTGATGAGCAGCGAGTGGTGTCCGCTGACGGCAGCATTATCGATGCGGATGTCATTGTCAGGGAGGCGCCCGATGGTGTAGCGCTCCTTATTCATGTTGTATTCCGCCATCACCTGGCCGTCCAGGCTCAAGACCAACCTTGCCATGTGCTTTTGCCTCTATCGCGTGTCAGCCGAACCAACCCAGGATCTTGTCGAATATCTTCGTGCGCGCCGGAAACGCATCCACGATGTGCGCCATGACAACCGAGACGTTGTCCCGCCCCCCATTATCATTGGCCAGCTGAATCAATTGCTTGGCGACCGTATCCAGATTAGCACCAAAGGTGTTTATGGTTAAATGAATATCTTCGTCCTCGACCATATCCGATAGCCCGTCGGAGCACAGGACGAAGACCTCGCCCTTGTTTGCCGGCACCTCCTGGATCTCCACGTCCACGTTCGGCTCGACGCCGAGCGCCCGTGTGACGTAGTTCTTATTGGCCGCCCGCTGGGCCTCTTCTGCGGAGTAGAAGCCCCGGTCGACGAGCTCCTGCAGCAGCGAGTGGTCCATGGTCACCTGCTCGAATTTGTCGCCGCGCTGGCGGTACAGGCGCGAATCGCCCACATGGGCGATGGTGACCTTGTTGTCGAAGAACAGAGCCGCCACCACGGTCGTGCCCATGCCCTCGCAATTGGCCTGGGTGTGGGCGGTCTGGTAGATGATCTTGTTGGCACGGGCGATGGCGTCGCGCAGGATGATGTTGGGGCGCGACAGGCCCGAGGCCGTGTCCGCAATCGACAGATCCTCGCGCTCCACGTGCTCCTTCACCAGGTTGACGATGGTTTTCACGGCGATGCCGCTCGCGACTTCGCCCGCGTTATAACCGCCCATCCCGTCGGCCAGCACCAGCAGGCCGATGTCCGCGTCGTGGGCGATCGTATCCTCGTTGTGCTCGCGCACCTTGCCGGTGTCGGAAAGTCCCACGAAGCGCAGCTTGTTTCGCAAGCTCATGCTGCGCCCTGACCCACCGACGGTCTACCGTTTGTGATACGCGTCACTTTCCCGTCCCCGACCCGACTTGGCATAAGCTAGCATCGCCGCGGGGGGCTCCCAGAGGCATTGGTCACAAAAGACGCCTTTCGGGGCAGCCCCGGCGGCGAATCCTAGCTGAAAGTCGACCGAAGGCGCATTTGATGGCACGCCCGAATCCCCTCTACGTGTGCGGTTCCTGCGGGGGTGAAACCCTCAGGTGGCAGGGCCAGTGCCCGCTGTGCGGCGCGTGGAATTCGCTCACGCAGCGCAGCTCGCCCGCGGCCCGCAGCGCCCCCGCGGTGGCGGTAAGCCTCGCGAGCGGTGTGCAGTCGGCCGCCGCCGCCGTGCGCGTGGCGAGCGGCCTCGCCGAGCTCGACCGGGTGCTCGGAGGCGGCCTCGTGCCCGGGTCGGTGACGCTGCTGGGGGGTGATCCAGGCATCGGCAAGTCGACGCTGCTGCTGCAGCTGGCCGCGCACGTGGGCGCCACACGGCCGGTACTCTACGCGAGTGGTGAGGAATCGGTAGCCCAGGTGAGCCTGCGGGCGCAGCGCCTGGGGCTCAGCGCCGCGGGCCTGCGGCTGGCCGCCGAGACCGACCTGCCGGCGATCCTGGCGCTCGCCACGGAAGAGCCGGCCGCGGTGTTGGTGATCGACTCGATCCAGACGGCACAGTCGGGCGGGGCAGGCCCGGCCGCCGGCGCCATCACGCAGCTGCGCGAGTGCACCGCAGCCCTGGTGCGCTTCGCCAAGGCGAGCGGCACGGCGGTCCTCATCATCGGCCACCTCACCAAGGAGGGCGCCATCGCCGGCCCGCGGCTGCTCGAGCACCTGGTCGACACCGTGCTCTACTTCGGCAGCGAGGCCGGCAGCCGCTATCGCATCGTGCGCGCCACCAAGAACCGCTTCGGCGCGGTTAACGAGCTCGGCTTCTTCGCCATGACCGCCAGCGGACTGCGCGAGGTGCGCAACCCCGCCGCGATCTTCCTGTCGCGGCCGGCGGAGCCGGCGCCCGGCAGCATCGTCACCGTGACGCGCGATGGCGGCCGCCCGCTGTTGATCGAGCTGCAGGCGCTGGTGGATCGGATGCGTTTTGGTGCGCCGCGGCGCATCGCTCAGGGACTCGATGCAAACCGCGTGGCGATGCTGCTCGCGGCGGTGAACCGGCACGCCCAGGTGTCGCTGCAGGAGCACGACGTGTTCGTGAACGTGGTCGGCGGCATCGAGATCTGCGAGACCGCCTGGGATCTGCCGGTGCTGATCGCACTCGCCTCGAGCCTCGCCGGGCGCGCGGTGCCGGCGCACCTGGTGGCCTTCGGTGAGATCGGCCTGACGGGTGAAGTGCGCCCGGTGGCCTACGGGGACGAGCGGCTGCGCGAGGCGCAGGCGCAGGGATTCAAGACCGCGGTGGTTCCGCAGGGCAATGCCCCGCGCCGCGACGGCGGCGCGCTCAAGGTGGTGGCGGTGTCGCGCCTCGCCGAGGCGCTCGAGGCGGCGCTGGGAACGGACGGTGGCGGATGAGCGCTCAGACGGGCACCGGCAGCCCCGGTGCGCGCACGCGCACGGTACGGATAGCGTTATCGGCGATCTGCAGCACCTCGAATTCGTAATTGCCGACCCGCACCATGGTGCCGCTGTCGGGAATGGTCTCGAGGTGCTCGAGCAGCAGGCCGTTGACGGTCTTGGGGCCGCCGGTGGGCAGCTGCCAGCCCAGTGCCCGGTTGAGCGCGCGGATGGTGGCGCTGGCGTTGACGATGAACACTCCCGGGCGCTCGATGTGCACGTCCTTGTGGGTCACGGTGGCCGGATCGGTGGTGAACTCACCGACGATCTCCTCGAGGATGTCCTCGATCGTCACCAGGCCCTCGATGCCGCCGTACTCATTGACCACGAAGGCGAAGCGGCGCCGGTTGCGCTGGAAATGGCCGAGCTGCACGTTGAGCGGCGTGCCCTCGGGCACGAAATACGGCTCGCGGCTGCGGGCGAGCTCCAGCAGCCGCTCGCGGCTGAGCGTGCCGCGCACCAGCTCGTTCGCTACGCGCTTCATGTACAGCAAGCCGATCAGCTCATCGAGCTCACCCTCGTATACCGGCAGCCGCGTGTGCGGCGTCTGGCGCAACAGGTCGAGGATGTCCTCCCAGCTCTCGTTCACGTCGATACCGGCGATCTCCTGGCGCGGGATCATGACGTCGCCCACCGTGATGCGCCCGAGATCGAGAATCGACAGCAGCATCTCGCGGTGACGCGCCGGGATCACCGGGGCCGCCTCCGAGACCACGGTGCGCAGCTCCTCGGCGCTGAGCGAGTGGCTGCTGCTGACGGTGCGTCCCACGCCGAACATGCTCAGAAAGCCGTAGGCGAGCGAGCTGGTGAGCCACAGTGCCGGGCGGGTCACCAGCACCAGCACCCGGTAGATGCGGGCGGCGTGCAGCGCCACGCCCTCCGGATTGCTCGCGGCATAGATCTTCGGCGCCAGCTCGCAGAACACGATCACCACGACGGTCAGTAACACCACCGCGAGCGGCACGGCGTAGAAGTAGCCGGTGCGCTGCGCGAGGATGGTGGCGATCGCCGAGGCGAACGTGCTGGCGGCAGCGAGGATCACCAAGTTCGCCCCCAGCCAGTCGTCGGGTTTATGCAGCAGCCGCTCGAGCGTGCGGGCGGTGCCCGAGCCGCCCTGGGCGAGGTGGCGGATGCGATAGCGGTTCACCGACAGCATCGCCACCTCCGTGCCCGAAGAGAAGGCGACGATGAGCAGCAGCACGAGCAGCACCAGCAGCAGCGGGGTGGCCGAAATGAGGTTCAAGGCGGCGGTTCCTGCAACGAAGCGCAGCGCTAAGCATAGAAGCTCCGGGACCCGATAATCCAAGGCCCTATAATCGTTGGGCCATGTTCGACACCCTGACTGCACGCCTGTCGCGCGCCATCGAGACGCTGCGCGGCCGCGGCCGCATTACCGAGGAGAACGTCGCGGCGACGCTGCGCGAGGCGCGCATCGCGCTGCTCGAGGCGGACGTGGCGCTGCCGGTGGTGAAGACCTTCATCGAGTCGGTCAGGTCGAAGGCGCTCGGCGCCGAGGTGCTCGGCAGCCTCACGCCCGGGCAGGCCTTCATCGGCATCCTGCATGCCGAGCTGGTCGAGCTCATGGGCGGTGCGGGGACGACCTGGAAGCTGCACGCCACGCCTCCCGCGGTGGTGCTGCTCGCCGGCCTTCAGGGTGCCGGCAAGACCACCACGGCGGCGAAACTCGCCCGCTGGCTCATCGAGCGCGAGCGCAAGCGCGTGCTGCTCACCAGCACCGACGTGCGCCGTCCGGCCGCCATGCTGCAGCTCGAGCGCCTGGCCGGGCAGGTGCAGGCCGGCTACTTCCCGGCGCCGGACGGGCAGGCGCCGCCCGCGATCGCGCGCGCCGCGCTCGCTGCGGCGAAGAGCGGGGTGTTCGACGTGCTGATCGTCGACACGGCCGGCAGGCTGCACGTGGACGAGGCGCTGATGGCGGAGGTGCGCGACATCGATGCCGGCATCGGCGCCGCCGAGCGGCTGTTCGTGGTCGACGCGATGGCCGGCCAGGACGCGGTGAATGCCGCGCGTGCTTTTGCTGCAGCGCTCGATCTCACCGGCATCATCCTCGCCAAGGCCGACGGCGACGCGCGCGGCGGCGCAGCGCTCTCGGTGCGTCAGGTCACCGGCAAACCGATCGTCTTCATCGGCACCGGGGAGAAGACCGAGGCGCTCGAGCTGTTCGACCCGGCGCGCATGGCCTCGCGCATCCTCGGCATGGGCGACGTGGTCAGCCTGGTCGAGCAGGTGCACGCTCAGGTCGACCACGCGGAGGCGCAGCGCCTCGCCCACAAGGTCGTCAGGGGCAAGGGCTTCGACATGATCGATCTGCGCGGCCAGCTCGAGCAGCTGCAGAAGATGGGCGGGGTCGGCGCACTGCTCGACAAGCTTCCCGGCGCGGCCGCCGGCAAGGCCGTCGTGTCCGCCGACCAGGGTGACCGGCAGCTGCGGCGGCAGATCGCGATCATCAATTCCATGACGCCGCGCGAGCGGCGCAACCCGGGCATCATCGACGGCTCGCGACGGCGGCGCATCGCGGCGGGTTCGGGCGTGCAGGTACAGGACGTCAACCGGCTGCTCAAGCAGTTCCTCGAGATGCAGCGGGTCATGAAAAGCATGAAGGGCGGGCGGCTGCGGGCGCTCATGGGGGCGCTGAAGGGCGGCCTGCCGCCGGGCTTTCCCGGCCGGTGAGGGCCCCTGCTGCGGCCCGCGCCGCTCTCGACCGTAAAAAACTGGCGCGAATTTCAGGTGTTGCGTAGAATCCGCGCTCTTTTTTGGCCCGCCTCGCGCCGCTTACGGATTGAGAGCAACACGACCATGGTAACCATTCGACTGACGCGGCGCGGGGCGCGCAACCAGCCCTTCTATCACGTCGTCGTGACCGACAGCCGCAAGCGCCAGGGGGGCCCGAGCCTCGAGCACGTGGGATTCTTCAACCCCATTGCGCGCCGCGGCGAGCAGAAGCTCAAGCTCGATCTGCCGCGCATCGACTACTGGGTCGGCCAGGGCGCGCAGCCCTCCGACCGGGTGCGCAATCTCGTGGCGTCCTACCGCAAGCAAGCGACCGCCTAGGACAGTCGCTTAGCCGCGCTCCACCTTGTCAGTGCGGTGGCTGTGAACGATGCGGCCGCGGTGTGGGTTGAGATGGGGCGCATCGGCGCCCCCTACGGCGTCAAGGGCTGGGTGCACGTCGACTCACACACCGACCCGCCGCAGCGCCTGCTCGAGTACCGCGAGTGGGTGCTCAGGCTCGCCAGCGGCGAGCGCAGCCGCCGGCGCGTGCTGGCCGGACGCACGCACGCCAGGGCGCTGGTGGCCTGGCTCGAAGGGGTGGCCGGACGCGATGAGGCGGCCGCACTGGTCGGCGCGGTGGTCGAGATCGAGCGCACGGCGTTGCCCGAGCCGCCGGAGCGGCAGTACTACCGGGCGGACCTGGTGGGTTTCGCGGTCCGTAATCTCGAGGGTGCGGACTTAGGGTGCGTGAGCCACTTCGTGGATGCCCCCTCGGGTGCGCTGATGGTGACGCGGGAGCCGCAGGGGCGCGAGCACTGGGTGCCGGCGGCGCCCAGACACCTGCGTCGCGTGGATCTCGCCGCGCGCGAGATTGTGGTGGACTGGCCGGCGGAGCTGGCATAGAAGGCTCGATGAAGATCGAGGTGGTGACGCTGTTTCCGCGCATGATCGCGGCAGCACTCGAGTTTGGTATCGTGGGCCGCGCCATCGGGCGCGGGCTGCTGTGCGTCGGCACGGAGGATCCGCGCACGCACGCGGCGGACGTGCATCGCACGGTCGATGACCGCCCGTATGGCGGGGGACCCGGGATGGTGATGACGCCCGGACCACTGCTCGCCGCGATCCGCGCGGCGCATGCGCGGCTGCCGGCGGGCAGTGCGCGGCTGTATCTGTCGGCGCAGGGCCGGCCGTTTAGTCAGCAGGTGGCGCGCGAGCTCGCCGCGCTCCCCGGGCTGCTGCTGGTGGCCGGACGGTACGAGGGCGTGGACGAGCGCGTCATTGAGCTTGGCATCGACCGCGAGCTGTCGGTGGGCGACTACGTGCTCTCGGGCGGCGAGCTGCCGGCGCTGCTGGTTATCGATGCGCTGGCGCGGCTGCTGCCGGGGGCGCTCGGGGATGAGCGCTCGAGCGAGGAGGACTCGTTCGCGCACGGACTGCTCGAAGGGCCGCACTACACGCGGCCGGAAGTTTTCGAGGGCCGCGCGGTGCCCGCCGTGCTGCTGTCGGGGGATCACGCGGCGATCCGCCGCTGGCGCCTGGCGCGCGCGGTAGAGCGCACGCGCGCACGCCGGCCCGACATGCTGGCGCGCACGCCGCTCACGGGCGAGACGCAGCGTGCGTTGCAGGACTTGGGCGGCGCCGAGACGTCCTAACGAAGATCGAGGTGAACGAACATGAGCAAGGTAATCCAGGAAATCGACAGGCAGCGCATGACGCGCAAGGTGCCGGAATTCCGGCCCGGCGACACCGTGGTGGTGCAGGTGAAGGTGGTCGAAGGCGACCGCGAGCGCGTGCAGGCCTACGAGGGTGTGGTTATCGCCAGGAGCAATCGCGGGCTGAACTCCTCCTTCACCGTGCGCAAGATCTCGCACGGCGAGGGTGTGGAGCGCGTGTTCCAGACCTACAGCCCGGCCATCAGCGACATCACCGTCAAGCGCCGCGGCAGCGTGCGCCGCGCCAAGCTCTACTACCTGCGCGACCTGTCCGGCAAGGCCGCGCGCATCGAGGAAAAGATCTAGCGGCTTCGCAGGTAACGCGCGCGTGACTTTTCGCTCGTTCTTCTCCGGCCTGTGGCGCGGTCTGGACGGCCTGCGCAAGGTGCTGCACCTGCTCGTGCTGCTGGTGATCGTCGGCGTGCTCGTCGGGGTGCTGCATAGCGGCGTGCCGCGCGTCCCGGCGCGCGCCGCGCTGCTGATCGCGCCCGAGGGGCGGCTGGTGGAGCAGCTGTCCGGCGATCCGGTCCAGCGCGCCTTCGAGCAGGCGCGCGGCCAGGAGCACGAGGAGACGCTGCTGTGGGATCTGACCGATGCGCTGCACGTCGCCGCCGGCGATTCGCGCATCCAGGCGGTGGCGCTCGACCTCGAGAAGCTCGAAGGCGGCACCCAGCCGACCCTCGCTGAGCTCGCCGGCGCGCTGCGCGAGTTCCGCGCCAGCGGCAAGAAGGTCATCGCCTACGGCACCGAGCTGACCCAGGAGCGCTACTACCTCGCCGCCCAGGCCGACGAGATCTACCTGGATCCGATGGGCTTCGTGCTGCTCGACGGTTACGACCGCTACCGGATGTACCTGAAGGATGCGCTCGACAAGCTGTCGGTGGACATCAACGTGTTTCGCGTCGGTGCCTACAAGAGCGCCGTCGAGACCTACACGCGCAGCAACATGTCGCCGGAAGACCGCGAAGAGAGCCGCGCCTACCTCACGGCCATGTGGAACAGCTATCAGGACGCCCTGACGCGCGTGCGCCGCCTGCCGCCCGATGCGCTGCGCCGCTACGCCGACACCCTGTCGAAGACGGTGCCGGCAGCCGGCGGCAATGCGCCGCAGGTGGCGCTGCAGGCGGGCCTGGTCACCGGGGTGAAGACCCGCCTGCAGGTCGAGCAGCGCCTGATCGGCCTGGTCGGTGCCGACGACTCGAACGGCTCCTTCCGCGCGGTGTTCGCCGATGACTACGCGCGCTACGCGCGCCAGGTGAAAAAGGCGCAGGCCGACGGCAAGCCGCGTATCGGCGTGATCGTCGCCGAGGGGGACATCCTCGACGGGGACCAGCCGCCGGGGTCGATCGGCGGAGAGTCGACCGCGCGGCTCATCCGCGAGGCGCGCCTCGACAAGACGATCAAGGCCCTGGTGCTGCGCGTCGACAGTCCCGGCGGCAGCGTCATGGCTTCCGAGGAGATCTACCGCGAGCTCAAGGCGCTGCATGCCGCGGGCAAGCCGCTGGTCGTGTCGATGAGCGGCTACGCGGCCTCGGGCGGTTACTACATCTCCGCGCCCGCCGACGAGATCTGGGCGAGCCCGGCGACGCTCACCGGCTCGATCGGCATCTTCGCCATCATCCCGACGATCGATCGCACGCTCGGCAAGATCGGTGTCAGCGTGGACGGGGTCGGCACCACGCCGCTGTCCGGGCAGCTGCGCATCGACCGTCCGTTGAGCGAGGAGGCGCGCACGCTGCTGCAGTCGCAGATCTCGCGCGGCTACGATGAGTTTCTCGAGCGCGTCGCCAGCGGCCGCGGCAAGACCCGCGAGCAGATCGACGCCATCGCCCAGGGCCACGTGTGGGCGGGGAGCGATGCGCGCCGCCTCGGGCTGGTCGATCAGCTCGGCTCGTTCAACGACGCGGTCAAGTCCGCGGCGCGCCGCGCCAAGCTCAGCGAATATGCGCCCGAATTCATCGAGCCCGAGCTCACCTGGGCGCAGCAGCTCGCGCTGCAGCTGCGCTCGCAGCTGGGCAGCCTGCTGCGCATCGCCACCCCCGGGGAGGCCGCGCTGGCGCAGCTCGCGCAACGGCTCGACCCGGTGACGCGCGAAGCGCAGCGTCTGGCGCGCTTTTCCGTTCCCAACCGCCTGTACGCTTACTGCTTCTGCGAAGCGCAGTAGCGCACCGCTACAGCGTCGACCAGTCGAGTATCACCTTGCCCGACCTGCCCGAGCCCATGGTCTCGAAGCCCTTGAGGTATTCCTGAACCGGGAAGTGATGCGTGATGATGGGGTCGAGCTTCAGGCCGCTCTGCAGCAGGCTCGCCATTTTGTACCAGGTCTCGAACATCTCGCGCCCGTAGATGCCCTTGAGCGTCAGTCCCTTGAAGATCACCTGGTTCCAGTCGATCGCAGCCTCCTCCGGCGGTATGCCGAGGATGGCGATCGAGCCGCCATGGTGCATGGTGCGCAGCATCTCGCGAAACGCCGCGGCGTTGCCGGACATCTCCAGTCCGACGTCGAAGCCCTCCTGCATGCCGAGATCCTTCATCGTCTGGTCGAGCGACTCGCGCTGCACGTTGATGGCACGCGTGGCGCCCATCTTGCGGGCCAGGTCCAGTCGATAGTCGTTGACGTCCGTAATGACGACGTGGCGCGCGCCGGTGTAGCGCGCGACCGCGGTCGCCATGATGCCGATCGGGCCGGCGCCGGTGATCAGCACATCCTCGCCCACCATGTTGAACGCGAGCGCGGTGTGAGTGGCGTTGCCGAAAGGGTCGAGGATGGCGGCGATGTCATCGCCGATCGAGTCCGGCAGCTTGAAAGTGTTGTAGGCCGGGATCGCCAGGTACTGGGCAAAGGCGCCGGGGCGATTGACGCCGACGCCGACGGTGTTGCGGCACAGGTGGCGCCGACCGGCGCGGCAGTTGCGGCAATAGCCGCACGTGATGTGTCCCTCACCGGATACCCGATCACCGGTGCTCAGCCCTTTCACCTCCGAGCCCATCTCGACGATGCGCCCGCAGTACTCATGTCCGACCGCCATCGGCACCGGAATGGTCTTCTGCGCCCAGGCATCCCATTTGTAGATGTGCATGTCCGTGCCGCAGATGGCGGTCTTGGCGATCTCGATCAGCACGTCGTTGGGGCCGACCTTCGGCTCGGGGATATCGCTGAGCCAGATGCCAGGGGCTGCCTGCTCTTTGACCAGTGCTTTCATGTTGTTGCCTTTGTGGGGGCGCTGCCGGCGGCACTCAATGGATCACTCCCAGCTCACGGCCGACCTGCGTGAACGCGTCCAGCGCGCTCGTCAGCTGCTCACGGGTGAGGGCGGCCGACATCTGCGTGCGGATGCGCGCCTGGCCCTTGGGCACCACCGGGTAGGAGAAGCCGATGACGTACACCCCGCGTGTGAGCAAGGCATCGGCCATGCGGCCGGCGAGTGCAGCATCCCCGAGCATCACCGGAATGATCGGGTGCTCGCCGGGCTTTAAATCAAAGCCGGCGCCGGCCAGACCCGAGCGGAAGTAGCGCGTGTTCTCAAAGAGCTGCGTGCGCAGTGTCGGGTTGTTCTCCAGCAGCTCCAGCACCGCCAGACTCGCCGCTGCCACCACCGGCGGGATGCTGTTGGAGAAAAGATAAGGCCGGGAACGCTGCCGCAGCCACTCGATGACCTCGCGCTTCGCGGCAATGTAGCCACCACTGCCACCGCCCAAGGCCTTGCCCAGCGTACCGGTGAGAATGTCGATGCGCTCAGCGACTCCGCAATGCTCGGGCGTGCCCCGGCCGCTCGCGCCCATGAACCCGGTCGCATGCGAGTCATCCACCATGACCAGCGCGTCGTAGCGCTCGGCCAGATCGCAGATGTCGCGCAGCTTCGCGATGAAGCCGTCCATGGAGAAGACCCCGTCCGTGGCGATGAGGCGTGTGCGCGCGCCCTGAGCCTCCTGCAGACACTTCTCCAGCTGCGCCATGTCGCTGTTGGCGTAGCGCAGGCGCTGCGCCTTGCACAGGCGGATCCCATCGATGATGCTGGCGTGGTTCAGTGCATCCGAGATCACCGCATCGCGCTCATCGAGCAGTGTTTCGAACAGGCCGCCGTTGGCATCGAAGCACGAAGAGTAGAGGATCACATCCTCCATGCCGAGAAAGCGTGCCAGACGCTGCTCAAGTTCCTTGTGCGGCGCCTGCGTGCCGCAGATGAAACGCACCGAGGCCATGCCGTAGCCGTAGGTGTCGAGCGCGCGCTGCGCCGCCGCGCGCACGCTCGGGTGGTTGGCGAGCCCGAGGTAGTTGTTGGCGCACAGGTTGATGACATCGCGGCCCGCCGCGTGCACCACACCGCCCTGCGGAGAGGTGAGGACGCGCTCGGCCTTGTAGAGGCCCTGTTCGCGCAAGGCGGCGAGATCTGAGCGCAGCCGCTCGATGACCGATTGATTCATGTCGTAATTATACTAGAGCGCATGGCAAAGCCCCCCGCCGCCGCTCATGCGGGCGCTGCGCGCCTCGACCGCTGGCTGTTCGCGGTGCGCCTGTTCGGCTCGCGCTCGCTCGCCGCCCAGGCCGTCAACGGCGGCCGGGTGCATGTCAACGGCGAGCGCGTCAAGCCGTCACACGAGGTGCGCAGCGGAAATAAGGTGAATTTCATGCGCGGCGCGCTGGAGTTTGAATGCGAGGTACTGGGTGTGCCGGCGCGGCGCGGACCGGCGAGCGAGGCCGCCCGCTGCTATGCGGAAAGTGAGGCGAGCCGGACACGGCGCGAGGCGTTTGCCGCCCGCATGAGGTTCGCCGCCGCACTTACTCCGCGCCCGGCGCAGCGGCCGGATAAGCGCGCGCGGGCGCGGCTGCGCCGGCTGCGGGGTCGCATTTGAGCCCCTCAAGGTCGTTGCAAAGCATGACAGCGTCAGGGTGACGTTGCAGACTGGATAAGCATCGATCGCACCCCATGAACGATCGGTCGGTGCGAGGTTAAAAGTCATGAGTCTGAGCGTCTTCGACATCTTCAAGGTCGGTATCGGTCCGTCGAGCTCGCATACCATGGGACCGATGCGGGCGGCACGTGAATTCGCGCTCAGCCTGCAGCGTGACGGATTGCTGCAGGCGACCGGCGAGATCGCGGTGCGGCTGTACGGGTCGCTCGCCCTCACCGGTGCCGGCCACGGCACCGATCGCGCCGTGCTGGCCGGGCTCGAGGGCGGGCAGCCGGAAACCATCGATCCCGACAGCATCGAGCCGACGCTGGCACGCATCCGCTCGAGCGGCCGGCTGCGCCTGCTCGGCACGCACGAGATCGCCTTCGACGAGCCGATGCAGCTGTTGTTCATGCAGCACGAGCGGCTGCCGCGGCATTCCAACGGCATGCGCTTCAGCGCGCTCGCCGCCGACCGGCGGCTGCTGCGCGAGGAGGAGTATTACTCGATCGGCGGGGGCTTCATCGTGCGCGGCGGGGAGTCCGAGGCGGCCGAGGCGCATGCGCACCCCGATCCGCCGTATCGGTTCGACTCGGGCGATCAGCTGCTCGCGCTGTGCCGCGAGCACGGCCTGGAGATGTACGAGCTGATGCTGGCGAATGAGCGCGCCTTCGCACCC
Organism: Steroidobacteraceae bacterium; assembly: GCA_035482695.1. Taxonomy (GTDB): domain Bacteria; phylum Pseudomonadota; class Gammaproteobacteria; order Steroidobacterales; family Steroidobacteraceae; genus 13-2-20CM-66-19. The sequence continues at coordinate 5,469 of DATHQM010000043.1, read as the reverse complement.
GAAGCCGAGGTGCGCGCGCGACTGCTGCGCCTGTGGCAGGTGATGCAGGCGTGCGTCGAGCGCGGCTTCCACCAGACGGGGCTGCTGCCGGGCGTGCTCAAGGTGCGGCGGCGCGCGCCGCGTCTCTACCGCATGCTCAACGAGAGCGCCGCGGCCCGGCCGCTCGACGTCATGGACTGGGTGAATGCCTATGCGCTGGCGGTCAACGAGGAGAATGCCGCCGGCGGGCGCGTGGTCACGGCGCCGACCAACGGCGCTGCCGGCATCGTCCCGGCGGTGCTGCACTACTACCGCCGCTTCGAGCCCGGCGCCAACGAGGAGGGCGTGGTCCGCTTCCTGCTGGTTGCGGCAGCCATGGCGATGCTCTACAAGCGCAACGCCTCGATCTCGGGAGCGGAGATGGGCTGCCAGGGCGAGGTCGGCGTCGCCTGCTCGATGGCCGCGGCCGGGCTGGTCGCGGCGCTGCAGGGCACCAGCGAGCAGATAGAGAACGCCGCCGAGATCGGCATGGAGCACAACCTCGGGCTCACCTGCGACCCGGTGGCAGGACTGGTGCAGATTCCCTGCATCGAGCGCAACGCCATGGGAGCCGTCAAGGCGATCAACGCGGCGCGCCTGGCGATGCGTGGCGACGGCTCGCACAAGGTGTCGCTCGACCAGGTGATCGCCACCATGCGCCAGACCGGCATCGACATGTCGACCATCTACAAGGAAACCTCCCAGGGGGGACTTGCGGTCAACGTGCCCGAGTGCTGAACGCTTAGCGCGCGCTGCCGCGCCCGCGCCGCGGCTTAAGGGTGCGCGCGCCGCGTCAGCCGAACAGGCCGAACAGCCCCTTCGGTGGATCCTCGCAGCGCACCGCGCGCACCGCGCCGGCATCGAGCGCACTCCAGGCGCTCGCCTCGAAGCTGATCGAGCACACCGCCGCGGTGCCGAGTCCGGCGCGCGCGTCATTCGGCACCAGCAGTCGCATGAGCTCGGACAGGCCGGGGTTGTGCGCTACCAGCAGCAGGTGTGCGACGCGCGGGCCGCTGGCCTGCACCAGCTTGAGCATGTCCGCAGCGCTCGCCAGGTACAGCGTCTCGGTGCGCACCACGCGCCGCGCCGGGATCGCCAGCTCGCGTGCGACGATCTCGGCGGTCTGCCGCGTGCGCTGCGCCGGGCTCACCAGCACCAGATCGGGGACGAGCTCGAGGGCGCGCAGGCGCTGCGCCATGCCTTCGGCGGCCGCGACGCCGCGGCGGTTGAGCGGCCGCTCGAGGTCCGAAAGCTTCGCGTCCTTCCAGCGCGCGTCTCCGTGACGCATGAGCGTCAGGCGTTTCATGCGCACCTCACGGCGGCAGCTCGAGCAGCACGCGCCCGCCCTGCTCGCGCACCGCGTAGGTGCGCAACGGCTCGTAGGCCGGCGGCGTGAGCGCCTCGCCGGTGCGCAGGCAGAATTGCGCGCCGTGGCGCGGGCAGGTGATCCGGCAGTCCTCCACCGGCGCCTGCGCCAGCGGCTCACCGTCGTGCGTGCAGCGGTCTTCCACCGCGTATAGCGTGTTGCCGCAGCGCACGACGATCACCGCCAGCCCCTCGACCAGCGCTGACAGCGGCACCGTCTCGCTGACGGCGTCCGCGCCGCCGATATCTACCCACGCGCTGCTCATCGCCTGGTGCTCAGAACATCCCCGTCTGCAGGCGCGCCGCCTCGGACATCATGCTCTGGTTCCAGGGCGGGTCGAACGTGAGGGTGACGCGCGCCTCGCGCACCGTGGGGATGCGCGCGATCTTGTCGCGTACGTCATCCACCAGGATGTCGCCCATGCCGCAGCCGGGCGCGGTGAGTGTGATGCTGACTTCCACCGTGCGCGTGCCGTCCTCGTTCTGCGTCACGGCGCAATCGTAGACCAGCCCGAGGTCGACGATGTTGATCGGGATCTCGGGATCGTAGCAGCTGCGCATCTGCTCCCAGGCGAGCTTCTTCACGTCCTCTTCGCCGGCGTTGGGCGGCAGCTGCGGCGCGGCGATGGGCTCCTGGCCGATGGCATCGGCGTCCTCGCCGGCGACGCGGAACAGGTTGCCGTCGAGGTACACCGTGAAGCTGCCCCCGAGCGCCTGGGTGATGTAGCCGGCCTGGCCGGGCTTGAGTTTCACTTCCTGGCCGGCCGGCACGATTACCGCGCGCACCTCGCGGCTGACGACGAACGGCTGATTCTCGTGGCGGCGCATCGCGTAGACCGCCGCTACTCGGTCGTGACCGTGGGCGCCGTTGCGGCGGAGCCGAGCGCCGCATTCAGCGTATGCCAGCACAGGCTCGCGCACTTCACGCGCACCGGGAACTCGCGCACGCCCGAGAGGGCCGCGAGCTTGCCGAGCGAGGCGTCCGCGGCCGAATCCTCCTGGGTGAGCAGTGCGTGCATCTTGTCGAACAGCCGGCGCACCTCGGCGCGCTCCTTGCCCTTGACGGCCTCGGTCATGAGTGAGGCCGAGGCGGTGGAGATGGCGCAGCCGCGCCCTTCGAAGCGGATGTCCTCGATGCGCTCGCCGTTCATTCGCACGAACAGCGACAGGCGATCGCCGCACAGCGGGTTGTGGCCCTCGGCGCAGGCGTCGGCGCCCTCGAGGCGGCCGAAGTTGCGCGGGCGGCGGTTGTGATCGAGGATCACGTCGCGATAAAGCTCCTTCAGGTCCATCAGCCGAACACCTCACGCGCCTGGCGCAGCCCCGCCACCAGGCTCGCCACGTCCTCCACCGTGTTGTAGCAGGCGAACGAGGCGCGCGCCGTCGCCGGCACGTCGAAGAACGTCATCACCGGCATGGCGCAGTGATGCCCGGTGCGCACCGCGATGCCCTGTGCATCGAGGATCGTGCCGAGATCGTGGGGGTGCACGCCCTTCATGGTGAAGGAGATCACGGCGGCCTTGTCGGCCGCCGTGCCGATGATCTCGATGTCCGGCAGGCGCGTGAGCTCCGCGGTCGCCAGCTGCAGCAGCCGCTGCTCGTGAGCACCGATCGCGTCCAACCCGAGGCTCTCGAGGTAATCCATGGCCGCGGCGAGCCCGACCGCGCCGGAGATATTGGGAGTGCCGGCCTCGAATTTCCACGGCAGGTCGTTGTAGGTGGTCTTCTCGAAGCTCACCGTGCGGATCATGTCGCCGCCGCCCTGCCACGGCGGCATCGCTGCCAGCAGCCGCTCGCGCCCGTACAGCACGCCGATGCCGGTCGGTCCATAGAGCTTGTGTCCGGAGAAGGCGTAGAAGTCCGCGCCGAGCGCGCCGACGTCGACGCTCTGGTGCGGCACTGCCTGCGCGCCGTCGACCAGCACCAGCGCGCCGTGGGCGTGCGCTGCGTCAATGATGCGCTTCAGTGGCAATACCGTGCCGAGCGCGTTGGAGACGTGCGCCACGGCCACCAGGCGGGTCTGCGGATTCAGCAGCGCGAGGAACTCGCCGAGCTCGAGCTCGCCGCGCCGGTTGATCGGCGCGACGCGCAGCGTGCACCCGGTCTGCTCGCACACCATCTGCCACGGGACGATGTTGGCGTGATGCTCGAGCGCGCTGATGAGAATCTCGTCACCGGCCTTGAGCGTGGGGCGCGCCCAGGCCTGGGCGACCAGGTTGATCGCCTCGGTGGTGCCGCGCACGAAGATGATCTCGCGCACCGAGGCCGCGTTGATGAAGCGCCGCACGCGCTCGCGCGCCCCCTCGAAGGCCGCGGTGGCGGCCTGGCTCAGGGCGTACACACCGCGGTGCACGTTGGCGTGCGAATGGGTCTCGTAGTGTTCCACCGCCCGCAGCACCGCCAGCGGGCGTTGGGCCGAGGCCGCACTGTCGAGGAACACCAGCGGATGGCCGCGCACCGCGGTGGCCAGGATCGGAAAATCGCGCCGCACGGCGGCCGCATCGTAGTGGTCCGGCACGCGTGCCGCTGACAGGTTGGCCGCCATCACAGGAGCTCCCGCAGGTTGTCATCGCCCAGCCGCCCGACCAGCCGTTCCTCGATCTGCCGACGCAGCGGCGGCAGCGCCACCTGCGCGATCACGTCCTCGAGGAAGGCCCACTTGAGCAGGCGGTAGGCACTGTCGCGATCCAGGCCCCGCGACAACAGGTAGAACAGCATGTCCTCGTCCAGCTTGCCGGCCGTGGCGCCGTGGCTGCAGCGCACCTCGTCGGTGTGGATCTCGAGCTGCGGGCGTACGTCGATCTCCGCCTCGGGTCCGGCCAGCAGTCCGCGCAGGGACTGCTGCGAGTCGCTGCCGTGCGCCCCCGCGTGCACCACGATCTTGCCGTTGAAGGCGACGCGCGCGCGCCCGGCGGCGATGCCGCGAAAGGTCTGCACGGTATGTGCGCCCGGGGCGGTGTGCTCGACGAGCGCGTAGGTGTCCTGCACCTGCTGGCGCTCGCCGAGCGCGGCGGCCGCGAGGCTGAGCTGCGCGCCCTCGCCGAGGCGCACGGCGAGCGTCGCGCGGGCCGACTGCGCGCCGCTCATGATGGCGTGCAGGCGGTAGCTGGCGCGCTGCCCAACCTGCGCCGCGAGCGTGTCGAACAGGCTGCTCTGGAGGTTGAGCTCCTGCAGGCGGTAGTGCTGCAGCGAGGCGCCCGGGCCGAGGTCGATCGTGACCGCGCCGGTGACGAAGCTCGGCTGCGCGCCGGCGCTCACGTGTCGCTCGATCAGCTCAAGCCGCGCACCCGCCGCCAGCGTGAGCTCGAGGCGCGGATAGGAGGCGCCGGCCTGCTGGTCGGCGCTGGCCAGGAACACCAGCTCGATGCGCAGCGGCTGCGCGCTGGCCGCCGCCACGCGGATGCCGATGCCGCCGGTGGCGAAGGCTGCGTTGAGCAGCGCGAAGCGCTCATCACCCTGCAGCTCGGCGAGCGGCCGGCCGGCCGCGACGGCGCCGGATCCGGCCGCAGGTGTCACAGCCGCGCTGCCGGCGCCCGCCAGCGAGCGCACCTGCGCCGCCGTGGCGTCGAGCGGCGCGGACAGCGCGGCGGCGAACACGCCGTCGATCAGCACGTAGCGCGCGAACCCGGGAAGCGGCCCGGGCAGATCGTGCGGCAGCGCCGCCGGCTGCGCCGCCGCGGCCGGCGCGAAGCGCAGCCGCTCGAGAGCGCGCAGATTCGCATACTTCCAGTTCTCATCGCGCCCACCGGGCAGGCCCACCGCCTCGAGCGCCTCGATGGCCGCGCGGCGCCGCTGCCCCGCGGCGTCTGCGGCCGGGTGTGCGGCGGCGACGCTCGCGTAGTCCGCGGCGATACGGGTGGTGAGGGCGCTGCTCATGCGCGTCAGGCCGCTTCGCTCGTGACCCAGTCGTAGCCGCGCCGCTCGAGCTCGAGCGCGAGCGAGCGATCGCCGCTTCGGGCAATGCGCCCGCGCACCAGCACGTGTACGCGGTCGGGCACCACGTACTCGAGCAGCCGCTGGTAATGCGTGACCAGCACGCAGGAGCGCTCGGGCCCGCGCTGCGAATTCACCCCCGCGGCGACCACC
>DATHQM010000042.1:0-6931 GCA_035482695.1 Steroidobacteraceae bacterium | reverse complement strand
GAATGCCGGCTTGCACGGCACGTTGCGCGACAGCGGCACCGCGGGCGTCGAGCAGAACAGCCCCAGGTTCACCCCGCTCACGGCGAAGCGCGCCTCGCGCGAGGCGACCGCGAGGTCGCACTGCGCCACCAGCTGGCAGCCGGCGGCGGTGGCGACGCCCTGCACGCGCGCGATCACCGGTATGGGAAGGCGGCGCAGCGTCAGCATCATGCGGCTGCACTCGCCGAACAGGCGCTGGTAGTACTCGGGCGAGGGCTGGGCGCGCATCTCGCGCAGGTCGTGCCCGGCGCAGAACGCCTTGCCGCCGGCGGCCAGCACCAGCACCCTCGAGGTGCCATCCTGCAGGAGCGCATCGAGCTCGTTCTGCAGGGCCGCGAGCATCGCTTGCGACAGTGCGTTGAAGGCCTGCGGCCGGTTCAGTGTCAGCGTCACCACCCCGCGCGCATCGCGCGTCCGCAACACCAGCGGCTCGGTACTCATCGCTGCCTCCTGCCTGATCGGCCTCATTCGATGGCGCTCGCCGAGCGTGCCCGCTCGCGCAGCACGAACTTCTGGATCTTGCCGGTGGCGGTCTTCGGAATCTCCTCGAACCTCACCTCGCGCGGGATCTTGTAGTGCGCCAGCAGTCCACGGCAATGCGCGATCAGCTCCGCCGCGCTCGCGGTCGCGCCGGACTTGAGCTCGACGTAGGCGAGCGGCGTCTCGCCCCACTTCGGATCCGGACGCGCCACCACGGCGCACGCCATGACCGCGGCGTGGCGGTAGAGCGCATCCTCCACTTCCAGCGAGCTGATGTTCTCGCCGCCGGAGATGATCACGTCCTTGCTGCGGTCGCGGATCTTCACGTAGCGGTCGGGCTCGAGCATCGCCAGGTCGCCGGTGTGAAACCAGCCGCCGGCGAACGCCTGCGCCGTCGCCGCCGGGTTCTTCAGATACCCTTTCATGACGATGTTGCCGCGGAACATGATCTCACCGAGCACCTCGCCGTTGGCCGGCACCTCGCGCAGCGTCAGCGGATCGAGCACCGTCATGCCTTCCTGCAGCACGTAGCGCACCCCCTGGCGGGCGTTGAGCCGCGTCTGCTCGGCAAGATCCGCCTGCGCCCACTGGGTGCGCTTGGCGGTGACTGCCGCCGGACCGTACGTCTCGGTGAGCCCGTAGGCGTGCGTCAGGTCGAAGCCGATCCTCGCCATACCCTCGATCATCGCCGCGGGCGGTGCGGCGCCCGCCACCATGCCGCGCACCCGCCAGTCGATGCCGGCGCGCAGCGGCGCATCGGCATTGATCATCAGGTTGTGCACGATGGGCGCGCCGCAGTAGTGATCCACGCGGTGCGTGCGGATCGCCGCGAGGATTGCGCGCACCTCCACCTTGCGCAGGCACACGTGGGTGCCGGCCAGCATCGCCACCGTCCAGGGGAAGCACCAGCCGTTGCAGTGGAACAGCGGCAGCGTCCACAGGTAGACGGGGAAGTGCGGCATCGACCAGACGCAGGCGTTGGAGACCGCGTTCAGGTACGCGCCGCGATGATGGGTGACGACGCCCTTGGGATTGCCGGTGGTGCCGGAGGTGTAGGACACCGCGATCGCATCCCACTCGTCGGCGGGACCCTCGAGCTGCGCGAGGGGCGGGTGCCGCGCGATGAGCGCCTCGTACTCGTATTCGCCCAGCCGCTCGCCGGCACCGGCATACTCGCTGTCGCACACGTCGATGACCGAGAGCGTGCGGCCGTGCTCCTCGCGCAGCACGCGCAGCACCTCGCGCACCACCGGTGCGAACTCGCGGTCGGTGATCAGCACCGCGGTCTCGCAATGCTGCAGCTGCCACGCCAGGAGCGGCGCATCCAGGCGGATGTTGAGCGTATTCAGCACGGCATTGAGCGCCGGCACGGCGTAGTGCGCTTCCACCATCTCCGGCGTGTTGGCCAGCATGGTGCTGACCGTCGTGCCGCGACTCACCCCGAGCGCACGCAGCGCCGCGGCGAGGCGCGCGGCGCGCTCGCGCGTCTGCGCCCAGCTGTAGCGGCGCGCGCCGTGCACCACCGCGGGCAGATCGCCGAACACCTCCGCGGTGCGCTCGACGAAGCTCACCGGCGAGAGCGGGGTGAAGTTCGCGGGGTTCTTGTCCAGGTCCTGCTCGTAGATGCTCATGATCGCCTGCACCTTTTATTAGAAATCTCAGTAATCGCGGAACTTGATCGCGGCGTGCGAGCCGTCGCAGAAGGGCTTGTTCTTCGAGGCGCCGCAGCGGCACAGGGTGACGCGGTTGCGCAGCTCGTAGTTGAAGCCCTGCGATGACTCCACCGGGATGCCGCCGCGCAGCCACAGCGGGCCGCTGCACTCCTGCGCCGGATCCTCGACGACCCCGATCGACACCGGCAGCGCCGTCTCGTGCGCCCGCGCCGTGCCGTGCTCCAGGGCCGTCAGCCGCCCGGACGGACACTGGTTCACCTGCCTGACGAACGGCGCGCGCACCTGCGCATCGTCGGTGTGCGCCACCTGGTTCCACACCTGGCCGTCGCGGTCGCAGAAGCGCGCGAACGCACACAGGGGCTCGGCGTCGGCGAGATCCAGCGCCGGGCCTTCCATGAGCTGTGCCTGCCTGACATAGGGCGCATGGGTTGCCGTCTCGGTGCCGTTGAAGCGCACGCGCGTGTGGCTGCCGTCGCAGAACGGCTTGTTGGCCGAGTGCCCGCAGCGACACAGCGCGTAGCTGTCCTGCGCCGGGAAAGGATCGCTCTCGCGCCACTCCTGGGAAGCGCCCGCGGCGTCGGCGACGATGGTCTGTTTCGCCAGCGGCACGCCGCCTGAGACCAGGTACGGGCCGTTCTTCGCGATGATTACCTTCGCTTTACCCTTCGGTGCAGACATGGCTTTGGTCTCCTCACGCGGGCGGCCGGTGCGCTGCGTGTTAGCCTGAACCAGACCCGCCCGCCCGACAAGGGTGTGGCGGGAGAGCTACGGCGGTGCCGATAATGGCCGCCATCGGCGGCTATGCCGCCTAAAGCGATACTGCACACCATGGCCCGTAAAGCAACGCATCCTGAAGCCCTGCCCGCGCCGCTGGGCGCCAAGTCCTATGGCCGTAAGCTGCGGCAGCTGCAGATCGAGCTGGTGAAGCTGCAGCGCGAGGTGATCGCCCGCGGACTTAAGGTACTGGTCATCTTCGAGGGGCGCGACACTGCGGGCAAGGACGGCACCATCAAGCGCATCGCGGCGCACTTAAGCCCGCGCGAGGTGCGGGTGGTGGCGCCCGGCAAACCCAGCAGCCGCGAGGAGAGCGAATGGTACTTCCAGCGCTTCGTCCCGCACCTGCCGGCGGCGCAGGAGATCGTGCTGTTCAACCGCAGCTGGTACAACCGCGCCGGCGTCGAGTACGTCATGAAATTCTGTAGCCGGCGCGAGCGCGACGCGTTCCTCACGATGGCGCCGCGCTTCGAGCGCATGCTGGCGCGCTCCGGCATCTTCGTCCTCAAGTACTATCTGGACATCAGCCGCGCCGAGCAGGCGCGGCGGCTGAGCGAGCGACGCCACGACCCGCTCAAGCAATGGAAGATCAGCCCGGTGGACGAGGCGGCACAGAAGCACTGGCGCGACTACAGCCGCGCCCGCGATGCGATGCTCCTCGACACCCATCAGCCCGAGGCGCCGTGGACCGTGGTGCGGGCCGATGACAAGTGGCACACGCGCCTCAACGTCATCCGCGACATGCTGGCGCGCATTCCCGCGCCCGGGGTCGCGCGGCGCCACGCCCGCCCGGACCCGCGCGTGGCGCGCGAGTTCAGCGAGAAGCTGATCAGCTCGGGTTGGATTGCCCGCTGAGGGAGCGCAGCGCGCGGCAGGGCTCACGCGCAGCGAAGGCTCACGCGCAACCGACGCGGCAGACCCGCCGCGCACTTGCTACACTCCCTCGCCACAAGATGCCATGCCCAACGCCGTGACGGCGCCACACCTGCGCCGGTTCGCTCGATGAGCGCACCGCATCCTGCCGCCCCCTCGCGGGCGATGCAGGTCCTGATTTTCACCGCCCTGGCACTCGTCATGCTCGGCAACTACTACGGCTATGACTCGGTCGGCCCGGTGGCGGAGCAGTTGACGCGCGAGCTCGGCTACACCGACACCCAGATCGGCAGCCTCAACGCGATCTACAGCCTGCCCAACATTTTCCTGGTGGTGATCGGCGGGGTGCTGGTCGACCGCTTCAGCGCGCGCCTCATGGTGCTCGCCACGACCGCGCTGTGCCTGGTGGGCGCGGTGGTGACCGCACTCGGCACGGCCTATCCGGTCATGGTCACCGGGCGGCTGCTGTTCGGCATCGGCTCAGAGACGCTGGCGGTGGCGGTGCTGGTGGCGCTCGCGCAGTGGTTCACCGGCCGCCACTTCGCGCTGCTGTTCGCGCTGAACACGAGCCTGGCACGGCTCGGCTCCTACCTGGCCGACCGCTCCCCGTCCTTTGCGGGCGGCCTGTACGAGAAGGGCTGGCAGCCGCCGCTGTGGCTCGCGGCCGGCTTTGCCGTGGCGACCTTCCTCGCTGCGGTGGTCTACTTCTCCATCGACCGGCGCGAGGCCGCGCGCGGCACGCTGGCGCTGGCGCCCCGGCCGGAGCGTTTCGCCTGGCGCCACCTGCTCAGGTTTCGCAGCGAATACTGGCTGCTGGTGGCGGTGTGCGTGACGTTCTACTCGGTGATCTTCCCGTTCCGCAGCACGTTTGCCATCAAGTACCTGCAGGAGGCGCAGGGCTTCACGCTGGCGCAGGCGAGCACGCTCAACAGCTACGTGTTCCTTGCCGCGGTGTTCGCCACCCCGGTGTTCGGGCTGCTGCTCGATCGGCTCGGCCGCAACGCGGCGCTGCTGGCGGCGGGTGCGGTGCTGCTGCCGCTGAGCTTCCTGGTGATCGGCGCGATGCCCGGGCTGTCGACGGCGCTCCTCGGAGCGAGCTTCTCGTTCCTGCCGGCGATCCTGTGGCCGACGGTGGTGCGCTATTCGCCCGCGGAGAGCCTGGGCACCGCCTACGGTCTCATGACCACGCTGCAGAACGCGGGACTGTTCGCCGCCAACCTCGCGGCCGGCTACATCAACGATACCAGCCACGCGAGCGCTGCGAACCCGTCCGGCTATACCCCGATGCTGTGGTTCTTCGGGCTGCTGAGTCTTGCGGCGTTCGCCTGCACGGTGGCGCTGTGGCTGCGCGAGCAGCGCCGCGAGGCACTGCCTGCCGCGCCCGCACCGGCCGCGCCGGCCGCACCGGCCGCGATCGAGCCCTAGAGTCGCAGCGGCCGTGTCGATCGCTTTCAGCCTTTGGCGTAATTGCTGGCGCCGAACCAGTCCACCACGACCGCCGGCTCGTTGCCGACGACCCAGGCGTCGTGGCCGCTCGGAAGCGAGGTGATGTCGCCCGGGCCGGCGATGAACTCGGTGCCGTCATCCATGCGGATGCCCAGCCGCCCGCTCACGTGATACTGGAAATGTGGCGCGGTGCAGCTGTTGGTCCTGGCGATCGGCTTGACGTCGTTCGACCAGCGCCAGCCCGGCTGAAAGACCAGCCGTCCGACCTCGCCTCCTCCGACCTTGAGTATCTCGGCGTGCCCGCGCGGGAATTCGCGCCTCTCATCCGGCTTGGTAAACGTCTTGTGCTCGGTTGTTTGCATGGCAGCCCCCTGACGGACGGCGGTGCTGCCGTCCGCGCGCGAGTATCTACCAACTAGTAGGTAGAGGCAAGCCGCCCTGCTATGATGCGCCGCATGAGGCCAGCCGCACAGCCGCCCGCCGACCCGACCAGCAGCCGAATCCTCGATGTCGCCGAGCGGCTGGTGCAGACGCGCGGCTTCAACGGCTTCAGCTACGCGGACATCGCGCTCGAGCTCGGCATCACCAAGGCGAGCCTGCACTATCACTTCGCCACCAAGGCCGAGCTCGGCCGGCGGCTGATCGCGCGCTACAGCGAGCAGTTCAGCCAGGCGCTGCGCGGCATCAGCGAGCGCCTGCCGGCGGCGCCGGCACGGCTGCGGGCCTACGTGAAGCTCTACACCGACGTGCTCAGCGATGAGCGCATGTGCCTGTGCGGCATGCTGGCCGCGGAATATTCCACCCTGCCCGCGGCGATGCAGAGCGCGCTGCGGACGTTCTTCGAGCTGAACGAGGCCTGGTTGGGGGATCTGCTCGAGGCGGGCCAGCACGACGGCACGCTGTCGGTCAGCGGACGATCCGCGGATGCGGCGCGCATGCTGGTGGGGGCGCTCGAGGGCGAGATGCTGGTGGCGCGCGCCTACGGCGATCCGGCCCGCTTCATCGCAGCGGCAGAGCTGCTGGTGGCGCCGCTGGATGCCGCTCGCGCGCGCGTGCGCAGCAGCTCCCGTGCCCGTGCGGCGCGCGGCGCGCCGCGCCGTCTGCGCTCCCCGCGCCTGGCGCGCAGCGCCCGGGCGGGTCCGCGCCCTTAAGCGTTGAGGCTGAACTGCCGCCGATGCATTGGCTGACCACCCTCTTTGTCCTCGCGGTCGTCGCGGGCACGGCGCTCGAGCTGTGGCTGTCGGCACGCCAGGCGCGCGCGGTGGCACGACACCGCCTCGAGGTGCCCGGGCCGTTCGCCGACAGCATCAGCGCCGACGAGCATCGCAAGGCCGCCGATTACACGATCGCGAAGCTGCGCTTCGCTTGCCTGGGCACGGTGGTGGACGCGCTGCTGACGCTCGCACTCACCATAGGCGGCGGGATTGCCGCGATCGATGCGCTGTGGCGGCGCACGCCGCTCGCCCCGATCTGGCTCGGTATGGCCGTGATCGGAAGCGTCGCCCTCCTCATCCAGCTCGTCGGCCTGCCCTTCTCGGTGTGGCGCACGTTTGGCCTCGAGGCGCGCTTCGGCTTCAACCGCACTACACCGAAGCTCTTCCTCATCGATCTGGCCAAGGGCGTGGCGCTCGCCCTCGTGCTCGGCG
>DATHQM010000041.1:0-2243 GCA_035482695.1 Steroidobacteraceae bacterium | reverse complement strand
GCCGATGCTCGGACACGGGGATTACCGCGGACCGCTCAAGGGCCTGTACATGTGCGGCTCGGGGACCCATCCGGGCGGCGGCGTCACCGGCGTGCCCGGTCACAACGCGGCGCGCGAGATCATCGCGGACTTCCGGCGCCGGCGACTCGCCTGACGGGGGCAGCCCGCGCCGCGGCGGACCCGCGGCGCGCAATAACTGAACGTTTGCGTCGGAAACGAAACTTGACGCACGGCGGCGCGAGGCGCCCTATATAGCCGAAGAAAAAAACTGCTCCAGGGCGACGGGGTTGCGAAGGGGGCCCTGGACTGCGGTCGAACGCGGGGGCCGGCCCGATATTCCTCATCGACGAGCAGTGCAGGCTCCCTCCCTCCCGCCCGCCCCGGTATCAATTTTATTTTAACCACCACCAAGCCCGCCGCCCCTGGAATCGCGCGCCGCCGCACGCGGTAGCGCCGCTCAACCTACGAGCGCGGCAAACCGCGCGGCGTCGACGTTGCCGCCGCTCAGGATGATGCCGACGCGCTGGCCGGCGAGCGCCGCGCGCCGCGAGCGCGCGGCGGCCAGCCCCAAGCAGCCCGTGGGCTCCACCACGATTTTCATGCGCTCGGCGAGGAACCGCATGCACTCGATCAGCTCCTCGTCCGTGGCCGTGAGAATGTCCGCGGCACCGTGACGGATGATTTCGAAGGTCAAGCTGCCCAAGCTCTGCGTCTGCGCGCCGTCCGCGATGGTGCGCGGCACGTCGATGCGCACGATCGAGCCTTGCTGCAGCGAGCGTTGACCGTCGTTGCCGGCCTGCGGCTCGGCACCGTACACCTTGCACGCCGGCAACAACGCCTGTGCGGCGAGCAGTGAGCCGGCGAGCAGTCCACCACCCCCCAGCGGCACGAACAGGCTATCCAGCGGCCCGCACTCGGCGATGAGCTCGGCTGCCGCCGTGCCCTGCCCCGCGATCACATCAGGATGATCGAAAGGTGGGATCACCGAGCCGCCGCTCTCCTCGGCCAGGCGCTGCGCAATGGCTTCCCTGCTCTCGCTGTACCGGTCGTAAGTGACGACGCGTCCACCATAGCTCACGGTGGCCTCGAGCTTCGCGGCGGGTGCATCGCGCGGCATCACGATGGTGGCGCGGATTCCCAGCAGTCGGGCGGCGAGCGCCACGGCCTGCGCGTGATTCCCCGAGGAGAATGCGATGACCCCGCGGGCGCGCGCCGTTGCATCGAGACTGGACAGTGCGTTGAAGGCGCCGCGGAACTTGAAGGCGCCCATGCGCTGGAAGTTCTCGCACTTCAAGAACACCGTGGCGCCGCAGTCGGCGTCGAGGGTCTGCGAGGTCAACACCGGCGTGCGCTGCGCGTGGCCCTCAAGGCGCCGCGCGGCGGCCTCAACGTCCGCATAGGTGGGCAGATTCACCGCAGGCTGAGCGGCGAGACGCCGAAGAGGCGCAGGTGCGCCCACTCGATGAACAAGACGTACAGCGCCAGCCCGACCAGCACGGCGATGAGGTCGTTGAAGCGCCCCGCCGGCGCGGCGGGCACGGCCTGCACCCGGCGTTTGAGCGACATGCGCTCGACGCCGGCCCACACGAGGAATCCGCCGAACAGCAGCACGTCCGCGAGCGTGCCGTTCGCGAGCAAGTGCGCCAACGCCCAGAACTTCACCGCGTTGAGCAGCGGATGCTTCATCGCCGTCTTGATGCGCCCGGGGAGATACGCGGCAATCAGCAGCGGGAACACCGGCAGCATGAGCAGATACGTGACATAGCGCAACCAGCCGGGGGGCGAGTACAGCCCCACGGGGGATTCGCGAGCGAGATGGAAACCGTAAACGATCAGCACCAAACCCACGGCTGCGAGCAGCGAGTAGAGTCCCTTCCAGGCTCCCTCACCCAGCCGCGCGATGGCGCGGCTGCGAAAGGCCGGCGCGGCCAGTGCGATGGAGTGCACGCCCAGGAAAACCACGAGTCCGATGATCAACACCGTCATGTTGGGCCTCGAACTAACTTGGCGCCGCTCCCGCCGCCATTATACGCCGCGCCTGCTGCCGCAAGATGCTGCCGAATCCGTGAGCGTCGAAGAAGCACTGCAGGCGCGCGGCGTCCGGTGGCCGGCGCCGCAGGTCATCGACGTGCGCCTGCAGGGGAATGTCGCACAAGATGCCGGTCAAGCGTCGCGCGAGATACGCCGCGTCCTTGTGCGCAAGCAGCTTCGCCGCGATGCCGCCCGCGCCGCGCAGCTTCAGG
>DATHQM010000040.1:0-2800 GCA_035482695.1 Steroidobacteraceae bacterium | reverse complement strand
CCGGTGATGCTCGCCTACTCGGCGCGCAACCGCTCCGCCTCGATCCGCATCCCGTGGGTGTCCAACCCCAAGGCGCGGCGCATCGAGGTGCGCTTCCCGGACTCGAGCGCCAATCCCTACTTCGCCTTCACGGCGATGATGCTCGCCGGGCTCGACGGCATCCAGAACAAGATCCACCCCGGCGATCCGGCCGACAAGGATCTCTACGACCTCGAGCCCGAGGAGGCCCGCCACATCCCGACCGTGTGCCACTCGCTCGACATGGCGCTCGAGCACCTCGACAAGGATCGCGAGTTCCTGACGCGCGGCGGGGTGTTCACCAACGACGTCATCGATGCGTACATGGGACTGAAGATGCAGGAGATCACGCGCTTTCGCATGTCCACCCACCCCGTGGAGCTGGAGCTGTACTACAGCTGCTGATCGCCATGTACCGGCCGAGCCTCCCACTGCACGCCGCGGCGCCCCAGGCGCCTCGGGCGCCTGCCCGTGCGCTGGGGCAAACGACACGGGCAGCGGCGCGCGCCACACGCCGCTGCCCGCTTTTGTCGGCGCGCGCCCGCGGCGTTATGCTGAACGCTCATGCGCAAGCTCGCGTTTACCTTAATGTCCCTCATGTGCTCGCTGGCCCTCGCCGCGACGGTCTACAAGTGGGTCGACGAGAACGGCGTGGTGCACTACAGCGACCAGCCGCATCCCAACGCCGAGAAGCTGCAGGTGAAGGACGCACAGACCTTCCCGCACTCCTCGCCGAGCGTCGCGCCGAGCGCTGCCGGCGCGCCGCCGCCGCCGACGGCACAGCGCGTCGGACCTGCGTACCAGGGGTGCGCGGTGGTGCAGCCGACCGACCAGCAGGATTTCATGAACGTCGATGCGCTCACCATCTCCGTGCAGACCGATCCGGGACTGAAGCCCGGCGACCAGATCTTCGTCAACCTCGACGGAGCGCCGCTCAACAACGGCAAGCCGACCGGGGGGCAGTTCTCACTCTCGCCGGTCGATCGCGGCACGCACACGGTGGCGGCGCAGATACGCGACAGCGACGGCACGGTGCTGTGCCAGACACCGACCGTGAGCTTCAGCGTCCACCAGCCCTCGCTGCTGAACCCCAACACCCCGATCCGTCCGCACTGACGCGCGCCGCCGCGCGCCGGAGGCGCCGTGGTCGCGCTTGAGCACAGCGCGCCGTCAGCGCTCGCGCATTTCGACCCGGCCGACCTGCTCGACGCGCTCTCCACCGGCATCGTCATGCTGGATGCGCAGCTGTGCCCGATGTATGCCAACGTCGCGGCGCAGGACCTGCTCGCCTTCAGCCTGAAGATGGCGCGCGGCCGACCGTTCACCGATCTGTTGCACGAGCCCGAGTCGCTCGGCGGCATCCTGCGCCGCGTGCTCATGAGCGGCGAGAGCATCGCCGACCGCGAGCTCGCGGTGCGTCCGGCGGGGGCGCCGCGCGAGGCGCGCACGCTCGACGTGACGCTCACGCCCCTCGATGGGCTCACCGGGCGGCACCTGCTGCTCGAGCTCGCCGACACCACGCAGCGCCAGCGCATCACGCGCGAGAACGACCTGCTGGCGCGCCTCGACGGCAGCCGTCTGATGGTCCGCCAGCTCGCGCACGAGATCAAAAACCCCTTAGGCGGCTTACGCGGCGCGGCGCAGCTGCTCGAGCGCGAGCTGCCCGGCGCGGCGCTGAAGGAGTACACCCAGGTGATCATCGGCGAGGCCGACCGGCTCACCGCGCTGGTGGATTCCATGGCAGGCCCGAGCCGCGCCCCGAGCAAGACGGTGCTCAACATCCACGAGATCTGCGAGCACGTCTATCACCTGCTGCGCGCCGAGGCGCCGGCGACGCTGCTGATCGAGCGCGACTACGACCCGAGCCTGCCGAACGCCATGCTCGATCGCCACCAGCTCATCCAGGCACTGCTCAACGTGGCGCGCAACGCGCTGCAGGCGCAGGGTGACCGCGGGCGCATCGTGCTGCGCACGCGCGCGCGCTCCAACGTCAGCATCGGCTCGGCGATGCATCGCCTGGTGGCGAGCGTGCAGGTCGAGGACAACGGCCCGGGCGTGCCGCCGCAGCTGCGCTCCTCGATCTTCTATCCGCTGGTGACCGGACGCGCCAACGGCAACGGACTCGGGCTGGCCGTGGCCCAGGACCTGGTGACGCGCAACGGCGGCATCATCGAATTCGACAGTGAAGTGGGGCGCACCGTGTTCACCCTGCTGTTACCCCTGGGAGAAGAGACATGAGCGCATTGCGAGTCTGGCTGGTCGATGACGACGCTTCCATCCGCTGGGTGCTCGAGCGCGCGCTGCGCAACGACGGCATGTCGGCGCGCGCCTTCGAGGCCGCGGAGCCGGCGCTCGATGCGCTGCGGCGCGACACCCCCGACGTGCTCATCACCGACATCCGCATGCCGGGCGCCTCGGGACTGGAGCTGCTGCGGCGCATCCGCGATGCGCGCCCGGCGCTGCCGGTGATCGTGATGACCGCGCACTCGGACTTGGGCAGCGCGGTGTCGGCCTACGAGGGCGGGGCGTTCGAGTACCTGCCCAAGCCGTTCGACATCGACCAGGCGGTGGCGCTGGTGCGCCGTGCGGCGAGCGGCTCGCTCGGCGGCGGCAACGGCGAGGCGGGGACGCCGCGCATCCCGGAGCTGCTGGGGCGCGCGCCGGCCATGCAGCAGGTGTTTCGCGCCATCGGCCGCCTGGCGCGCTCCTCGGTGACGGTGCTGATCACCGGCGAATCCGGCACCGGCAAGGAGCTGGTGGCGCGCGCCCTGCACCGGCACAG
>DATHQM010000039.1:0-23016 GCA_035482695.1 Steroidobacteraceae bacterium | reverse complement strand
ATCAACAACGCCGGCATCATCGTGGGCTTTCTGGATACCCCAGGCGATGTCAGTGGCGGGGTATTAACGCCGAACTCCCAGGCGGTCATCTGGACGCCCGATGGCATCATCAACCTGCACACGCTGCCGGGTGATGCGACGGCGCAGGCAACCGGCATCAACGACTTCAACCAGGTCGTCGGCACGTCCTTCGAGGCGAGCGGTGCGCCGCACGCGGTGTTCCTGTGGCAGAACGGTCAGCTCTATGACCTGAACTCGCTGCTGCAGCCCGACGCTCCCCTGCAGGCGCTGGAGACCGGCGACATCAATGATCGCGGCGAGATCACCGGCTTGGCGTGCGTGCTGGTCGACGGTGCCTGCGGTCCGGTAGCGCACACTTTCGTGGCGATTCCGGCGCCGGGCAGCCGGCCGCCGGGCTGGCAGCCGGCGCAATTCTCGCAGCGCCCACAGATGTCGGCGGAGCTGCGGCAGCAGCTGGCGCAGCACAGTCGCCTGATGCACGCGCAGGCTCAGCGCCCCGCGGCGCCCTAGGCAACACGGCCGTCGACGGCGACGGGCCGCGCGCTCCCCCCGGTGCGCGGCCCGCCGCCTCCTGGCGGGTCGCCCCACGCCGCACGCCAGGCGAGGTGGCGCGCTTTGGCTCAATCGCGGCGCGGACCTTGATTGCCGCAGGCCGACAGGGTTGAATCGCTAGCTCGGTCATCCTCGGGGGCGAACATGGGATCCGGCGGCCACACGACGGTTATCCGCCGGGTCCTCGAGCGCCGCGCGCAGAAGATTCCCGCGGCTGACGACAGCACCACCACCGCAACGGTGGCGGTGATGGTGCGCGTGCTGCCCCCGCCGAAGGCACTGCTGGTGTTTGTCGATCAGCCGCTGCGCCAGCAGATGGAGCGCCACTTCACCCCGGACGTGCTCGACCTGGAAGCGGTCGCGGACGAGGCGGAGGCGTTGCGCCGCTTCACCGCTGAGTTCCGTGCGGTCGTGATCACCGACAGCCCGGAGCTGATTCGCACGCTGCGGGCGCGTACCAGCGGCGGGCGCGCGCCCTTCATCCTGTACGTGGCGGAGCTCGACGAGGCGCAGGAGCGCGAGGTCGGGCTGCTCGCCGGTGCCGACGACTGCATCGGCCGGCGGGTCTCCAGCGACGAGCTGGACGCGCGCGTCGCCGCGGCGCGGCGCATCACCGAGCTCGAGGGGGTGCTGCGCATCACGCTGGCCGAGAACCGCAAGCTCGCGGCCACCGACGACCTGACACGGGTGGCGAGCCGGCGCTTCTTCGGCAAGCATTTCCCACGCGAGGTCGAGCGCGCCGCGCGCTATGGCTTGCCGCTGTCGCTGCTGCTGTGCGACATCGACCACTTCAAGAAGATCAACGACACGCTGGGGCATGCGGGCGGGGATCAGATCCTGCGCCAGTTCGGGCCGCGGCTGAAGCAGGGGTTGCGGCGGCGCATCGACTGGGTGGCGCGGCTCGGCGGCGAGGAATTCGCGATCGTGATGCCCGAGACCAACTACGCGCAGGGCCTGGAGGTGGCGCGCAAGCTGCGGCGCGTCGTGGGCGACGGCCCGTTCCTGGTCGATAAGAAGAAGGTGCGCGTCAGCGCCAGCTTCGGACTGTGCGGCATCGACCGGGTGCCGGTCAGGGAGTCGCGCCTGGCGGCGCGCATCCTGCGCATCGCCGACGCCGCGCTCTACCGCAGCAAGCACGACGGCCGCAATCGCGTCACCGCGACTACGCTCGAGGGTTCCGCGACCTAGCCGCTGAGCGCCGCCAGCGCGCCTGCCGTGCCGCGTTCCTGCGGATCCGGTGCCCCTTAGGAAGGCGGGAGGGCAAGAAGATTGCGGAGAATTGGGCGAATGGGAGGTACCCCTCACTTTGGTACCCCCTTACATGGTAGTTAACTACATGATTCGTCGGGCAGATCGCGGAAGGACTGGGGCATAAGTCGCAGCAGCGCAGGTATCGTATGGGGCAATCCAAGAGTGAGGTCGCGGACGATCGGGCATTGACCGATGCGCGCCTCGACGCGGAACGCGCAGCCTCAGACGCTGATAGCCCGGTATCCACGGCCGCCGCCCGCGGCGCGCTCGATGACCACATCGAGCGGGACCGCATACTCGCTGATGCCAGGCTCCTGAAATTCCGGGTTGGAGTCGACCGTACGCTTTCGCGCGAACAGTCCGATTCTCCTTCTGCCAATTCCTCCGTTGCTCACGAGCGAGAATCGGCCGAGCAACGCAAGCAAATTGAGCGCGGCGTGACGGACACTCTCCTGCAGCAGGAGCGGCAACGCTCTGATGTGGCAGTTGAAGCGCAGCGCAGTGAGCACGACGCGGCGCGTGACGGATTGGAGGGGCGGCGGCAGGACACAGATAACCAACTGTCGAACGAGCGACGGGGCGCGGACACCACTGCCAGCGCCCTCGGTGAGACGAGAAATGTCCTGGGCGAGACACGAGATGCCCTTACTAAAGCTGAGACCAAGGATTGGCGGCAACGCGACGTACTGGGGACGGTGGCGCACGACCTTCGCAGCCCTTTGAGCGCGATCTGCCTGAGCGCAGAGAGTATTGCCGAGACGACCAAAGATGCCTCGACCCGTAGCGCCGCCCGCGTCATTGAGCTTGCTGCAGCGCGCATGGAACGACTGCTCAGCGATCTGCTCGATGTGGCTCGCATTGAATCCGGGGCGCTGCGCGTTTTAAAGCAGCAGCATGACGTGGGTGCGCTTCTCCAGGAAGTACTCCACTCGTACGAGCCGATGTTCTCGGCCCGCGGCATCACATTCGCCGTCGATAAGCCGACCGATGGCATGGCGGCGTTCTTCGACTACGACCGCATCGTCCAGGTACTCTCGAACCTGTTGGGAAACGCGATGAAGTTCACGCAGAATGGCGGAGCGGTGGAGTTGCATGTAGAGCGACAGGCAGAACTGCTGGTCTTCACCGTGCGGGACAACGGTGTCGGCATTCCGCAAGCCTCGCTGCCGCATATATTTGAGCGGTTCTGGAACATCGACAGCGATACGCGCCGCGGGATTGGCCTGGGGCTTTACATCTGCGAGAACATCATTCAGGCACACGGCGGCACGATTGGGGCAGAGAGCGAGCCGGGGAAAGGCGCGACGTTCCGATTTTCATTGCCGGCTACGCAAGGCGCAGAACAACATCTGCATTAGCACATCTGCATTAGCAAAGGCGGCCTAGCGCACCCGCTGGCGCCACCGACAGTGCGGTTGCGACCGCCAGCACCGCGTGAGCCTGCTGCGTAACACCGGCGCCCGCTACGCAACACACTTCTTCGCCTGCGCAAATGCTGCGAGTGTGCCCGGGGCCGGACTCGAACCGGCACGGGGTTTCCCCCAAGGGATTTTAAGTCCCTTGCGGCTACCAGATTTCGCCACCCGGGCTTCTTTCCCGCCGCGCGATTCTACCGAAGCCTTAGCTGCCCGGACCTAAATGAAAGCAACTTTTAAATGTGGCGCTAAGGCCATGAATTTGCGAGACTTAACGGACATAAAACTCGCGTTAAACCTCCGGGGCGCCGCAGGCGACACACCGTATGTGCGACAGGATAACGTTATCTTTGCGCGTGGCCGTGGCAGCGTAGAGCGGCAATGCCCGAACCGACACTCGAAGTCGAGAATCTGCACGTGTTCCGCGCCGAGCGGCACGTGCTGCGCGGCGTGCAGTTCGCGCTCGCGGGCGGGGAGTACCTCGAGGTGCGCGGCGCCAACGGCGCGGGCAAGACGAGCCTGCTGCGTGCCCTGTGCGGACTGATCTGGCCGGAGGAGGGCCAGGTGCTGTGGGACAGCGTCAACGTGCGCGTGGACCTGCGCGCCTTCCATTCGCAGCTCGCTTACCTCGGTCACGAGCCGCCGCTGAAGGCCGACCTGAGCGCGCGCGAGAACCTGCGCTACTGGATCGGCGTGCGCCGGCGGCTCCGCTCCGCCGAGCTCGACGCGGCCCTCGAGCGCGCAGGTGCCGGCTCGTGGTGCGAGCGGCTGGTGCGCACCTTGTCGGCCGGACAGCGGCGCCGCGTGGCGCTCGCGGGCCTGGCGCTGCTCGCCGTGCCGCTGTGGCTGCTCGACGAGCCGGCGACGCATCTCGATGCGGACGGACAGCAGCTGGTGAGCGCGCTCATCGGCGAGCAGCTGGCGCGCGGCGGGCTGGTGGTCGCGGCCGTGCACCAGAGCCTGCCGGCGCCGGCGCCGCAGCTGCGCACGCTGGAGCTGCCGGCTTGAGCGCCGGTACCTCGGCGGCTGGCACGCTGCCAGCTGCACACGCCGCCGGAACCGCGGCGCCCGCTGCGGCGAGTGCGGTGGCGGCGAGCGCACTCGAGGCGGCGTGGCTCGCGCTGCTGCGCGATGTGCAGCTCGCCTTCCGCAGGCGCGCCCAGCTGGTGCAACCCCTGGCCTTCTTTGCGCTGGTCACGATGCTCTTTCCGCTGGCGATCTCGCCCGAGCTCACGCAGCTGCGCGCGGTGGCGCCGGGCGTGCTGTGGGTGGCGGAGCTGCTCGCCTCGCTCCTGGCGCTGGAATTCCTGTTTCGCGACGACGCGCACGACGGCACGCTCGAGCAGTACGCGCTCTCGGGGCAGTCCCTCACCTGGCTAATGTTCGCGAAGACCGCCGCGCATTGGCTGCTCACCGGCGTGCCGCTCGCGCTGATGGCGCCGCTCGCGGCGCTGTCGCTCGGCGTCCCGGCGGCCGCGCTGCCGGGCATCCTGCTCGCGGTGATCGTCGGCAGCGTCACCTTGAGTCTCATCGGCTCGATCGGTGCGGCGCTCACCCTGGGGCTGAAGCGCAGCGGCGCGCTGCTGTCGCTGCTCACCGTGCCGTTGTCGCTGCCGGTGCTGATCTTCGGCGCGCGCGCCACGCAGCTCGCGATCAACGGCGCGCCGCTGCTCGCGCCGCTCGAGCTGCTGGCGGCGCTGGCGGTGCTCGCCGTGACGCTGGCGCCGCTGGCGGCGTCGGCCGCCGTGCGCATCTCTCTGGAGTAGCCGAAAGGGCGTGCCGCATGAGCTGGACCTGGTTCCATCGCCTCGCCTCGCCGCCGTACGTGTACGCGTTCGCGGCACGCCTCACACCGTGGTTCGCCTGGCCGGCGGCACTTTGCATCCTTGGCGGTCTGTGCGGCGGGCTGGTGCTGGCGCCGCCCGACTACCAGCAGGGCGACGGCTTTCGCATCCTCTACGTGCACGCCCCGAGTGCGTGGATGTCGCTGATGGTGTATACGACGATGGCGATCGCCGCCGCCGTCGGGCTCA
Organism: Steroidobacteraceae bacterium; assembly: GCA_035482695.1. Classification (GTDB taxonomy): domain Bacteria; phylum Pseudomonadota; class Gammaproteobacteria; order Steroidobacterales; family Steroidobacteraceae; genus 13-2-20CM-66-19. The sequence continues at coordinate 17,744 of DATHQM010000039.1, read as the reverse complement.
TCTGGCGCATCAAGGTGGCGCACGCGGTCGCGGCCAGCTGTGCGCCGATCGGGGCATCGTTCACCTTCGCCGCGCTGGTGACCGGGGCGCTGTGGGGCGAGCCGATGTGGGGCACCTACTGGGAATGGGATCCGCGGCTGACCTCCGAGCTGGTGCTGCTGTTTCTGTACCTGGGCTACATGGGACTGCGCGCCGGAATCGAGGATACGCAGCGGGCGGACCGGGCGAGCGCTGTGCTGGCGGTGGTAGGCGTGGTGAACGTGCCGATCATTCACTACTCGGTGGTCTGGTGGAACTCGCTGCACCAGGCCCCGTCGGTGATGAGACTGGCCAAACCGACCATGCCGCCGTCCATGCTGGTGCCGCTGCTGCTCATGCTGCTCGGCTTCACGCTGTACTTCGTGGCGGTGCTGCTGGTGCGGTTGCGCGGCGAGGTGCTGGGCCGCGAGCGCACCGCGAGCTGGATCCGCGAGGTGGTGAGCGCATGAGGGCCTTTCTCGACATGGGCGGCTATGCGGCCTTTGTCTGGCCGGCTTACGCGGTGACTTTCGCGGTGGTGGTGCTGAACGTCGTGTGGGCGCAGCGCGCGCTGGCGCGCGCGCGCGCCTCGGCCCGGCGGCGCCTCAGCGCGCGCTCGGAAGGCCCATGACACCGCGGCGGCGCCGCATGGTTCTGGTGCTCGGCATCGTCGCCGGCGTCGGCCTGGCCGGGGCGCTCGCGCTCAGCGCCTTTCGCCAGAACGTCACGTTCTTCTTCGATCCCACCCAGGTGGCCAACGGCGAGGTGCGCGGCGGCCAGCCGTTCCGCCTCGGCGGCATGGTGAAGCAGGGCAGCTTCACGCGCGCCCCCGGTAGCCTCGAAGCGCGCTTCATCGTCACGGATTTCAGCCACGAGGTCACGGTGAGCTACAACCAGGTGCTGCCGGATCTGTTTCGCGAGGGCGCCGGCGTGGTCGCCCACGGACGGCTGCGTGCCGACGGCACCTTCGTGGCGGACGAGGTGCTGGCGAAGCACGATGAGAAGTACATGCCGCCGGAAGTGGCGCGCTCGCTGAAGCGCCGGCACGGCGAATCGCGCGCGCTCGCGGCGCCGGGCGCAGCGCCCGCGCCCGTGACCGGCGCCGCACCCTCTGCGGGGAGTTGACCTGCGGTGTTGCCCGAGCTGGGTCATTTCGCCCTGATCCTCGCGCTGCTGCTGGCGGGGCTGCAGGCATTCTTCGGCATCGCCGGCCCGGTGCTCGGCCGCGAGCGCTGGATGGCCGCGGTCATTCCGGCGGTCGCGGGCCAGGCGGTCATGGTGGCGACCGCGGTGGCGTGCCTCATCGCCGCTTTCGTCGGCGATGATTTCTCGGTGACTTACGTGGCCGAGAACTCCAACACCGCGCTGCCGCTGTTCTACCGCGTCACCGCGCTGTGGGGTGCGCACGAGGGCTCACTGCTGCTGTGGATCCTGCTGCTGGCGCTGTGGACCCTCGCCGTGGCGATCGGCTCGGGCCGCCTGCCGGCGCGCTTCGCGGCGCGCGTACTCGGGGTGCTCGGCGTCGTGAGCTTTGGCTTCCTGCTGTTCACGCTGGCCACTTCGAATCCGTTCATGCGCCTTGATCCGCCGGCGCCCGACGGGCACGACCTCAATCCCATCCTGCAGGATCCCGGGCTGGCCGTTCATCCGCCGGTGCTCTATACCGGTTACGTCGGCTTCGCGGTGGCGTTCGCGTTCGCCTGTGCGGCGATGCTCGAAGGCCGGCTCGACCAGCAGTGGGCGCGCTGGACGCGGCCGTGGACCGCGGTGGCCTGGTCGTTCCTCACCTGCGGCATCGCCATGGGCAGCTTCTGGGCGTACTACGAGCTCGGCTGGGGAGGTTTCTGGTTCTGGGATCCGGTCGAGAATGCGTCATTCATGCCGTGGCTGGTCGGGACCGCGCTGCTGCATTCGCTCGCGGTCACCGACAAGCGCGGGCTGTTCAGGAGCTGGACGCTGCTGCTGGCGATCCTGGCGTTTTCGCTGAGCATGCTCGGCACCTTCCTGGTGCGCTCCGGGGTACTGGTGTCGGTGCACTCGTTCGCCGCCGATCCGATGCGCGGCGTTTTCATCCTCTTATTCCTCGTCATCATGATCGGCGGCGCGCTCACCCTCTACGCGTGGCGGGCGCCGCTGCTGAAGTCCACGGCCGGTTTCGAGCTCGGTGCGCGCGAGTCGTTTCTACTCTTTAATAATGTGCTGCTGGTGATCGCCGCCGCGACGGTGTTCGCCGGCACGCTGGCGCCGCTGATCTCGGACGCGCTCGGTCTGGGCACGGTCTCCGTCGGACCGCCGTACTTCAACCCGACGTTCATGATGTCGACGCTGCCGCTGCTCGCGCTGCTGGCGGTCGGCATCCACGCCAGCTGGAAGCGCGGACGGCTCAAGGACAGCGCGCGCGCGCTGCTCGTGACCTGCCTCGTGGCGGCCGTGCTCGGCTGCGGTCTGGTGTTCGGGCTGTTCGCGCGCGGCGGGCTGCTCGCCGCCGTCGGGGCGACGCTCGGGCTGTGGATCGCGCTCTCCTCGCTGGTGGATCCGATCGACCGCTGGCGGCGCCGATTATCCGTGCCGCGCGCGATGCTCGGCATGACGCTGGCGCACCTGGGGCTGGCGCTGTTCGTGGTGGCGCTCACCACCGTGGAGTCTTTCACCGTCGAGCGCGACGTGGCGCTCGCCGCCGGGGCGAGCACCCGCGTCGGCGACTACGAATTTCGCTTCGACGGCGTGCAACCACTCGACGGTCCGAATTACTCCGCGCTGGCCGCCACGGTCGTCGTCACGCGCCACGGTAGCCCGGTCGCGGTGCTGCGGCCGCAGAAGCGCCAGTACTGGGTGCAGCGGCAGCTCACCAGCGAGACCGCCATCACCATGAATCGTGGCAACAACCTGCTGCTGGCGCTCGGCGACGACCTGGGTGCCGGTCGCTGGAGCCTGCGCGTGCAGATTCGCCCGCTGGTGAGCTTCGTGTGGGTGGCCGCGTTCATCATGGCGCTCGGCGGCGCGCTGGCAGCCTCCGATCGACGCTATCGCGCGGCGCAGGCGACGCAGCGGGCGCTGGCGGGAGCCGCCGGCGAGCCGGCGCGATGAACCGCTTCCTGCTGCCGCTCGGGGCCTTCCTGCTGCTGGCGGTCGTGCTGGCGGTGGGCATCTGGCACTCCCCGGAGAAGGGCGTGATCGCATCGCCGCTGCTTGGTCGGCCGGCGCCGCAGTTCGCGCTTCCGGAGCTCAACCATCCCGGACGGCAGCTGCGCTCGGCGGAGCTCAAAGGACGCTGGTACCTGTTCAACGTGTGGGGAACCTGGTGCACGGAGTGCCGGGCCGAGCACGCGGTGCTGTTGAAGGTGCAGCAGGCCGGGGTGGTGCCGCTCATCGGCCTCGACTGGAAGGACGATGACGCCCAGGCGCGCGACTTTCTCACACAGCTCGGCAATCCCTACCAGGCCGTGGCGGTGGACGCCTCGGGACGGGCGGCGATCGATTGGGGCGTGTACGGTGCGCCGGAGACATTCCTGGTCAACCCGCAGGGCATCATCGTCTACAAGCACGTCGGCGCCCTGACCGACGACACCTGGACGCGGGAGATCCTGCCGCGTGTCTCCGCGGCAGCCGCCGGCTCTTAGAAATGCGCGCACACCTGTCGGTGGTCATGGCCGTGATGCTCGCCGCGCTGGTGGCGGCGGGCACCGCGCGGGCGGTGGATCCGACCGAGCTGCCCGATCCGGCCCTGCAGGCGCGCTACCTCGCGCTCACGCATGAACTGCGCTGCATGCAGTGTCAGAACGAATCGCTCGCCGACTCGCCGGTCGAGCTCGCGGCGGATCTGCGCCGCGAGGTGCGCGAGCAGCTGCTCGCGGGCAAGTCGGACGAGCAGGTGCGCGCCTGGATGGCGGCGCGCTACGGCGACTTCATCCTGTTCCGGCCACGCTACTCGTGGCGCAACGCCTGGTTGTGGGGCGCGCCCGCGGTGCTCTTGCTGATCGGGGCGCTGGTCTCGTGGCGCATCGTGCGCGAGCGCACGGTGTTGCTCGCCACGGACGATGCCCCCCTCGAAGAGGACCGGCAAGGCTGATGGTCACCTTCGTGTTGCTGGCCGCGGCGCTGTCGCTCGCCGCCGTAGCGGTGGTGGTCGTGCCGCTGCTGCGGCCGACTCCCGCCGGCACCGAGCCCGCCTCGCGGGCGGCGCTCGTCTCGACCACGCTGCTGCTGCTCGGGGCCGTGGGGTTGTACCTGTGCTGGAGCAACTGGCCGTGGCACGCTCCCCCGCCAGGCAATTCCCCCCAGGCCATGGTGGCACGCCTCGCGCGCCACCTCGAGCACGATCCACAGGATCTGGACGGCTGGCTGATGTTGGGACGCTCCTACAGCGTGCTGCAGGAGTATCCGCTCGCGGTGCGCGCCTTCGCGCGCGCCGACCGGCTGAGCGGCGGCAAGAGCGCCGAGGCGGTGGTGGGGCAGGCGGAGGCGCTGGCGCTTTCCGACCAGAACGAGCTCGACGGGCGCGCGGCGCGCCTCATCGAGCGGGCGTTGCAGATCGACCCGCGCTCCGGCAAGGCGCTGTTCCTCGGCGGGCTGATCGCCGCCCGCCAGGGGAATCTGCCGCTCGCGCGCGAGCGCTTCGCGGCGCTGCTCACCATGGACCCGCCGGCGACCGTGCGGCCGCTGATCGAACAGCAGATCAGCGTCATCGACGAGACGCTCGCCCGCAACTCCGCTGCAGCGCCGCAAACAGCAGCGGCCGCGGCGGATGCGGCACACACGGTGGTAACTGTCAATGTCAGTGTGTCACCGAAGCTCGCGGCCGCCGCCGCCGGGGGTTCGCTGTACGTGTTTGTCCGCGATCCCGCCCAGTCCGGTCCGCCGCTCGCGGTCAAGCGCCTGGAAAGTTACTTTCCCCAGAGTGTTGCCTTGAGCGCCTCCGACTCGATGATCCCCGGGCACTCGTTTACGGCCGGCCAGAGCGTGCAGGTGGTGGCGCGGATCGCGCGCAGCGGCAGTCCGGTGGCGGTGAGCGGCGACCCGTTCGGGCAGATCACCTACCAGGTCGGCCGGGACGGCGTGGTTGGCCTGGTGATCGACCGCCTGACACCCTGACTTGCCCACAACGGGTTACAACGTAGGCGTGCGCTGACGGCGCGGGTCAGGTTAGCCTGATGTTCGCCGTCCCCGGACGGCGTTATTCTTCCCTCAGGCGAACCAACTGTTGTGTCATACCGGTTCATCCATTCCGCGGCATGCCCGACGTATCCGCGGGTCAAGCGAACCAGAAGGAGAGCAGTGATGGCTGAAGGAGCAGTGAATGAAGGGCGCGTATCGCACCGCGGCTTTGCCTCCATGAACGCGGAGCGGCAGCGGCAGATCGCGAGCATGGGCGGCAAGGCAGTGCCCGACGAGAAGCGCAGCTTCTCGCAGAACCGCCGCCTGGCGGCGGAAGCCGGCCGCAAGGGCGGCCAGAGCGTTCCGGGAGCGAAGCGCAGCTTCTCGCAGAACCGCGAGCTGGCGGCGATCGCCGGCCGCAAGGGCGGGCAGAGCGTTCCCGACGAGAAGCGCAGCTTCTCACAGCATCCGGAGCTTGCGGCCGAAGCGGGCCGCAAGGGTGGACAGGCCAGCCACGGAAGCGGCGCCCGCCCCCTCTAGGGCGGTCATTACCACGGCAGGTGTCGAGGACGGCGTGCGCAGTGTCGCTGCGCACGCCGTCCGGCCTTATGCGCGCAGCGTCACCAGCCAGGCGCCGGCGGTCACCAGCGCGATCCCCAGCCAGTTGAGCGGCGCCAGCCGCTCGCCCAAGAATCCCACGCCGAACACGGCGACGAGCACGACGCTCAGCTTGTCGAGCGGCGCCACACGCGCCGCGTCGCCGACATGCAGCGCCCGAAAATAGCACCACCACGAGGCGCCGGTCGCCAGCCCCGAAAGGACCAGGAACGCCCAGGCACGCGGCGCGACCTGCGTGACTCCCGGCAGTGCCCGCGTCGCGAGCGCCACCGCCGTCAGCAGCACCAGGATCACCACGGTGCGGATGAGTGTCGCCAGGTCCGGATTGACGTCCGCCACGCCGAGCTTGGCGAAGATCGCCGTGAGCGCGGCAAACAGCGCCGAGAGCAGTGCCCACACCTGCCAGGAAGCCATGGCGCTAGTGTCACACACCCGCGGCGCCGGCAGCAGCAGCGGCGCACACAGCCGAGGCGGTCAGCGATTCGCGGCGCGCGGGATTGACCTGGGAGCGCCACTCGTACTACTTTCTGCGGCGAGCTAGGGGAGCCCCGGCAGGGGGCTGAGAGGCCAGCGAGCGCCGTGGGAAGGCGCGCCTTGGCGACCCTCCGTACCTGATCCAGTTAATGCTGGCGTAGGAAAGTTTCCCTCGAGACGGCGATCGCACCGGTGACACCGGCGGGCGATTCTTTCCGAAAGCGTGCGGCATTCACCGGATCTTCTGCCATGAAGTCAGGAGCGTGCCGATGAATGCGCAGTTGCTACACGTCGTTTCCGAGCCGTTGCCCGCCTCGCGCAAGGTCTACAAGCCGGGCGCCCTGCACCGCGAGCTGCGCGTGCCGATGCGCGAGATCACGGTCCAGCCGGCGGCCGGCGAGCCGCCGCTGACCGTCTACGACAGTTCCGGTCCGTACACCGATCCGGCCGTGACCATCGACATCGCGCGCGGCCTGCCGGCTCTGCGGGCGCCGTGGATCGCGGCGCGCGCCGACACGGAAGGCTACCCGGGACGGCGGGTGCAGCCGCTCGACAACGGCCTCGCCGCCGGGGGCCACGCGGCGCCGGAGTTTGCGCGGCTGCGTGCGCCGCTGCGCGCCCGGGCGGGGCGGGCGGTGACGCAACTGGCGTATGCGCGTGCCGGGATCATCACCCCGGAGATGGAGTTCGTGGCGGTGCGCGAGAACGTCGGGCGCGAGGCGCTCGCCAGCACCGCCCGGGACGGCAACGACTGGGGAGCGGCCGTTCCGGACTTCGTCACCGGCGAATTCGTACGCGCCGAGCTGGCTGCCGGGCGCGCCATCATTCCGGCGAACATCAACCACCCCGAGTCCGAGCCGATGATCATCGGCCGCAACTTCCTGGTGAAGATCAACGCCAACATCGGCAACTCCGCGGTCACCTCCTCGACGGCCGAGGAAGTGGACAAGATGGTGTGGGCCATCCGCTGGGGCGCGGATACCGTCATGGATCTGTCGACCGGCCGCAACATTCACACCATCCGCGAATGGATCCTGCGCAATTCGCCGGTGCCGATCGGCACCGTGCCCATCTACCAGGCGCTGGAGAAGGTAGGCGGGGTCGCCCAGGACCTCAGCTGGGAGATCTTCCGCGATACGCTGATCGAGCAGGCGGAGCAGGGCGTGGACTACTTCACGATCCACGCCGGGGTGCGGCTCGCCTTCGTGCCGCTCACCATCGAGCGCGTCACGGGCATCGTCTCGCGCGGCGGTTCCATCATGGCGAAGTGGTGTCTGGCGCATCACCGCGAGAGCTTCCTCTACGAGCATTTCGAGGAGATCTGCGAGATCTGCCGCGCCTACGACGTCAGTTTCTCGCTCGGTGATGGCCTGCGCCCCGGATGCATCGCCGATGCCAACGATGCCGCGCAGTTCGCCGAGCTGGAAACCTTGGGCCAGCTCACCCGCATCGCCTGGCGGCAGGATTGCCAGGTGATGATCGAGGGTCCCGGCCACGTGCCCATGCACAAGATCAAGGAGAACATGGACAAGCAGCTGGCCACCTGCGGCGAGGCGCCGTTCTACACGCTCGGGCCGCTCACGACCGACATCGCGCCCGGCTACGATCACATCACCTCGGCGATCGGCGCGGCGATGATCGGCTGGTACGGCACCGCCATGCTCTGTTACGTCACTCCCAAGGAGCACCTGGGACTCCCCGACCGCAACGACGTCAAGACCGGGGTCATCACCTACAAGATCGCGGCGCATGCCGCGGACCTGGCCAAGGGACACCCCGGGGCGCGGGCGCGCGATGACGCGCTGTCGCGCGCACGCTTCGATTTCCGCTGGCAGGACCAGTTCAACCTGTCGCTCGATCCGGATACCGCCTGCGCCTTCCACGACGCCACCCTGCCCAAGGAGGGCCACAAGGTGGCGCACTTCTGCTCGATGTGCGGCCCGAAGTTCTGCTCGATGCGCATCTCGCACGAGGTGCGCGCCGAGGCGCGCGCAGCCGGCATGGCCGAAATGTCCGCCAGGTTTCGCGCCGGCGGCGGCGAGCTGTACGTGCCGGGCACGCCGCCGCAGGAGGGCTGAAGCGGTGCAGGCGACGGTCATCGGCGCCGGCGTTGCCGGGCTCGCCTGTGCCGTGGAGCTCGCCGAGCGCGGCGTCAGCGTGCAGGTGCTGGAGCGGGCCGCGGTCCTCGACGGCGCGGGCTGCTCGTGGTTCGCCGGCGGCATGCTGGCGCCGTGGTGCGAGCGCGAAGCTTCCGATCCGCTGATCGCGACGCTCGGCGGGGAGAGCCTCGGCTGGTGGCGCGAGCACTTTGCCGGGACCGTGGCGCGCGGCACGCTGGTCGTGGCGCACGCGCGCGACTTAGGCGAGCTCGGCCAGTTCGCGCACCGCACCGCGCACTACCAGCGCGTCGGCGGCGAGCAGATCGCGGCGCTCGAAGCGGACTTAAGCGGGCGCTTCGCGCAGGGACTGTATTTCCCCGACGAAGGCCATCTCGACCCGCGCGCCGCCCTGCAGGCGCTCGCCGCGCGGCTGCGCACGCTCGGCGTGAGCATCCGCTTTGGCACCGAGGCCGGCAGCGCCACGGCGGCGGGCTGCCTCATCGACTGCACCGGTCTCGCCGCGCGTGCGCACCTGCCCGGCCTGCGAGGGGTGAAGGGCGAGATGCTGCTGCTGCACCTGCCGGAGCTGTCGCTCAGCCGCCCGGTGCGCGTGCTGCACCCGCGCACGCCGCTGTACGTCGTGCCGCGCGGGCCGGGGCAGTTCATGGTGGGCGCCACCATGATCGAGAGCGATGAGGCGACGCACATCAGCGCGCGCTCCATGCTCGAGCTGCTGTCGGGGGCCTACGCTCTGCACCCGGCGTTCGGCGAGGCGCAGATCCTCGAGATCGCCACCGGCGTGCGCGCCGCTTTTGCCGACAACCTGCCGCGCATCAGCCGCGTGGGCGAGGTGCTGCACGTCAACGGCCTGTACCGCCACGGCTTCCTGCTGGCGCCGGCGCTGGCGCGCCGCGTGGCCGACGTGCTGCTGCACGCGCGGCATTTTCCGGAGGTGATGCATGAAGATAGTCGTGAACGGCGCCGTGCATGAGACCGCCGCGCCGCAGCTGTCCGGCGTGCTCGGCGAGCTTGGGTTGGGCGACGCGGTGGTGAGCACGGCGGTGAACGGCGAATTCGTCGCCGCGAGCGTGCGCGCCAGCACTCCGCTCAGCGACGGCGACCGCGTCGAAGTGCTCGCGCCCATGCAGGGTGGCTGATGGTGCAGCTCTACCAGGCGACGCTGCGCTCGCGGCTGCTGCTCGGCACCGCGCGCTATCCCTCGCCCGCGGTGCTGGCGGCGGCGGTGCAGGCGGCGCGCGCCGAGGTGGTGACGGTGTCGCTGCGGCGCGAGTCGGGCGGTGAGCGCTCCGGGCAGGCGTTCTGGTCGCTGGTGCGCGCGCTCGGCGTGCGGGTGCTGCCCAACACCGCCGGCTGCCACAGCGTCAAGGAGGCGCTGACCACCGCGCATATGGCGCGCGAGGTATTCGGCACGACCTGGATCAAGCTCGAAGTGATCGGCGAAGACGACACACTGCAGCCGGACGTCTTCGGCCTCACCGAGGCCGCGCGTCTGTTGTGCGCGGAAGGGTTCGAGGTGTTCCCGTACACCACCGAGGACCTGGTGGTGGCGGAGCGGCTGCTTGCCGCCGGCTGCCGGGTGCTGATGCCGTGGGGCGCGCCGATCGGCTCGGGGCGCGGTCTCAACAACCTGTTTGGCCTCACCGCGCTGCGGGCGCACTTTCCCGAGGTGCCGCTCATCATCGATGCCGGCCTCGGCGTGCCCTCGCACGCGGCGCGGGCGCTGGAGCTCGGCTTCGACGCAGTGCTCGTCAACACGGCGGTCGCCCAGGCGCGCGACCCGGTGCAGATGGCGGCGGCATTCGCTCTGGCGGTCGAGGCCGGCGCCGCCGCGCGGCTGGCAGGTCCGATCGAGCCGCGCGACATGGCCGCACCCTCCACGCCGCTCATCGGCACGGCGTTCCGCGGATGAAGCTGCCGCGCGTCTATCCGATCGTCGACAGCGCCGCGTGGGTTGCGCGCCTGGCGTCGCTCGGCGTACGGCTGGTGCAGCTGCGCATCAAGCAGCAGCCGCCCGCGGTGGTGTGCGCCGAGATCGTCGCGGCGCGCGCCTGCTGTCTCGCGGCAGGCGCACAGCTGATCGTCAATGATCACTGGCAGGCGGCGCTCGAGGCCGGCTGCGATTTCGTCCACCTGGGTCAGGGGGATCTCGACGGCGCGGACCTGCCGGCACTGCGCCGCGCCGGCGTGCGGCTCGGCATCAGCACGCACGACGAGACCGAGCTGGAGCGCGCGCTGGCCCTCGCTCCCGACTACGTGGCGCTCGGCCCGATCTATCCGACGCTGCTCAAGGTGATGCCGTGGGCGCCGCAGGGACTTGTGCGCCTCGGCGCATGGAAGCGCCGCGTGGGCGCGCTGCCGCTGGTGGCGATCGGTGGAGTGACGCTCGAGCGACTGCCGGACGTTTTTGCCGCGGGCGCCGACGTCGCCGCGGTGGTGACCGATATCGTGCGCGCGGCGCAGCCCGAAGAGCGGATGCAGCAGTGGCTGCGCGTCGCCGCCGCGGCCTGACGGAGGGACAGGTGAACGACCGCTACGCACGCCAGCGCGTCCTGCCGCAGGTTGGTGCGGAGGGCCAGTCGCGCCTGGCAGGGGCGGCGCTGCTGGTCGTGGGCGCCGGCGGGCTCGGCTGTGCGGTGCTTCCCTACCTCGCCGCCGCCGGCGTAGGCCGGCTCACTGTCATCGATCACGATCGCGTCGAGGAATCGAACCTGCATCGCCAGCCGCTCTACCGCGTGAGCGACCTCGGCGCGCTCAAGGTGCACGCGGCGGCTGCGGCGCTGCGCGCCCTCAACCCCGAAGTGGTCATCGAGGCGTGCGCCGCACGGCTCGATGCCGCCAATGCGCGCCGGCTGGTGGCCGCGGCCGACGTGGTGATCGATTGCGCCGACAGCTTCGCCGTGACCTACGTGCTGAGCGATGCCTGCCAGCTCGCCGCGCGGCCGCTGGTGAGCGCCTCGGTGCTGGGTCTGGCCGGTTACGTGGGCGCGTTCTGCGGCGGCGGCCCGAGCTATCGCGCGGTGTTTCCGGAGCTGCCGCGTGCGGCCGGCTCGTGCGCGGCTTCCGGGGTGCTCGGCACCGCGGTGGGAGTGCTCGGCACGCTGCAGGCTCACCTGGTGCTGGGACTGCTGCTCGACTGGCAGCCCCCGGTACTGTCACGGCTCATGTCTCTCGACCTGCGCACGCTGCACGTCGGCGACTTCTCGTTCGCCGCGGCGGCGGAGCCCGCCGGGCCGCTGCTCGCTTTCATCACGCCGGGCGAGCTGCGCGCTGATGACATCGTGATCGATCTGCGCAGCGCGAGCGAGGCTCCGGCAACGGCATTGCCGGGCGCGTTGCGCGAGAGGCTCGAGGATCTGGAAAGCGGCGCACGGCAGTTTCCACCGGCAGCGCGGCTGGTACTGTGCTGCCGCTCGGGCGTGCGGGCCTGGCGTGCCGCGCGCGCGCTGCAACGCCAGGGTCACGGCAGCCTCGCGCTGATCGCGCTCGGCGGGTGAGCGCGGTCCTGGTCATCGGCGGCTCGGACTCGAGCGGTGGGGCCGGGCTGGTGCGCGACGTCGCCACGCTCAGTGAGCTCGGCACGCAGGCGCTGTGTGCCGTAACCGCGGTGACGGCGCAGACCGACGGCGCGGTGCTCAGTGTGTACCCGCTGCCGCCGCCACTGGTGCGCGAGCAGATCGTGAGCGCGCTCGCGACCGGGCGGGTGCGCGCCATCAAGATCGGCATGCTGGCGACGCTCGACACGGTGCTCGCGGTGGCCGACGGCATCGCCGCCCACGCCGCCGTACCGGTGGTGCTCGATCCGGTGCTCGCGGCCAGCTCCGGCGGCACGCTGCTGGAGGCGGCGGGGCTCGTCGCACTGCGCCAGCAACTGTTGCCGCGCGCGACGCTGCTCACCCCCAACATCCCGGAGTGCGCGGCGCTGCTCGGTACCGCGCTGGCACGCAGCGAGACAGAACTGCTGCAGCAGGGACGCGCACTGCTCGCGCTCGGCGCACGCGCGGTGCTGCTCAAGGGCGGGCACGCCGCAACCCCCGAAGCCACCGACCTGTTGCTGACGGGCGCGGACGCGGTGCGACGCTTCAGCGCGCCGCGCAGCGCCAGCGGCCGACGCGGCACCGGCTGTACACTCGCCTGCGCGATCGCCGCAGGGCTTGCGGCGGGACTCGAGCTCAGCGCGGCGTGTGCGCGCGCCAAGGACTTCCTGAGCAACTGGCTGCGCGCGCCAGCGACACCAAACTAACACCGCTGTCGCCACCGCACGACAGCGCTCGCATTTCAGCGCACGCGCCGGTCAACCAACGCCTGCTTCACCCGCTATACGCTCGACAGCCGCAATGGGGCGGCACGAGCCAACAGAGGGATTGGATATGCAGCGCATTATGTTGCGACGCGCGATACACAGCGCAGTGCTTGCAGGTCTCACCGCCGGCGTTGCGGCCTGTGGTGGTGGCGGCGGAGGAGGCGGCGCCGACACGACCGCAGCGACGCCACCGCCCGCGCAGGCCATGGCGGCCATGCCGCTCACTCTGACGGATGCCTCCTCGGACGACTGGGCCTGTGTCGGCGTGCGTATATTGAGCATCGCCCTGATTCCGCAGGGCGGTGGCAGCGCGGTGAACGTGTACAGCGCGCCGACGCCCGCCCCTTATGTCAACCTCGAGTTGCTCGATCAGTTGGGTGAAATCCTCGGCAACGTGAGCATCCCCGCCGGCACCTACACCTCGGCGGTGCTGACGATCGGCGGCAACCCCGGCGACGTACTGCTCACCGTGGCGGCGAACCCCGAGCAGGGCTTTCCGCTGACACCGGGCAGCAGCGTGCCGTCCACCCAGATCCAGATCCAGCACACTCAGGGCACGAGCGGCACTCTCACCGTGCCGGTGACGGTCAACTTCGACACACCGCTCACGGTGACGAGCGGTGAGAGCAACGTGGCGCTCGACCTGGAATTCAACCTCGCGCACCCGGCGTTCATCGTGGGTCACACTCCGCCGTCGGCGGACGGCGCGACACTCTGGGCCGTCAACTTCGAGGCCCCGGTGCGGCGCCACCCGATCCACGACATCGCCAACCTGGTGCTGCGTCATACCTATGGCACGGTCGCGGCGGTGAGCTCCACCGCGCTTACCGTGACCAAGGACTTCCCGGTCTACCCGGCGACCAACCCGGAGACCGAGATCAGCAGCGCGATCTCGCTGACGGTGAACGCCGATGGCGCCAACGGCACGATCGTCTACGACCTGGATGCCGGCACGCGCACGGTCGTCGACAACTTCAGCAGCAACGGCAACATGGCCGGCCGGTTTGTGCGCATCGCCGCGCGCTACCAGGAGAACGGCACGCTGACGGCGGTGCGTGTGTGGGTGAGCAGCGATTTCACCAAGGTATGGCTGAGTCCTGAAGGCCACGTGCTGAACGTCAACACCAGCAGCGACATCATCACCGTGACCAATGAGGACGGTGTCCCGGTTCCGGTAACCGTGAACGCCGCTACGCAGTTCTTCTTCCGCACTCCGGCGGACGCGCTTGCCGATGCCACCCCGATCGGCACCGGTACCGGCTTCCTCACCAGTCAGGACCTGGTGCGCGGCTTCAAGGTGCACGTGAGCGCGGTGGATCCGCTGGGCGTGCCGCTGGTGGCGCAGACGGTCGATATCGAGACGGCGAACTTCGGCGGCTGGATCTCCAACCCCACGACCTCGGCGCTCACCTACAGCTCGAACTACCTGGTGGTGAACGACAACTACTCGCTGACGCTCGGCTACATTGCGAGCACGACCGACAACGGCGAGAACGACCAGGACATGCAGATCACCGGTTTCGACTGGTGGTACTTCACCTTCCCGACACTGGTGAACTACGGCAGCAACGCGCCCGGCGCGTTCGTCGCCGCGGCCGGCGGCGCGGTCAACTTCGGCGGCACGGTCGGCTCGCTGGCGGCGTTCGGCGTAAGCCGGGCACGCTGGGGCGACGGTGGCACTACCAACACCAGCAACTGGTACCTGCGCGATGCGGTGCTTATGCCCACGCCGGTCCCGCTCGGCACGGTGAGCACGGCGTACGACCCCACTGCCAACGACTTCGCGATGACGGTGACCAATGGTCCGGCGCCGGTGACGGTCAACGTCAGCACCACGCCAGGCTCGACGACGCTGGTGTACCAGGTGGATCGCACCAACGGCATCGTCACGGTGAGCCCGATCGACATCACGACCAGTGTCGGCCTGCAGGCCATGGAGGCGGGCTTGAGCGCCGGTGCGCCGGTCAAGGTGTACGGTGTGCCGCAGGCAGCGGTGCCGCCGGCCGCCGGCACGCTCGGGGCCTACGTGCTCTTCTACTACACCGGCACGATGCCGAGCATGTGACAGGGGCGTGAATCGGACGAGGCAGGATGCCTCGCTTCGAGAAAGGAGGGCGCCGCGGAGGATCCGCGGCGCCCTTCGTCTTTGCGGTTATCATGGCGCGATGCCACCAGCCCCGACCTCCGGCGGCGATCTGCAGAGCATCGCCCGCCAGATGATGCGCAGCTACGATCTCGAGCCGGATTTTCCGCCCGCTGCCCTCGAGCAGCTGCGCGCCATCAGCGCCCCGGCCAGAGCGACTGGACCGCAGGTGCGCGATCAACGCTCCCTGCCCTGGTGCTCGATCGACAACGACGACTCGCGTGACCTCGACCAGTTATCGGTGGCGCAGCCGGCGGCCGGCGGCAGCGTGCGTATTCTGGTGGCGGTCGCTGACGTCGACGCGATCGTCACCGCGGGCACGCCGCTCGATGTCCACGCGAGCGCGAACACCACCTCGGTGTACACCGCAGCGCAGGTCTTTCCCATGCTGCCGGAGCGGCTGTCGACCGATCTCACCAGTCTCGCCGAGCATGCCGAGCGCGTGAGCGTGGTCGTCGATATGACGATATCCGCCGACGGTGAAATCAGCGCCTCGCAGATCTACCAGGCGGTGGTGGTCAACCGCGCCAAGCTCGCCTATGACAGCCTCGCTGCGTGGCTCGACGGCCGCGGGGCGCCGCCGGCGCCGCTCGCGGCGGTGCCGGGGATGGACGAGCAGCTGCGCACCCAGGACCGCGTGGCGCAGCGGCTCAAGCAGGTGCGCGAGAGCGCCGGCGCGCTGGGTCTTGCCACGCTCGAGGCGCAGGCGGTGCGCGCCGGCGCGGTGCTGCTCGATCTCAAGCCCGACGAGGACAATCGCGCGAAACAGCTCATCGAGTACTTCATGATCGCCGCCAACGGGGTGGTCGCGCGCTACCTGGAAAGCAAGGGCTCCCCCTCCGTACGCCGCGTACTGCGCGACCCCGAGCGCTGGGACCGGATCGTGCAGCTCGCCCGCGGTCTGGGGCAGAGCCTGCCGGCAGCGCCCGATGCCCAGGCGCTGTGCGGCTTCCTCAGCCACCAGCGCCAGGCAGCACCGGCGCAGTTTGCCGACCTGTCGCTCGCGGTCGTGAAGCTGCTCGGGCGCGGCGAGTACGTGCTCAAGCGGCCCGGGGAGAGCGTCGCCGGACACTTCGGGCTGGCGCTGAACGACTACGCCCACACTACCGCTCCGAACCGCCGCTTCCCGGACATCATCTCGCAGCGGCTGCTGAAGGCGGCACTGCGCGCGGCCCCGCCTCCCTACAGCGACGCGCAGCTGAGCTCGCTGGCGGCGCACTGCACGACGCAGGAGGACAACGCCGCCAAGGTCGAGCGGCAGGTGGCGAAGTCCGCCGCGGCGATGTTGCTGCAAACCCGCATCGGCGAGCAGTTCGCCGCCGTCGTGACCGGCGCGTCCGACAAGGGCACCTGGGTGCGCATCACTCATCCGCTCGCCGAGGGGCGGCTGGTCCAGGGGTTCGCCGGGCTCGACGTCGGCGAAACGGTGCGCGTGCGCCTGACCCATACCGACGTGCAGCGCGGCTTCATAGACTTTGTGCGCGTGACCTGAGGGACGCGCCGTGCGGCGACGCTGGCGACCAGCGCTGCGTGTTGCCGGAAGTTGCGCTATGAGCCCTGGCGCGGGGGATTCCAGTCCCCGCCGAGTGCTTTCACCAGCAGCACGGTGGCTGCGGCGCGGCGGATCTCGATATCCGCGGCGGCGAGGCGGGCTGCGAGCGCGGCATTCTCGGTGGAAACCACCTCCAGGTAGGTGACGATTCCGCCCTTGTAGCGCAGGTTGGCCTGGTCGAGCGCTCCCTGCGTGGCGGTGACGGCGGCCGCCTCGCTGACGCTCTCGCGCTGCAACTGGCGCAGCGCCACCAGGTTGTCCTCGACGTCCTGGAACGCGGTGAGCACCACGCCGCGGTAGTTGGCCACCTGCTGATCGTAGAGCGCGTGCGCCTGCGCGGACTGCGCGGCGTGCAATCCGCCGTCGAATACCGTCAGCAGCGCCTGTGGGCCGATCGACCAGTACTGCGCCGGCGCGCTGAACAGCTGCGAGGTCGCGACGCTGGCGCTGCCCGCCGAGCCAAGCAGGTCCAGCACCGGGAAGTAGGCGGCGCGCGCCACGCCGATGCCGGCGTTGGCCGCGGCGACGCGGCGCTCGGCCGCCGCCACGTCGGGACGGCGCTCGAGCAGCTGCGAGGGCACGCCGATCGCCACGCCGGGCATGGGGTGAAACGCCCCGCCGCTGCGGGCCTCGAGGCTGAAGGTGCTGGCCTCGCGGCCGATGAGCACGGCGATGGCGTGCTCGTTCTGGGCGCGGCGCAGACGGGTATCTTCCGCCTGGGTACGGGCGGTCTCGAGTTGCGACTGGGCCAGCTGTACGTCCGAGATGGCCGCAGCGCCGCCCTTATAGAGATATTCCGTCAGCTGCAGCGCGTGCTGGTAATCCCCCACGGTGCGATCGAGCAGCTGCTGCTCGACGTCCAGGCCGCGCAGCGTGAAGTAATCGGTGGCGAGCTCCGCGTGCAGCTCCAGGTCGAGCGTCGCCACATCACCCGCGGTCGCCTGCTCGCTGGCGCGCGCGCCGGCCACGGTGTCGCGGATGCGACCGAACAAATCCACCTCGTACGACAGATCGCCCCCGACCACGAAGGAGTTGCCATTGCGATCCTTGCCGGGGGTGTAGGTCGATTGGTAGACGGAGGTTTCCCCGCGCGTGGCGTCGCCCTGGGCGGTGATGGTCGGAAACCACGCCGAGCGCGCGATCCGCGTCTGCGCGCGTGCCTGCGCCAGGGTGGCGAAGGCTGCCTTGAGACTCTGGTTGGCGTCGCTCACCTGCGCTTCGAGGGCGTCGAGGTCCGGATCCCCGAACATGCTCCACCAGTGTCCGCGCGGGGTCGTGTCCGCGGGGCTGGCAGGCTGCCAGTCGCCCGCTTCCTTGTAGGTTTCGGGCGGCGCAGGCACGGTAGGGCGCTGGTAATGCGGACTCAGCGAGCAGCCGCCGGGCAGCGCCAGCAGCAGCGCGAGAGCCGCACGCGCCGCGGGCGCG
>DATHQM010000038.1:0-23922 GCA_035482695.1 Steroidobacteraceae bacterium | reverse complement strand
CCACGCGCGGATGCTGTTCGAGGACGGCGAGGAAGTCGGCGAACGTCGCCCCCTCGACGACCGTGAGCTGCTCGAGAATCACCTTGCCACTCTCGAGGAGCGCGAGAATTGCGGCCGGGCTCGCGTGCGCGGGAATCTCGTAGGCTCCGGCCTGCACCCGCGGCGCACGCCCGTGCAGGCGCAGATACCACTGCACCGCGCGCGCATCGTGCACGTTGCCGGCCGCCTCGAGGCGCGCCAGCACGTTGCGCAGGCTGAGCCCGGGCTCGATATCGATGCGCGAGCTGGCCGCGCCGGGTCCGGGCGAGTGGTATTCGCGCTCCAGCCACTCGTAGCCGGCGGCGGCGGCAAGCGCGGCCAGCAGCATCAGCACCGCCGAGGCAGCCAGCAGTACCTTGAGGACGCGGCCGGCTGCCATCAGCTCTCCCCCGCGCGAGGGGCTGCGAAGTCGCCGTTGTCGCCGCTGAGCAGTGGCGCCAGCTGCGCCTGCAGCCGCCGGGTGAGCGCACCGACGCTGAGCGCACGGCCGGCGAGCTCGCGCACCGGGCGGATGCCGGTGAGCGCGCTGGTCAGAAAGAGCTCGCGCGCCGCAGCCAGGTCCGACTCACCGAGCACGCACTCCTCGCACGCAATGCCGGCATCATGCGCAGCCTGCAGTACCACCGCGCGCATGACACCGGCTACTCCGCAGCGCTCGAGGCGCGGAGTGAGGAGCCGCTCGCCGTGCACCAGGAACACGTTGCTCATGGTGCCCGACACGAGCGCTCCGGAGCTCGAGAACAGCAGTGCCTCGTGGATGCCCGGGTCGCTCCACTCGCGCCGCGCCAGCACCTGCTCGAGACGATTGCAATGCTTAAGTCCGGCGAGCGCCGGGTTCTCGCCGAGGCGCAGCGCGGCCACGCGCACCCGCACCCCCTCGCGGGCGAGCGCCGGATCATCGGCCGGCCAGGCGTAGCGCAGCAGGATGCGGTTGGGCTGCTCGCGCCCTGTCAGCCGATAGCCGCGCGCCAGCGCTTCACCGCGCGTCAGCAGCACCTTGACGATGGCCCTGGAGGTGCCCGCGGCCAGCCGCCGTACCTCGTCGGCGAGCTGCGGGAGCTCGGGCGGTCCGATGCCCAGCCGCGTGCAGCCCTGCGCGAGACGTGCCAGGTGCCGCTCGAGAAAGCGCGGACTTCCGCCGGGACAGGCGATGGTCTCGAACAGGCCGTCGCCGTAGTGCAGCGCGCGCTCGAGCAGCGACACCTGCGTAGCCGCGCGCCCGTCGAGCCAGGCGAGCTCGGGCGCCGCACCCGCCGCGGCGCTCTCAGGCATCGCCGGCTCCGAGCGCGGCCAGGAGACCGCGCGCCTTGGCGCGCGTCTCCTCGAGCTCTCGCTGCGGATCGGAATCCGCGACGATGCCTGCGCCGGCACGAAAGTTGAGCTGCTGGCCGCTCAGGGTCATGGTGCGGATGAGGATGTTCAGATCGAGGTTGCCGTCGCGCGTGAGGTAGCCGAGCGAGCCGGTGTAGGCGCCGCGTCCCGCGCCCTCGAGCTCGGCGATGATCTGCATGCAGCGGAACTTAGGACACCCGGTGATCGTGCCGCCGGGAAATACCGCGCGCAATGCCCCGATCGGACTAACCTCGGGCCGCAGCCGCCCGCTGACGTTGGAGACGATGTGATGCACGTGCTGGTAGGACTCGATGGTCATGAGCTCATCGACCTGCACCGTGCCCGCCTCGCACACGCGCCCGAGATCGTTACGCTCCAGGTCGATCAGCATGATGTGCTCGGCTCGCTCCTTCGGATGGGCGGCCAGCTCGCTCATCTCGCGCCGCTCGGCGTCGGGCCGGCGGCTGCGCGGGCGCGTGCCGGCGATCGGCCGCGTATCGATGTGCCGCCCCTGCACACGCACCAGCCGCTCGGGGGAGGAGCTCAGGATCGCGACGCCGCGCCACTGCGCGAGCGCAGCAAACGGCGCGGGGTTCGCTGCGCACAGCCGCTCGTAGAGCGCCGCGACGCAGGCACTGCGCGCGGCAGCGCCCGGCGCGAGCGGCTCGAGCACGACCTCCCAGGGGCGCGACAGGTTGGCCTGATAAATGTCCCCGGCCGCCACGTACTGCTTGGCCCGCTCGACGCGCGCGAGGTAGGCAGCCGGTGCTTCCTCGGACACGCCGGCCACCCGCACGGCGGCGCCACTGCTGTCCGCCTGGGCCGCCGCGCGGGCATCAGCAACGATGCGCTCGAGCGCCGCTTCCGCCCCCGGCTCGGCCACCGCGTAGACGCATCCTCGCTGCAGCTCGTGCACCAGCGCGCAGCGGGTGCGCAGCGCGAACGACTGCCAGGGCAGCGGCGTGCGCGGCAGCTTCAGATGCGGCTCGATCTCCTGCGCGAGCTCGTAGCCGAGGAACAGCGCCCAGCCGCCGGCGAACGGCAGTGCGGGCTCCTCCTCCGCCACGCCGGCACTTCGTTCGGTCAGCCACCACTGCTCGAGGGCGGCGAGAAAACCGTCGCCGCGCGGGGTGAATCCTTCGGCGCCCAGCCGCCCGTCGGCGCCGAGCCACAAGGCCGCCTCGGGCTCGGCGAGCAGCACGCTCGCGCGGCTCAACGGGCCGTGCGCCGCACTATCGAGCAGCAGCGGGTAACGCGCCGGTTGCCAGGCCGCCAGGTGCTGCAGCACCCGGGGGGGCACATCGAGCTCGCGGACGAGAGGTGCGCGCGTGGCGGCGGTCCGCTTCAGGTTGCGCTTCAGGCGTTGAAGCGGCGGAAGATCAGCGAGCCGTTGGTGCCGCCGAAGCCGAAGGAATTGGAGAGGCTCACGTCGATCTTCATGCGCCGCGCGCTGTTGGGCACGTAGTCGAGGTCGCACTCGGGGTCGGGCGTGCGGTAATTGATGGTCGGCGGCGCGACGCCGTCGCGGATGGCGAGCACCGAGAAGATCGCCTCGACGACACCGGCCGCCCCGAGCAGATGGCCGGTCATCGACTTGGTGGAGCTGACGGCGAGCTTGCTGGCGTGCGCGCCGAAGGCCCGCTTCAGGGCGACCGTCTCGGACTTGTCGCCAAGTGGTGTCGAGGTCGCGTGGGCGTTGATGTACTGCACGCCCGTCGCATCGAGCCCCGCGTCGCGCAGCGCGTTCACCATCGCCAGCCGCGCGCCGTCGCCGTCCTCGGGCGGAGCGGTGATGTGATGGGCGTCGCCGCTCATGCCGAAGCCGACGAGCTCGGCGTAGATGCGCGCGCCGCGGCGGCGGGCGTGCTCGAGCTCTTCGAGCAGCACGGCGCCGCCACCATCGCTCAGCACGAAGCCGTCGCGGTCCTTGTCCCAGGGGCGGCTCGCCTCGGTGGGCGCCTCGTTGCGCGTCGACAGGGCCTTCGCCTGGCCGAAGCTGCCGAGCCCGCAGCGCGTGGTCGCCATCTCCCCGCCGCCGGCGATCATCACGTCCGCATCGCCGTACTGGATGATGCGCATGCCGAGTCCAATGGCGTGCGTCGAGGTGGTGCACGCGGTCACCACGCCGAGATTGGGTCCCTTGAGCCCGAAGCGGATCGACAGATGTCCGGCGATCATGTTGATGATCGTTGCGGGCACGAAGAACGGCGAGATCTTGCGCGGGCTCATCGCCTTCAGGTACTCGCTGTATTCGGTCTCGATCGTCCACAGGCCGCCGATGCCGGCGCCGCACACTGCGCCGCAGCGGCTCGGGTCGCCCTTGGAGAAGTCGATGCCGGAGTCACCCACCGCCTGCACCCCGGCCGCCACGCCGTAGTGCATGAACTCGTCCATGCGGCGCGCTTCCTTCGGGGCGATGTACTGGCTCACGTCGAAGTCGCGCACCTGACCGCCGAAGCGCACGGGAAAAGCGGAGACGTCGAAGCGCGTCACCGGGCTGATGCCGCTCTCTCCGCGGAGGATGGCATCCCAGGCCGACTGGACGGTGCTCCCGACGGGAGACACGATGCCCAGCCCGGTTACGACGACACGGCGCTTGCTCACGCGCTTCCTGTCAGCAGCCCTGACGTGACGTCAGGACTTGCTGCGGCGCTCG
Source organism: Steroidobacteraceae bacterium (assembly GCA_035482695.1). Classification (GTDB taxonomy): domain Bacteria; phylum Pseudomonadota; class Gammaproteobacteria; order Steroidobacterales; family Steroidobacteraceae; genus 13-2-20CM-66-19. The sequence goes on along the minus strand of DATHQM010000038.1, from coordinate 19,895 downwards.
TTGATGTAATCGATGGCCTGGTGAACGGTCGTGATCTTCTCGGCGTCCTCATCCGGGATCTCGATCTCGAACTCCTCTTCGAGCGCCATGACCAGCTCGACGGTGTCGAGCGAGTCGGCTCCCAGATCATCGACGAACGACGCTTCGTTGGTGACCTGCTCCTGTTTGACGCCCAGCTGTTCGGCAACGATGGCTTTGACCTGCTGCTCAACTGTGCTCATTAGCGGTTAATCCTTGTGTAGGCTTTGAAAATTTGGCTCGCGCCCGCGCGCGCTCGCGGGGCAACGGGCGCGGTATTGTAGGGGAACACCCCCCGGGGTGCCACTCGCCACCGGCCACTGCGAGTGATTGTTTTTACTGGTGAATCTGGCCGCCGGGCGCCGCGTCCGGGCGAGGCTCGCGGGGCTGCTTGTGGCGCGCCTCCAACGCTTTCGCGCTCAACTCATGTACATGCCGCCGTTCACGTGCAAAGTCTCGCCGGTGATGTAGGCGGCCTGCGGCGAGACCAGGAACAGCACCGCGGCGGCAACGTCTTCGGGCGAGCCGAGCCTGCCGGCGGGGATCTGCTGCAGCAGTGCGGTGCGCTGCGCCTCGCTCAGTGCGCGGGTCATGTCGGTGTCGATGAAGCCCGGCGCCACTGCGTTCACGGTGATGGCGCGCGAGGCGAGCTCGCGCGCCAGGGACTTGCTGAACCCGAGCAGGCCCGCCTTTGCCGCCGCGTAGTTGGCCTGGCCGGCGTTGCCGGTCACGCCCACGACGGAGGTGAGATTCACGATCCGGCCGCCGCGCGCTTTCATCATGTGGCGCACGCAGGCCTTGCACAGGCGGAAGGCACCGGTGAGGTTGGTGGCGATCACCGCGTCCCAGTCCTCGGGCTTCATGCGCAGCAGCAGCGTGTCGCGCGTGATGGCGGCGTTGTTGACCAGAATGGTGGGCAGCTCGCCCGCCTCCTCGAGCTGCGCCATCAGCGCGTCGATGGAGGCGGCCGCCCCCACATCCAGCACGGCTCCGCGGCCGTTGTATCCGTGCGACGCGAGCTCCTCGGTGAGGCGTGCCGCGCCCTGCGCGCTGGTGGACGTGCCGATCACCCGTGCGCCCGCGTTCCCTAAGGCCAGTGCGATCGCGCGGCCGATCCCGCGCGAGGCGCCGGTCACCAGTGCCAGTTGATTCTGCAGCATGTGCTTATGTCCCCCCGGTAGCGGCGAGCGCTGCAGCGAGCGACTGCGGATCCTCGAGCGCCAGGAAGCTCAGGCCCGCGCGTCGCTCGATGCGGCGGTTGAGTCCGGTGAGCACTCGTCCCGGACCGCACTCGATGACCTGTGCCACGTCCGCGCTGCACAGCGCCTTCAGCGTCTGCGTCCAGCGCACCGGACTCGACAGCTGACGCACCAGCAGTGCGCGGATCTCCTGCGGATCCTCGTGCGCACTGGCATCCACCGCGCTCACGTAGCGCGTGCCCGGCGCACGCACTTCGATCTCTGCCAGCCGGCTGCGCAGCCGCTCGCCGGCCGCGCGCATCAGGCTCGAGTGCGCCGGTACGCTCACCGGCAGCGTCACGGCGCGCTTCGCGCCGCGGGTACGCGCAGCCTCGAGCGCCCGCTGCACCGCGGCCGTGTCCCCGGCGATCACTACCTGGCCGGGGGAATTGTAGTTGACCGGCTCGACCACGCCGTCGCGCGCGGCCTCACGACACAGCGCGAGCACCGCTTCGTCGTCCAGCCCGAGGATCGCGGCCATCGCGCCGCCGCCTTCGGGCACCGCCGCCTGCATCGCCGCACCGCGAAAGCGCACCAGCTCCACCGCGGCGGGGAAGTCGAGCGAGCCGGCGCACACCAGCGCGGTGAACTCCCCGAGGCTGTGGCCGGACACCGCTGCCGGCTGCGCCCCGCCGCGCTCGCGCCACGCGCGCCAGGTGGCCACCCCGGCGGCGAGCATCGCCGGCTGCGTGCGCTCGGTCGCGTTCAGCACCGCTTCCGGCCCCGCGCTCACCAGCGCCCACAGGTCGTAGCCGAGGACACGCGCGGCTTCCTCGAAGGTGCTGCGCACGACGGGCTCGGCTGCCGCCAGCGCGGCGAGCATGCCGACCGATTGCGAGCCCTGCCCGGGGAATACGAACACGAAGGACATGTGAAATTATATCTGCAACGGCTGCGGCCTTAATCCGGCGGCCGCCGCCACCCCGCCGAGCACCCCGAACAGGTGCGCGTCCACCACGACCGCGCTGCCCGACAGCGGCAGCGCGCCTACCCAGTGCTCGTAGGCGAGCTTCACCAGCAGCACCCCCATCAGGATCCAGCCGTCGCGCTGGCCGGTGCGCACGTGTGCCAGCGCGCCCGCCGCCATGACACCGTGCAGCGTCCCCGAGGAACCCACGTACCAAAGCACGGTCGAATCGGCCAGCCATAGCCCCGCATCGATGGCCGCGATGGCGGCGAGCACGATGAGGAGCCACTGGCGTGCCGAGTAGTCGCGGGCGAACAGCGCCCACATGAGAGCGAGGCCCATGATGTTGAGCACGGCATGGCGCAGATCGAGGTGAACCAGGTGCCCGCTGACCAGGCGCCACCATTGGCCGGCGGCAAGACCTGCGCGGTCGTAGCGCAGCAGCCGTTCCCCGGCCTCCCCGCCGAGCAGCGGCAGGAGCAGCAGCAGGCAAACGCCGGCCAGGGCCACTCCCCGGCAGCCGTCGCAATTCAGAGACTTGAGCACCCGGGCAACGCGGTTCACAAAGCTTCGCGACCCCCTTTGTTATGATGACCGCCGACTTTTTCCGCATCGGGCGGCCCGACGGCCGCCCCAGGACGACACGCATGGCCCATATCGCTCAAGAGGTTAGCAGAGCGCGTTCCAGGGGGCGCGCGGGCGGCTTCACCCTGATCGAGATCATGGTCGTGGTGGTCATCATCGGCCTGCTCGCGGCCGTCATCGTCCCGACCGTGATCAGCAAGGTCGACGAGGCGCGCGTCGCGAAGGCGAAGCAGGACATCCAGAGCCTGGAGACCGCGCTCACGATGTTCCGCCTCGACAATTCCAAGTACCCGACGACCGAGCAGGGTCTGGCGGCACTGACCACGCAGCCGACGGACCCCTCGATCAGGCACTGGAAGCCCGGCGGTTATCTGCAGCGGGTGAGCAAGGATCCCTGGGGAAACGAGTACCAGTACGTCTATCCGGGCACGCACGGCAAGGAATACGACGTGTTCAGCCTCGGCGCGGACGGTGCGCCGGGCGGTGAAGGCATCGATGCCGACATCGGAAACTGGAACATCGGCGACTAGGGGTGCGCCGGGGGGCAGCGCCGCGCCGCACGGGCGCGCGCGCGGCTTCACCCTGATCGAGATCCTGGTGGTCGTCGCGATCATCGCGCTGGTCTCGGCGGGGATGCTGCTGTCGGTGACGCTGACCGGCCGCGATCGCGACCTCGAGAAGGAGAGCGACCGGCTGCTCGCACTGTTCACCTACGCGCGCGAGCAGGCGGAACTGCAGACGCGCGAATACGGCATTCTCTTTCAGGACGACGGCTATGAGTTTCTCGCCTACGACACGCGCCGCGCGGCCTGGCGCAGCGTGTTCGAGGACGACGCACTCGCGGCGCGCAAGCTCCCCGACGGGCTCGACGTGAAGCTGATGGTCGACGCGCGCCCGGTGGTGCTCACCCGTCCCAAGGACGCACAGGACAAGACCCCGCAGGTGATGATCTTCTCCAACGGCGATCTGAGCGCTTTTGCCGCAACCCTCGAGCGCGACGGCGGCGTGCGCAGCGTCACCGTCACCCCGGACGACCAGGGCGTCGTGGTCGAGCAGCCGATGGTGGAGCCGAAGCCGTGAGAGCACGCCGCGCGAGCGCTGGCTTCACCCTGATCGAGGTGCTGGTGGCGCTCGCGATCGTGGTGATCGGCATGGCGGCGGTGCTCGGCGCGCTCAGCTCCTCGGCGGAGACGCTGCTGTACCTGCGCGACAAGACATTTGCGCAATGGGTCGCGCTCAACCAGATAGCGAATCTGCGCCTCTCGGGGCAGCAGACTCCCGCCGGCAACAGCACGGGCGATGTGGACTTCGCGGGCCGCAGCTGGCACTGGCGCCAGGAAGTCACGGCGACGCAGATCCCGGGCGTGGTGCGCATCGACGTGAAAGTGCGCCCGGCCGATGTCAAGGCGGGCGACGACAACGGCTGGTTCACCACCGTGAGCGGCATCCAGGGAGATGCGGTCGCCATCCCCAACGGTTATCTGCCCGACTGGGGCTCACAGGTCCTGCCGGGACAGGCGATGCAGGCTGGCCTTGGGGGCACGGGACAGCCGGGCACCATCGGCTCGGCCCCAGGGACGTCCGTCACCACCGGCAACTCCTCGACGCTGGGCGGCCCGAGCACGCTGGGCGGCCCGAGTACGCTGGGCGGCCCGAGTACGCTCGGCGGCTCGAGCAGCCTGGGAGGCTCGAGCGGCCTCGGTGGCTCGAGCACGCTCGGCGCAGGCGATACCCTCGGCGGACCTGACACGCTCGGCGGCGGCAGTCAGAGCGCGCAGCCCCCCGGCACCGGTCCGCTCGTGGTGCCGCCGCCAAGCGATCAGGGTGGCACGCCGGAGTCGCGGCAATGAGCCGGCGTGCGCGCGGCTTCACGCTGCTCGAGCTGCTCGTGGCGCTGTTCATCGCTGCGCTGATGTTCGCCATGGGTTATGGCGCGATCCAGCAGGGGCTCAACAGCCACGAGACCCTGAAGGCTCAACAGGCCCACCTGCTCGAGCTGCAGACCGCCGTGCGGCTGCTCGAGCAGGATTTCGCCCAGCTCGCGCCGCGCCCGGTGCGCCAGGCGGTCGGATCGGAGCCGGCGCAGCCGGCGCTGCAGGGCGGTCTGCCCGGCACACAGCCGATCGTCGCCCTGACACGCGACGGCTGGGCAAACCCGGCCGGCCTGCAGCGGCCGGGGCTGCAACGCGTGGCGTACTTCCTCGAGAACGGCACGCTGCGGCGCGAATACTGGAACGTGCTCGACCCGACGCTGGCGAGCACCACCGCGCGGCGGGAGCTGCTGAAGCACGTGAAGACTTTCAGCATCCGCTACCTGGATGTGAATCGACAGTGGCAGGAGCAGTGGCCGCCGGCTACCTCCACCGTCATGATCGGCTCGTCGCTCGAGCTGATGCTGCGCGAGCGGCCGCTGGCCGTCGAGATCACGCTCGATACCGAGGACTGGGGCAAGATCGTGCGCATCATCGAGATCGCCGCATGAGGTCACTGACCGGGGCCCCGTCCGGCGCCCGCGCCCGGCGCCAGCGCCCGCGCACCATGCCGCGCCACCAGCGCGGCATCGCGCTACTGGTGGCGATCCTGCTGGTGGCGCTCGGCACCATCATCGCCGCTACGGTCGCCTACGAGAACGCCATGACGGCGCGGCGCGGCACGTCGACCTACGCGTTCGACCAGTCGCTGCTCATCCAGCAGGGTGCCGAGGCGCTGGCGGCGTACGGCCTGCGGCAGATCCGCCAGACCGACCCCTCGCACACCTACCCGGGCCAGGGATGGGACAAGCCGCTCGGGCCGATCGAGGTCGTGCCCGGGGTGATGCTGGAAGCCTCGCTCGAGGACATGCAGGGCCGGTTCAACCTCAACAACCTGGTGCAGAAGGACGGCACTCCCGACCCGGTGTACGTCCCCGCCTTCACTCAGCTGCTGCAGATGCTGGGGCTCGAGCCGAAGTGGACCGGCTTCCTCATCGACTGGATCGATGCGGACATCGTGCCGCAGAACCCCGACGGCGCGGAGGACAGTGTCTACATGGGACAGACCCCGCCCTACCGCACCGCCAACCGTTACATCACCAGCACCAGCGAGCTGCTCGCGCTGCCGGGCTTCGGGCGCGACCGCTACCTGAAGCTCGCGCCCTACGTCGCAGCGCTTCCCCAGGGCACCACGATCAACATCTGCTCGGCCTCGGGCGTGGTGCTCGATGCATTCCTCGGCGCCGGGCACACCGACTTCAGCTCCGACCCGGAAGCGCTCGGCAAGAACCGCGCGACGACGAGCGGCTGCTTCCCGACCGTGGCGAACTTCCAGGCGGCATTCCCGCAGAAAGGCTGGAGCGGCACCGTGCCGCAGAAGTTCGGCCAGACGTCACTGTATTTCCGCCTCTCGAGCTTCATCACCATTGGCAGTGCGGAATTCAACTTGTACAGTCTTCTCTACCAGGACAACACCGGCGCGGTGCGGCCCATCCAGCGCAGCTTCACCGCCGACTAGCGAACCTTACGGGAGCGCACAGTGACGCAATCGACGCGCCGCCGACGCCATTTAATGACACTATCCGCCCATGTCTGACTGGTTGCTGCTGCGCCTGCCGCGCAGTCCGGAGCAGGCGGCGACCTGGCTGGTCGTCGATGCCCGCGGTGCACCCACCGGTCCGCCGCAAAGCGGGCCGCTGTCGCTCGCCGTGCCGCGCGCAGCCGGGCGGCGTGTGTGCGTGCTGGCGCCCGGTGCCGACGTGCTGCTGGCAGAGCCGGACGTGCCCGCCAAGGCGGGCGCCAGGCTGCAGCAGCTGGTGCCCTACGCGCTCGAAGAGGATCTGGCGGAAAACATCGACGAGCTGCACTTCGCCATTGGCAAGCGCACCGCGGACTCGATGCATACGCCGGTGGCCGTGGTGGCCCGCGCACTGCTCGATGAATGGCTGGCGACGCTGCGCGCCGCCGGTCTCGAGCCCGAGGCGCTCTACGCCGACAGCGACCTGCTGCCGCACAACCCCGGCCAGGCAGTCGCGCTGCTCGAGGAGGACGTGGTGTTCGTGCGCCCACCGGGTGGCTCGCCGGTCACCCTGCCCGCGGACGCGCTCGGCGAGGCGCTCGAGATCGCGCTGTCGGGCGCCGACGCCAGCGCCGGCGCGCGCGGACTCATCCTTTACACCGGGGCGGCCGAGTGGCAGCGGCATTCGGCGCAGGTCGAGGCGGCACGCCCGCGATTCGACGGCATCAAGGTGCAGCTGCTCACCGGCGGACCGCTCGCGCTGTTTGCGCAGCAGCTGCCGGCAGGGGCGGCGACAAATCTGCTGCAGGGCTCGTACGCACCGACCGCCACCCGCGCCGTGGGCCTTAAGGCCTGGCGCGTCGCGGCCATGCTGCTCGGCGGCCTCGTGGCGCTGCACGTGGCGGGCAAGGCCGCGGAGCTGCAGGTGCTGAAAAAGCGCGAGCGGCAGGTGGACACCTCGATCCGCGAGACCTTCCACGAGGCGATGCCCGGAGAGGTGAGCGCGCTCGATGCCCGGCGGCGCATGGAACAGCGGCTGCTCGCCGCCCGCGGCGCGGGCGGCGGACTGCTGCCGGCACTGCAGGCGCTCGCGCAGGCGCGCGACAGCGCCCCCGGCACCAGCGTGCAGTCGCTGAATTTTCATTCCGGCTCGGTGGAGATGAAGCTGTCCGCTCCCGACGCCAGCAGCCTCGACCGGGTGAGCCAGTCCCTGCGCAGCAACGGCTGGGCTGCCGATCTGACCGGCGGCAGCAACGTGAGCTCCGGCTACGAAGGGCGCATCCAGGTGCACGCTAACGGGACCTGAGCATGGCACTCAATCTCTCCCAGCGATTCTCCCTCGAAGCCTACGCCGCACTCTCCGAGCGCGAGCGGCGGCTCGTCATCGGCGGCGGCGTACTGGGACTCCTCATCATCGTCTTCGGCATCCTGGTGCCGCTCGACCGCAGCGTGTCGCACGCCCGGCAGCGCATTGCCCACAAGGCCGCCGATCTCGCCTGGATGCAGGGCGTGGTACCGGAGCTGGCCGGCTCGGCGCCGCCCCCGGCTGCCAGCGGCGAATCGCTGCTGGTGATCGTCGATCGCTCGGCACGCGAATCGGGACTTGCCGGTGCGCTCGCCGGCAGCGAACCGGGCAGCGCGGGAAGCCTGTCGGTCCGCCTGGAGAAGGCGCCCTTCGACGCCCTGATCGCGTGGCTCGCGCGGCTGGCGCAGCAGAACGGCGTGGTGGTCGACTCGGCCACCATCGAGAAGGCCGGCACACCGGGGCTGGTGAACGCCGCGCTGGTCCTGCACGCGGGCTGAAGTGAAGCGGGCCTTCTGGCCGGCGCTGCTGGCAGCGGTCGCCTTCGCCGTCATCTTCATGGCGCGCATTCCGGCCGCCTGGGTTGTCCCGCAGGCGACTGCCGCCCGCTTCTGCACGAGCCTCGACGGCACGGTGTGGAGCGGCAACTGCGCCGGTCTTACCTTTGGCGGACGCGCGCTCGGCGATTTGAGCTGGGATCTGCACCCGTTGCGGCTCGTGGCAGGCAGACTCGGCGCCCACGTCACGCTCGCCCACAGTACGACTTCCGCCCGCGGCGACGTCGAGCTCGGCTTTGGCGGACGCATCACGCTGCGTAACCTGCTCGTCGACGGGCCGCTCGATGCAGCGCTCGTCCCCGGCGTGCCGACGACACTGCGCGGGACGGCGCACGTCGATCTGGTCCTCGCGCAGATCCAGCACGGCATCATCCGTGAGCTGCAGGGGCGCATCGAGGCCCACGATCTCGAGGACCGCAGCGGCAACGACACCGCACTCGGCAGTTACGTGGTGAGCTTCCCCGGCGGCAGCAACCCACCGACCGGCACGGTGCGCGACCTCGACGGCCCGCTCGCCGTCGAAGGCACGCTGCGCCTGACGGCGCAGCCGGGCTTCGAGCTCGAGGGATTCATCGCGCCGCGCAAGGGCGCAGCTCCTGAGATCGTCAACAACATCCGCCTGTTCGGCTCGCCGGATGCCTCCGGGCGGCGCCCGTTCTCGATGTCCGGAACGTTCTGATGCTTTGAGCGCGCCGCGGGGACGTTGCCCGCAGCGCGCTCAAGGCTGCAGCACGCGAAACGCGCCGAGCAGCGGGAAATACAGCGCCGCGCGCACCGGCTGCGGTCCGAGCTCGCGTGCCAGGGCGGCATATCCTTCAAGCTGCGGCCGGTAGCGCTGCATCTCCTGCTCGAGAAAGGCCTGCAGATCCGCGCCTTCGTGGCTGCTGGTCTTGAAGTCGATGACCCAGCGCGTTCCCTCCTCGTCGAGGAAGCAGCGATCGATCTTCACGTTGCGCAGGCGGCCCGCGCTCACTCCGCTCAACGCCCACTCGCTGTGCGCCTCGCGCCGGCCGGCGGCGAGAATCCAGCGACCGCGTTCGTCCTCGAGCGTGCCGCGGATCGCGGCGAGCACGCTCGCCACGGCGCCGGGCTGTTCGTGCGCCGGGACCCCGAGGAGCCCGAGCTGCGCCAGTACCCGCCCGCGCTCCTCATCGAGTGCGGCGACAGACGGCAGCTGCGGCAGCTGCGCGAGGCGCGCCAGCCAGCCGTGCACCACCGTACCGACTGCCCGCTGTGTCTCGTGCACCCAGCTGAATTCCACAGGCTCGGCGGACAGATAGGCGCCCGGCAGCTGCCGCAGCGGCAGTGCCGCCGGCAGCGGCGCGGGTCGCCATCCGGGAAGGAGCCGGATGAGCGCAGCGGCGCGGGCCGCCGGCGCGGCAGGCGTCGGCGCGTCGCTCCGCGGGACGAAGCGAGCCGCGAGCGCCGGCCAGAGAATGGCGAGCGGGCTGCGCGGATCGGGACTCACGCTGCCGTCGGCGGCGGCGGCCGGGGCGCCGGACAGCCATAGCGTGCGCCGTGCCCGGGTCGCCGCCACGTACAGCAGCCGGCCGCGCTCGTGCACGTCGCGCTCGCGGATCAGCTGCTTCACGAAGCGGTTGAGATCACCCTCCTCGCGCGCACCGACCGCGGGCATCGGCGCGATGAGCAGATCGCTCGCGGGACCCACGCCCGGCAGATCGAGCCAGCGCAGCAGGCGACGCTCTGTGCCGCGTGTCAAGCGCTCGAGCGCCGGCACCAGCACGTGATCGAACTGCAGCCCCTTGGCGCGGTGAATGGTCATCACCTGCACCGGGTTGACACCGGCCCGCGGCGCGCTGTGCAGGCCCGCGAGCAGCGCCGGCAGGTCCTGCGGTCCGCGCCACTCGGCCCGCGCCGCGCGCTCGGCGAGGGCGGCGAAGAAAGCGCGCGCATCCTCGAGCTCCGGCACGGCGTAGGCATCGCTCGCCCCGAGGCGCACCCAGGTGCGCTCGAGCCAGTCACTGACGGGCAGCGCCGCGCGCGCCGCAAGCGCTGTGCCGAGCACTGCGCGCACGCGCGCGAGGCGCGGCAGGTCGTCCGGGTCGCAGCGGCCGAGACGCTCATGATTGCCGAGCGCCTCGATGAGCAGCTCGCGGTCGTTCAGCTCCGAGAGCGCCGTCAGCGTCCTCAGGCGCGCGCCGCACCACGGCGCGCGCAGCACCGCGAGCCACGCGGCGCGATCCGCGAGGTCGCAGAGCGCGCGGGTGAGCTGCACCAGGTCGCGCACCACCATGCGCTCACGCAGCGGCACCAGGTCCACGGCCAGCACCGGCAGGCGCTGGGCCTCGAGGGCAGCGATGACCGGCACCGCGTGCGCGTGCGCGACCACCAGCACCGCCGCCTGCCCGGTGGGATCGTGGAGGCGCAGCAGCGCGATGCGTGCGGCGATGGCCTGCGCTTCCGCCAGGCGGTCAGCGGGGAACAGCGTGCACGAGATGGTGGCGAGGTCGGCAGGCGCCGCGGGGGGCGCGCGCGCCGGCACGCTCGCACGGTAGCTCACTGCGCCCGTACGCGGCTCGTCGTGCGGCGGGAAGATCCGCGGGAACACCGCGTTGACGAATTCCACCAGCTCGGGAACGGCGCGGAAGTTGCGCGTCAGGCGCAGCGGCGTGAGCCGCACACGCCCGATGGGCGCGTTGCGCGCCTTGATGAACAGCCCCACCTCGGCGTCACGAAAGCGGTAGATCGACTGCATGGGGTCGCCCACCACGAACAGGGTGCGCCCGTCGCCCTCCTCCCAGGCGGCGGTCAGTTTCCGCAGCAAGTCGAACTGTGCGAGCGAGGTGTCCTGGAACTCATCGACGAGGATATGCCGCAGCGCAAGTCCCGTGCGCAGCGCCAGGTCGGTCGGCTCGCCCGCCTCGGTGAGCGCCTCGCGCGCCGCTCCGCTCACGTAGGTGTAGTCGACACGCTGCGCCTGGGCAAACTCGGTGTGCAGTTCCGCCGCCGCGCGGGCCAGCACGCGCGACAGCGCCTCGATGGCCGCCGCCTCATCGGCGGATAGCTGTGCGGCGGGCGCGCGCTTGACGTCCTGCAGCGCCGCGCCGACCGCCGCCGGCAGCGCGCGCAGCTCATCGATCAGCTCGCGCAGCCGTGCGCACAGCGCGCGGTCCGCGAACGGCGCGCCGAGCCGCGCGCCGAGGCGGCTGCGCCAGGCGCCGCTGCGGGTGAGCGCGAGGTGCGCGAACTGCTTCCAGTGCGCCAGGTCGCCCGGCTCACTGCCCAGCGGTGCGCAGCCGGGCAGCGCCAGCGCGCGCGCCCGCGTTGCCTGCGGGACGAGCGCGCACAGCGCCGCAAGCTGCACGCGCGTCAGCGCGGTGAGGCTCTCGTTCACCCGCTGGCAGAGGCGCTGCGGGGGCTCGCCCGCCACAAAGGGCAGCCAGTGGCCGCGCTCGTGCAGCATCTGCGCGATGAGCCGCTCGAAGTTCATCCAGTGGTTGTCGAGGCGCTCAAACAGCAGCCGCGCGTCGGCGGCAAACGCCGGCTCGCTTTCCGCCGCCAGCAGCGTGCGCCGTGCCGCGCGCTGGTAGAGCTCGCTGGCGAGCTCGGTGACTTCCAGCACGCCGCCCGCCTGCGAGGCGACCGGCAGCTGGCTGGCGAGCCAGTAGTTGAAGGAGTCGATGGTCTGGATCCGCAGCGTCTGCGGCTCGGTATCGATGCGCCAGCCACGCGCGGCCGCATGCGCGAGCGCCGCGGCGGCGAGCGGCCGCAGCCGCGCAGCACTCGGATCGTCCGCCGCGAGCTCCCCGCGCAGCGCCCGGATTACGCGGCCGCGCATCTCCGCAGCCGCCTTGCGGGTGAAAGTGATGGCGAGAATCTCTCCCGGATCGTCCACCGTGCACAGCAGCGCGAGGAAGCGCTCCGTCAGCACTGCCGTCTTGCCCGAGCCGGCCGGAGCTTCCAGCAGTACCGAGGCGCGCACCGCGCTCGCCGCGCTGCGGGCCGCATCGTCTTCCGCGGCCAGGCGATCACTCATCGGTTTCCTCGGCGTGCCCGGGGACTTCGGGACTCTGGTGGGCGCCGATGCGGCACAGATCCGTCAGGTGACAGTAATCGCAGGCGCCCGGGGCCGGATCGACGCGCGCGTCGCCTGCAAGGAAGGCACCGATCAACTGCCCGATGAGCTCTGCCCAGCTGCGCTGCTGCGCGCTCCAGTCGGCTGCTGCGCCTGCGTAGGCTCGCACCCCGGGCAACAGCCCGTCGCCCGCCGCCACGCCGCTGAAGCACACCCTGTAAGCGGTGAGGTTGACGGTGGCGAGCGCCGCCACGTCGCCGCCGAGCGCCGTCAGGTAGGCGAGCAGCTGCGGATGCGTGGGCCGCTCGCCGTACCAGTCGGCGCTCACCGGCCGGCCGCTCTTGTAATCGAGCACCGCGCGTCCGCCTTCGATCGCGTCCACGCGGTCGAGCCGCAGGCGCAGCCGCCCGCCGCCGAGCGACAGCTCGGTGAGGTGCTCGATGGCCTGCACCGTGAACCGCGCGCGCGTACGCTCGAGCTCACACAGCCGCCGGATCAGACCCTGCGCGCGGCGGCACTCGCGCTCGAGCGCCGGCGACAGCACGCTGAAAAGGTCGAATTGCCCGTCGGGCGCCCGGTAAGCGCGGCGTCGGCCGCGCAGCTCGCTCTGCAGCGCCCGGGCGGCCTGCGCCACGCACTCCCCGATCAGCGCCTCGAGCGCACGCTCGTCGAGCTCGCCGAGCGCGCGCGAGTCGCGCAGTCGCTCCCAGAGCAACTGCAGCGCCGCGTGCAGCAGCAGGCCGCGCTGATCGGGGGGTACGCCGGGCTCGGCCTCCTGCGCGGGCGTCGCCCCGAGCCGCAGTTCCGCGTAGGCACGAAATGCGCAGGCATTCTGCAGCGTCAGCGCACGGCTGCCGGCGGGCAGCGGGCGGCGGGCGTTGAACGGGTTGCCGCGCGCATCCTCGAGCGCCTGCGTGCAGCCCTCGCGATGCAGACGCAGTGGCAGCCACACGGCCGCCGGGCTCGCAGCCTGCAGCGGCAGCCCCGCGAGGCAGGCGCTCGGCAGTAGTTCCAGGTCCCCATCGCGCGCCGGCACGGACAGCACCAGCTCCGGCGTGCTGCGCCGCCAGGCGGCGAGCAGCGCCTGCGCCTCGGCGCGCCGGCCCGCCGCGCTCGCCGCGGGCAAGCCCGCCTGGCGCTGCGCGTGCAGCGGCAGAAACGGGTCGGGCGCGAGCGGCTGCGGCAGCACGTCGGCGCTGAGCGATGCGACCCAGATACCGTCATACACCACGACCGGATCGGCGAGCATCGGCGAGAGGGTCACCGCGAGGTCCTCGTCCGCCGGGCGGTAGGCAGTGTGCAGCGCCAGCGCCCGCAGCAGCTGCAGCGCCGGCTCGCGGCGCAGCGTGGCGATGCTGCCGGCGAGCTCACCGAACTCCTCGAGCAGCTCACTGAAGCGCACGCGCGTCTGGTGCGGGGCGCTGTCCGGCGGCAGCGCCCCCGGCCAGGAGAGCGCCGCGAGTGCCGCGTCGAAGCGCTCGGACCAGCGCCGCGGGCTGACGCGCTCCTCGCCGAGCTGGCGCTGGGCCTCGCGCAGACGCGCATCGAGAGCACGGGCAGCGGGCTTGAGCTCCGGAGGGGCAAGCTGCAGCGCGCCGAGCAGCCCGCGCAGGTTAAGCCCCGCGCTCGCGCGCTCGCGCAGCAGCCGCGCGAGCGCGGCGCGCGCCGCGTCGTCGCCGCTTCCCCAATAGGGCGCGCACAGCCAGCGGCCGATGGAGTGCGGATCGAGCTCAGCGCCACTGAGAAGGGTAAGGCTCTGCAGCGCATGCGCGGGCAGCGGCAGCGCGCCGAACGGCTCGCCGCCTTCGATGCCGACGCAGGCGCGTGTCGCGTCCGGTGCGGCGATCGCGGCCGGGTCGAGGGCAGAGAGGATGAGCGCGGCAAGACGCTCGCGTGCGCCTGCCGAGCCGGGGAACATCACCAGCAGCCGCGCCTCGGGTCGCGCGCTGAGGCGTGCGTGACACCACTCGGCAATCGCCTCCATCTGCGCGACGGCATCCGCCGCGCATACGCCGCGCTCACTCAACGCCGCGGGCGGTGCGGACGCGGCGCGGGTGTCTGCGCGCTCTGGCGCGAGCGCCGCGAGTCGCGGCGAGAGCGCTGCGAAGCCGCGCACCAGCAACGCCTGCGCGGGCGGCGCGTCGCGCAGCCGCCCGGCGAGCGCGCTTACGCTCGCGGCGCCGTGCGCCTGGCAGCGCGCGGCGAAGGAGCGCTGCGCCTTCTCGAGCAGCGCCGCCTCGCTGGCCGCAGGCCCCGGCGCGGTGGCGATGGCGTACTCTCGGGCGAGCTCGCTCGAGCGCTGCAACGCCTGGGCAAGAACGCCGGCATCGAGCAGCGGGTAGCCGCGCGCGGCCTCCTCGGCGGCCTCGCGCCACAGCAGCCATTCCTCCACCGCGGTGAGGATCCGCGGCCAGTCTGCCGGGGAGTCCTGCGCCCGCTGCGTGCACTCACGCCGCACCCAGGCCGCATCAGTCATCACGTCCGGACTGGCCCACACGCGTGCTCCGGCCTCGAGCTGCCCGGCCGCGTAAGCGAGGCGCACGGCGTGAGCACGCTGGTGCGAGGGGACGATGAGTGCGCCACCGCCCTCGAGGTGGCTTCGAACGTCGTGGGGAAGCCTAAGCAAAACCGTCGCTTAGCGATCTCTCGCAGAAGTTACTTGAAACTGTCGGCGCGCCCGTCGTCATGCGGCCAAGGATAACGCAGTCGGGGCCGCCGCCGGGGACGGGAGAGTGCCAGGGGCCGCGCGAAAAACTACGCCAGCTCGCGCCAGCGATGACAGGCCACCTCACCGCCCTCGCCCGCCGACTCCCAGGCCGGCACGCGCTCGCGGCACAGTGCCTGCGCGTGCGGGCAGCGCGTGTGGTACACGCAGCCGCGCGGCGGCGCGAGCGGCGACGGCGGCTCGCCGAGCGCCACGTGCGCCAGGCGCTGCGGCTGCAGCTGCGGATCGGGCGACGGTATCGCGGCGAGCAGCTCGCGGGTGTAGGGATGCAGCGGGGCCGCGAACAGCCGCGCGCTTGGCGCGAGCTCCATCATGCGGCCGAGGTACAGCACCAACACGCGCTCGCACAGGCGCTGGACCAGCGCCAGGTTATGGCTGATGAACAGCAGGCCCAGGCCGCTCTCCCGGCGCAACTGCACGAGCAGCGACACGATCTGCTCCTGCGTCGGCAGGTCGAGGGCGCTCAGCGGCTCGTCGCACACCAGCACGCGCGGCGTGAGGATCATGGCGCGGGCCAGCGCCACCCGCTGGCACTGGCCGCCGGAGAGCTCGTGCGGGTAGCGTGCCGCGAGCTCCGCGGGCAGCCCCAGGCGCGCGAGCAGCGCGAGCACTGCCTGGCGGCGCGCCGGCGGCGGCAGTGCCGCTTCGTGTACCTGCAGCGGCTCGGCGACGATCTCGGCCACGGTCATGCGTGGGTCGAGACTGCCGTAGGGATCCTGGAAGATGATCTGCAGATCGCGCCGACGGCTGCGCAGCGCCGGCGGAGTGAGCGCGAGCGCGTCCTGCCCCATCCACAGCACCCGTCCGGCGCATGGCTCGATCAGGCGCAGCGCCGCACGGGCGAGCGTCGATTTGCCGCCCCCCGACTCGCCGACGATGCCGAGCGAGCCGCCTGCGGCGAGCGCGAAACTCGCCTCGTGCAGCGCGGTGAGCGGCAGCGCGCGTGCGAATGCGCTGCGGCGCACGACAAAGCGCACGCTGACCGCTTCGAGCGCGAGCGCCGCTTCGGCGTGCGCCGGCGGCGCAACGCCGGCGACACTCCCCTGGGGCAGCCCACCGGCGAGCAGCGCCGCCTGGCGCACCAGTGATCTGGTGTAGAGCTCGCGCGGCGCCTTGAGAACCGCCACGGCCGTATCGCACTCGATGAGGCTGCCGGCGCGCAGCACCGCCACACGATCGGCGACGCCGGCGAGCGCGCCCAGATCGTGGGAGATGAACACCATGGCCATCCCGCGCTCGCGCTGCAGGTCCTTGAGCAGCGCGAGGATCTGCGCCTGCACGGTGACGTCGAGCGAGCTGGTCGGCTCGTCGGCGATCAGCAGCCGCGGCTCACCACTCAGGGCGAGCGCGATCATCACGCGCTGGCGCATGCCGCCGGAGAGCTCGTGCGGACATTGGCCGAAGCGGCGTGCCGGATCGGAGAGCTGCACGCGCGTGAGCAGCGCCAGTGCGCGCGCGCGTGCCTCGCGGCGGTCAATCGCATGATGCCGCCGCAGCACCTCCACCAGCTGTCCGCCGACCGGCAGGTGCGGCGTGAGCGAGGTCATCGGGTCCTGGAACACCATGCCGATCGCCGCGCCGCGCAGGCGATCGAGCGCCGCGGCGGGCTGGCCGAGAAGCTCCTGGCCGGCGAAGCGCACGCTGCCGGTGGCGAAACCGCCGGGGCCGAGCAGCCCCATGACGGCGAGAAACACCTGGGTCTTGCCCGCGCCGGATTCGCCGAGCACCCCGAGGCACTCGCCGCGGCGCACGCTGAGCGTGATGCCGGCGGCCGCCATCACCCGCCGGCTGCGCGTGTCAAAGCCGACGCTGAGCCCGGTGAGGCTCAGCAGCGGCGCCTGTGCACCCTCGTCCTCAGCGCTCGCGTGGATCGAGGGCATCGCGCAGCGCGTCGCCGAGCAGGTTCAGGCAGGTGAGCAGCACGACCAGGAACAGCGCCGGCACCAGCAGCATCCACGGTGCGGATTCCAGCTCCTGGGTGCCGCTGTAGATCAGGTTGCCGAGGCTCGCGTGCGGCTCCTGCACGCCGAGGCCGAGGAAGGACAGGAAGCTCTCGGACAGGATCATCTGCGGCACGATCAGCGTGGCATAGACCGCCACCGGTCCGAGTACGTTCGGCAGCACGTGCCGCAGCAGGATCGCGCCGGGCGATAGCCCGCCGGCGCGCGCCGCCTCGATGAACTCGCGCCGCCGCAGCGCACGGGTCTGCGCGCGCACCATGCGTGCGGTCGTCAGCCAGCCGACCGCGCCGAGCGCCACCAGCAGCACCATGATGCGGCCGCGCGGGAACAGCGTCGTCAGGATGATCACCACGAACAGGTAAGGCAGCGCGTACAGCACGTCGACGAAGCGCATCATCCAGCCGTCGACACGCCCGCCGGAAAAGCCCGCGACCGCTCCCCACAGCAGCCCGATCGCCACGCTCAGCGCGGTGGCGAGCGCGCTGATCAGCAGCGACAAACGCACCCCGGCGAGCGTGCGCACCAAAAGGTCACGCCCCAGCCGATCGGTGCCGAGCCAGTGAGCGGTGCTGAGCCCCGGCGGCTGCGCCAGGTGTTGCCAGTCGATGCCGTCGTAGCTCCAGGGGCTCAGCAGCGGCGCGCACAGCGCGAGCAGCACGAGCGCCGCGAGCACGGCGAGCGCGACGACGGCGCGCGGATTCGCGCCGAGGCGCTGGCGCGCGCCGAGCCAGAAGCCGCCGGCGGGCACCGCCACCGCCTCATTCATGCCGTGAGCCCGGATCGAGCCAGCCGCAGGCGAGATCGGCCGCGAGGTTCAACAGCAGCGTCAGCGCCGCGTACACCACCACCATCCCCATGACGAGCGGATAGTCGCGATCGATCGCGCCCTGCACCAGGAAGCGGCCGCTGCCCGGCAGGGCAAACACGCTCTCCACCACCAGCGAGCCGGTGATGATGTAAGCGGCGGCGGGACCTAAGTAGCTCACTACCGGCAGCAGCGCCGGCGGCAGCGCGTGGCGCCACAGTACGCGCGCCGCGCCGAGTCCGCGCGCGCGCGCGCTGCGCACGAACGGACTGCGCAGCACCTCGAGGAGGCTGGCACGCGTCAGGCGCGCCAGGTACGCCGCGACCGGCAGGGCGAGTGTCAGCACCGGCAGCACCAGATAGCGCGCGGCGCCGCTCTCCCAGCCGGCTACCGGCAGCCAGTGCAGGTGCAGCCCGAACACGAGCGCGAGCAGCGGGCCGGTGACGAAGCCCGGCAGCGCGATCGCGAGCGCGCTCGCTGTCGCGAAGCCGAGCTCGCTGCCCGCTGTGCGCCACAGCGCCGCGGCGATGCCGGCGCTCACGCCAGCGAGCACCGCCGCCACGAGGGCGATGAGGCCGAGCGTCGCGGAGAGCGGCAACCCTTGCGCGAGCAGCTCGCGCACCGTGAAGTCGCGCTGGCGCAGCGAGGGTCCGAAGTCCCCGTGCGCCAGCGCGCGCAGGTAGTGCAGGTACTGCACGGCCAGCGGCTGGTCGAGACCGTAGAGGCGCTCGAGGTTGGCGCGCACCGCGGGGCTCACCGCCTGCTCCTGGTCGAACGGGCCGCCGGGCGCCAGGCGGATGATGGCGAACGACAGGGTCACGATCACCAGCAGCGTGACTCCCATGGCGGCGATGCGACGCAATGCCAGCTTTCGCATGCGCGACTTTAGGTAGGGCGTGCGCAATCCGTCAACGCCGCGGCACGTCCCGGCAACACCGCGCAGGCGCTGCCGCTATACTGCCCACCCGCCCGCCTGCCGGGCGCAAGCGTTCCGAAAGCGGCGAAGTACGGCATGAAACGCATCCTGGTCGGCATCAAGCGCGTGGTGGATTACAACGTGCGCATCAGGGTCAGGCCCGACGGCAGCGGCGTCATCACCGACGGGGTGAAGATGAGCGTGAACCCGTTCGACGAGATCGCGCTCGAGGAGGCGCTGCGCATCAAGGAGCGTGGCGGCGCGGACGAGGTCATCGTCGCCACCGTGGGGCCCGCCGACTGCCAGCAGCAGCTGCGCACCGCGCTGGCGATGGGCGCCGACCGCGCGCTGCACGTGCAGGCCGACGGTGTCGTCGAGCCGCTGGTCGCGGCGCGCGCGCTGCTGAAGCTCATCGAGCGCGAGCAGCCGCTGCTGGTGATCCTCGGCAAGCAGGCGATCGACGACGACAACGGGCAGACCGGACAGGTCCTCGCGGCGCTGTGGAACCGTCCGCAGGCGACCTACGCCTCGAAGCTCGAGCTCACCGGCGAGAGCGCACGCGTCACCCGCGAGGTGGATGCCGGGCTCGAGACGCTCGAGGTGGACCTGCCGGCGGTCATCACCACGGATCTGCGCCTCAACGAGCCGCGCTACGTGAAACTTCCCGACATCATGAAGGCCAAGAAGAAGCCGCTCGATACCCTCACGCTCGCCGCACTCGGCGTCGAGCAGCGCCAGCAGCTCAAGCTGGTGCGCTTCGAGCCCCCGCCGCAGCGGCACAAGGGCATCCGGGTCAAGGATGCGGCCGAGCTGGTGGACGCACTGAAGAAGAAGGGACTGCTGTGAGCGCGAGCGTACTGATCGTCGCCGAGCACGACGGCGGCAAGCTCAACGCCAGCACCGCCAAGTGCGTGAGCTGTGCGCGCGCGCTCGCGGGCGCGCAGCTCACCGTCGTGGTGTGCGCCGCGGATGCGGCCGGCGTCGCCGCCCAGGCGGCGCAGCTCGCCGGCGTGAGCCGGGTGCTCACGCTGGAGAATCCGGCCAACGCCCACGCGCTCGCCGCGGTGCTGGCGCCGCAGATCGTCGCGATCGCCGCGCCCTACACTCACCTGCTCGGCCCCTCGACCACCTTCGGCAAGGACCTGATGGCGCGTATCGCCGGGCTCCTCGATGCACCGCAGGTGAGCGACATCATGGCCATCGAGAGCCCGACGCGCTTCCGGCGCCCGATCTATGCCGGCAATGCCATTCTCACCGTCGACAGCGACGGGGCGGCGAAGGTGGTCGGCACGGTGCGCACCGCCTCGTTCGAGGCGGCAGGCGGCGGCGGATCCGCGCCGGTGGAGAAGGCGGCC
>DATHQM010000037.1:0-90278 GCA_035482695.1 Steroidobacteraceae bacterium | reverse complement strand
TGCTGCAGCGCCGACAGCGATGAATAGCCGGTGCCGAAATCGTCTATCGACAGGTGCAGTCCCATGGCATAGAGCTCATCGAGCAGGCGCACCGTGCGCTGCGGATCCGCCATCAGCGTGGTTTCGGTGATCTCCAGCTCGAACGCGGTCGGGGATACCTGGTGACGGCGGAACACCGAACGGCAGCGCAGGATGAAGCTCGCCTGGCGCAGCTGTTTCAGCGACAGGTTGAGCGAGATGCGCCCCGGGTCGCCCCCCTGACTGTGCATCTGGCGGTAGTCGAGGCACACGCGGTTCAGCACCCACTCGCCGATGTCGAGGATGAGGTTGGTCTCTTCCGCCAGCGGGATGAAATGCGAGGGCGGGATGTCACCGTGCCCGGGCAGGCGCCAGCGCAGCAGCGCCTCCGCGCCGATGATGCGCCCGTTGCGCAGGTCGACCTTGGGCTGGTACTTGATCTCCAGCTCGTCGCGCTCGAGCGCGCGGCGCAGCTTGCTCTTGAGCATCAGCCGCTCGACCGCCGCGGCGTTCATTTCCGGGGAATAGAAGGCGAAGGTGTTGCCGCCGTTCTGCTTGGAGTAGTACATCGCCGCATCCGCGTTGCGGATCAGGTCGATGACGTTCTCCGCATCGCGCGGGCAGAAGGCGATGCCCACGCTCGCGGTGAGGAACACCTCGTGCTGGTTCAGCTGGAACGGCCGGCTCACGTCGGTGAGCAGCCCACGCGCGAGCTGCGCGATCGGCCCGCGGTTGTCGGCGTCCGAGGGCAGCCCGTCGACGAACAGCGCGAACTCGTCCCCGGCGAGCCGTCCGACCACGGTGTCCTTCGGCAGCGCGCGTGTCAGACGCTCGGCGAGCACCTCCAGCACGCGGTCGCCGGCGCCGTGGCCGAAGGTGTCGTTGACTTCCTTGAAGCGGTCCATGTCCAGGTACAGCACCGCCACCACCTGCCCGCTGCGCAGGCTGCGCGCGATGGTCTGCTGCAGTACGTGATGGAACTGCATGCGGTTGGGGATCTTGGTGAGCGCGTCGTAGCGCGCCAGGTAGCGGATGCGCCGCTCGGCGCGCTTGCGCTCGGTGATGTTGCGCGCGACGAAGATGCTGCCCTGGAACTGCGGATCGTCGCTGTCGATGCGCGAACCGGTGAGCGACACCGGGATGGTCTGGCCGGCGCGCGTGCGTACCAGCGTCTCGCGCGTCTCCTGCGCCGCCTCCAGCAGGTCGAAGTCGGCGCGCTCGCGCTCCTCGAGGATGGCGAGGATGCTGCGCCCGAGCAGCTCCTCCTCGCCGAAGCCGAGCAACTTGCAGGCGGCGGAGTTGGCCATCTTGATGACCCCGTCGGGCGAGGTGACGAACACCGCGTCGGTCATGCTGTTCAGCACGTTGTGCAGGTAGTTCTTGTTGACGGTGGACTGGCGCAGATGTCCGCGCATGCGCTCGAGCGCCTGCTGCAGCTCGGCCAGCGCATCGCGCCGCTGCACCTCGAAGGGCCGCGTGTAGTCGCCCTGGCCGATGCGATCGGCGCTCCTGATGAGCGCATCGACCGGTCGCTGCAGGTTATTGAGCGCGCGCCACACCAGCGCCGCGGCGCCGAGCGCGCCGGCCGCGCCGAGCAGCAGCGCGAGCCAGCCGCTGCGGCGGTCACTCGCGGCGCCGGCCGCATCCAGGCGCCGCGCCAGCCCGACGCTCGGCACCGACGCGGCCTGCTCGAGCACCACGCTCAGCGTGGCGAGCGTCTCGGGCGTCACCGCGCCGGGAATGTTCTCGACCAGCGTGCGCACCGGCGCCTCGGCCTGCGAGCGCAGCGCACCGGGTGCCGCCTCCGTGGTGCGCTGCCAGCGGAACAGCGTCTGCCCGGAGCGCGTAGTGAGGGTGAGCGCGGTGACCGTGGGGTCGTCGATGAAGGGCTGCAGGCGGCGCACCACGCCGGCCCCGTCCTGCGCGCGCACCGCGCCTGCGACCGAGTCGGCGGCGTGCGCGGCGACGCTGCGGGCGCGCGCCGCCAGCTCCGGATCGACGCGCTCGCGCGCGACGCTCTCCGCGAGCGCACCGAGGGCACGGGTGTCGGCGGCGTGACGTACGAGCAGCAATGCTGCGACCGCGACGGCCGCGAGCAGCACCACCAGGAACGTGGCCCCCGCGTATCGGATCCTGAAGCTGCCTGCGGTCACGTGTGCGCACGCCGACGGTGAGCGCGCTACTCACCGCTTGGCGTCGATCCCCTATTACATTTGGGGATCGATATTAACCGCCGTACGCCGGCCAAGGCTAGGTATAGCCGGCCCAGACTCTCTTTATATGCCCCAGCATCAGGCCGCGCATGGTGGTCATGGCGTCCTCGGTGGCGGCGAAAATCGGCGGCCGGCGCCGCAGCAGCTGCCAGCTCTCGCTGCGCAGCACCTGGCGCAGGTACTCGACGTTGCGGTCGATGGCGTCGAGGTATGGGTTATGTCCGCCGTAGAGAATCTCCAGCCAGCGGTAGGCGGCGTGGAAGTCGCCGTCGAGGCGCTTCTCGCGCACGTCGCTCACGAACTCCGGCGTCTGGCGCAGCAGGTCGAGGCCCGAGGCGTATTTGACCTGCGGGTAACCCTCGCTGAAGGGCAGCGCCACTCCGCCGAGCACGAACTCCGCGTACAGCCGGTCGCGGCACTTCTCCAGATAACAGCGGTCGGCCATCTGCGCGATCATGTCGGCCGTGCCGACCAGGTGGCCGATGACGATGTCGCGCGGCTCGCGTACCTGCGACTCGATGTGCGCAAACGGCACTTCGTAGCCGGTGAAGTGCACGATCTCGCTGGCGACCGGCGCCCACGCGGCGAGCCCGAGCTCGGGCAGGTACTCCCCGAGAAAGCGCGCGCCGCGCGCGACGTGGGTGCGGGTGAATTCCGCACCGTTGCGCGAGTCGTGGTCGTCGGCGCGGCGCAGGTAGCCGACGTCGTGAAACAGCCCGGTGACGAGGCCGACCAGGGCACGCGTGCCGCCGAGGCGCGTGTCCTGCGGCTGCTGCCGCTCGTAGCCGACCAGCAGGCGCGCGACCGCCAGCGTTATGTCCAATGTGTGCTGGCGATCGTGATAGACAGTGTCGACGCCGTGCCAGCCGGGCACCTCGCCGGCGAACAGCCGCTCGAAGTGGGTGAAGGCGCGCGCGAGCGGCTCCAGGGAAAGCTCGGGCCAGGTCGGACGGCACAGCCCTTCCACGGCGGCGAACACCGCCTGCGGCGAGCTCACCTGCACGCTGTTGGTAACGTCGAAATCACTGCGCCTGATGCTGCTCATTTGTTGACGCTTAAGGCTTCGCTCTTGCGGCCCTGTTCCCCGCCCGTGGGCCGAAATCTCTGGCTTAAACATCAGTGTAGGCACCTGGCAGCATGCTGCGCCGCGACACGGCGCACACTTTCGATCCGGACCACCGACCCCCGCTTCGCGGTTTGACTTTGTACGTGGGGCCGCGCCGACTCTCAAGTGGTTCAGTAAATGCGCAGTCCCCCGTATTTGCGGCGGATGTGGCGGTCGAGCAGCACGACGCCCAGCGCGAAACCGATGGCGAGCCCGAGCAGCGCGCCACCGAGCGCCCACGGCCACGGGCGCACCGGGTGTTCGGCGGTGCTGCCGCCGAACAACATCCCGGAGGAGTTTCCCGGATCCTCGGCCGCGGCCGGAGGTGGCGCAGCGGGGGAGTCGGCGGCCGGGGAGGCGGCGGCTGTGGGAGCGGCGGCGCCGGCGGCGGGGCTGCGGGCCACGGCGGGTTGCGCCGCGAGCCGCTTCAACTCCTCCTGCAGGCGCGCCACTTCCGCGTCGCGCTGCGCCAGCTGGACCCGCAACGGCGCGGCCGCCGACAGGTAGCCGGCGCGGATCCAGCCCTCGCGCCCGCCCGCCAGTCGCACGTGCACCTGCTCGCCCTGGCGCTCGAGGAGCTCCACGCCCTCGCCGCTCTTCACCGTGGCGATACGCTCGCCGCTCGCATCCGGGGCGCTGTTGACGTTGACCACGAGCTGCTCGACCACGTAGAGCGTCTCGGCGTGCGCCGTGGCGAGCGCCAGCAGCGCGGCGAGGGACAGCGCCCGGGCGAGCGACGGCGTCCGGCCGCGGCGGCTCACGAGGCCAGCTCGCCCGCGTGGTCGATGCCGTGCTGGCGCAGCAGCGCACGCACGTCCGGGCGGCGCCCGCGGAACTCGATGAACGCTTCCAGCGCGTCGCGGCTGCCGCCGCGGCTCAGGATGGTGTCGAGAAAGCGCTGCGCCGTAGCGCGGTCGAACACGCCGCTTTCCTCGAAGGCGGCGAACGCGTCCGCCGCCAGCACCTCGGCCCACTTGTAGCTGTAGTAACCGGCGGCGTAACCGCCGGCGAAAATGTGCCCGAAGCTGTGTGCGAAGCGATTCCACTGCGGCACCGGCACCACCGCCACGCTGCTGCGCACCTCGCCGAGGATCTCGGCGACGCGCGCGCCACGCTCGGGTGAATACTCGCTGTGCAGGCGGAAATCGAACAGCGCGAACTCGAGCTGCCGCACCATGGAAAGCCCCGCCTGGAAGCTGCGGGTGGCGCGCAGCCGCGCCTGCTGGTCGGTGGGTAGCGGCGCGCCGCTCTCGAAGTGCCCGGAGATACGCTGCAGCACCGCGCCGTCCCAGGCGTAGTTCTCGAAGAACTGGCTCGGCAGCTCGACCGCGTCCCAGGCGACGCCGTTGATGCCGGCGATGCTCGGGTAATCGACGCGCGTCAGCAGGTGGTGCAACCCGTGGCCGAACTCGTGGAACAGCGTCACCACGTCGTCGTGCGTCAGCAGCGCCGGGCGCTGCGCACCCGGCGGCAGGAAGTTGCACACCAGGTAGGCGACCGGCAGCGCCGCTCCCGAGGACAGGCGCTTCCTGCCGACGCACTCGTCCATCCAGGCGCCGCTGCGCTTGTTGGGGCGCGCGTAGGCATCGAGATAAAAGCTGCCGAGCGCCTCGCCGCCCGCCGCGGCGATATCGAAGAAACGCACGTCCGCATGCCACAGCGGCACGTCGCTGCGCTCGGTGATGCGGATGTCGAACAGCTGCTCGGCGACCTCGAACAGTCCGGCGAGCACCTTGGGGAGCGGAAAGTACGGCCGCAGCTCTTCCTGCGAGACGCTGAAACGCTCGCGCTGCAGCGCTTCCGCGTAGAAGCTCACGTCCCAGGCCGCGAGGCGCCGGCCGGCGAACTCCTCGAGCTCGGCAAACTCCGCCTGCGCCGCGCCGCGCGCGCTCGCGGCGAGCTCGCTGAGAAAGTCGAGCACCTCCTCGACCGAGTGCGCCATGCGCCGCGCCAGGGCGAAGTGCGCGTAGCTGTCGAAATCGAGCAGCCGCGCCGCCTCATGCCGCCGCGCCAGGATCTGCTCCATCACCGGGGAGTTGTCCCAGCGCCCGGCGCACGGACCCTGGTCGGAGGCGCGCGTGCTCCAGGCCTCGTAGAACGCGCGCCGCAGGTCCGGCGACTCGGCATCGGTCACCACCGCGACGTAGGTCGGCTGATCGAGACTCAGGATCCAGCCCGCGGCGTCGCGTTCCTGCGCACGGCGGCGCGCCTGCTCGATGAGCGTCTCGTTGAGGCCGCGCAGCTCGTCGGCGTCCTGCACGTGCCGCGTCCAGTGATTGGTGGCGTCGAGCACGTTCTCCTCGAACTTCGCCTGCAGTTTGGCGAGCTCGAGCATCGCCGACTTGAAGCGCTCCTTGCGCTCGTCGGGCAGCCCGACGCCGGCTAGGCGAAAGTCGCGTACCGTGTGCTCGAGGAGCTGGCGCTGCACCGGGGCGAGCGCCGCCCCCTGCTGCGCGGCGATGGCGCGGTAGGCGCGGTAGAGTGGCTCGCTCTGCGCCAGGTCGGTCTGGTAGGCCGACAGCAGCGGCAGGCAGGCGTTGTAGCTCTCGCGCAGCGTCGCCGAGTTCAGCACCGCGTTCAGATGGCTCACCGGCGACCAGGTGCGCGAGGTGCGGTGGTGCAGCTCTTCGAGCGGCTCGACCAGCGTGGCGAAGGTCGGTTGCGGCAGCTGCGCGAGCTCGCCGATGCGCGCGCGGTTCGCGGCCAGCAGTTCGCGCACCGCCGGCTCGACGTGCTCGGGAAGGATCTGCCTGAAGGCCGGCAGGTCCTGCTCAGCGAGTAACGGGTTGTCCATGCGGGCATTGTAGCCGGCGGCCCCGCGCCGCGCGGCCCCGCGCCCCGCCGCGCGGCCCCTGGCGCGCCTTCTTTCGCTAACATGCGCTGGCAGGTGCTTGCGGGGGTGTCATGGCTGAAGGCTTCGATCTGGTGGTGATCGGCGGCGGCAGCGGCGGGCTGGCCGCGGCGCAGCGCGCCGCCGAATACGGCGCGCGCGTGGTGCTGGTGGAGCCCGACGCGCTCGGGGGCACCTGCGTCAACCGCGGCTGCGTGCCGAAGAAGATCATGTGGAACGCCGCCGAGCTCGGCAGCGCGCTGCACGATGCCCGCGACTACGGCTTCGGCGTCGAGGAGCGCGGGCTCGACTGGCCGCTGCTGCGCGCCCGGCGCGACGCGTACATCGAGCGGCTCAACGGCATCTACGCGGCCAATCTCGCCAAGCGCAACGTCGAGCTGATCCGCGCGCGCGCCGCCTTCCTCGATGCGCACAACGTGAGCGCCGGCGGGCGCACGCTCGCCGCCGCGCACATCGTGGTAGCGAGCGGCGGGCGGCCGCTCGTGCCGCCGATTCCCGGCGCCGAGCTCGGGATCACCTCCGACGGATTCTTCACGCTCGATGCGCGGCCCGGGCGCGTCGCGGTCGTCGGCAGCAGCTACATCGGCGTCGAGCTGGCCGGTATCCTCGCGGGCCTCGGCGCGCACACCACGTTGGTGCTGCGCGGCGCGACGGCGCTGCGCGCCTTCGACCCGATGCTCGGGGAGGGGATCCTGCGGATCCTGGGCGAGGAGGGCGTGCAGATCATGACCAACGCCGCACTCGCCGCGCTCACGCGCCGCGACGGCGCACTCACGCTCGAGGCGCGCGACGGCCGGCGCTTCGGGCCGTTCGACTGCGTGCTGTGGGCGATCGGTCGCGTCGCGCAGGTGGAGGATCTCGCCCTCGAGCGCGCCGGGGTGCGCCTCGACGGGCAGGGCTTCATCGCCACCGACCTGTACCAGGCGACCAGTGCGCCGGGCGTCTACGCCATTGGTGACGTCACCGGACGCGCGCAGCTCACCCCGGTGGCGATCGCCGCCGGACGGCGACTGTCGGACCGCCTGTTCGGCGGGCAGAGCGACCGGCACCTCGACTACGAGAACATCCCGACGGTGATCTTCGGCCGTCCGCCGCTCGGCACGGTGGGGCTGTCGGAGAGTGCGGCGCGCGAGCGTTACGGTGCGCACAACGTCAAGGTGTTCCGCTCCAGTTTCGTCGCGCTCTACAACGCCCTCACCACCAGCAAACCGCGCTCGGAAGTGAAGCTGGTGACCGCGGGCGCGGAGCAGCGCATCGTCGGGCTGCACGTGGTGGGACAGGGGGCCGACGAGATGCTGCAGGGCTTTGCCGTGGCGGTGCGCATGGGCGCCACCAAGCGGGACTTCGACGACACCGTGGCGATCCACCCGACGAGCGCCGAGGAGCTCGTCACCATGCGTTAGCCGATGGAGGCGCGAAAGAGGCAGTCCGGGCTGACCCAAACGGGATAGAACCGCGCGGCAGGCGCACCCGCCAGCGCGGCGGGGCGTTCCGCAAAGTAATCGTCACCACGGCGCGGGTTTTGGCAGAATAGCGCCCCGTCGCTCCCGCTTGCGACGGGCGTGCCGCAGCGCGCAAACAAGCCGTCCACGGCAACGTGGGCACGGCCGCCAACATGAATGGATCGAGGGAGGCCGCGCATGCAGACGCGTGCAGACAGACCGAGCACGACCCGCCGCATGGTCATCATGATCGTGGCGGTGCTCGGGCTGATCGGCCTCATCGCCGGCATCAAGGTGCTGATGATCATGAAGATGATCGCCGGCATGAAGCCGCCGCCGCCGGTGGTGGTGAGCACCGCGAAGGCCAGCTACCAGCAGTGGCAGCCGCAGCTGCGCGCGGTCGGCACGCTGCGCGCGGCACGCGGCGCGGACCTGGCGCTGGATGTGGCGGGCCTCGTGACCGCCGTCAACGTGAAGTCGGGCGATGAGGTCAAGGCCGGCCAGGTATTGCTGCAGCTGCGCGACAGCGAGGACGTCGCGGAACTGGTGCAGCTGCAGGCGCAGCTGAATCTCGCGCGCGTCACGTTCAAGCGCGCGCAGGACCAGCTCGCCGTCAAGGTGATCGCCCAGGCCGATTACGATACGGCCGCGGCGGACCTCAAGGTGAAGGAGGCCGCGGTCGCGCAGCAGCAGGTGATCGTATCGAAGAAGCAGCTGCGCGCGCCGTTCAGCGGGCGCGTCGGCATCGTGACCGTCAACCCGGGCGCGTACCTCGACTCCGGCAACATGGTGCTGACGCTGCAGCAGCTCGACCCGGTGTACGTCGACTTCTACGTCCCGCAGAAGGTGCTGGCGGATCTGCACAACGGGCAGAAGGTCGCCCTCACGCTCGATGCCTTCGCCGGCAAAGTCTTCCCCGGCACGCTGAACGCCATCAGCCCGAAGGTCGACACCGACACGCGCAACGTGCAGGTCGAGGCCGAGGTGCCCAACCCCGATCGCGTCTTGACCCCGGGCATGTTCGTCAACGTCAGCGTCGATGTCGGCACGGAGCAGCGCTACCTGACGCTGCCGCAGACCGCGGTGGTCTACAACCCCTACGGCGAGACCGTCTACGTGGTGACGACCAAGGCCGATTTCGACAAGCAGCAGGCGACCGCGGCCGTCGAGAACAACAGCGGGCCGGACTCGCGCCCCGCCAAGCCCGCGCCGGCCAAGGGACCGCAGCTGCCCGCGGATGCCCCGGTGGCGCAGCTGCAGTTCGTGACGAGCGGTCTGACGCGGGGCGACCAGGTGGCGATCCTGACCGGAGTACGCGAGGGCGTCGAAGTGGTGACCAGCGGCCAGATCAAGCTCAAGGCCGGCTCGCCGCTGCGCGTCGACAACAGCGTGCGACCCGCTGACAGCCCGAGTCCCACGCCGCAGGAGCGCTGAGGCAGCGCCCATGAGCTTCACCGACGTATTCATCAGGAAACCGGTTCTGGCGATCGTCGTCAGCGCGCTGATTCTCGTGCTCGGGCTGCGCGCGCTCTCCGACCTGCAGGTGCGCCAGTACCCGAAGACCGAGAACGCCGTGGTCACGATCACGACTGCCTACTTCGGCGCGGATGCCGACACCGTCGGCGGCTTCATCACCCAGCCGCTCGAGCAGGCGATCGCGCAGGCCCAGGGCATCGACTACCTGTCCTCCACCAGCGTCACGGGGCTTTCGACCATCACCGCGACGCTGCGCCTCAATTACGACGCGAACCGCGCGCTCACCGAGATCCAGACGCAGGTCACCTCGGTGCGCAACCAGCTGCCGCCGCAGGCGCAGCAGCCGGTGCTGACCGTGGCGATCGGCCAATCCCTCGACGCCATGTACCTCGGCTTCCGCAGTGACGTGCTGCCCTCCAACAGCATCACCGACTATCTGGCGCGCGTGGTGAAGCCGAAGCTCGATGCGCTGCAGGGCGTGCAGACCGCGGAGATCCTGGGCGGCCGGCAGTTCGCGCTGCGCGCCTGGCTCAATCCCGCGCAGCTGGCGGCGCACGGCGTCACCGCCACGGACGTCTTCCAGGCGCTCAGCTCCAACAACTACCTGGCAGCGGTCGGTACCACCAAGGGACAGATGGTGAGCGTCGATCTCACCGCCGCCACCGACCTGCACTCGGTGGACGAATTCAAGAAGCTCGCCATCAAGCAGAAGGACGGGGCGATCGTGCGGCTGCAGGACGTCGCCACCGTCGTGCTCGGCGCCGAGGACTACGACAGCAACGTGGCCTTCAGCGGCACGCTGGCCGTGTTCATTGGCATCAAGGCGGCGCCCGAGGCGAACGTGCTCGAAGTGGCGCAGCGCGTGCGCGACCACATGCCCGAGATCCAGTCGCAGCTGCCGAGCGGCTTGGTGGGCACGATCGTCTACGACAGCACCAAATTCATCACCTCCTCGATCCGCGAGGTGGTGAAGACGCTGATCGAAGCGCTGCTGATCGTCACGCTGGTGATCTTCCTGTTCCTCGGCAGCGTGCGTGCGGTGATCATCCCGGTGATCGCCATGCCGCTGTCGCTGGTCGGCACCTTCTTCGTCATGCTGGCGCTCGGCTACTCGATCAACCTGCTGACGCTGCTCGCGCTGGTGCTGGCCATCGGGTTGGTGGTCGACGATGCCATCATCGTGGTCGAGAACGTCGACCGCCACATGAAGGAGGAGGGCAAGAGCCCGCTCGAGGCGGCGCTGCTCGCGGCTCGCGAGCTCGGCGGACCGATCCTGGCGATGACCGTGGTGCTGGTGGCGGTGTACGTGCCGATCGGCTTCCAGAAGGGGCTCACCGGCGCGCTGTTCACCGAGTTCGCGTTCACGCTCGCAGGAGCTGTGACCGTGTCGGCGGTGATCGCGCTGACGCTCTCACCGATGATGTGCTCGCGCTTCTTCAGCAGCGAGCAGGAGAGCGGGCGCTTCGTGCAGTTCATCGACCGCCAGTTCACCGCGGTGCGCAACGCTTACCAGCGCCTGCTGCGCGCGACGCTCAGCACCTGGAGCGTGATGGTGGTGATGGGCCTGATGCTGTTCGGCGCCACCATCCTGCTCGGCATGACTTCGCAGTCCGAGCTCACCCCGGAGGAGGATCAGGGCTTTCTCTTCTACCAGCTCAAGGCCTCCCCGGATGCGACCTCGCAGCAGATGCTCGGCTACGCGCAGCAGATGTTCGCGCTCGGCCGAAAGTTGCCCGAGTACGAGATGATGTTCCAGATCACCACCCCGGGGCAGGGACTCGGCGGCATGGTGTTCAAGCCCTGGGAGGAGCGCAAACGCTCCGCGCACGAGCTGCAGCAGGTGCTGCAGCAGATGTGGGGCAAGGTCGCCGGCGGGCAGATTTTCGTGTTCGCGCTGCCCTCGCTGCCGGGCGCCCAGGGTGCGCCCATCCAGGTGGTCATCAACACCACCGACCCGTTTCAGAACCTCAACGAGGTGGCCCAGGCGGTGCTAAGGAAGGCGCGCGACAGCGGCAAATTCTACTTCGTTGACACGGATCTGAAGATCGACAAGCCGCAGTCGACAGTGGTGGTCGACCGCGACCTGGTGTCGACGCTCGGGCTCACACAGCAGGACGTCGGCAGCGCGTTGAGTGCCGCCCTCGGCGGCGGCTACGTCAACTACTTCTCGATCGCGGGCCGCTCCTACAAGGTCATACCGCAGGTGCTGCAGACCGATCGCTTGAATCCCAATCAGGTGCTGGACTACTACGTGCGTGCGCCCAACGGCACGGTCATTCCGGCCGCCACCCTCGCCAGCCTCAAGCACGCGGTGGTGCCGGAGTCGATCAACCGCTTCCAGCAGCTCAACTCCGCGACCATCTCCGGCGCGAGCGGCATGTCGCAGGGCGAGGCGCTCAAGTTCCTGCACGATGCGCTCATCGAGGTCGCCCCGAGCGGCTATCAGCTGGATTATTCGGGCCAGTCACGCCAGTTCGTGCAGGAATCCGGCGGCTTTGCCACCACGCTGCTGTTCGCCGTCATCATCGTGTTCCTGGCGCTCGCGGCACAGTTCAACAGCCTGCGCGACCCGCTGGTGATCCTGGTGTCGGTGCCGATGGCGCTGTTCGGCGCGCTGATCTTCGTCAACCTGATCTCGAGCCTGAACATTTTCACCCAGGTGGGCCTGGTGACGCTCATGGGGCTGGTCTCCAAGCACGGCATCCTCATCGTGCAGTTCGCCAACGAGTCGCAGCGCGCTGGCATGAGCAAGCGCGAGGCGATCGAGCACGGCGCGGCGGTGCGGCTGCGCCCGATCCTCATGACGACCGCCGCCATGGTGCTCGGGGTGATTCCGCTGGTGATCGCCACCGGCGCCGGCGCCGCGGGGCGCTTCGCCATGGGCCTGGTGATCTCGACCGGCCTGTCGATCGGCACGCTGTTCACGCTGTTCGTGGTCCCGGCCTTCTACATGCTGCTCGCTGCGGACCACCACGCGCAGGCGCGCCAGGCGGAAGGCGGGGCGGCGCCCGCCGCCGGTCATTCAGCCCCGGCCACCTAGCAGCGCGGCGCGCTCGCGCAGCGCGGCGCGCACGGTCGCCGTGTCCGGCCGCACCCCGCGCCACACGTGGAAGGACTCGGCCGCCTGCTCCACCAGCATCCCGAGTCCCTGCAGCGCCTGCGCACAGCCGGCGCCCTGCGCCCACTTCACGAACACTGTCGCGTCCTTGCCGTAGGCGAGGTCGTAGCACACCGTCTGCGGTCCGACCGCCGGCGGCGGCAACGGCGGCATCTCGCCCGAGAGACTGGCGGAGGTGGCGTTGATGACGAGGTCGAAGGCGTCATCGCCCACGTCCGCAAAGCCCACGCCGTGCGCGTCGCCGAGATCGGCGAAGGCGGCGGCGAGCGCCTCGGCGCGGTCCGCAGTGCGGTTGGCGATGATGAGCTCCGCCGGCTGCAGGCCGAGCAGCGGCGCGAGCACCCCGCGCGTCGCCCCGCCGGCACCGAGGACGAGGACGCGCCGGTTGGTGATCACGACCCCGAGGTTGTCGCACAGGTCACGCACCAGGCCGATGCCGTCGGTGTTGTCGCCGAGCACCTGTCCGTCGCGCAGCGCGAGGGTGTTGACAGCGGCCGCGTGGGCCGCGCGCTCGGTCAGCTCGGCGGCGAGCTCCACCGCCGCCAGCTTGTGCGGCAGCGTGATGTTCAGCCCGCTGCCGCCCTCGGCGAAGAAAGCGCGCACGCGCGCGTCGAGATCCTCCGGCGGCACGTCGAACGGGCGGTAGCTCATGTCCTGCCCGGTCTCGCGCGCGAACATCGCGTGAATGAACGGGGAGAGACTGTGGCCCACAGGGTGGCCGAAGACGCCGTACCGGTCGGCAGTCGGACTCATTGCGCCGATTGTGACAGCATCCGCGCGCTGCTGCCTCCGCGGGACCCGGCGCCACCGGGAGCGGCGGTCAGGCACGCCTGCAGCTGCGGCAGCCATACCTGCATGCGCTCGAGGAAGCGCCACGGCGGGTTGGCGATCAACAGTCCCGAGCCGTTCAATCCGACACGCGCGTCGCGTGGATACAACCACAGCTCGCTTTGCAGCAGCGGGGCCGCCAGGGGCGGCAGGCTGCCGCTCAGCCAGGCGTTCGTGGTGCGCTGGTCCTTGATCGGATACCAGGCCGCGACCACTCCACTCGGGAAGCGTCGCAAGACCTCCGCGAGCGCCGCCGCCAGACGCGCAAAGTCCGTCCGCGTCTCCTCATAGGGGGGATCGAGCAGCGTGAGGCCGCGCCGTTCAGGCGGCGGCAGGAAGGCCTTCAGGCGCTCGAAGCCGTCGCCGCGCTCGATGCGCATCCTGGCGCCCGCCGCACCGAACGCGGTGAGTGATTCCTCCAGGGCGTGGGCCTCGGCTCCCTGCAGCTCGATGAACACCGCGCGGTCCTGCGGGCGCAGTTCGAGCGCGGCGATGAGCGGCGAGCCCGGATAGCGGTGGCGATCCGCCGCGGGGCTGCGAAACCCGCCGAGCAGCGCCGCATACTCGTGCAGCTCCGGCGCCTCGCAGCTTGATGCGAGGAAGCGCTCGATGCCCGCGGCAGCTTCTTCGGTCGGGCTCGACAGGTCGTAGCTGCCACGGCCTGCGTGCGTGTCGAGATACAGGAATCCCTTGTCCTTGCCCTGCAACGCCCGCAGCAGCGCCAGCAACGCTACGTGCTTGTGCACGTCGGCGAAGTTGCCCGCGTGGCAGCCATGGCGGTACTTCATGCTGAAGGCCCTGGGGGTCGTAAGATCACAGCAATCGTCATTGTGGATCGTAGAACGCATGAGCGCCGCGGAATACTGGTTCGATAGCCACGACGGCCTGCGACTCTTCAGCCGCGTGTACCCCGGCCCGGCGGCCGGCGCCCCGGCAGTGGTGTGCCTGCACGGCCTGATGCGCAACGGCCGTGATTTCGAGGAGCTTGCCGTGCACCTCGCTGCGCGCTGCCGCGTCATCGTGCCCGATGTGCGCGGTCGCGGGCTCTCGGCGCGTGATCCGAGCTTCAACAACTACCAGATACCGATCTATCTGCGGGACCTGCTGTTGTTGCTCGCCGGCCTGGGTGCACAACGCGTGACCGTGATCGGCACCTCCATGGGCGGTCTCATGGCGATGGTGCTCGCGGTCATGCAGCCGGGGCTCGTCGCCGGCATCGTCCTCAACGACGTTGGCCCCGAAATCGAACCCGCCGGCCTTGAGCGCATCCGCGGCTATGCCGGCAAGGCAGCGCCGGTGCGCAGCTGGCCCGAGGCGGTCGCGCTGGTGCGTGGCGTGTACGGCTCCGCATGGCCGGACCTGAGTGATGAGCGCTGGGAGAGAATTGCGCGCCTGAGCTATCGCGCCGACGCGCAGGGCGTGCCGCAGGCGGATGCCGACCCGCTGATCGGCGAGCCACTGCGCAACAGCGATGGCGCCGCGCCGAACCTGTGGCCGCTGTGGGGCGCGCTGGCCAAGGTCCCGATGCTCGCGATCCGCGGCGCGCACTCGGACGTCCTGGGCGCGGCGACGCTGGCGCGCATGCAGCGCGAGAAGCCGGACCTGCGGGTGCTCACGGTGGCCAACCGCGGCCACCCGCCGCTGCTCGATGAGCCGCAGTGCGTGGCGGCGATCGACGCGTTTCTTGCCGGCGCCAGCGCCAGCGAGGGCGACGGCAACGGCAACGGCGGTGAAGCGGCGGCGCCGGGGCGCTAGCCGGTGAGCGGGTGTGCAGGGGTATTTTTTCGCAACAGTTGCGCCTGGACGCAACTGTTTCGGAAGGCGATGTATCGCGCGCGGCAGCAGCGGGGCCTTACAAAGTGAGCGGAGTGTGCACGGGTAATAGTTGCGTCTGAGCGCAACTGTTGCGGAAAGGGATGTTCCGCACGCGGGGGTCAGCTGTTGCGGAAAGGGATGTTCCGAAAGGGATGTTCCGCACGCGGCGGTCAGCGTGCGCTAGCAACGATAGGGTGCTAGGCCTCAGTCGGGGTTACTTCAGTCCCCGCGTACGACCAGCTGCCGAGCCTCCCGCTTTCGCGGTCTTGCCCGTGGCGCTCTTGGCGGCGGCCGCCTTCACACCCCGCCGCGTCTTGCGCCCCGCGCGCGCCGGGGTCTTTGCCCTCGCGTGCGGGCCGCGTGCCTTGCCGGCGTGCCCCGCCGCAGGCGGCGCAACCGAGGGCGCAACGGGCGGCGCACTGGGCGCCGCACTGGGCGCCGCAACGGGCGCAACGCGCGGCCCGGCGTCGCCCCGGCCGACAGCCGCTTTCTTCTTCGCCGCGCGCTTGCCGCGTGCGCCCGCTGCCCGCGCGGTCGCTTGTGCGCCAGCTTGCGCGGCGCCCTGTGCCCCGTCGCCGCCTGCACCGTCGGCGCCGGGTGCGGGAGCTGCCGCGGGCTTGCGACGCCCCCAGCGGCCGAAGCGACCGCCACGCTCGGGCGCGGCGGCGAGCAGCACGCGGCACTCCTCGAGCGTCAGCGCCTTCGGATCGCGATCCTTCGGGATCTTGGCATTCTTCTTCCTGTCGGTGATGTAAGGCCCGTAGCGGCCGTTGAGCACCTGGATGCCGGCGTCGGCAAAGTCCTGGATGATGCGGTTGGCGTCGGCCTCCTTCTTCAGGCGGATCACCTCGCGCGCCCGCTCGAGCGTCACGGTGTACGGATCGTCCTCCTTCAGCGAGGCGTACTTGCTGCCGTATTTCACGTACGGGCCGAAGCGCCCGACGTTGGCGACGATCGTCTCACCTTCGGCCGTCTCGCCGAGCGTGCGCGGCACCTTGAACAGTTCCATGGCGTCGGCGAGCGTGATCGCATCCATCTTCTGCCCCGGACGCAGGCCGGCGAAGCGCGGTTTCTCCGCATCGTCCTTGGTGCCGATCTGCACGAACGGACCAAAGCGGCCCATGCGCACGGTGATCGGTTTGCCGCTCGCCGCGTCCTTGCCGAGCTCGCGCGCCTGCGCCACCTGCTCGCGCGTGACGGTGCGCTCGATCTTCTCGACCTGGTGGATGAAGGGCTTCCAGAACTTCTCGAGCGGCGTGGTCCACTCTTCCTCGCCGCGCGACACCGCGTCGAGCTCGTCCTCCATAGCCGCGGTGAAGCCGTACTCCACGTAGCGGTGGAAGTGATGCGTGAGGAAGCGGTTGACGATCTTGCCGATGTCGGTCGGCACGAAGCGCCGCGCGTCCATCTCGACGTATTCGCGGTCCTGGAGCGTGGAGATGATGGTGGCGTAGGTCGAGGGCCGGCCGATGCCGTGCTCCTCGAGCGCCTTGACCAGCGAAGCCTCGCTGTAGCGCGGCGGCGGCTCGGTGAAGTGCTGCGCGGCGGCGAGCGCGGTGAGGCTCACGGTGTCGCCTTCCTGCATCGCCGGCAGCACGTGATCGGATTCGTCCGCCGCGGCGTCGTCGCTGCCCTCCTGGTACACCGCCATGAAGCCCGCCTTCACCAGCGTCGAGCCGTTGGCGCGCAGCAGGTGCCGCTCGCGCCCGTCGGCCCCGGCGAGCAGGTCGACGGCGACGGTGTCGAACAGCGCGTGGCTCATCTGCGAGGCGACCGCGCGCTTCCAGATCAGCGCGTACAGACGATACAGGTCGTCCTCGATCTTGCTCTCGACGTCCGCCGGCGTGATCGCCGCCGAGGTCGGACGGATGGCCTCGTGCGCTTCCTGGGCGTTCTTCGATTTGGTCTTGTAGATGCGCGGCTCCTCGGCGACCTCGTGTGCACCGTAGAGCCTGGCGGCGACCTCGCGGATCTCGCTCACCGCTTCCGCCGCGAGCGACACCGAGTCGGTGCGCATGTAGGTGATGAGCCCGACGCTGCCCTCGCCGATGTCGACCCCCTCGTAGAGCTGCTGCGCGAGGCGCATGGTGCGGCGCGCGTTGAAGCCGAGCTTGCGAGCGGCCTCCTGCTGCAGCGTCGAGGTGGTGAAGGGCGGCGCAGGATTGCGGCGGCGCTGCTTGCGGTCGATGGCGACGACGCTGAGCCTGCCGGGCTGCTCCGCGCCCGCGCCCGCGCCCGCGGCGAGGAGCAGCGTGCGCTCGACCTCGCGCGCCTGCGCCTCGGTCGTGAAGCTGAACTGCTCGACCTTCTCGCCGCGGTACTCGAGCAGCTTCAGCGGGAAGGCCTGGCTGCTGTGCGTGCCTTCGCCCTCGATGGTCCAGTACTCGCGCGCCACGAAGGCGGCGATCTCCTCCTCGCGCTCGCAGATCATGCGCAGCGCCGGACTCTGCACGCGTCCCGCCGACAGCCCGCGGCGCACTTTCTTCCACAGCAGCGGTGAGAGATTGAAGCCCACCAGGTAGTCGAGTGCGCGACGCGCCTGCTGCGCGTTCACCAGGTCGAGCGACAGCTCACGCGGCTTGTCCACCGCCGCGCGGATGGCGTTGCGCGTGATCTCGTAGAACACCACGCGGTGCACGTCCTTGCCGTCGAGCTCGCCGCGCGAGCGCAGGATCTCGCGCAGGTGCCAGGCGATGGCCTCACCCTCGCGATCCGGGTCGGTGGCCAGGTACAGCGCGCTAGCGCGCGTCAGCGCGCGCGCGATGGCCGCCACGTGACGCTCGTTCTTCTCGAGCACCTGGTACTTCATGGCGTAGCCGTTGTCGGGATCGACGGCGCCTTCCTTGGGCACCAGATCGCGCACGTGGCCGTAGGAGGCGAGCACCTCGAAGTCCCGGCCGAGGTACTTCTTGATGGTCTTGGCCTTGGCCGGGGATTCGACGATGACGAGGTTGGCTGCCATGCCCGTTAGAAACGCGCGCGCCTAAAACGAAAAACCGCGGACGAGCCGCGGACCAGACTCAACCCGCGCCCGCGGCGCTCAGTGGGGCGCATTGATGCGCACTTCCGTGACCAGTCCGCCGAGGCGCTCGACCGCGAGCTGCTGGCCGGGCTGGCTGGAGAGCACCATGAGGACTACCCACTTGAGCTGCTCGGTGTCGGGCTCCTCGCCATCGAGCGCCAGCAGGCGTTCGATCACGATCTCGCGCTGCTGCGCCGTGAGCACCTGCGCGCGCTCGAGCGTCAGCAGCAGTCCGCGGCACTCGGTGGAAAGTCGCGCGAGCTCGCTGTCGCTGTACACGCGCAGGCCGCCCGGCGGCGCGGCGTCGTGCGCGACGAGCGCCCGCTGGTGGCCGCAGGCGAGATCGGTGAGCCAGTCGAGTGCCTGCTCCACCTTCGCCGCCGGGAAGCCGGCGTGCTCGAGGTCGCGCGCCAGGTGCTCGCGTTCCGGCACTGCCGGCGCCTCATCGAGCATGTAACGGTCAAAGACGTAGATCAGGATGTCGAGAATGCTGCCAGTCGTCATGTCTCAAGGTATGCGGCCGTAGCGGCCGCCCGGGAGTGGCGCCACACGTCCCTCGAGCTCGAGTATCAGCAGCATGGAGGCAACTGATTCGCCGGGCAGGTGGGTGCGTGCGACGAGGGTGTCAATGGTCGCGGGTTCAAAGCCGAGCGCATCTAACAGCATTTCATACTCCTTGTCCAATACCCGTGGCTTTGGCGGCGCTGCCAACTGCGCCGTAAGTGGCTCTTTCGGCACTGAAATCTGCAGCTCCGACAGCACGTCCGCCGCCTCCTCGACGAGCTTCGCCCCCTGCCTGATGAGTTGGTGGCAGCCGCGTGACAGCGGGCTGTGGATCGAGCCGGGGATGGCAAACACCTCCCGGCCGCTTTCCACCGCCAGCCGCGCGGTGATCAGCGAGCCGCTGTGGCGTGCCGCCTCCACCACCAGGGTGCCGATGCACAGCCCGCTGATGATGCGGTTGCGCCGCGGGAAGTTCGCGCGC
This sequence comes from Steroidobacteraceae bacterium, assembly GCA_035482695.1. GTDB lineage: Bacteria > Pseudomonadota > Gammaproteobacteria > Steroidobacterales > Steroidobacteraceae > 13-2-20CM-66-19. Next base: position 71,405 of record DATHQM010000037.1, on the reverse strand, counting down.
GCCAGCGGCGTGCCGGGCGGGAATTCCGACACCAGCGCGCCGTGTGCCGCGATGCGCTGCGCGAGCCCCTGGTGCTCCGCGGGGTAGACCTGCTCGAGGCCGGTGCCGCACACCGCGACCGTGTGTCCGCCGCCGGCGAGCGCCCCTTCATGGCTCGCGGCGTCGATCCCCACCGCGAGCCCGCTGGTCACGGTGAGGCCGGCGCGCGCAAACCACGCCGCGAACTCGTGCGCCGTGGCGCGGCCGGGGGACGTCGGACTGCGCGAGCCGACCATCGCGAGCTGTGGCGAGCTCAGCGCAGCGATGGAGCCGAGCACGTAGAGCGCGGCGGGCGGCGCGGCGATCTGAAGCAAGAGCGGCGGGTACTCCGGGTCGGTGCACAGCAGGATGCGTGCGCCGCTGCGCCCAAGCCACGACAGGTCGTCGGCGATCGCGCTCTCCGCCGGCGCTGTCATGAACGCGCGGGCCGCGGGCGGCAGCCGCGCCGCGCGCACCATGCTTGCGGCGAGCGCGCGCTCCGGCTCCCCGCCGGCGGCCGCCAGCAGTGTGGTGAGATCCGCGCAGCTCAACGCGGGGGTGCGCGCCAGCACGGCGCGTGCGCGGAGTGCCTGCATGCGCGCGAGCATAGCGGATGCCGGCGCGGCCTCGTGTCCCGCAAAAGGCACGCAAGCGCGCGCCAGCGCGTACGGCAGTGCCGCAGCGCTTCAGCCAGCAGGTGGGAAGGCTAACCCGTCAAGGGTTATGGACGTAGTCGCCCTTGAAGACGCTGTCGGTCGCTCCGAGGATCAGCGCGTAGCTCACTCGCTCGTAGACCTTGAAGATCAGCAGCGTGCCGATGCGCTCTTCGGGCAGCTGCACCTTCTTCGCGAACGAGGTGGCGGTGCTCGAGTCGCCGAGCTGGCGACCGTTGCGGTACAGATCTCGCACCACATCGCCCGCCTGGTCGATCGCGAGCACGTTGCCGGGCTCGATTCCCTGGCGTGTGCCGCGGTTGAGCACCACGACTTCGAACTGGCCGGCGAAGTTGGTGCCGCCGACCACGTCGATGATCTGGCCGCGCACTTCGTGCGCCGGCGGGCGGGGGGTGAAGGTGAGGGGAACCTCGGTGCTATCGGCCGCCAGCAGCTTGTCTCCCGAGACGGTCTCGCGCGCCGGATCGATGAGCGTTGCTTTGGCCGGGTCAGTGTGGCGCTGCACCAGCGCCGTGGCCGTGTAGAGGCCTTCGTAGCCGACGACCTTGCCGTCATCGGGATCGACCAGCGGTTGATCGACGTGGACGACCGCGTAGCGCGAGCTGGCGCCGGTGCTGGCGAGGTTGCTGACGTACACCTCGTCGCCCTGGCCGCCGACCTGGTGCATGGCGCGGAACGCCAGAACGTAGGGCGCGTGGCGGATCTCCTCCGAGGTCATGACCGTTGGCCGCGTCAGGAACGCCGCGATGGCGGAGTAGGGGATGGTCGGGATGGCGCTCTCGAGCGCCTCGCTGCGCAGGCGCGGGTCGAGGCGCACGGCGCCCGACTCCAGCAGTCGCACCTGCGGCATGCCGTTGGCGCCGTAGGCGAGGGCGAGCTTGTCGCCGGGATAAATGAGATGCGGGTTCGGCACCTGCGGGTTGATGATCCAGACCTCGGGCCACAGCCACGGGTCCTTGAGGTACATCGAGGCGATACCCCACAGGGTGTCACCGCGCTTCACGACGTATTCCTTAGGCGCGCCGGCCCTCACCATGTCGCGCGTGTCCGTGGCGGGCGCAGCTGCAGCGGCCTGGGGGGCGCCGTTACTACCGGCAGCGAGGGCCGCCTCGGTGGCGGTCATCGGCTCCGGGGCGGGCGCGGCCGTCGCGTTGCCGGAGGCAGCGGGAGCGGGGGCAGGGGCGGACGAACCTTCGTCAGACTGCCTGGTGTGGGCACAGCCGCCCAGCACGACGCCAAGGATCAGGCAGCCCGCAGCGAAGCGAGCTCCAAGTACTTGATTTGAGACCATCCTCCACTCCTCAATTGCGCGAGGCGGACCAGGCCTGCGCGGAAGATTCTAGGCGTTATACTGGCACGGCGCCCGGCCGGTACACGAATTAATGTCAAGTTTGTGCGCTGGATCACGGGCCGCGTCGTCCCTATATAGACCTCGCCATGGCCCTAAGAACCATCCTTGAATTTCCCGATCCGCGGCTGCGCACCCGTGCGCAGCCGGTGACCCGCTTCGATGCCGCCCTCGGCACGCTGATCGACGACATGCTCGAGACCATGTACGCCGCGCCGGGCATCGGCCTGGCCGCGACCCAGGTCGACGTCCACAAGCGAGTCATCGTGATCGATATCTCCAAGGAGCACAACGAGCCGCTGGTGCTCGTCAATCCTGAGATCCTCGCGCGCGAGGGCGAGGCGAGCACGGAGGAAGGCTGCCTGTCGGTGCCCGGGATCTTCGACGACGTGAAGCGCGCGCTGAGAGTGCGGGTGCGCGCGCAGCATCGCGATGGCGCAACGTTCGAGAAGGATTTCGAAGACATCCTCGCGGTGTGTATCCAACACGAGATCGATCATCTCGAGGGCCGGCTGTTCGTCGATTACCTCTCCGATCTCAAGCGCGAGCGCATCCGCAAGCGACTCGTCAAGGAACGCCGCGAGCGAAGTGCGCCGCAGCCGGCAGCCAGCGCGACGCGCCGCGCGTACTGATTTGCGCGCCGCCTTTGCGGGCACGCCGGAATTTGCGCTTGCCGCGCTGGACGCGCTGCGCGCCCGGCACCACGTCGTCGGTGTTCTGACGCAGCCGGATCGCCCGAGCGGACGCGGCCGGCATCTCACTGCGAGCCCCGTGAAGCGCGCGGCACTCGCCGCGGGACTACCGCTCGCCCAGCCGCTGACGCTCGCGAGTGACGCGGCGCGCACGCAGCTCGCGCAGTGGGCGCCGGACGTGCTGGTAGTGGTCGCCTACGGGCTGTTGCTGCCGGGCGAGCTGCTCGCACTGCCGCGCTTCGGCTGTCTCAACATCCATGCCTCGCTGCTGCCGCGCTGGCGGGGCGCCGCGCCGATCCAGCGGGCGCTGCTCGCCGCAGACACCGAGACCGGCGTCAGCATCATGCAGATGGACTCAGGTCTCGACACCGGTCCGCTGCTGCTGCAGCGGCGGCTCGCCATTCCACCCGGGGCGACCGCGGGATCGCTGCAGGAGGCGCTCGCGCGGCTCGGCGCCGCCGCGCTCATCGAGGTGCTCGCCGCGCTCGAGGCCGGCACCCAGGCGCCGCCCGTGCCACAGCCGGCCGCGGGCATTACCTACGCCGCGAAGGTCGGGAAAGCGGAAGCGCGGATCGACTGGACCCAGCCGGCGCCCGCCATCGAGCGCCAGGTCCGTGCCTTCAACCCCTGGCCCGTCGCCGAGACGAGCCTCGACGCCGCACAGCTGCGGATCCTCGACGCACGTGCGGAAGATGGCCACGAAAATGTGTCGAAAAGATTCGATCCTGGGGCTATCGTCGAGATAAATGAGCAATCAATGATCATTCAGTGTGGTTCGGGGAGGCTCGCGGTCACGAGGGTCCAGCGCTCTGGCGGCAGGCCCATGAGCGCCGGCGACCTCGCCCGCGGCATGCCGCTCGCAGGCCGCCGCCTTGGCTAGGACCCCCTGGGCCCCGGGGGCGCCGGCCCTCGCCTCGGCTGCCAGTGTGGTGGAGGCGGTGATCGAGCGGGGCAAGTCCGCCGACGCGGCTCTTGATGCCCAAGGCGACGAGCGCGCGGTGCGCGCCGTGGCCCTGGGCACACTGCGCTGGTACCTGCGTCTCGCCCCCGCGCTCGAGACGCTGCTCGAGCGGCCCGCCGCAGTGCCGGGGCCGGTCCGCGCGCTCCTCGTCGTCGCGGCTCACCAGGTGGAGTACTCGCGCAACGTGCCCGAGTCGGTCGTGCACACGGCGGTCGACGCGGCGCGGCTTCTGCGCCAGGTGAAGTCCACGGGGCTCGTGAATGCGGTGCTGCGTCGCTTCCTCGTCGAGCGTGCCGCGCTCCTCGAGCGCGTCGATGCGACGCCTGCCGGCCGCACGGCTCATCCGCGCTGGCTGGTCGAGCGGATCGAGGCCGCCTGGGGCGAGCGCACCGAGGCGATCCTCGCCGCTAACAACGCCCGGGCGCCCATGGCCCTGCGGGTCGACCTGTCGCGCACGAGTGCGGCAGACTACGTGGCGAGTCTCGCAGGGGCGGGTATTGACGCACGGCCGCTACAATGGATGCCCTCCGCCGTCATTCTGGAGCGCCCGTTGGCTGTAATGAAGCTGCCGGGGTTCCTCACAGGCGAGGTCTCCGTGCAGGATGCCGGCGCGCAGCTCGCCGCGCCGCTGCTGAACGTCCGCCGCGGCATGCGGGTCCTGGACGCGTGCGCGGCTCCCGGCGGCAAGAGCGGCCACCTGCTCGAGCTCCTTGGCGAGGGGGCGGATCTGACGGCACTCGACGTCGATGCGGGACGCCTGTCGCTCATCGCCGAGAACCTGCAACGCCTGCGACGCCACGCGCAGCTGGTCGCGGGCGATGCCGGCGATCCTGCGACGTTGCGCGGCGAGCGAGCGTTCGAGCGCATCCTGGTGGATGCACCATGCTCGGCGAGCGGCGTCATTCGTCGTCACCCGGACATCAAGCTGCTGCGCCGGCCCGCGGACCTTGCGACGTTCGCGCGGCAGCAGCTCGCCATTCTGCGCTGCGTGGCGGCTAAGCTCGCGCCCGGCGGGCGGCTCGTCTATTCGACCTGCTCGGTGCTGCCCGAGGAGAACGAGCGCGTGGTCGCGGCGCTCCTCGAAGCGGAACCGTCGCTCGTCGCGATCGCGCCGGCCGTCCCGCTGGCGCCCGGGGCGCTCGGCTGCGCGGTCGGCGTGCAGCTTCTGCCGGGAGCAGAGGCGGGGACCGATGGCTTCTATTATGCTTGTCTCGAAAAGACAACGGCCCGAACCTGAGCACGCGGCGGGCGGTCCGCACAGGCCGCGTTCAATCCGAGCATAGTCGTTGCATCCATGCTACGCGGCGTTTCAACAAGGAGAGGTTCGAGCTGGCGCGGGCGGCTCGCGGCGTGCGCCCTGACGCTGCCGGTGCTCGGTGTCAGCTATGCCGACGCCCTCGACGGCATCCTCGAGGTGCGTTCCGCGTACGTGAACATCGACAAGGGGGTGTTCCTGCTGCATGCGCGCGTGGAATACCCGGTGGGCCCGTCCATCCGCGAGGCGCTGCAGGACGGCACTACGCTCAGCTTCGACCTCGATGCGCGGGTCGATCGTGCCCGGCGCTTCTGGTTCAACTCCAACCTCGTCGATCTGACGCTGCGGCGCGAGCTGAGCTACCACGCGGTCAGCAATCGCTACGTCGTGCGCGACGTGCGCAGCGGCGACCAGACCACCTTCGCCACCGTCGACGAGGCGCTCGAATTCCTCGGCAAGGTGGACGCCTGGCCGATCCTGGTGGAGCCGCAGCTCGACACCGGCAGCAACTACACCATCAGCGTGCGCGCCGGCGTGCGTCGCGGGCACTTGTCCGCCTCGCTGCGCGCTATCCTCTTCTGGACGGACGACTGGGTGCGCGTCAGCGAGTGGTACACATGGTCACTCCCGGTGTGAAGGGCCGACCGCGTCGGCTGCGCTGGGTCGCAGTCGGCCAGGCGCTGCTGTGGGCGACGATCGCGCTCGGCGCCTTCCTGCTGCTCGCCAAGAGCGTGCAGAACTCCTCGCTCTTCGGGCGGCTGCAGCTGTGGATCCTGATCGTCGACGTTGGCGGCGTGATCGCACTCACGGTGCTGATCACGCGCCAGCTGTGGCGGCTGGTGCGCGACTATCGCGCGCACGTGCCCGGCTCGCGGCTCACCGCGCGCACCGTCGGCATCTTCGGCGCGCTGGTGATCGCGCCGCTCCTGATCGTGTACCTGTCGTCGCTCGAGTTCATCAACGTTGGCATCGACAGCTGGTTCAAGGTGGAGGTGAAGCAGGGCCTGTCCGATGCGCTCGGCTTATCGCGCGCGGCGCTCGATCTGCGCATGCGCGAGTACTCGACGCGTACCCAGGCGCTGGCGGACTCCCTGGGCGGGGCCCCCGCGACCGACGTGCAGGCGCGGCTCGATGCGGAGCGGCGCGCCACGCAGGCGCTCGAGGTGGTGCTGTTCGGCGAGCACGAACGCATCCTCGCCGCGAGTCTGGAGAATCCGCTCGAGAACCTGCCGTCGCAGCCGCCCCCGGACCTGGTCAGCCAGGTGGGTCAGCACGTGCCGTACGTGAGTCTCGAGCCGCAGGCCGGTGGGCGCTACCTGATTCGCACGGCCGCAGCGCTCGACGACCGCGCCGGGCGCGCCCCGGCGCGCTTCGTGGTCGCGGTCTACCCGGTGCCGGCCCAGCTCGCGGCGCTGTCGGAGGCGGTGCAGAGCTCGTACTCGCAGTACGGCGATCTCGCCGCGCTGCGCGAACCACTCAAGTACAGCTTCCGGCTGACCCTCACGCTGGTGCTGCTGCTCGCGATGCTGGCGGCGATCTACGGCGCGATCTACTCCGCACAGCGCCTGGTGCGCCCGGTGCAGGATCTCATCGAGGGCACGCGCGCGGTTGGCAAGGGCGACTTCGCGACGCGCCTGCCGCTGCCCTCGCGCGACGAGATGGGCTTCCTGGTGCACTCCTTCAACGACATGACCAAACGGCTGCGGCGCGCGCGCGCCGAGGCGACGCTGAGCCAGCAGGCGGTCGAGCGCGAGCGCGAGCGCCTGGCGATCATCCTGGCGCGCCTGTCCACCGGGGTGCTCGCCGTCGACCGCAACCTGACGGTGCGCACCGCCAACGCGGCCGCCGGCGCCATCCTCGGTCGCGACCTGTCGGCAGCCACCGGGCAGACGCTGCCGGAGCTCGCCGGTGGCAACGAGCGGCTCGGGCAGTTCGTGGCGGCGCTCGCGGTGCGCTTTGCCGCCGGGCGCCAGGAGTGGCGCGAGCAGCTCGATCTCGACGGCACGAGCGGACGGCGTACCCTCATGTGTGCCTGCACGCCGCTGCCCGGGGAGGACTCGGTGCTGGGGTTCGTGATTGTGTTCGATGACATCACCACGCTGCTGCAGGCGCAGCGCGATGCCGCGTGGGGCGAAGTGGCGCGGCGCCTGGCGCACGAGATCAAGAACCCGCTCACCCCGATACAGCTGTCGGCGGAGCGCCTGCGGCGACGACTGCTGGCGGGCATGAACGAGCGCGACGCCGAGATCCTCGAGCGCGGCACGCGCACCATCGTGCAGCAGGTCGAGACCATGCAGCAGATGGTGAACGCCTTCAGCGAGTACGCGCGCGCGCCGGAGATGCAGATCACGCGCTTCAGCCTCAACCAGCTGGTGACCGAGGTCGCGGACCTCTACCGCGCACAGGATCCGAACAAGCGCATCCGGCTGGATCTCGACGAGCACCTCGAGAGCATCGAAGCCGATCGTGGGCGGGTGCGCCAGATCCTCAACAACCTGGTGACTAACGCCCTGGAAGCGCTTGACGGCGTTGAAGGCCCGCTGCTGGAGATCAGCACGCGCCTGGAGAGCACTGCCGAAAACGCCTACGCCGTCGTGACCGTGTGTGACAATGGTCCGGGTTTCCAGCGCGAGCTGCTCGGCCGGGTGTTCGACCCCTACGTCACGAGCAAGCCCAGGGGAACGGGCCTGGGGCTGGCGATCGTCAAGAAGATCATCGAGGAGCACGGCGGCCACATCGATGCGGACAACAGGCCCGAAGGTGGGGCGCGGGTGCGCGTGGTGCTGCCGGTGAAGGACAGCACGCGCACCGCCGCAGCGGGGACCCGCGAGCGGCGTGATCAGTTGCGGAGGGAAAGAGCGTGAGCAGTCCATACATCCTGGTGGTCGACGACGAGGCCGACATCCGCGGCCTGCTGAAGGAAATCCTCTCCGAGGAAGGCTACGAGGTGGATGTCGCCGCCAACGCGGCGCAGGCGCGTGCCTCGCGCGCGCGGCAGATACCGGACCTGGTGCTGCTCGACATCTGGATGCCCGACGTCGACGGCATCACGCTGCTGCGCGAATGGTCGGCCGCCGCCGCCGACGGCTGCCCGGTGGTGATGATGTCCGGACACGGCACGGTGGAGACCGCGGTGGAGGCGACACGTCTCGGCGCCTTCGATTTCGTGGAGAAGCCGCTGTCGCTGGCGAAGCTGCTGCGCACGGTGGAGCGCGCACTCGATGCCGGCCGGCGCCATCGCCAGGCGGGCAAGCTCCTCGGCACGCCGCTCGCCGTGCCGATCGGCAAGAGCAGGGTCATGCAGCAGCTGCGCGCCGAGCTGCAGCAGATCGCCGCCAACCCCTCGCCGGTGCTGCTGATCGGCGAGCCGGGCTCGGGGCGCGAGGCGTTCGCACGCTACCTGCACGAGCGCGGCCCGCGCGCCGCCGCGCCGTTCGTGGCGCTCATTGCGAGCGGCCTGCGTGATGCGGACGCCGAGGCGCGGCTGTTCGGACGCGAGGAGCCGGACGGTCGCATCGTGCCGGGAGCGCTCGAGGAGGCGGACGGCGGGACGCTCTTCATCAACGAGCTCGAGGACCTGCCCGCGGGCGTGCAGCGCCTGCTGGTCGGGGTAATGGAATCCGGCCACTTCACGCGCCTCGCCGGCACCACGCCGGTGACGCTGCGCGCCCGCATCCTGTCCTCGGCGCAACCGGGCATCGAGCAGCGCACCGGCAGCGAGGGGTTGCGGCGCGACCTGTTCGCCTACCTGAACGTGCTCATCGTGCGGGTGCCGCCGCTGCGCGACTACGCCGAGGACGTGCCCGAGCTGCTGCGCCACCAGGTCGATCGCCTGGTGGATACCGAGGCGCTGCCGTTCCGCCGCTTCAGCGTCGCAGCGCAGAATCGCCTGCGCAACTACCCCTGGCCGGACAACGTGCGCGAGCTGCGCCACCTGGTGCACCGCCTGCTGATCCACGGCGGCGCCGAGGAGATCCGCCTCGAGGAGATCGAGCGCGAGCTCACCGTGCAGACCCCGCCCGACGAGCTGCTGGTGAAGCAGGACCTGCTGGCGCTGCCGCTGCGCGAGGCGCGCGAGCAGTTCGAGCGCGCCTACCTGCAGCAGCAGCTGCTGCTGTGCAACGGCAAGGTGGGGCAGCTCGCCAAGCGCGTCGGCATGGAGCGCACGCACCTGTACCGCAAGCTGCGCTCGCTCGGCGTCGACTTCAGGAACATCAGCGAGGACTGAAGGCGGCCGCGGTTAATCTGCCACGCGGATCACCAGCGCGTCCAGGTCGGCCGCCTGCAGTTGCTTGCGCACTTTGTTCAATTCATCGAGATTGCTGATCGGCCCGACGCGCACCCGCTGCCAGACGTCCGCATCGACCGCGACGCGCTGCACCTGCGCCTGCACGCCCTGCAGCGCCAGCTGCCGGCGCACGCGATCGGCGTCGGCCACGTTGCGGTAGGAGCCGGCCTGCAGCACGTAGACCCCGGGGCGCTCGATCTTCGCCGCCGCCGGCAGGTCGCGCCTGACGTCCTTGTCGCGCTCCGGCACCACCACCTCGAAGTTCGGCAGCATCTCGTAGAAGTCGTACTTGTCGGCCGTCTTGCCCGAGCCGGCGGCGTCGCTCGCGGGGGCGGCGCGATGCTCGGGGCGCGGCGCATCGGCGAGCTCCGCGCCGCGGTGCACGCGCGCGCCGAAGTACGCGAACGCGACGCTCGCCAGCGTCGCGCCGGCGAGGGCTCCATAGCCGAACTCGCGCCAGCGGCGGAGCTCGAGCGGACGGTGCTGCGCGGACTTGTAGTCGCGCGCGCTCAGTTTGGCGGTGCGGGTCGTTGCCATGGTGTGCGAAGGTCTCGTGGGGCGGGTGGGGGGACGTCTGGAGGTGCGCGGCACGCTCACATGCTTTCCGGCGCGGATACGCCGAGCAGCGTGAGCCCGTTGCGCACCACCTGCTGTACGCCGAGTACCAGCGCCAGGCGCGCGTTGCGCAGCGCGGCGTCCTCGACGATGAAGGTCTGGGCGTTGTAATAGGTGTGGAACACGTTGGCGAGCTCGCGCAGGTAGTGCACCAGCGTGTGCGGCGCGCGGTTCACGGCCGCCTGCTCGAGAGTCTCCGGATAGCGCGTCAGCGTCTGCAGCACGCCCTGCTCCTGCGCCTCGACCAGGCGGGCGGCGGCGGCGAGCCCCTGGCTCGCGTCGAAGCTGAGGCCGCGCGCGGCCAGCTGTTTCATGACGCTCGCCACGCGCGCGTGCGCGTACTGGATGTAGTACACCGGGTTGTCGTTGCTGCGCGACTTGGCGAGCTCGAGATCGAAATCGAGCGGCTGGTCGTGGCTGCGCATCAGGTAGAAGAAGCGGCAGGCGTCGTTGCCGACCTCGGCGCGCAATTGTCGCAGCGTGACGAACTGCCCCTCGCGCTTGCCCATCGGGATCTTCTCCGCCCCGCGGAACAGGCTCACGAACTGGATGAGCGGCGCCTCAAGACACTCCCCCGGCTGGCCGAGGGCGATGAGCCCGGCGCGCACCCGCGCCACGTAGCCGTGATGATCGGCGCCGAGCACGTCGATGAGGCGCGCGAAGCCGCGCTCGCGCTTGGCGAGGTGATAGGCGATGTCGGAGGCGAAATAGGTCTTCTGTCCGTTCTCGCGCACCACCACGCGGTCCTTCTCGTCGCCGAACTCGGTGGCGCGGAACCACAGCGCGCCGTCGCGGCGCTGCAGGCGTCCCTGCGCCTCGAGCAGGGCGAGCGCGTGATCGATCGCGCCGCTCTCGGCGAACGCGCGCTCGGAGGTCCAGTGATCGAAGCGCACGCCGAACTCGTCGAGATCCGCGCGGATGTCCGCCAGCATCGCGCCGAGCGACAGCTCGAGCACCCGGCGAAAAGCGGCCGCGCCGAGCAGCGCGTGGGCGCGGGCGATGAGCGCATCGACGTAAGCCTCCTTGTCGCCCGCCGGGGCATCCGCCGGCAGGCCGGCGAGCACCTCTCCCGCCGGGCGGCGCAGCGTGTCCCCGGCCGTGGCGTGCAGCTGCTGCGCCAGCGGGAGCAGGTACTCGCCGCGGTAGCCGTTCGCGGGAAACGGCAGCGGCTCGCCGCACACCTCGAGGTAGCGCACCCAGGTGCTGACGGCGAGGATGTCCATCTGCCGCCCGGCGTCGTTGACGTAGTACTCGCGCTCGACGCTGAAGCCGATGGCGGCCAGGATGTTGGCGAGCGTCGCGCCGTAGGCGGCCTGGCGGCCGTGACCGACGTGCAGCGGGCCGGTGGGATTGGCGGATACGAACTCGAGCAGCACCCGCTCGCCACCGCCGAGGCGGCTCTCGCCGTAGGCCGCGCCCTGCGCGTGGATCGCCGCCAGCTCGTGTGCATAGGCGAGCGGTGTCAGGTGGAAGTTGATGAATCCGGCGCCCGCGATCTCGGTGCGGGCGATGAGCCCGCTCGACGGCAGCGCCGCGACGATGTCAGCGGCGAGCTCGCGCGGATTGCGCCCGGCGGACTTCGCCAGGCGCAGCGCGACGTTGCTGGCGAAATCGCCGTGCTGCGCATCGCGGGTGCGCTCGACCGTCACGCTCGCTGCCGGCGGCATCTGCGGCAGCGCGCCGCCGGCGAGCCGAGCGAGCGCGGTCAGCAGCAACTGCTCGATCTCTTGCTTCACGCGCTGGCAATCTCGCTGGCGGGGCGGGCTTGAAGAGTCTACTTCAGAACAGCTCGAGCGGATCGACGTCGAGCGACCAGCGCAGCGTGCGAGCGCCCGGCAGCTGCTCGACCTGCGGCAGCCAGCCGTCGAGGAAGCGGTGCAGCCGGCCGCGCTCGCGGCTCTCGACGAGCAGCTGCGCGTGATAGCGGCCGGCGCGCTTGTGGATGGCCGCGGGCACCGGTCCCAGCAACCGCACGCCGGCGGGCGGCCGCGGGCTGAGCGCGCGCGCCTCGCTCAAGAAAGCCAGTGCCGCGGCGGCGCTGCGCGCGGAAGTGCGCAGCGCGGCGAGGCGGCTGAACGGCGGCCACGCGGCGGACTCGCGCTCGCCGAGCGCGACGCCGGCGAACGCGTCGTAGCCGCCGGCGAGCAGGTTGGTGAGCAGCGGATGCTCGGGAAACTCGGTCTGGATCAGCACCTCGCCGGGCTTCGTGCCGCGCCCGGCGCGGCCGGCGACCTGCACGATGGTCTGCGCGAGGCGCTCGGGGGCGCGAAAGTCGCTGCTGAACAGGCCCTGGTCGGCGTTCAGCACCACCACCAGCGTGACGTTGGGGAAGTCGTGGCCCTTGGTCACCATCTGCGTGCCAACGAGAATGCGCGTGTCTCCGCAGGCCATGCGCCGCATGACCTCCTCGAGGTCGCCGCGCCGGCGCACCACGTCGCGATCGAGCCGCGCAATCGCCACGGCGGGGAACAGCGTCGCGAGCGTCTCGGCGATGCGCTCGGTGCCCTGGCCGACGGGCTTGACGGCGAAGCCGCACTGCGGACAGCGCGGCGGCAGCGGCGCATCGGCGCCGCAGTGATGGCAGCGCAGGCGCTGCGCGGCAAGGTGCACGGTGAGCCGCGCGTCGCACTCGCGGCACGGCGCGATCCAGCCGCAGGCGGTGCACAGCAGCGTCGGCGCATAGCCGCGGCGGTTGAGGAACACCAGCACCTGGTCGCCGTCGCCCAGGTGGCGCTCGATCGCGAGCACCGCTGGCGTGGAGATACCGGCGCGTTGCGCGTTGACGCGCAGGTCCACGAGCCTCAGCACCGGCGGCTGTGCCTCCCCGGCCCGCCGTCCGAGCCGCAGCAGCCGGTAGCGCTGCGCGGCGACGTTGTGCAGCGTCTCGAGTGAGGGCGTCGCCGAGCCGAGCACCACCGGCACCGCGGCGTGGCGTGCGCGTACCACCGCCAGATCCCGCGCCGAGTAGCGAAACCCTCCCTCGTGCTGCTTGAAGGACGGATCGTGCTCCTCGTCGACGACGATGACCCCGAGCTCGGGCACCTGTGCGAACACCGCCGAGCGCGTACCGAGCACGATGCGCGCCTGTCCACTGCAGGCGTCGCGCCACGCGGCGAGGCGCTCGGCATCGGTGAGCGCCGAGTGCAGCACCGCGAGCGGGGCCGCGAAGCGCTCGCGGAACTGGCCGAGCAGCTGCGGTGTGAGGCCGATCTCGGGCACCAGCACCAGCGCGCTCTTGCCTGCCGCGAGCACGCGCTCCACCAGCCGCAGGTACACCTCGGTCTTGCCGCTGCCGGTGATCCCGTGCAGCACGAAGGCGGCGAACGAGCCGAATGAGGCGCCGACGGCGGCGACCGCGGCGCTCTGCTCTGGCAGCAGCGCGGGGCCCGGCGTGCGCGTCGCGGCGGGGACTGAGGTGCGGGCGACGGCCGTCTCGGTGCGGGCCACGAAGCCGCGTGCGGCCAGCGCGCGCGCCGCCTCGCGCCAGGGGCGGGCGTGCTCGTCCAGGAAGGCGGCGCTCGCCCCCGGCTGCCGGGCGAGCAGCTCGAGCAGGGCGCGCTGGCGGGGAGCACGGCGCGGCTCGCCGCGCGCGGCGGCCTCGACGCCTGCGGCGGTCACGGCCCAGCGCTCCTCGCACGCCAGGGCGGGAGCGCCGAGCCGCAGCGCTCGCGGCAGGGCACTCGCCAACACCTCGCCGAGCGGGTGGTGGTAGTACTCCGCGGCCCATTCGACCAGGGCAAGGGCGGGAGCATCGAGCAGCGGGCTCGCGTCCAGCACCTCGAGAATCGACTTCAGGCGCGCGCTCGGAACCTGCGAGCTCGCACCGGTTCCCATGACGATTCCGACCGCGCGGCGGCGGCCAAACGGTACGCGCACCCGCGATCCGGGCGGGACTTCCTCGCCCTCCGAAGCGGCCTTCGGCAGGTAGTCGAACAGGCGCCGCAGGGGGGTGTCGAGCGCCACCCGGAGAATCTGGCTCAATGGCGGGTCCAGCAAGGAGTTAAATCAGTGACTTATGCCGCATATCACGCGTCAACAGGGTGTGCCGGCGCGCGTTATACAGGCCATGTCTGAGTTTGCTACGCTCGCGTCGCCTTATAGCATGCCGGCCGCATTACACGGCGACGTGGACCTGACGGACTCTGAAGACAAGACCCGCTCACGTGCGCTGAACCAGTTCCTGGCCGGCGTCGAGCTCAAGGCTTTCAAGATCGCGCAGGCGGCGTTGCGGCACGAGGATGATGCGCTCGATGCCGTGCAGGATGCGATGCTGCAGCTGGCGCGCGCCTACGCCGAGCGCCCCGCGGAAGAGTGGCGACCGCTGTTCTACCGCATTCTCGAGAATCGCATCCGCGACATGCAGCGCCGGCGCACGGTGCGCGGCCGCGTGATGTCCTGGTTGCCGTTTCGCGGCGAGGACGAGGACGAGGAGCAGGACCCGATCGCCCAGGCGCCGAGCCCGGAACCGCAGCCGCTGCGGCGGCTCGAGATCGACGAGGCGATGGGCGCGCTGGAACAGGCGCTCGGCGAGCTGCCGCGGCGGCAGCAGCAGGCATTCCTGCTGCGCACGCTCGAGGGACTCGACGTGGCGCAGACCGCCGCCGCCATGGGTTGCTCGGAGGGCAGCGTGAAGACACATTACTTTCGCGCGGTGCAGGCACTGCGCGCGCAACTCGGGGACCTGCACACATGAGCCCGGTGAACGAGACGATGACACAGTTCGAGCGCAACGCCCGCGCGCTGCTCGAGGAGAGCGTGTCGCGCATCGACGCGCGCACTCGCTCGCGCCTGAACCAGGCGCGGCATGCGGCGCTCGCGGCCGCCGGCACGCGCCGCCCGCGCTGGTTGAGCAGCTTCACGCTCATGCCGGCGGCGAGCGCGGCGGCGGCGGCGCTGCTGGTCGCCTTCGTGCTGTGGCAGCGCCAGCCTGCCGGCGAGCTGCCGCTCGAGGGGCGCACCTCCCCCGTGGAGGACATTGATCTGCTCGCCGACGGCGAAGCGCTCGACCTGATCGAGGGCTGGGACGGTCCATTTTACGAGTGGGCGACAGCCCAGACGGATGCCGGTGGTGAGAGCGACGGCTGATGCGCAGGGCACAGACGCGGCTCGCGGTGCTCGCCGTGCTGGCACTGGCGGCGGCGGTGAGCGCACGCGGCGATCCGCCGAAGGCCGAGGATCCGGACGCGGGCTTTCTCGAGTTCCTGGGCAGCGTCGACCGGCTCTCCGAGGTCAATCCCGATTATCTGTCGCAGGCGAACCCGGCGCGCGCCGCACGGCCCGTGCAACCGGGCGCGCCGCCGCCCGCGCCGCCGCCGCCGCCGTCGCAGCCGCAGGCTTCGCCTCCGCGGCCGCCACCGGGGGCATCGGGATGATGCTGCGAGGACACAACAATGACTAAGCGCTGCGCCTCGCTGCTGTTCGCGCTGCTGCTGTCGGTAGCCGTTGCCGCGCCGTCTTTCGCGCAGGAGGCGGCACCGCCGGCGATGCCCGCCGCCGGTCCGCCGCCGGCGCCCGTCGCCTGGTCGAACCTGTCTCCCGACCAGCAACGGCTGCTGTCGCGCTTCGGCACCCAGTGGAGCACGCTGCCGCCGGCGCGGCAGCAGGCGCTCGCGCACGGCAGCGAGCGTTGGCTGTCGATGTCACCCGCCGACCGCGATCAGGCCCGGCAGCGTTTCCAGCACTGGCAGGCTTTGCCGCCCGAGCAGCGCCACGCGCTGCGCCAGCGCTGGCAGAGATTCCAGGCGCTGCCGCCGGCCGAGCAGGCCAGGGTGCGCGAGAATTTCCACCGCTTTCAGCAGTTGCCGCCGGAGCGGCGGCAGATGCTGCGCGAGCAGTGGCGCAACGCCAGCCCCGCGCAGCGCCAGCAGATGATCACGCACGCGCGCGAGCAGCGGCAGAAGCAGCTGCAGCGCGGTGCGGCCCCGCATCCGGGGTCGCACCCTCCGCACCACTGATCCTAAGGCGCCGCCGCACTGCGCGGCCGCACCGGGATCGGCACGTTGCACACGTCCACGCGCCCGGCCGGCACCTTGAACCAGTCCTCGTGCCGGCTGCGGCGCGCCTCGACGTAGGCGAGGAAGGTGGGTGTGTCGGTGCGCAGCACTTCGAGCTCGCTGCGCTGCGCCGCCGGCACATCCGCCGCCATGCTCACCGCGCGGATCGGCACGTGCTGCTCGGGGTGCTCGTAGCGCCCGAGCGGACCGCTGCCGCGCGGCAGCGCCGCCAGCAACTCCATGCCCGCCACCACGCGGCCGAGCAGCGTGACGTTGCGATCGAGGTGCCGCGGCGCCTGGCCGATCACGGCGTACAGCTCCGCCCCACCGCCGCTGTCGACGTCGGTGTCGCGCCCCGCGCCCACCATGCCGTAGCAGTGCACCAGCCACGCCCGCCCGAGTCCCGGATCGACCGCGACCGGGAAACCGTCCACGAATCCCACCTGGGGTGCATAGGTGTCCGCATCGGGCAGCCGTGTGACGGCGAGTCCGCGCAGCGGCCGCTCGAACTCCGCCGCCAGCGTGCGCCGGGCGGCACCGAGGGGCTTCCTGGCGTCGGCATCGCCCCACTGCACCACGTAGTTGTCCTGCACGCGCACCACCGAGAGCCCGTCGAAGAACTTCGCGCGCACGAGCGCCTCGACGTTCGCCACGTGGTTCGGTGCGAACCGCGGTGCGAGCTCGATCACCACGCGGCCCGCGGGCAACTCGAGGTAGAGGGTGTGCTGCGCATCGAGCGGCCGCCAGTCCGCGGCGGAGGAGGCCGCCAGCACCGCGGCCGCCGTCAGGGCGCTCTTCGCCGGCTCGCCGGCCGGCGGCGCCGCGGGGGCTGCAGCGGCCGCGCGCGCGACGGGCAGCGCAGCGACGGCGACCAGGAGGAGCGCGGCGCACAGCATGCGCGGTGCGCGGATCATCGAGTGATGCCCGCACATGGCGCTACCCGCGGCTGAAGCCATCGGCGCTCCAGTCCTCGCTGCCGACGCCGTGGTGGCTGATGAAAAGTCCATCCGGGTCATATTTTTCCTTGATGGCACGCAGCCGCGCGTAGTGCTCTCCCCAGAACGCGCGCGGCCAGGTGGCGTTGAAGTAGTTGCTCTCGGACACGTACGAGCCGGCGTGCGGGACGAGCCGCCGCAGCTCGGCGGTGGCGGCGTCGATGGCGCGTGCATCCGCGTGGGCCGCGGCGTGGTCGACGGCGGCACCCGGCATGCCCGGATATGCGGGCCGCTCGCCGTCGGCGATGATCGCCAGCGCAAACGCCCGCGTCACTTGCGGATTGGTGGCCGTGTCGAGCGTCGCCGCGATGACGCTGGCGGGTGCGCCGGCGAGGCCTTTGTTGATGTGCAGGCCGATACTCTTGTGACGGCTGCCGGCGAACAGCGCCGCGACGAACCGCCCGCGTTGCCGCTCCTCGAGCAGCGTGGCGGGCAGCCACAGTGAGTCATAGGCGTGGAGGAAGGCTCCGACCTGATCCTGGTCGCCTTGCCACCAGCCGTGATGGGGCGCTGCCCCGGCGCGCTTGTCGGCAATCATCGAAGGATTGCCCTCGATGTCCCACCAGTGCTGCGCCGGGGTCGCACGTGCGCCGAGCTCTTCGGTTACCTCGAAGTCTCCCGGGGAGGCCGACACCCAGCCGAAGAACGGGTGCCACGCCTGCGGCGCCTGCTGCCGGTCGAGCCCCTGGCACACCATTGACAGCTTCAGCGTGTTGTCGGAGCCGATCGTGACCTGCTCGCCCCAGTGTGGATTCATAAGACTGGCGGCATAGAACTCGAAGAAACGCGCCAGCAGCTTCACGAAGGCCTGGTCCGAGCGCGCCCTGATCGTGCCCCACGCGGCGCCGAAGAACTGCGGCAGCTCGTGGGTGCGCAGCGTTAGGCGCGTGACGACGCCCCAACTGCCGCCGCCGCCCTTGAGCGCCCAGAAGAGATCCGGATGCGAGCAGCTGTTGACGACGAGCGCGCGACCGTCCGCGGTCACCACCTGCGCCTCGAGCAGCCCTGCCGCGGCGGTGCCGAAGCCCTTGGAAAAGCTGCCGAAGCCGCCGCTCTGGACCAGACCCGCGACCCCGACACTGGTGCAGCCTCCGCCCTGCACGTAGCGGCCGGCCTGCGTGGTGACGGCGTTGTAAAGATCGATCCACATCGCGCCCGAGCCGGTCGACACCGCCGGCAGCGGGGCCATCCGGCCGCTGCAACCCTGCGGCACGAAGGCCTCGTGCAGCTTTATCTCATTCAGTGCGCGCGTCCACACCAAGAGCGAATCGGCTGCGTTGGAAGTGCCCTGGTAACTGTGGCCGCCGCCCTTGACCACGAGTCGCAGCCGGTGCTCGCGCGCGAAGTTCACCGCCGCGACGACATCGGCGCTGTCGCGCGCCCTGACCGCATACACGCTCGCGGCCGGCGTCCAGGCGTCGAGCCAGCCGGACACCTCGGTGCCGGCCGGTTGGTCGCCGAGGTAGAAGGGATTGCGGAGATTGGCGAGCAGCTCGCGGCAGGCCGCGCTGTCAGCCGCGGCTGCGCACGCGCTGAAGAGCGGCTGCACCGTGAGCAGGTTGCCGCCGACCGCCTCGCGGAGCGAGCGCCAGGCTGCCTCGTCCGGCCAGTCGGGGTCCGACGGGCGCACGCGCCGCCGCCCGGTGGCGCCGACCGTTGCGGCGCGCAGCGCCCGCGGCAGCAGCGCCGCGAGCGCCGGCGAGGCGAGGGGCAGCGCAGCGAGGCTCTTCAGCAGACTCCTGCGATACATGTTGCTCACCGCGCGCGGAGCTAAACCGCCTTGATCGCCTGGATCAGCTCGGCGACGGCCTTCTGAGCATCGCCGTACAGCATGCGGGTGTTGTCCAGGTAGAACAGTGCGTTCTCGATGCCGGAAAAACCGGCGCCCTGACCGCGCTTGATGACGATGACGTTCTTCGCCTTGTCGACGTTCAGGATCGGCATGCCGTAGATCGGGCTCGACTTGTCGGTACGCGCCACCGGGTTGACCACGTCGTTGGCGCCGATGACCAGCGCGACGTCCGCGTTCTCGAACTCGGCATTGATCTCGTCCAGATCGGCGATCAGATCGTAGGGCACGCCGGCTTCCGCCAGCAGCACGTTCATGTGCCCGGGCATGCGCCCGGCCACCGGGTGGATGGCGAAACGCACGGTGACGCCGCGGTCGATGAGCAGCTGGACCAGCTCCCAGACCTTGTGCTGCGCCTGCGCGACCGCCATGCCGTAGCCGGGCACCACGATCACCTTGCTGGCGAACGCCATCATCACCCCGGCATCGCTCGCCTCGATCGGCTTCAGGCTGCCGCTCACCGTCCCGGTGGCCGCGGCGCCGGTATCGCCGAAGCCGGAGAACAACACGTTGCCGAGCGAGCGATTCATCGCCTTCGCCATGAGCTGTGTCAGCAGCGTGCCGGCCGAGCCGACCACGGTGCCGGCGATGATCATCGCGGCGTTGTTGAGCACGAAGCCCTCGAAGGCGACCGCCAGCCCGGTGAGCGCGTTGTACAGCGAGATCACCACCGGCATGTCGGCGCCGCCGATCGGCAGCGTCATGGTGATGCCGAGCAGCAGCGCCAGCGCGAACAATCCGGTCACCACGGCGAAGGTGCCGTTCACCTGCGTAGCCACCAGCGCGCCGAGCGCGAGCGCCGCGACCAGCAGCAGCAGGTTGAGGAACTGCTGGCCGCTGAAGCGCACGCTCCTGGTGATCAGCCCCTGCAGCTTGCCGAAGGCGATGGCGCTGCCGCTGAAGGAGACCGCGCCGATGATGCCGCCGGCCACCGCGAGCGTGCTGCTGGCGTAGCCGGCGCTCTCACCGCGATACAGCTCGACCGCGGCGATCGCCGCCGCCGCCCCGCCGCCCATGCCGTTGTAGAGCGCGATCATCTGCGGCATGTTGGTCATGGCGACGCGCCTGCCGCTCCACCAGGCGAGCGCCGCGCCGACCAGCATCGCCGGCAGGATCAGCCCGTAGTTGGACATCCCCGGGTAGAGGAAGGTGATGAGCGTCGCCACCGCCATGCCGGCGCCAGCCCAGAGGATGCCGCTGCGCGCCGTGACCGGCGAGCTCATGCGCTTCAGTCCCACGATGAACAGGAACGCGGTGACGAGGTAGCTCGCCTGGATCGCCAGATCCGCTGACACCCAGTCTGGCATCAGTGCGTCTTCCTGGCGGCGCCGGCGCGCGCGCCGCTCGCCTTGAACATCTCCAGCATGCGCTCGGTCACGACGTAACCGCCGACCGCGTTGCCGGCGGCCAGCAGCACGCCGATGACGCCGATGGTCTTCTCCAGCGGGGTGTGCGCGCCGCCGAGCGCCACCATCGCGCCGACCAGCACGATGCCGTGCACGAAGTTCGAGCCCGACATGAGCGGGGTGTGCAGGATCACCGGCACGCGCGAGATCACCTCGTAGCCGGTGAAGGCGGCCAGCATGAAGATGTAGAGCGCCACGATGCCGGTCATGTCGAACCCTCCAGCGCCTTCAGCGTCGGCGCGTGTTTGATCTCCCCGCCGCGCGTCAGGCAGGACTGCGCGAACACCTCGTCGTTCCAGTCGATGCTGAGCTCGCCCTTGACGAGTGCGGGCTTGAGGAAATTGTAGAGATTGCGCGCGTACATCTCGCTCGCGTTGTAGGCGAGAGCCGCCGGCAGGTTCAGCGCACCGACGATGTTCACCCCCTGATGCACCACGGTCTCGCCGGCACGGGTGAGCTCGCAGTTGCCGCCCTGCTCGGCGGCGATATCCACTATCACCGAGCCGGGGCGCATGCGCTCGACGACCGCGCGCGTGATGATCTTCGGCGCCGGCCGCCCCGGCACCGAGGCGGTGGTGACGACCGCGTCAGAGGCGGCGATGCGCGCGTCGAGCACCTCCTGCTGCTGCGCCTTTTCCTCCGCGGTGAGCTCGCGCGCGTAGCCGCCGCTGCCTTCCGCGCTCACGCCGGTCTCGACGAACTTCGCGCCGAGTGACTTGACCTGCTCGCGGGTGGCGCCGCGCACGTCGTAGGCCTCCACCACCGCCCCGAGGCGCCGGGCGGTGGCGATTGCCTGAAGTCCGGCGACGCCCGCGCCGATCACCAGCAGCTGCGCCGGGCGGATGGTGCCCGCCGCGGTGGTGAGCATCGGCAGGAACTTCTGCAGCTGGTTCGCCGCGATCAGTACCGCCTTGTAGCCGGCGATCGCCGCCTGCGAGGACAGGGCGTCCATCGACTGCGCGCGCGAGATGCGCGGCACCAGCTCCATCGCGAAGCTGGTGATGCCGCGGGTCTTCAGCGCCAGCACCTCCGCGTGGCGCGCGTGCGCCTGCATGAAGCCCACCACCACCGCGCTCGCCTTGAGCTGCCCGATCTGCCCGACGTCCAGCGGCTGCACGGTGAGCAGCACGTCGGCCGCCTGCAGCAGCTGCGCGGCACTGTCGGCGAAAGCGACCGTCTTATAGAGCGAGTCGGGAAATCCGGCGCGCTCGCCGGCGCCCCGCTCGAGCAGCACGCGCGCGCCGTCCTTGATGAGCTTGTCGGCGACCTCGGGGACCAGGCTGACACGCCTCTCCTGCGGCGCGCTCTCGCGAAGCGCGCCAATCGTTACTGACATTCACGCACCTCGTCGGCCGCCGTGGCGCAAAACGACCACGCACGTGGAAAATTCCCAATTGAATTAGAGTTTTGCGATGTTGAATTCTTGCACAAGTCTGCCGTATCTTACAGGGATCATGCTAGGGATAGATCTCGAGCAGGCCGACCACGGGCTCCCGGACGATCTGCGCATCGTCGCCGCAGCGGGGACGCGCGGCCTGTCGCAGCTGGTGCTGCGCACCGACGTCGCCGGCATGCCGCTCGAGTGGATCGACTACAAGGAAGCGGCGCGACTGTACCACCAGGAGCAGGTCGCTTACACGTGCGGCTCGCTGCTGTACGAGTTGTATGGCGGAGTGAATGCGCGCAGCGGACGGCGCACGGTGCTCGAGGTCAACTCGATCGTCGCCACCGTCGGGCACACCGGCAATCCCGGCAACACGCGCCACGACTATGTGCCGCCGCTCAACAACCAGACGCTGTTCCGGCGCGACGCCTACATGTGCCTGTACTGTGCGCAGCGCTTCGCCGCGCGCGAGCTGTCGCGCGATCACATCCGCCCCTTCAGCCAGGGCGGATCGGACCTGTGGACCAACGTGGTGGCCGCGTGTCGCCGCTGCAACAACCAGAAGGCCTCGCGCACGCCCGAGCAGGCGAAGATGCAGCTGATCGCCGTGCCGTTCACGCCCACCTACGCGGAATACATCTTCCTCAAGGGGCGGCGCGTGCTCGCCGACCAGATGGAATACCTGGTGGCGCATTTCCCGCGCTCGAGCCCGCTGCACGATCGCATCCGCGCGTACCTGTCCTGAACGGCGCTTAGAGCGCGCTGAACGGCGCTTAGAGCGCGCGACGCTGGCGCGGTTTTGCGCCGTTCGCGACGCGCGGCGCGCGTGACGCTGCGGCGCGCGGCTGTTAAGGTGGCGGCGCCTTCACCTCAGCAGGCCGCGCCTTGATATTCCTGGTCGACGCTTCGGTCTACGTCTTTCGTTCCTATCACTCCGTGCTGCCGGACATGCGCGACTGCGACGGCAACCCGGTGCACGCCGTGTTCGGCTTTGCGCGCTTCCTCGGGGATCTCATCGAGCGGGTGCGCCCGAGCTACATGGCGGTCGCCTTCGATCAGCGCCGCGCCAGCTCCTACCGCAACCGCATCTACCCGCCGTACAAGGCCAATCGCGAGCGTGCGCCGGCCGATCTGTCGCTGCAGTTCGAGCGCTGCCGCGAGCTGTGCCGGCACCTCGGGCTCGCCGTGTTCGTCGACCCCGAGTACGAGGCGGACGACATCATCGGCACGCTCGCCACGCTGATGCGCGCCGACGGCATGCGCTCGGCCTACATCACCCGCGACAAGGATCTTGCGCAGCTCATGCGCGACGGCGACCTGTTCTGGGATTTCGGCGCGCGCGGGCAGTTCGGCTACCACGACATCGAACGGCACTTCGGCGTCGCTCCCGAACGCTTCGCCGACTACCTGGCGCTCACCGGCGATGAGGTCGACAACATTCCGGGCGTCCCCGGCATCGGCCATCGCACCGCGGCCTCGCTCATGAAAGCGTTCGGCTCGCTCGAAGAGCTTTACGGCGACCTCGGCGGTGTCGCGCACCTCAAGCTGCGCGGCGCGGCGAGTCTCGGCGCGCGCCTCGTCGAGCATCGCGAGCGCGTGTATCTCGCGCGGCGCCTGACGCGCATCGCTTGCGATCTGCACCTCGGCGTGGCGGCCGAGGGTCTGCGGCGGCGCCTGCCGGATCTGCCGCGCCTCGGCGAGCTCTACGACCAGCTCGGTTTCGGCCCGTTCCTGCGCCGCCAGGGCGAGCGGCTCGCGCAGCTGCCCACCGGACAGGCGTCCGCGCCCGGCTAAAGGCGATGGAGTCGCTCGAGGGCGTAGCGGCGCAGATCACGCTGCTCAGCGGCACGCGCTGCGCGAGCGCCCCCGCGCAGCGCGTCGCGGGCGGCAGCATCAACCGCTGCTACCGCTGGCCGGCCGGCGGCGGCTCGCTGTTCGTGAAGGTGGCCGCGCCCGAGTCGCTCGCGGCCTTCGACGCCGAGGCGGCTGGCCTCGCCGCCCTCGAGCACGCGCGCGCCTTGCGCGTGCCGCGGGTGCTCGCCGTGGGCGATACCGCGGACAGCGCCTTCCTCGCCCTGGAATGGCTCGAGTCGCGCCCGGCGGATGCCAACGCCGAGCGGCGCCTCGGCGCCGGGCTCGCCGCGCTGCACGCGCAGACCGCGCCGCGTTTCGGCTGGCAGCGCGACAACACCATCGGCCGCACCCCGCAGCGCAATGACTGGAGCGACGACTGGACGGAGTTCTTTCGCGAACACCGCCTGCGTCCGCAGCTGCTGCTCGCAGCGCACAACGGCCTTGCCGCTCGCCACGCTGAGCGTGGCGAGCGGCTGCTCGAGTCCCTGCCGGTGCTGCTGGCGGGACACCGGCCGGCGGCATCCCTGCTGCATGGCGACCTGTGGGGCGGGAACTGGCTTACCGACAGCGACGGTGAGCCGGTGATCTTCGACCCGGCAGTTTATTACGGAGATCGCGAGGCGGACGTGGCGATGACGCGCCTGTTCGGTGGCTTCGGCGTGGCCTTCTACCGCGCCTACGAGGCGCTGACGCCGCTGACCGCCGGCGCCGCGCTGCGCGCCGAGCTCTACAACCTCTACCACGTGCTCAACCATGCCAACCTGTTCGGCGGGGGATACGCGCGGCAGGCGGCGGCCATGATCGACCGCCTGCTGGCACAGGTCGGAGGCTGAAGACCGCGTCGCAGCGATTCGGCTATGCTGCGCTTTCGCGACAGGTGAAGAGTTGAGGAGCGAGGTATGCCGGATAAGAACATCCAATCAACTCTCCTCGAGGAGCGCCTGTTTCCCCCGCCGGCGCAGTTCACCGCGCGGGCGCGCATCAAGCCGGCAGATGCCGAGAAGCTGCGCCAGGCGGCGCGCACGGATCACGTGCGCTTCTGGGCGGAGCTCGCCCGAGCGGAGCTCAAGTGGCATACGCCCTTCACGCAGCCGTTCGACGACAGCGAAGCCCCCAATTACCGCTGGTTCAGCGACGGGCGGCTGAACGCCTCGTTCAACTGCCTCGACGTTCACCTCGAGACGCGCGGGCACAAGACCGCCGTCATCTTCGAGGGCGAACCGGGCGATGTGCGGCGCTTGAGCTACCGCGAGCTGCACGCCGAGGTTTGCCGTTTCGCCAACGCCCTCAAAGCGCACGGCATCGCTCGCGGCGACCGCGTCATCATCTACATGCCGCTGGTTCCCGAGATCCTGATCGCCATGCACGCCTGCAACCGCATCGGCGCGATTCACTCGGTGGTGTTCGGCGGCTTCTCGGCGCCGGCGCTCAAGGACCGCATCGAGGACACCGAGGCGCGCATGGTGATCACCGCCGACGGCGGCTGGCGCGGCGGCCAGGCGATCGAGCTGAAGGCTGCCGTCGACAAGGCGCTCAGTTCCGGCTGCGTCAGCGTGGAGCACGTCATCGTTCTGAAACGCACCGGCAAGCCGGTCACCATGAAGCGCGGACGCGACGTGTGGTGGCACGACACCATCGAGGGAAAGGCCGCAGCCTGCGAGCCGGAGTGGGTGGATGCCGAGCACCCGTTGTTCCTGCTGTACACCTCCGGCTCCACCGGCAAGCCCAAGGGTGTGCAGCACGCCACCGGCGGCTACCTGCTCGGTGCCAAGCTCACCACGCAGTGGGTGTTCGATCTGCGCGACGAGGATGTGTTCTGGTGCACCGCGGACGTCGGCTGGGTCACCGGGCACAGCTACCTCGCCTACGGGCCGCTCGCCATGGGTGCGACGGTGCTGATGTACGAGGGCACGCCGATGGTGCCGGACGGCGGGCGCTTCTGGAGGAACTGCCAGAGCCACGGCGTCACGGTGTTCTACACCGCGCCCACCGCAATCCGCGCACTCATGAAGCTCGGCGACGAGCTGCCAAAGAAGTACGACCTGTCGCGGCTGCGGCTGCTCGGCAGCGTCGGCGAGCCGATCAACCCTGAAGCATGGATGTGGTATCAGCGCGTGATCGGCGGCGGCCGCTGCCCGATCGTCGACACCTGGTGGCAAACCGAGACCGGCGCGATCCTCATCGCGCCGCTGCCGGGCGTGACGGCCACCAAGCCCGGCTCGTGCACGCAGCCGCTGCCGGGGATCGAGGCGGACATTGTCGACGATCACGGCCATCCCATCAAACATGCCGATGCGGGCGGGTATCTCGTGATCAGGAAGCCCTGGCCGTCGATGCTGCGCACCATCTGGCGCAACAACGAGCGCTACATCGCCGGCTACTGGGAGAAGTTCGGCAACCGCTACTACGTCGCGGGCGACAGCGCGCATCGCGACAAGGACGGCTATTACTGGATCATGGGGCGGATCGACGATGTGCTGAAGGTCTCCGGACATCGCCTCGGCACGATGGAGATCGAGTCGGCGCTGGTGGCGAACCCGCGGGTCGCGGAAGCCGCCGTCGTCGGCAAGCCGCACGACATCAAGGGCGAATCGGTGTTTGCCTACGTCGTGCTGCGCGGGCCACGCCCGACGGGCGACGCCAGTGCCCTCACCAAAGAGCTGCGCGAGTGGGTGGGCCAGCAGCTCGGGCCGGTCGCCAAGCCCGACGACATCCGCTTCGCCGACAATCTGCCGAAGACGCGCTCGGGCAAGATCATGCGGCGGCTGCTCAAGGCGATCGCGCGCGGCGAAGAGATCACGCAGGACGTCTCGACGCTGGAGAATCCCGCGATCATCGATCAGCTGCGCGGCACGCAAGGCGTGCCCGCGGCGCGACCCGCCGCGGCCAAGCCGAAGCGCAAGGCGGTGAAGAAGGCGGCGGCGAAGAAGGCGGTATCGCGCAAGAAATCCGACAGCAAGGCCCGTCCGGCGTCGCGTCGGCCCTCGCGCGGTGCAACCGCGCAAGCGGCGCGCCGCAGGCGCCCGAAGCGCCGCTAGCCCGCAGCAGCGTCGAGCCCGAGCACCACCAGCCGCTGCTGCAGCCGCTCGGCGAGGCCGCGCGGCTGTTGCAGTGCCATGCGCTGCAGCGCCGCGGCGTGCACCGCGCGCGGCCGGCCGCGCGTCACGGCCGCAAGCAACATCCTGAAGCGCGCCCAGCGGCTGCCGCTGCGCGCATCGAGTGACTGCAGCGCGCGCGCCAGGGCGGTCTCCTCGGCGGTGAGGTCGGTGCCGAAGGGGTACTCGCTGAAGTAGCCGCGGGTGCGATGCGCCGCCAGCGCGCCACGGAGCCGCCCGGGCAGATTGTTGCGGAACGCGTCCGGGATGCGGTAATCGGCGCCGATCTTGCCCGCCTCCCTGGCGCGCCCCAGCAGCGTGTCCTGGAAGCGCGAGTCGGCGATGTTCAGCAGCGCGGCGATCACCTCCTCGTCGGTGCGGCCGCGCAGGTCGGCGACGCCGTACTCGGTCACCACGATGTCGCGCAGATGGCGCGGGATGGTCTCGTGGCCATAGCTCCACAGGATGTTGGAGGTGGTGCGGCCGTGACGGGTGCGCGTGGCGCGCAGGCACAGGATCGAGCGCCCGCCGGGCAGGGCGTGTGCCATGGCGACGAAGTTGTATTGACCGCCGACGCCGCTCACCACCTGGCCGCTCTCCAGGGCGTCGGACACCGCCGCCCCGAGCAGCGTCATCATCATGCAGGTGTTGACGCAGCGCGCGGCGCGGCGCTGCAGGATGCGCAGCTCCTGGTCGGCGCCGTACAGCTGGTTGACGAACTCCACGCCGCGCATGCCGAGCTGCGCGCGCTCGCTCTCGGGCAGCTCGCGCAACGCGGCGTAGAAGCCGCGCGGACCCAGGAAGAATCCGGCGTGCAGCACCTGGCCGTTGCGCAGCTCACTCCCCAGGCACTCGCGCGCCAGCAGTGCGCGGCTCGCCGGATCGGCGAGATCGGCCGGGATCCAGCTGCCGCCCGGGGCGCGCACGCTGCCGTCCGCGAACTCGACGTCCTGGCGGAACACGCCGTAGTGCTGCAGCGTGTCGAACTGCGCCGCGTCGAGGCGCGGGCCGGCGCCCGCGGCCGCCAGCAGCGCGAGCGCCTGCTCATCGAGGCGCCGGCCGTTGTGGCCGTCGCTCACGATGCGCTCGAGCGGCAGGCAGTCGTATACGCGCCGGCGCAGGATGCCGGCGCGATACAGCTCGAGCAGCTGCGCCACGAACATCTCGCTGGCGGCGTACAGTCCCGCGGCGAAAGGCTCCTCGCCCCCGCAGTCGCGGATCACGGCCGCGGCGCTCAGCCGGCCGAGCGCGTCGAGGGCGCTGCGCCAGGCAGCATTCTGCTGGTGGCGCAGCAGCAGGGCGTACATCAGCGCCTCGCCGAGCTCGCCGATCCCCACCTGCAGCGTGCCGCCGTCGCGCACCAGGCTGCTGAGATAAAGCCCGATGGCGTGCTCGGCCGTGCTGATCGCCGGATTGGGCGGGCAGAACAGGTCGTAGTCGTAGCGCGCCTCGTCAATGAGGAAATCGAACTGCGCGGGATCCACCTGGGCATGTCCGCCCATGAACGGCATCTGCCCGTGGGTCTGGCCGATGAGCACGATGTCGCGGCCCGCGCGGCGCGCGGCGGCAATCTGCGGCAGCAGGTCCGCGGTCACGTCGGGGTTGGAGCCGAGGCTAAGCTGCATCTGCCCGTCGAGCGTGCGCCGCGCCACCAGCTGCGCGATCACGTTGACGCCGCGCGCCAGCACCGCGCGCGCCACGTGAGTGTAGTTGGCGCACAGGTAGTGACGCTGCGCGTGGCTGGAAGTCAGGAACGCGCCGGGCGCCAGGTAGAACTCGATGACGTGTACGTTGGCAGGGACGCGATTCTCACGCAGGGCACGCGCGTACTCCGGTTCGAGGTAAGTGCCGAACACCCGCTCTGCCAGCGGCGTCAGCAGCCGCGCCTCGAGCGCGGAGGCCGCGGTGGGCTTGAGCAGCGACAGCGCGGTGATGATGGTGAGGTCGAGCTGCGGGTCGCGCTGCGCGCGGCGATAGAACTCGTTCACCAGCGCGTTGGGCTTGCCGATCCCGAGCGGCAGCGCCAGCACGATGCGCGGTCCCACCCGGCGCAGCACCGCATCCACGCAATCACCGACGTCAGCGAGTATTTCAGTCATGGTGGATGTGGCATGCTCGCCAACGC
Organism: Steroidobacteraceae bacterium; assembly: GCA_035482695.1. Lineage (GTDB taxonomy): Bacteria > Pseudomonadota > Gammaproteobacteria > Steroidobacterales > Steroidobacteraceae > 13-2-20CM-66-19. Next base: position 42,853 of record DATHQM010000037.1, on the reverse strand, counting down.
CGCTACACCCGTCAACCGTGCGGCGAGCACAGGAAACGCATATGACACTGCAGAAGCCCGCGCTCGATCCGCGCAGCGTCGCAGCGATCTCCCGCTGCGGCTACCCCGAGCCCTACCGCTCGCGCGTGCTGCCGCGTCACAAGCGGCAGCTGGGGGAGGCTCTCGGACTTACGCGCATCGGCATCAATCAAACCACCCTGCCGCCCGGCAAGGAATCCTCCATGCGCCACTGGCACACGCACGAGGACGAGTTCGTCTACGTGCTGGAGGGGGAGGTGGTGCTGCGCAGCGACGGCGGCGAGCAGTTGCTGAGTGCGGGCATGTGCGCCGGCTTCCCGGCGGGCGCCGAGGACGGCCATCAGCTGATCAATCGCAGCGAGCGGCCGGCGGTGTATCTGGAGATCAGCAACCGCGATGGCGAGGACAGCGCCTACTACACCGACCCGGACGTGGACCTCGCCTACCCGCGCGGCAAGGCTACGCGCCGCGACGGCACGCCGCTGTGAGCCTGAGGGGACGGAACGGCTTTCAGTGCGCGGCGCTGAGCCGCAGCGCGAAGGACACGACGACGTCGTTGCTCACCTGGTCGGTCGCTTTCCAGTCGCCCTGGCCGACGCCGTAATCGAGACGCCGGATCGTCGTCTTGCCGCTCATGTAGCCGACCGCGGCGCCCTGCTCGGTCGCGGTACGGAACGTGAAGGGGACGCGCAGGTCGTGCGTCTGGTCGCGAATGGTGAGCTTGCCGACGGCCTCGTAGCCTGCCTGGGTCCTGACGATCTGCGCGGCGCTGAAACGCGCCTGGGGGAATTTCTTCACCGCGAACAGGTCGTCGCTGCGCAGCGTGTCGTCGCGCTCCTGGTCGCCGGTGTCGAACGAGTTCATCTCGATGCTGACCTGCAGGCGGCTCGCCGCGAGGTTGTCGGGCGAGAAATCCATCGCGACCGTGAAGCGCCGGAAAGCGCCGCGGTTTTTCGCCCCGGCCTGCGTGAAGTCGAATTGCAGCGTGCTCTTGGCGGCATCGAGCCCGTAGTGGGCCGGGGCACCCGCCGCCGCCGGCGCGTCCGCGCCCCAGGCGAGCGTGGCGAGCACGGCGAGCGCGGCCAATGCCGCCAACGTGCTCAGCAGCACCGCCGGCGTCGCGAGCCTGGCGCCGCTCATCGCTGCTCCGGAGTCTTGGTGAGGCGCATCGGCAGCATGCGCCGCAACACGTCGTCCTTGAGCATGAAGTGATGACGCAGCGCCGCGCCTAAGTGGACCACGGCGACGCTGCCCAGCGTCCAGGCGAGCACCACGTGGGTGTCGTCCAGAATGTGGTAGAGCGCCTTGTTCTTCGGCACCAGGTCAGGCAGCTGAAAGAACCCGAACCAGCTGACCGGGAACCCACGGGCCGAGGACATCGTCCAGCCGGTCAGCGGCACGGCGAACAGCAGCACGTACAGGAGCGCATGGGTCAACCGGGCGAGCTTTCTCTCATAGGGCCTGAGGTCGTCGGGCAGCGCCGGCGTCGGGTTCGCCCAGCGCCAGCCGAGGCGCAGGAGCACGAGCACCAGCACGGTGATGCCGATCGATTTGTGGCGCGCGAGCAGCGTGAGCTTCTTCGGCCCGGCCGGCAGATCGTCCCACAAGGTGGCGAGAGTGAACTGCGCGACGATCAGCAGCACGATCACCCAGTGGAACAGCTGGGCGAGGGCACCCCAACGGTGCGTGGTGTTTCGCATGGCCATGCCGCTAAGCTAATGCGCGTGAGCGGACCTTGCAAACTCCTGTTGGCGGGAGCGCTGCTGCTGGCGACGCTCACCGGCTGCCCGCTGCGTCCGCCGGCGGCAATCCCGCCCGCCGCCGCGCCGCCGCCTGCCGCACAGGCCGCGGCGCAGGCTGCCGGCGTGACGCCGCTGCAGGGCGAGCCGTACGACATCGACGGCCCGGCATCGCTGCTCACCATCCTCGTCTACCGCGGCGGCGCACTCGCCAGCGTCGGTCACAACCACGTGATCGCCTCGCACCAGCTCGGCGGCACCTTCTACGTGCCGGCCGACATCCGGCGCAGCCGCGGCGAGATCCAGGTTCCCGTCGCGACGCTCAGCGTCGATGAGGCGTCGCTGCGCGCGCAGCAGTCCGGCGCCGACTTTCCGCCCGACGTGTCCGAGAGCGCCAAGGAGGGCACGCGGCACAACATGCTCGGCGACGCGCTGCTCGATGCCGGCGAATTTCCCGAGATCGTGCTGCACGCGAACCTCGACGCGGATGCCGGCCCTGCCGGGGACGGCGGCGGCGGGGCGCCCGGCGCCGCGCCGGCGTCCGCCACGGGTACGCTGCTGGCGCAGGTGCAGGCCACGGTACGCGGCCGGCAGCGCAGCTTCGCCGTGCCGGTGCGCTACGAGCTTGCCGGTGGCACGCTGACGCTCAGCGGCGCGACCAGCTTGAGGCAGAGCGAGCTGGGACTTACACCCTTCAGCGCGATGCTCGGCGCGCTGCAGGTGCAGGATGAGATGCAGGTCGCTTTTCGCATCGTGGCGCACCTTGCGTCTGTCACGCATTCCCCGGCCGGGCAAAAATAAACGTTTAGTGCAATCCGAGCTCGGCGAGCAGCGCCTGCGCCTTGTACACCTTGCGCAGTCCCTCCAGCATGATCGTCGGGTCTACGGCAACCGCGCGATTGAGCTCGGGGTCGTACCAGTAGGAGCCGGCGATGGAGTGGATGTTGCCGTCGAACATCAGTCCAACCATACGGCCGTGGCGATCGATCAGCGGGCTGCCGGAGTTGCCGCCGACGATGTCGCTGCTGGTCGACAGGTCGAAGCGCGTATCCATGTCGAGCTGGCCGCGTGCCGCGCTCCAGCTGTCCGGGACGCGGAACGGGTCCTGGTCGGTAGCGCGCTCGAACAGTCCGCGCAGGTGCGTGAAGGGCTCGATCTCGCGCCCGTCCTCGCGCCAGCCGGTCACGGTGCCGAAGTTGAGCCGCAGCGTGAAGGTGGCATCGGGCGAAAGGCTCGTGCCGTAGATCGCGAAGCGCGCCCGCGCGATCTTCTCGGCGGCGGCCTGCTCGGGCGCCTCCACCTCGTCCTCGTAGCGCTTGCGCACGGCGCGCGCCGGCCCGTCCACCGCGCGCGCCAGCTCGATCATCGGGTCGTGCGAGGCATCCACCGCAGCGGCGCCGCCGTCCCAGAGCTGTTTGCGCACCTGCGGATCGGCGAGCTTCGAGCCGTCGACCGCGCGGGCGGCGAGCGTGTCGGGCGAGTCCTTCACCAGCAGCTGCCGCACGATCGGCGCATCCGGGCCGAGCCACTCGCGCATGCGCTCGAGTCCGAAGGACAGCGTCAGCTTGTCCAGCTGGGGATAGATGGGTACCGGCGCGAGCAGCCGCTGCTGCACCCGCGGCAGTGCCGCGTCACGGTACTCGCGCAAGCGCTCGGTATTGGGTTTGGCGCGCTCGGCGGCTGCGCGCACCAGCGTGCGGGCATAGCGGAACAGCTGGCTGTTGAAGCCGGCGGCCTGCTCGAGGAAAGTGTACGGCAGGTACAGCTCGTGCACCTGCACCTGCGCCCGGGCGATGTCGGCCCACGGGTCGCCCGTCTGCGCCGCGAGCTGCGAATCGGCGGCCACCTTGTCGCGCAACTCCTTCTCTTCCCCGCGCTTGGCCTGCAGCAGGCGGTCATCGAGCAGCGCATCGAGCTGCTTGCGGCGCACCTTGATGGTGTTTTCCAGCGAGTTGAGCGGGTCCTCCACGATGCGCGCGGCTTCCGCGCCGCTCTTGCCGAACTGGATATAGCGGCCGCGCAGCTCCGAGCCGCGCAGCAGGAAGCGCGGCAGATCGACGTCGCGCAGCGTCTCGAGCTGCGCCACCGTGAGCAGCCGGTCGGTCGTGCCCGGATGCCCGGAGACGAACACCACCTCGCCATTTTCCGGTCCCTGCGGCCGTATCGACAGGAAGTTCGGCGTGGACGCCGGCTTGCCGTCGTGCCCGTAGGCGCGCAGCACCGACATGTCCAGGCACCAGCGCGGAAACTGGAAGTTGTCCGGATCGCCGCCGAAGGCGGCAATGCCGTCCTCGGGCGCGAACACCAGGCGTACGTCGTCGTAGCGATGGTACTTGTAGAGCCAGTACTGACCGCCCTGGTAGAGATCCACCGATTCGCACTTCAGCGGACCGGATTTGCCGTGGCGGCTGTCCTCCTCGCACTGCTGCTCGAGCTGCGTGAGGGTCTGCTTGCGCTTGTCATTGGCGGCCTTCTCGTCCAGGCCCTTGAGCGCCGCGACCACCTGCGCGGTGACGTTCTGCGTCTCCATCAGCACGTCGGCGACCTGCGTGCCGCACTTGAGCTCCTCCTCGCGGCTGCGGGCGAGAAAGCCGTCGCGCACCAGGTTGCGCTCGGCAGTCGAGTGGTCGTCGAGGCAGGCCTCCGCACAGTGGTGATTGGTGAGGATCAGCCCGCTGGCGGACACAAAGGAGGCGGTGCAGTTGGACAGGCGGATGGTCGCGGTGCGCACGCGCTCGAGCCACGCAGCGTCGATGTCGACGCCGTACTTACTCTTGACGAGCTGCTGCGGGAAATTATCGAAGGTCCACATGCCGCCGTCGCCGAAGGCCGGGATCGAGACGAGCAGCGCTATCGCGCAGGTGAGCGGGCTGAATCGCATGCTGATTCCTTTGGTCTTATTGTCGCGGCTATTGTCGATGCGGCGCAGCGCGCCGGCAAGACAGGCACGCGCGGCGCGGCGGCGCGGACGGTCGCACGGCAGCTTCCGCTCGTCTCACTCGTCCGCTTCGAGCAGCAGCAGCACGCCGCCTGCGGGGTCCTGCAGCAGCGCACCCGGGGCATCCGCCGGCGCGCCGCGCAGCGCGAAACCGAGCTCGGTGAGCCGTGCCAGCCGCGCCGCGATCCCGGCGCTGCGAAACACCAGCATGGGCCGGTCGCACAGCTGCGGGGGGTGGAACGCCAGGTCGAGGCGATCGCTGGTGAGTGCGAGGCGCGGGTAGGGCAGTTGCAGCTCTTCAGCGACGAAGCCGAGCGGTTCCCAGAAGACCTGAGCGGCGGCGAAATCGGCCGCCGGCAGGCTCACCTCGGCGAAATCCCCGCACAGCGAAGGCTCGGTCGCGGCGCGCGCGACCGGCGAGTAGGTGCGTGCTTCGAGCACCGCGACCGCATGTCCGGACGGGTCGGCGAACGCGATCTCGTTGAAGACTTCCTCACCGGTGCGGCAGCGCGTGAGCTCGATGCCCGCACCCGCAAAGGCTGCGAGGCTCGCGGCGATCCCGGGACGCACGAAGGTGAGCGTCGGGGAGGGCCCGGGGCGCGCGTGCACGCCGACAAACAGCCGCCCGTCGGTGAGCACGCCGTAGGGGTGCGTGAAGGCATCGCCGGTGGGCGCGTGGGTGAAGCCGAGGCGCTCGTAGAACGCCACCGTGGCCGCCACGTCCGCGGCCACCACGCTCAGCTCGTGAAAGCTCCCCAGCAGCGGCAGCGGCGCTGCGCCCGGCATCAGGCGGAGGTGCCGCGCGCGGCGTTCGCCAGCCGCTCCTGCAGCGCGTTGGTCCAGCCCTGACAATGCTGCGCCAGCAGATCGGCCAGGCACAGCGCGTGGCTGCTGCGCTCGTTGAGCGCCGGCACGTACTCGAAGTGCTCGCCGCCGGCACGCATGAAGGCCTGGCGGTTCTCCAGGTCGATCTCCTCGAGAGTCTCGAGGCAGTCAACCGCAAACCCCGGGCATACGACGCACACCTCGCGCACGCCGCGCGCCGGCATCCCGGCGAGCACGCTGCTGGTGGCGGGCCCGAGCCACGCTGCACGGCCAAAGCGCGACTGGAAGCTGACGCTCCACTCGCCCTCGCGCAGCAGCAGCTCATCCGCCAGCAGGCGCGCGGTCGCCTGGCAGTGCCTGAAGTACGGGTCGCCCGCGCGGGTATAGCTTTCCGGGATGCCGTGAAAGGACATCAGCAGGTGCGCGCTACGCCCGTGCGACTGCCAGTGGGCGCTGACGCTCGCGCGCAGCGCCTCGATGTAGCCGGGATCATCGTGGTAGTCGGCGACGAAGTGCAGGTCCGGCACCGCGCGCCAGCGGCGCAGCTCCGCGCTCACCTGGTCGTGGACCGCGCCGGTGGTCGCGCCGCAATACTGCGGAAACAGCGGCAGCACCAGCAGGCGCTGCGCGCCGGCGTCGCGCAGCCGCCGCAGCGCCGCGGGCACCCCCGGGTCGCTGTACAGCATGCCGAGCTCCACCGACAGCGGCGCGAGCACGCGTTGCGCCAGCGCAGCGGCGAGCTCGCTGCGCAGCCGCTCGCTCAGGTCGGCGAGCGGTGAGCCCGCGGCGGTCCAGATCAGGCGGTACTTGCGCGCGACGCGCGCCGGCCGCCACGGCAGGATGACGCCGTACAGGAGCGGCAGCCACAGTGCGCGCGGCAGCTCCACCACGCGCGGGTCGGCGAGGAACGGGGCGAGAAAGGCACGCACCGCGCGCGCGGTCGGTGCCCGCGGCGTGCCGGAGTTGACCAGCAGGATGCCGATACGTTCAGCGCCGTCACGCGGCGGTTCGGTCGGGCTGGTGTAGCGCATGGTTCAGCCGAGCCCGACGCACAGGAACTTCAGCTCGGTGTAATCGAGGATGCCGTACTTCGAGCCCTCGCGCCCGACGCCGGACTCCTTGACCCCGCCGAACGGGGCGACCTCGGTGGAGAACAGCCCGGTGTTGATCCCGACCATGCCGTACTCGAGCGCTTCGCCGACGCGCCAGGCGCGCGCCAGGTCGCGCGTATAGAAGTAGGCGGCAAGACCGAACTCGGTGTCGTTCGCCATGTGAATGGCATCGGCCTCGGTCTCGAAGCGGAACAGCGGCGCCACCGGACCGAAGGTCTCCTCGCGCGCCATGAGCATCGCGGGCGTCACCTCGGTGACCACGGTCGGCTCGAAGAACGTCCCGCCGAGCGCATGGCGCTTGCCGCCCTGCGCGATGTGCGCGCCCTTGGCGAGCGCATCCGCCAGATGCTGCTCCACCTTGGCGAGCGCCTTGGCGTCGATCAGCGGCCCCTGGTCGACCGGGCCCTTGAGGCCGTCGCCGACGCGCAGCTTTGCCACCGCCTGCACCAGTTTTTTCGTGAACGCCTCGTACACCGGCGCCTGCACCAGCAGGCGGTTGGCGCACACGCAGGTCTGCCCGGTGTTGCGGTACTTGCTGGCGATGGCGCCGACGACCGCGGCGTCGAGATCGGCATCCTCGAAGACGATGAACGGGGCATTGCCGCCGAGCTCCATGGTGATCTTCTTCACCGTGCCGGCGCACTGCGCCATCAGCTTCTTGCCGACCTCGGTGGAACCGGTGAAGGTCACCTTGCGCACCGCAGGGTTGGAGGTCATCTCGCCGCCGATGGCGGTGGCGTTGCCCGTCACCACGTTGAGGACACCGGGCGGAACTCCGGCGCGCGCGGCGAGCGCGGCGGCCGCGAGCGCCGAGTAGGGCGTCTGGCTCGCCGGCTTGCAGATGAAGGTGCAGCCGGCGGCAAGCGCCGGACCTGCCTTGCGGGTGATCATGGCGAGCGGGAAGTTCCACGGCGTGATCGCGGCCACCACGCCTACCGGCTGGCGCAGCACCAGCAGGCGCTTGTCGGCCTGATGCGGCGGAATCACGTCGCCATACAGGCGCTTGCCTTCCTCGGCGAACCACTCGATGAACGCGGCCCCATAGGCGATCTCCCCCTTGGCCTCGCTGAGCGGCTTGCCCTGCTCGGCAGTCATGAGCGTCGCCAGGTCCTCCTGGTTGGCCATCAGCAGCTCGTACCAGCGGCGCAGGATCGCAGCGCGCTCTCTGGCGGTGAGCGCCGCCCAGGCCGGGAAGGCCCGCGCGGCCGCCTCGATGGCGCGCCGCGTGTCGGCGATGCCCATGTTCGGCACGGTGCCGAGGCTCTCGCCGCTCGCCGGATTGACGACCGCGAGCGTCGCGCCGTCGCTCGCCTCGACCCAGTTGCCGCCGATGAAGGCGCGCGTGCGCAGCAGATCAGGATCACGCAGTTTCATATGTGTCAGGTCAGGTGTTGGAATCCGGGTTGTCCGCCGCGGCGCGCCCGGCGTCCGCGGCGCCGCTCAGGTAGCGGGCGAAGAATTCGAGGGTGCGCGTGCGCGCCAGGGCGGCGGCTTGCGGCTGGTAACTGCCGCGCTGCTCGCAGTTGAAGCCGTGGCCGGCACCCGCGTACACGTACAGCGGCGACTCGGGGTGCGCGGCACGCACCCGCTCGACGTCGGCCGCCGGGATGCTCTGGTCGTCGGCGCCGAAGTGATACATCACCGGACACTTCGGCCGCTCCTCGAGGCAGGCGGCAACCTTGCCGTAGTAGACCACCGCGCACGCCACCGGCAGCCGGCAGGCGGTCAGGTACGCCAACATGCCACCCCAGCAGTAGCCGACCGCGCCGCTGCGGCCGGAGTGCTTCACCACGGCCAGCGCCGCCGCGAGATCGCGCAGCGTCGCCTCCTGCTGCAGCTGCTTCACGTAGCCCGCGCCTTCCTGCATGCCCGCCGGGGTGTAGTCGAGCTCGATGCCGCGGCGCACCCGGTCGAACAGGCACGGCGCGATGGCGGTGTAGCCCTCCGCCGCGAAGCCGTCGGTCAGCTGGCGGATGTGGCCGTTGACGCCGAAGATCTCCTGGATCACCAGCAGTGCGCCGTGCGGTCGTCCCGGGGGCGCGGCGAGCCAGGCCTGAAATTCGTGGCCGTCGCGCGCCATGATGGTGGTGAATTGCCCCATGGAATGGCATTCTAGCGCGCCGCGCCGTGGAGGGACGCATGCTCGTCGGTAGCGCTGTCAGACGCGTCGCCATCATCGGTGGCGTACGCATTCCTTTCGCCCGCTCCTATTCCGCTTACGCCACCGTCGGCAATCAGGACATGCTCACGGCCGCGTTTCGCGCCGTGGTGGAGCGCTTCCACCTGCAGGGCGTGCGGCTCGGCGACGTGGCCGCGGGTGCCGTCATCAAGCACTCGAAGGACTACAACCTGACGCGCGAGTGCGTGCTGTCGAGCGGGCTCGACCCGCACACCCCGGGCCTGGACATGCAGCGCGCCTGCGGCACGAGCCTGGAAGCGGCCATCGACATCGCCAACAAGATCGCACTCGGGCAGATCGAGGCCGGGATCGCCGGCGGCACGGACACCGTGAGCGATCCGCCGGTGGTCTACCCGCGTGCCTACCAGCAGCTGCTGCTCACGAGCTACCGCGGGCGCAATCTGCGCCAGCGCCTCGCGCCGTGGTTCGGCCTGCGGCCGCGGTACTTCAAGCCGGTGCTGCCGGCGGTGATAGAGCCGCGCACCGGGCTGTCGATGGGGCAGAGTGCCGAGATCATGGCGAAGGCCTGGCAGATCGCGCGCAGCGACCAGGATCAGCTCGCCTACGAGAGCCACGTGCACGCCGCCAGCGCGTGGCGTGAAGGTTTCTACGACGACCTGGTGATCGAGTATCAGGGGCTGAAGAGCGACAACAACGTGCGCGCCGACTCGAGCGTGGAGAAGCTCGCCAAGCTCAAGCCGAGCTTCGCCGCCGACGGTACGCTCACCGCCGGCAACAGCACGCCGCTCACCGATGGGGCGAGCGCGGTGCTGCTCGCGACCCCCGAATGGGCGGCGCAGCGCAACCTGCCGGTGCTCGCCTACCTGCGCCACGGCAAGGCATGGGCGGTGGACTTCGCCACCGGCAAGGAGGGCCTGCTCATGGCGCCGACCTACGCCGTGGCGGCGATGCTCACCGATGCCGGACTCGCCCTGCAGGATTTCGATTACTACGAGATTCACGAAGCGTTCGCCGCGCAGGTGCTGTGCACGCTCAAGGCGTGGGAGTCGGCGGATTACTGCCGCGACGCGCTCGGCCTCGCCGCGCCGCTCGGACGCATCGACCGCGCGCGCCTGAACGTGAAGGGTGGCAGCGTGGCCCTCGGCCACCCGTTCGCCGCCACCGGCACGCGCATCGTCGCCACGCTTGCCAAGATTCTCGCCGGGGATGCGCGCGCCAGGCGCGGCCTGATCTCGGTGTGCACCGCCGGCGGCATGGGCGTCACGGCTATTCTCGAGCGCTGAGGGTGCGCGGGGGAGGATGCACATGACTACGCCGGTTGCGCGTGTCTTCGCCGCGGTGGCGCTGCTCGGCAGCGCCTGCGCGTACGCGGATTTCCAGCAGGCCATGCAGGACTACAACGCGCAGCGCTACGACGCGGCGCACGGCGAGTTCCTGGCGCTGGCCGAGCTCGGCGACTGTTCCTCGCAGTTCAACCTCGCTGCCATGGCGCTCAAGGGCCAGGGCGGCCCGCGCGACTCTGCCAGCGGCGTGGGTTGGCTCGAGGCCGCGGCCGGCAACGGCTGCGAGCAGCTCGTCAACAAGCGCCTCGCAACGCTCAGCGCCGGGTTGAGCTCCGAGGATGCGCGCACGGCTGCGGCGATCGTCGGGCGCTACGGGCACGAGGCACTGCGGGTGCAGGGCGTGTTCGATCCGGACTTCAGCTGCAGCGACACGCTCGCACCGCGCGTGCTGTCGGCGCCGGAGCCGGACTATCCGCAGCAGCCGGGCGGCCAGCGCCAGCAGGCGCTGGTCATCACCGCGCTCACCATCGGCACCGACGGCTTCGCGCGCGACCCGGAGGTACTGCTCGCCGTACCGGAGCAGCGCTTCGCCGCGGCGGCCATCGAGGCATGGCTCAATTCCCATTTCGTCCCCGCGATGCGCAACGGCCAGCCGGTCGCGTATCGCCTGCAGACCAAGCAGGTGTTTGCCGTGGCAGGCGCCGGCCCGCTCGCGCAGCTCGAGCCGTTGCAGCAGGCGCGCAGCGCGGCGGCGGCCGGCGACAGCCACGGTGAGTACCTGCTCGGTCTCGCCGCCACCTTCGAGAGCTCGCTCGGGCTCACCAGTGCGAGAGCTGCGGGGCTGCTGCTGTCGGCCGCGCGCGCCGGCGGCCCGCAGGCACAGTACTGGGTCGGCAGCCAGCTGCGCGCCACGGCCGGGTGCCACCCGCGTGCGGACGGAGGCGTCTGGCTCACCCACGCCGCCGCCGGCGGCGATGCCGCCGCACAGGTACTGATCGCGTCCGAGCTGCTGCGCGGCACGCCGACCGCGGCACAGGTCACGCAGGCGCGCGTCGCGCTGGTGGCGGCCGCGGCTTCGGGCAACTACTACGTGCGCAAGCACGTGGTCGCGCTGCTCGCCGCATCGCCGCTGGACGAGGTACGTGATCCGCACACCGCGCTCGCTCTGGCGCAGCAGCTGCAGGGCGGTGACATTCAGTCCGACCCGGATATGTTCGCAGCGGTGGCCGCCGCTTACGCGAGCGCGGGAGATTTTCACGCCGCGGTGGCGCAGCAGCGGCTCGCCCAGCAGAGGGCCCTCACCCTCGGCTGGGACACACGCGCACTTAACGCCCAGCTCGCCGCCTACCGCGCCGACCGGCCGTGGCGCGGCGACGTGTTCGCCTCGCCCTAGCGAGGCAGCCGGCGCGCTTCATCGTCCCCGCGGGATGGGCACGCGTGCCGGGCACCGCTCCGCTCGCCGCTGAGGCTCCGCAGGGCAGCGCGGCGGAGGTACTGCGCGTGGCGCTGCAGCTCGGCCTCACCTCCTTCGGCGGTCCGCTCGCGCACATCGGCTATTTCGAGCGCGCCTACGTGCGCGAACGGCACTGGCTGAGTGCCGAGAGCTACGGCGCACTGGTGTCGTTGTGTCACGTACTGCCCGGTCCGACCAGCAGCCAGCTCGGCTTTCTGATCGGCCTGCAGCGCGCCGGCTGGCGCGGCGCGCTCGCCGCCTGGGCGGGCTTCACGCTGCCCTCGGCGCTGCTGCTGTACGGCGCGGCGCTCGCGGCCACGCGGCTGCAGGGGCGCTTCGCGCTCGCGCTGCTCGCGGGGCTGAAGCTGATCGCGGTCGCGGTGGTCGCGCAGGCAGTGTGGAGCATGGCGCGCCGCTTGTGCACGGATGCCGCGACCTGGCTGCTCGCGGCCGCCGCCGCGGGGCTGCTGCTGTGGCTCGGCGGCAGCCGCGCCCAGCTCGCCGTGCTCGCGGCTGCGGCGCTCGTCGGGGCACTGTGCTGTCGGCCACTCGCAGCGGATGTCGCGCCCGCCTTACGGGCGCCGCGCGCCGGCTGGACGGCGCTCGGCGTGTTTGTGTTGCTGCTCGTCGGCCTCGCGCTGCTCGCGCGGCTGGCGCCGCACAGTCCCGTGGCGCTGGCGGCGGTCTTCTATGATGCGGGCGCGCTGGTGTTCGGCGGCGGCCACGTGGTGCTGCCGCTGCTGCGCGATGCCCTCGTGCCGCACGGCTGGATCAGCGACGACGGTTTCCTCGGCGGCTACGGCCTGGCGCAGGCGATGCCCGGGCCGCTGTTCGCGGTCGCCGCCTACCTCGGGGCACTGGCGCTGCCGGCCGCGGCCGCGCTCGGCGCCGCCGTGGCGCTGCTGTGCATCTTCCTCCCCGGGCTGCTGCTCGCCGTAGCCGGAGCGTCGCTGTGGCAGCGCCTGGCGCACGCCGCGCGGCTGCGCGCCGCGCTCACCGGCATCAACGCGGCGGTGGTGGGGATTCTCGCCGCGGCGCTCTACGACCCGCTGTGGACCCAAGGGGTGCACGACGGTCTTGATGCGGCCATCGCCGCCGCCGCGTTCCTCGTGCTGCAGAGCCGCCGCGGCACGCCGCTCGCCGCGCTCACCCTGTGCGTCGGCTGCAGCCTGCTGCGGGCGTTGCGCTAGAGTAGCCAACATCATGAGCAGACCCGGCATCGATCGCGTCTTCGAGCGACGCCAGTCCAGCCTCGTCAACAGCGGCCAGCCGCAGATACTGCAGGGCGGCCGCAAGGGCGTGGAGAAGGAGTCGCTGCGCGTCATGCCCGACGGCAGCCTGGCGCGTACTGCGCATCCGCGGCTGCTCGGATCCGCGCTCACCAACGAGCACATCACCACCGATTATTCCGAGGCGCTCATCGAGCTGGTAACGCCGGCCTTCGTGCACAGCTGGGAGCTGCTGCAGTACCTGCTCGACCTGCACCAGTTCGTCTACCGCCACCTCGGCGAGGAGCTGCTGTGGGCGACCAGCATGCCGTGCGCCATCGCGCGCGACGAGGACATTCCGCTGGCGCAATTCGGCAGCTCGCACGTCGGACGCATGAAGACCGTGTATCGCAACGGCCTCGGCCTGCGCTACGGGCGCATGATGCAGGCGATCTCGGGCGTGCACTTCAACTACTCCTTCCCGCTGCCGTTCTGGGAAGCCTGGGCGGCGGTGCGCGCCGCGTCTGCGCACGATGCGGCGTTCGTCTCGGCCAGTTATTTCGATCTGCTGCGCAACTACCGCCGCTACGGCTGGCTGGTGCTGTACCTGTTCGGCGTATCGCCGGTGGTGTGCAAGTCCTTCCTGCGCGGCCGACCGGCGGGCCTCACCGACTTCGGCCCCGGCACCGCGTTCGAGCCGTACGCCACCAGCCTGCGCATGAGCGACGTCGGCTACCGCAACCGCAACCAGGCGGGCCTGGCGGTCTCGGTCAACAGCCTGGACGAGTACGTGCGCGACCTGACGCGCGCCATCACCACGCCGCATCCGCCGTACGAGGCGCTCGGTGTGCTGGTGAACGGCGAGTACCGCCAGCTCAACGCCAACATCCTGCAGATCGAGAACGAGTACTACAGCTTCATCCGCCCGAAGCGCGTGGCGCGCTCCGGCGAGCGCCCCACCAAGGCGTTGCGCCGCGCCGGCGTCGAATACGTCGAGGTGCGCGCACTCGACGTGAGCGCCTTCGATCCGGTCGGCGTGAACCAGAACAAGCTGCGCTTCCTCGAGGCCTTCCTCGCGCTGTGCCTGATGAAGGACAGCCCGCCGATCGAGGCAGCCGAGCACGCCGCGCTCGACGAGAACCATCTGCGCGTGGCGCGCCGCGGCCGCGAGCCGGGGCTGACGCTGTCGCGCGAGGGGCGCGCGGTGCCGATGCTCGAATGGGCGCGCGAGCTGCTCGACTCGATGTCGGGCATTTGCGACGTACTCGACCGGGGCGATGCGGCGCGTCCCTACTCCCAGGCGCTCGCCACGCAGTCCGCCAAGGTCGAGGACGTGGCGCTCACCCCGTCGGCGCGCATGATGGCCGAGCTCACGGCCGGGGAGTCCTTCTTCGACCTCGCGCTGCGCATGTCCGCGACGCACAAGGCCTATTTCCTGGACTTGTACCCGCCCAACCAGGAGCGCCTGCGTGAGTTTTCCGAGGAAGCCGCCGACTCCCTTGCGGCGCAGCAGAAGATCGAGGCCTCGGACCGGGGAACGTTCGCCGAATATCTGGCGCGCTATTTCGCCGATTGACGCAAGGCGAGCGCGAGGTTTGTTCAGCTGCCGTTAACTGGCGACATAACTTTTACATAATCAGCAGTTTGGCCGGTCAGGCCGGTTAGCTTTTGCCGTCGGGACGACATAAACTTCGTGAGCCACGTCGCACTACGGAAGGTCGGCGGGCCGAATGGAAGCACCAAGAGTCACTTCGACAATAAGCAGGAGTGCGAACTGATGAAAAGGAAAGGCGCGGAAGGACTTACCGCAGGCCCACCGGCGATCCGGGCGGCCAATGAAGAATTCACCGGGACAGTGGATCGCCTCGATGCAATCTCTTACTCACGTTCCGGCTGGGATCCGTACGAAGTGTGGCGTACGCGCGTGAAGGCATCCTCCCGGCCGCGTCAGGAGCGTGAGCCCGATCCACTGCGCTAGGAACTCTCCGGCGCGCTGAAGGGGGCGGCGTTTGCGCGCTACGCAGGCACGGGACGATTCGCCCGGCACGGTGCTGCGTACGCGGCGACTGCAACTGCGCTTTCGCGACCGCGAGCTCGAACGCCAATTCCTGTTGAGTTACCGCGCGGCGGCGCGGCCATGGATCCGCATGAGCCTGGTCGTGGCGCTGTCCACGGTGCTCGGCTTCACGGTGATCGATCACTGGCTGCTGGTCGGCCCGCGCCTGGCGCGTCCGGACGTCTGGCGCTTCGGCCTGCAACTGCCGCTGGTGCTCATCATGATGGGGCTCACCTCGCCGCGGCTATACCTGCGCTGGTACCAGCCGGCGATCCAGGTCGCCGCGCCACTGTTCGGCGTGGGCACCGTGCTGATGGCGGTCGAGGCGACGCCGGCGCAGCTGCCGCTGGTGGCCGCGCGGCTGGTGCTGGCCGCGTTCTATTTCTATTTCATGCTCGGACTGTCGTTCCAGGCGGCGCTGCGCAGCAACCTGCTGCTGATCGGCGCGTATGCCACCGCGGCGCTGCTGGGACAGATCGCAGCTCCCGTGGCGACCTACTCGCTGTTCGTGCTGCTGTGCGCCAACCTCATCGGCGGCGCGGGCTGCTACGCGCTCGAGTACGCCAACCGCGTCGCGTTCCTCGAGCGGCGCCGGCTCGCCGAAGTCGCCACGCACGACGGCCTCACCGGGCTGCTCAACCGCGCGGCGCTCGAAGAGCAGGCGAGGAGCCTGTGGCAGCACGCGCAGGGCGCGTGCCTGCCGGTGTCGGTGATGCTGATCGACATCGATCACTTCAAGGCCTACAACGACTGCTACGGACACCAGGCCGGCGATCGCTGCCTCAAGGAAGTCGCCGACACGATCCGCGCTGCCGCCCGGCGCCGGCCGCTCGATGTCGTGGCGCGTTACGGCGGCGAAGAGATCATCGCCATTCTGGTCGGTGGGGACGCCAGCGATGCGGCGCAGGCCGCCGAGAGCGTGCGCCGCGCAGTCGCCGAGCTCGGCATCGCGCACGGCGGCTCGACCACGCGCCCCTATCTCACGGTGAGTGTGGGGGTGGCCACCGTGGAGCGCGGCGGCGACTATTCCCACGAGCACGCGGTACGGCGTGCCGACCTTGCGCTGTACGCCACCAAGGCGCGCGGCCGCGACGGCTGGTCGGCCGCTGTCGAGGCCGATGTCGTCAGTGGCGTCGGCGGCGCGCTGCTGAAGACCGCGAGCTAAAGCGTTCCGTGCCAAGCAAAGTCAATCCCCCGCCCGAGGCAGGCTGAAAGCGACGCGTGGCCGGCAGGCGCGCGCGGCGAGCTGCGTGAGCGGCGAACGGCGTGCGCGTGCGGCGCGCATCACTTGCGCTCGCCCGCCGTTGCCCCGATCCTCCCCGCCATGAATGCACTGTCGGTACAGGGACTGACCAAGACCTACAGGAACGGCGTGCAGGCGCTGCGCGGTGTGGATCTGGAGGTCGAGCGCGGCGATTTCTTCGCGCTGCTCGGACCCAACGGCGCCGGCAAGACCACGCTCATCGGCATCATCACCTCGCTGGTCAACAAGACCGCGGGCGTGGCGCGCGTGTTCGGACACAACATCGATACTGATCTCGAGGCGGCCAAGGCCTGCATCGGCATCGTGCCGCAGGAACTGAACTTCAACATGTTCGAATCGCCCTACACCATCATGGTGAACCAGGCGGGCTTCTACGGCGTGCCGCGTCCGCTGGCGCGCCAGCGCGCCGAGCAGTACCTGAAACAGCTGCAGCTGTGGGACAAGCGCAATGGCATCTCGCGCGGCCTGTCCGGCGGCATGAAGCGCCGCCTGATGATCGCGCGCGCACTGATGCACGAGCCGCGCCTGCTGATACTCGACGAGCCCACCGCCGGGGTTGACATCGAGATCCGCCGCTCCATGTGGGATTTCCTGCGCGAGATCAACGCGCGTGGCACCACCATCATCCTCACCACCCATTACCTGGAGGAGGCCGAGACGCTGTGCCGCAACATCGCCATCATCAGCGGCGGGCGCATCGTCGAGCGTGACCGCATGAGCAGCCTGCTGCGGCGGCTGCACGTGCAGACCTTCGTGCTCAACGTGCGCGAAACGCTCGCCGCGGCGCCGTCGCTGCCGGGCTACGCGGTCGCGCTGATCGACGATCACACCCTCGAGGTGGAGGTGTCCAACGACGAGAATCTCAACGACATTTTCGCGCGGCTGTCCGCGCTCGGCATCGGCGTGCTCTCCATGCGCAACAAGGTGAACCGCCTGGAGGAGATCTTCATGCAGCTGGTCGAGGGGCGCGGCATGCCGGGCGAGGGGCCGCGCGCCGCGGCTGCGCCGCCGGCGGCCGCCGGCATCGGGGTGGATGTGCCATGAGCAGCATCGCGCTTCCCGATGCGCCGCCGGTGCGGCTGAACGTGGTGCGCTGGATCGGTTTCAAGACCATCGTCATTCGCGAGTACGGACGCATCATCCGCATCTGGGGTCAGACCATCGTGCCGTCGGCGGTGACCGCAGTGCTGTATTTTGCGATTTTCGGCAGTCTCATCGGGCGGCGCGTCGGCGCCATGGACGGTATCGACTACAAGCAGTACATCGCGCCCGGCCTGATCATGATGTCGGTCATCACCAACTCCTACGGCAACGTCGTCGCCTCGTTCTTCGGTGCCAAGTTCGGCAAGCACGTCGAGGAGCTACTGGTCTCGCCGTTGCCGAACTGGGTGATCGTCGCCGGCTACGCCACCGGCGGGGTGGTACGGGGCCTGCTGGTCGGCGCGACAGTGACGGTCGTGTCGCTGGTGTTCACGCACCTGCCGGTGCATCACCTATGGGTCGTGCTGGCGGCGTTGCTGCTGACCTCAGTGACCTTCGCACTCGGCGGGTTTCTCAACGCGCTGTTCGCCAAGAACTTCGACCAGGTCAACTGGATTCCGGCGTTCGTCCTCACCCCGCTCACTTACTTCGGCGGCGTGTTCTATTCGGTGAGCCTGCTGCCCGGGTGGGCGCGGCAGCTGTCGTACGTCAATCCCATCCTCTACATGGTGAACGCCTTCCGCTTCGGCTTTCTCGGCGTCTCGGACGTCGAGGTCGGCAGCGCCTTCGCGCTGATGCTGGCGGCGGCGATCGTGCTGTTCAGCACGGCGGTCGGGCTGATGAACCGCGGCACGGGAATCCGCGAGTGACGGCGGCGCTGGCGCTGGTGAGCGCGCGCGCCGCGCGCGGGCTCGATGAGGACATGCCGCCGCTGCTGGCCGCCTGCCCCGCCCGTGGCGTGCACGCCGAGATCGCGGACTGGGACGATCCGGGCGTGGAATGGGCGCGCTTCGATGCCGCGCTGCTGCGCTCGGCGTGGGATTACGCCGAGCGGCTGCCGCAGTTTCTCGCCTGGGCGGAGCGCACCGCCACCCTCACCACGCTCATGAACCCGCTCGCGGTGGTGCGCTGGAACTGCGACAAGCACTACCTGCGCGAGCTCGCGCAGGCCGGCGCGGCGGTGGTACCCACGACCTTCGCCGAGCCCGGCGCCGATGCACCGCGGCTGCTCGCGGAATTCCTGGCGCAGCAGCGCTGCGCGCAGCTGGTCGTGAAGCCGGCGATCGGGGCCGGCTCGCGCGACGCGCGCCGTCACCCCCGCGGCGCCACCGCCGAGATCCTCGCGCACATCGGCTACCTGCTCGCCGCGCGGCGCAGCGTGATGCTGCAACCCTACCTCGAGGGCGTGGATGACCACGGCGAGAGCGCGCTCATCTTCATCGCCGGCCGCTTCAGCCACGCGGTGCGCAAGGGGCCGATGCTGCCGGCGGGTGCGCCCGCGACCGCGGCGCTGTTCGCGCCCGAGGAGATCAGCGTGCGCATCCCGGACGCCGCCGAGCTCGCTCTCGCGCAGCGCGTGCTGGCGCGGCTGCCGTTCGGCGAGCTGCTGTACGCGCGCGTCGACCTGATCCACGACGCGTCGCACCGCCCGTGCGTGCTCGAGCTGGAGCTCAACGAGCCCTCGCTGTACCTCGCGCACGCGCCGGCCGCCGCCGAGCAGCTGCTCGCGGCGCTGCTCGGCCGCCTCGACCTCAACTCGGATCGCGCTCGGGCGGGTTGAACGGCCGCCTTCGGTTTAATGGCACGGCCCATTAATGGCACGGCGCACCAATTATGTGAGGTAGAGCACACAAAATACCTCCTAAGTCATTGGGGAAACAAAACTTTCACATTTCCTTAACCGGGCTGACGCGCATTCCGCCGAAGCTGTACGCGCGACCTCATGCGCCTCACCGGAGGACTGAAGGGCACGTGAAAGCGACCGGCCTCAACACGCTGATGGCGCGTATCGACGCCGCCGAATACGGCCTGTGCCGCACGCTGAACCGTGGGGCCACGCGGACGCTGCCGCGACGCGTCTTTCAGGTGGCGAGCCGCCTGGGCGACGGGGTCGCCTGGTACGTGCTGATTCTGGCGCTGCCGCTCATTTACGGCGTCACCGCAGTGCGCCCGGCGATCGTCATGGCGCTCACCGGGGCGCTCGGCGTGGCGCTGTACTCGCTGCTCAAGCGGCTGTTCGTACGCGAGCGGCCGTTCATCACCCACAGCGCCATCGATCGGGCGGCCGCGCCGCTCGATCGCTACAGCTTCCCGTCCGGCCACACGCTGCACGCGGTGTCGTTTGCCTGGCAGGCGAGCGTGCACTTCCCCGAGCTCGCCTGGGTGCTGCTGCCGTTCGCCGCGCTCATCGCCTGCTCGCGCGTGGTGCTCGGGCTGCATTACCCCTCCGACGTGCTCGCCGGCGCGGCCATCGGCGGTGCGCTCGCCGAGCTCGGGCTCGCCTTCGCCTGACGTGAGCTGCGCGGACCCGCTCACGGCGCGGCTCGCGCGCGGGTACAGTTAGCGCGTGCGGGTCCTGTTCATCTCCGACGTCTACTTTCCGCGCGTCAACGGCGTCTCCACTTCCATCCGCACCTTCCGCGGGGAGCTGGCGGCCTGCGGCGTGGAGACCTGGCTGGTGGCGCCGCAGTACGCGGGCGCCGCGGAGGCGGACCCGGACGAGTCCGGCGTACTGCGTGTGCCGGCGGCGCGCGTGCCGCTTGATCCCGAGGACCGCCGCATGGCGTGGCGTGCGCTCAACCGCACGCTCGACGCGCTGCCCGCGGGCGGTTTCGACCTGGTGCACATCCAGACGCCGTTCATCGCGCACTACGCCGGGGTGCGCTACGCGCGTCGCGCCGGCATCCCCGCCGTGGCGACCTACCACACGTTCTTCGAGGAGTATCTGCACCACTACCTGCCGGTGCTGCCGCGTGCCATGGGGCGGGTGCTGGCGCGCAGCTTCACCCGCTCGCAGTGCGCCGCGCTGCAGGCGCTGATCGCGCCCTCGGAACCGATGCGCGAGGTGCTGGCGGCTTACGGCGTGACCACGCCGGTGCACGTGGTGCCGACCGGGCTGCCGGCCGATTGCTTTCGCCGCGGCGACGGCCGCGCGTTTCGCGAGCGCGCCGGCATCCCAGCCGAAACGCCGCTGGTCACCTACATCGGCCGCGTCGCACACGAGAAGAACATCGGCTTCCTGGTGGAAGTCTTCCGCGAGGTGCTGCAGTCGGTGCCCGCGGCGCTGCTGGTGATCGCGGGCGAAGGACCGGCGCGCAGCGCGCTGCACGCGCAGGTGGCGGCGCTCGGCCTCGCGAGCCAGGTGCGCTTCGCCGGCTACCTCGAGCGCGCCGGCGCCCTGCTCGACTGCTATGCCGCCGCCGACGCGTTCGTGTTCGCCTCGCGTACCGAGACGCAGGGCCTGGTGCTGCTCGAGGCCATGGCGCAGGGGGCACCGGTGGTGTCGACCGCCGAGCTCGGCACGCGCTCGATACTCGTGCCGGACAGCGGTGCGCTGGTGGTGCCCGAAGAGCGTGCGGCGTTCGCCGCCGCGGTGGTGCGCGTGCTGAGCGATGCCGGCCTGCGCGAAGCTATGGCCGCACGCGGGCGCGCCTACGCGCGCGGCTGGTCGGCGACCGCGATGGCGCAGCGCCTCGCGCAGGTGTACGCGCCCCTGGCGCGCGCGCCGCGCTTGGGTGTGCGCGGCCGCCTGACGACGCACTGATTAAGTCGCGCAGCGGTGCGGCGATCGTCTTCACTCCGCGACAGCAGTTGAACCTTGGCCGTTCTGGGCTACACTGAATTCTGCGAGCGTACCGGACGCTGTTGGAGCGGCGCATGGGGGCAAAGCGGGCCTTGATCGTGGACGATTCCAAGTCCGCGCGCCTGTTTCTGGCACGTACCCTCGAGAAATACGACATCGACGTCGATAGCGCCGAGAGCGCCGAAGCGGCCATCGACTACCTCAACAGCAATCGTCCCGACGTCATCTTCATGGATCACCTGATGCCGGGCATGGACGGCCTGCAGGCCGTGCAGGCCATCAAGAACGATCCGCGCACCGCCACCATCCCCATCATGATGTACACCTCGCAGGAGGGCGAGCTGTACCTCGGCCAGGCGCGCGCGCTCGGTGCGGTCGGTGTGCTGCCCAAGCAGATCAAACCCACCGACGTGTCGAAGGTGCTGTACCAGCTGCACCTGGTCGCCGACCGGCGCAGCCCCGAGCAGTCGAGCTTCACCCCTCTCGGTGTCACCGGCGACGTCGTCGCGCCCGAGCTGGCCGCGCCATTGCTGCCGCGCGCGCTCACCGAGAGTGGCTTGCGCGAGCATTTCGCCGAGCTGCGCCGCGCGCTGGTAGCCGGGATCGACACGCAGACCGAGCGCATCACCGCCGAGGTGCGTGCGTTGCTGCTGGAAGGCCTGCCGCGGCCGCCGCAGCCGCCGCAGCCGCAGCCGTCGTGGCCCTGGATCGTCGCCTGCGTCGCGCTCGGCGCGGCCCTGGTCAGCAGCATCCTGTGGTGGCGCAGCGTGCAGCTTCTCGAGGGGCTGCAGGTGCAGATGACGCAGCTCCACGCGGGCCAGGCCGTGCCAGCGGCGCTGCCTGCGCAGGAGGCGCCGAGCGCGCAGCCCGCCACCGGCGCGCCGGGAACCGCGCCGGGAACCGCGCAGGGCGCCGCGCCGGGAGCTGCGCAGGGCGCCGCGCCAGGCCTCGCTGCCGTGGCACCATCCCCCGCAGCGGGCGATGCCAGGCCGACCATTCTGTCGGTACCCTATGGAGCCGATGCGCTCGGTGGCGCACGGCTCGAGGTGATACGCCAGCTGCTCTACCGGCTGGCGCGGCAGAAGGTGAGCGGAGTTGTCGACATCAGGAGCTTTGCAGGACGTTTCTGCCTCGTGGGCAACGCGCTCGACGGCTATTCGCCGGCGCCCGACGAGACGCCGTTCGCGCGCTGCGACCTGGTCGGCAACCCTTCCGAGGAAGCCCTGTCCGCGCTGCAGCACACTCCGCTGGCGCTTGCCAACCTCATCGGTGAGGTCCGCGCCTCCACTCATGGCGCGCTTGCCGCGCAGGTGTCGGTCGGGGACAGCGCCAGTGTGCTCATCCCCTATCCGACGCCCTCGGCCGAGCTCAGCGCGGGCGACTGGAACCACGCAGCGAGCGCCAACAACCGGGTCGAGATCCGCGTGCATTGAAGCCGCCGGTGGCCGCCGTGCGCCCGGCTGACGAGGACTTCCGGCCGTCGCGCTGGCTGCGCAATCCGCATCTGCAGTCGATGCTGGCGAGCACCGCATGGCGGCGCGGCCGCGTGCTGCGCGCGGCGGCGCCGCTGCTGGCCGCATCAAGCGAGCGGCTGCTCGACTGCGGCGAGGGCGTGCGGCTGCAGTGCTTCGTGTCCACGCCGGCGCATGGCAGCCAGCGCACCGTGGTGCTGTTGCACGGCTGGGAAGGCAGCGCCGAGTCGTTCTACGTGCTGTCGCTTGCGCAACTGCTGTTCGAGCGGCGCTTCGAGGTGGTACGTCTCAACCTGCGCGATCACGGCGAGACCCATCATCTCAACCGCGAGCTGTTTCATTCCTGCCGCCTGCCGGAGGTCGTGGGCGCGGTGCGCGCCCTGCAGCAGCTCTCGCCGGGGCGGCCGCTGCAGCTGGCCGGCTTCTCGCTCGGCGGCAACTTCATGCTGCGCGTGGCCGCGCAGGCGCGCGCCGCGCGGCTGAACCTCGCCGGCGTGGTCGCGGTGTCACCGGTGCTCGACCCGGTGGCCACGCTCGGGGCGCTGCAGCGGGGAATGCCGGGCTACGAGCGGTACTTCGTGCGCAAGTGGCTGCGCTCGCTGCGCAAGAAGCAGGCCGCCTGGCCGGACGTTTATGATTTCAGCGAGCTCGCGCGGCTTCGCGACCTGAAGCTCATGACCGGAGAACTGGTGAAGAGCCACACCGACTTTCCGACGCTCGAGCACTACCTGAACGGCTACGCCATCACCGGTGCGCGGCTCGCGCAGCTCGAGGTCCCTTCGACCATCTTCACCTCGCGCGACGATCCCATCATTCCCGCCGCCGGGCTCGCTGCCCTGGCGCGGCCGCCGGGTCTCACGCTCAATGTCACGCCCTACGGCGGCCACTGCGGCTTCTTCGCCGCCCTGAGCGGGCCGACCTGGCTCGAGCAGCGCATCCTCGCGCTGCTCGGTGCCGGTACCTCACCGGCCGCCCCGGCCGTGGACGCTGCCAGCGGCGTGGGCGAGTCGCCCTAGCCTAGCCGTCCTGCCCGTGGCGCTTCTCCTCGAAGCGCAGCACCGGCTCGCCGCTGGTGACCGTGACCGCCCCGTCGATGACGGCGCCCTTGGCGACCGCAATGCTGCGGGCGACGATGTCGGCGCGCAGCACCGCGCTCGCGCCGACTTCGAGCTTGCCCTCCACGACCAGCCGGCCGGTGATCCGGCCGGCGACGATCGCGGCGTGCGCGTGGATCTCGCCCTCCCACTGCGCCGTCGCGGCCATGCGCAGGGCGCCGCCGACGCGGCCGTCGCCGCGGATGGCGCCGCACAGCACCAACGGGCCCTCGGTCTCGAGATCACCGGTGAGGCGCGACCCCTCAGCCACGAACGTCGGCGTATCGCCGATCTGGTCGATCAGCCGGCGCTTCAGGGTCTCGCTCATCCGCTGCTCCTGGTTACGGTCGGCGGGGTGATAATCGGGGGCTCATAATACGTAAGGCGCCCCGGCGATGAGCACCATGATGACATTCCAGGCAGCACGAATCGCGCGGCTCGCACTGCTGGCGACCCTGTGCGCCTGCAGCTCCGAGCAGCAGGACTGGCGCTCGGCGGAGGGTGCCGACACGAGCGAGGCGTGGGGCCGCTTCATCGAGCAGCACCCCGACAGCGAGCTGGCGGCGCAGGCGCGCGCACGGATCGCGCAGCTCGCCGAGGAGCTCGACTGGCAGCACGCCAGCGCGATCGCCACGGCGCAAGGCTACCGGCAATTCCTGGGCCATCATGCGAGCGGCACCCATGCCGAAGAGGCGCGGATCCGCATCGAGGCCTTCGCGCTCGGCTCGGCTCCGCGCACGACGCCGCAGAGACCCGAAGAGGTCGCCGCGGGCAGCCCTTCGGGGGTCAACGCGCTGCAGCTGTCGACGATCGCCGCGCCGCCCTCCCACCAGAGCGTCGCGCAGCCCAGCGCCGCGGAGCTAAGCGCCTCGCAGCAGGACCCCCCGCAGGAGAACCCCGGGCGTCAGGGCGTTGCGGACGCCGCGGCGCCGGGGCCCGCGCGTGTGGCCGGGGCACAGCTCGCGCGCGACGGCGAGCCGTCGCCGCCGGACTACGCGGTGCAGCTCGGCGCCTTTGGCAGCGAGGCGAGTGCCGGTCGCGAGTGGCAGCGCCTGCAGGGTCGCTTCGGCGCCCAGCTCCAGGGACTGTCGCCGCGCATCGTCGTGGCCAGCAGCGAGGGGAGTGAGCTCTACCGCCTGCAGGCTCCCGCCTCCGGCGAGGCGCAGGCGCGGGCCATCTGTAATTCGCTGAAGGAGCAGGCCCAGGCCTGCGTGCCGGTCCTGCCGCGCTAGGGCCCGACAGGGCGGCCCAGGCACCAAAGTGACAATTCACGTCACCGGCCGGTGCACGTGAGGATTAATTCAAACCGTTGTTATTAAAGGCTATTTGTCCCTGGCACAGGCCTTGCTTTGCCTCACCCAGTTGCGAACAACTTCCCCGTGTTCGCTCCTGCGCGCCGCGATGCGACTTCCCCCGCTTCGCGGCGCCTTTTTTTTTGCGCTCGGGCCTTCGCTGGCTGCAGGTGACCGGAGGGGCGACGGGGCATACGTTCGAGGGGGATCGAAAACTGGACACCCCGCCGCCCCTCCGCTCATTCCTGCGTTGCGATCAACGTCCTCCCCGCTACCCTACAAATCCGGCGGCGCCAGCGGCAAGCGAAAAGAATTGGCGGCACGGGTGATTCCTGCTCAGCTAAGCCCGGTACTGCGTCAGCGCCCAGTGCGTGAGCGCCTGCACCGCCGGCCGCTCGGTATCCTTCATGCGATTGACGAGGTAATAGGAGTCGGGGGTCGCGAGCTCCACCGCGAAAACCCGCACGAGCGCCCCGCTGCGGATCCAGGAATCGCACAACAGCGTCGGCACGAGCGCGATCCCCACGCCGCCCTCGGCGGCGCGCACCACCGCGATCATCGTGTCCAGCTCGATCACCTGGCGCGGCTCGGGGGTGGCGAGGCCGACCTCGTCCGCCCAGCAGCTCCAGGCGAACGGCCGCGTCCGGTCCACGATCAGCGGCAGCGCCCCGAACACTTCGCGGCCCAGGCGGGCGACGCTGCCGGCGTGGCGCGGCGCGCACACCGCAGTAAACGGGCAGGAAAACAGCCGCTCGCTCTTCAGTCCCTGCGGTGGGGCGTTCGCCAGCACTATCGAGACGTCGGCGGTCGGCGGATGGGTCGCGGGGCGTGGGTCGCGCGTGTCGAGCTGCACGTCGATCTGTGGGTGGGCGGCACAGAAATCCGCCAGCCGCGGGATGAACAGCTCGTTGGCGAACAGCGCCGGCAGGCGCACCCGCAGTGTCTGGCGGCCGTTGCGGCGGGCAAACTGCGCGAGCGCGCGATCGAGCGCCTCGAGCAGCGGCTCGACCTCCTCGCGCAGGCGGTGGCCGGCGGTGGTCAGATCGAGCGAGCGCGTCCGCCGCTCGAACAGCCGCATGCCGAGCAGCGTCTCGAGCTCCTTCATCTGGTGGCTGACGGCGGACGGGGTGAGGCACAGCTCGGCCGCGGCGGCCTTGAAGCTGCGCTGCCGCGCGGCCACGCAGAACGCGCGCAGATTGCGAAGCGGCGGAGGTCGGGACAGTCTCATCATGGCAGGCCACTGCACTTGAGGAAGCAAGTTCCGTGCCCCATGAAAAGTGCCCGCTAGCGCGGCTGCCCCGGGGGGGCAGGGAGGTCCGTTGCCTCGCCAAGGTGCCGGTTGCTTAGCCTCGTGCACTCAAGTGGTGCGGTGACAGCGGCTAGAATCACCCGGTAACCATGGAATTCCGCGACTACTACAAGATCCTGGGCGTCGAGCGCGCCGCGACGGCGGACCAGATCAAGACTGCGTACCGGCGCCTCGCACGCAAGTTCCACCCGGACGTCAGCAAGGAGCCGAATGCGGAGGCGCGCTTCAAGGAGATGCAGGAGGCCTACGAGGTGCTGCGCGATCCGCAGAAGCGCGCCGCCTACGACCAGCTCGGCAGCGAATGGAAATCCGGTCAGCAGTTCCGGCCGCCCCCGGACTGGGGCAGCGGCTTCGAATTCTCGGGCGCCCCGCAAGGCGCGCGCGGCCGGCGTCGCGCTGCACCTGGCGCCGGCGCCGCTGCGCAGGACGGCAGCTTCTCGCAGGAGGAGTTCAGCGATTTCTTCTCCTCGCTGTTCGGCGGCGGCAGCCCGTTCGGGGGCGCCACGGCGCGCGCCGCGCGCGATCACCACGCGCGCCTCGATATCGATCTGGAGGAGGCTTATCGCGGCACGACGCGCACGCTCGACTTGAAGCGACCCGCGGTCAAGGCCGACGGCTCGCTCGAGCTGCGCTCGCACACCGTGCGGGTCACCATCCCCGCGGGAGTGAGCGAGGGGCAGCTCATCCGGCTCGCCGGCCAGGGCGAGGCCGCTCAGGGCGGCGCGAGCTCCGGCGACCTGTATCTCGAGGTGCACATCCTGCCGCACCGGCGCTTCACGCTCGACGGGCGCGATGTAACGCTCACCTTCCCGGTCGCCCCGTGGGAGGCCGCCCTGGGCGCCGCCGTCACCGTGCCGACTCTCGGCGGCGCGGTGGAGATGCACATTCCCCCCGGCGCGCAGTCGGGCCAGAAACTGCGCCTGCGCGGGCGCGGACTGCCCGGGTCGACCCCCGGGGACCAGTACGTGCTGCTGAAGGTGGTGCTGCCGCCGGCCGATTCCCCCCAGGCAAAAGCGCTCTACGAAGAGATGCGTGCGAAGCTCGACTTCGATCCGCGCGCCCTCGATGCGAGGTGATGGCATGGTTCGCGTGACTGCTGTGCTCGAAGCCCGGCTGCTTGGTGAGAGCGACTGGATCGCGGCCGCCGCGATGTGCGAGCTGTGCCGCCTCGACCTCGAGGCGGTGCGCGAGCTCGCCGCGCTTGGCGTGGTGACGCCGCGCGACAGCGAAGGCCAGTGGCTGCTGCCGGCGACGGCGCTGCCGCGGCTGCAGATCGCCGCGCGGCTGATGCGTGATCTGGGAGTAAACGCGAGCGGCGCGGCGCTGGCCGTGGAGCTGCTCGAGGCACAGCGCGAGCTCGAGCGGCGCATCCGCCACCTCGAGCGGCTCGCCACGGACTACTGACCGTAGCTCTCGCCCCCGCTCTGCAGCCACTGCCGCTCCGCGGCCGTGCTCTCGCGTCCGAGCGCCTCGTTGCGGTACGGGAAGCGTCCGAACTGCTCGATGATCGCGCGGTGGTTCTGCGCCGAGCGCAGTGCGCTGGCGAACAGCTCGCGCAGCTCATGGGGCGCCTCGTGCAGCAGCCGGCGGTAGGCGGCGACCGATTCCTCCTGCACCTCGCGCGCTTCCGCATGCTGCAGCGGCATATAGAAGAACATGCGCTCGACCTCGCCGAGCGCCGCATCGGCGGCCGACTGCATGCCGGACAGCGCGAGCGCGAGCGCCTGGTCGTCGGTGGCGAACGCGCGCGCCGTGCCGCGGAACATGTGGCGCGGCAACTGGTCGAGCAGAATGACGAGGCTCAGGCGCCGCCGCGGGCCATCGGCCCAGGCCGCGAGCTCCCCGGCGGCGGCGCGCTGGCAGAGCGGGCCGAAGCGCCGGCGGATTTCGGCATCACGCCGTTGCCGCACCGGCGAGCTGGCATCGCCGAACCAGAAGCGCATTCGCTGCTGAGTGTTCGCCGCCGACGGCGCCTGGCGGCCGAACCAGAAATCGCGCACGCTGCGCGCCTCGTCCACGCTATTTCGCTTCCGAGCGGTCGCGATCGGCCTCGAACAGCTTCTCGAGCTGCTGTGCGGCTTCGCGCGAGGTGGCGAGGAATTTCTTCTCGTCCTCCTTGACCAGGTACTGCGCGGCGAGCGTGCGCTCGTCGTGCGCCCGGAAGCGGCGCACCGCCTCGCGCGCCGCGGCGGGGGTCTCGCCGAGGGTCTCGAGCACCGCTGCCGCCATTTCCAGGCTGGAAGCGTAGGTCTCGCGGATCACCGCGCTGACGCCTGCGTCCATGAGCGCGAAGGCATGCTGGCGGTTGCGGGCGCGCGCGAAGATCTTCAGGTGCGGGAACTGTTCGCGCACCAGCACGGCGGTGCGCACCGAGGCATCGACGTCTTCGATCGCCAGTACCAGCACTTGCGCGCTCTGCGCACCGGCGGCGCGCAGCAGGTCGAGCCGCGAGGCGTCGCCGTAATAGACCTCGTTGCCGAAGCGGCGCACGAAATCGACGTGCGTCTGGCTGACGTCGAGCGCGGTGAACGGCAGACCCTTGACCCGCAGCACGCGCGCCACGATCTGTCCGAAGCGGCCGAAGCCGGCGATGATCACCGGAATGTCGTGCTCGTCGATGTCGTCGTAGGGCGCGGCCGCGGGCGCGAGCCAGCGGCGGATGAAGACCTCGTGCGCGATGAGCATGAGCGGACCGAGCATCATCGACAGCGTCACCGCGAGGATCAGCAGGTCGGCGGTGGCGCGGTCGAGGATCTGCTCGCCGGCCGCGAGCGTGAACAGCACGAACGCGAACTCCCCGCCGGTCGGCAGCGCAAACCCCAGCCGCCGCGCCGACTCCCCGCGCAGCCGCGCGAGCCGCCCGAGGGCGGTGATGGCGCCCAGCTTGACCAGCAGGAAGGTCGCGGTGAGGGCGAGCAGCGTCAGCGGCTCGGACTTCAGCAGCCCGAGATTCGCCGACATGCCCACGGCGATGAAGAACAGGCCGAGCAACAATCCCTTGAAGGGCTCGAGATCCGCCTCCAGCTCGTGACGGAACTCGCTGTCGGCGAGCAGCACGCCGGCGAGGAACGCCCCCAGCGAGGCGGAAAGGCCGACGAGGTTGGCCAGCAGCGTCGTGGCGATGACGGTGAGTAGCGCCGCGGCGGTGAACACCTCGCTCACCTGCACGCGCGCCACCAGGCGCAACGCCGGGCGCAGCAGCAACCGACCGCCGGCGAACACCACTGCCGCGATCACGGCCGCGAGCTTCAGCAGGTTCACCCACCAGTTGCCGCCGGTGGGATGAGCGGCGGCGAGTGGCGAGAGCATCGGCAGCACCGCCAGCGCGGGCAGCACGGCCAGGTCCTGGAACAGCAGGATGCCGAAGGTTGCGCGCCCGGCCTGTGTCTTGAGCTGCTTGCGCTCGGCGAGCAGCTGCAGCACCAGCGGCGTGGAGGACAGCGACAGCCCGAAGCCGATGATGCCCGCGGCCACCGGCGGCTTACCCCACGCCCAGGCGAGCGCGCCGAGCAGCACCGTGCACAGCGCGACCTGTGCGGCTCCGAGCCCGAAGACGACGCGGCGCATGACCCAGAGCCTCGTGGGCTGCAGCTCGAGCCCGATGATGAACAGCAGCAGCACGATCCCGAACTGCGAGACCTGCAGGATGCGGGTGACGTCGCCGATGAGATTCAGGCCCCACGGGCCGATGACCAGCCCGGCGGCGACGTAGCCGAGGATGGAGCTCAGGCGCAGGAAGCGGAACAGGGACACGGCGAGGACGGCCGCGCCCAGCAGGATGGCGGTTTGTGCCAGGGTGATCATTGCGCCGCCGCGATTCTGGCAGGAATCGCTGCGGGAAGCCGAAGGCGCTGGCCCGGTCTTGAGTTTTTCGCGCGCGATACCCATTGCAGCGACATGCTCGACCATGAACTGACGGGAGCGCAGCGCGCACCCGATCCAGCGAGTCCAATCCCCGGCGAGCCGGCGCTGCCCGGGCCGGGCGCCGACGTGGCGCAGGAGACCCCTGGCGCGGCTGAGCCCCTGGATGCCTATTCCGCGGCCGTGGTGGGCGCGGTCGACGAGGTCGGTCCGGCGGTGGTGAGCGTCTACGTCGGCGGCGCGGCCGAAGCCGAGCGCGCCCGCGGCGGCGCCGGCTCAGGGGTGGTCGTGACGCCGGACGGTTACCTCCTGACCAACGAGCACGTGGTGCAGCGCGTGACCGAAGCGCGCGTCGCATTCGTCGACGGCCGCAGCGT
This sequence comes from Steroidobacteraceae bacterium, assembly GCA_035482695.1. GTDB lineage: Bacteria > Pseudomonadota > Gammaproteobacteria > Steroidobacterales > Steroidobacteraceae > 13-2-20CM-66-19. The sequence goes on along the minus strand of DATHQM010000037.1, from coordinate 12,629 downwards.
GCCGGCGGTGGTCGCAGGGCGTGACCCGGCGACCGATCTGGCGGTGCTGCGTGCCCAGGCCGGCGCGCTGCCTTACGCCGAGCTCGCCAGCGCGCAGCGCCTGCGCGCCGGGCAGCTGGTCATCGCCGTCGGCAACCCCTACGGGTTCGAATCGACCGTGTCGGCCGGGGTCGTCAGCGCGCTCGGACGCTCGCTGCGCAGCCGCCACGGGCGCCTCATCGAAGGCGTAGTGCAGCACAGCGCCGCGCTCAACCCGGGCAACTCAGGCGGCCCGCTGCTCGATGCGCGCGGGCGCGTCGTGGGCATCAACACCGCGATCATCGCCATGGCGCAGGGGATCGGCTTTGCGATTCCGGCCGCGACGGCTCAATGGGTGCTGACCGAGATCCTGACCCAGGGCCGCGTGCGCCGCGCCTGGCTCGGCGTGGCGGCGCGCGACCGCCCGCTCGACCTGCGCCTGGTGCGCGCGCTCGGCCTCAGCAACCGCAACGCCGTGGAAGTGATGTCGCGCGAGGCGCAGGGACCTGCCGCCGAGTCGGACCTGCATCCCGGCGATCTCATCGTGGCGGTCGACGGCGAGGCGCTCGACGGCATCGACGCGCTGCACCGCTACCTGAGCCGCGTGGCCCCCGGCACGGCGCTGCAGCTGAAGGTCGTGCGCCGCACGCAGCTGCTCGCGATACCCCTGACGGTGCGCGAGCCGCCGGTCTGAGGGCGGCGCGCCGCTACACCGCGCGGCGCGCGCTGCTATACCTCCGCTACTACTCGCACAGGCTCTCGAGATAGCCCTGCGCGGCGGGCGAGAGGCGCTTGCGCGCCAGTGCCCGCGCCTTGGGCGCGTCGAGGATGTATTCGAGCGGCCCGGACACCAGCATCTGCCGGATGCTCGGATCGCGCTGCGAGGCGCGCGCCATCTGGTTCAGCAGCGTGAAACCGCGGCTGATGATCCGTCCGGGGACGCGGTTGTGCTCGATGATGCGGGCGAGGTACTGCCCGAAGCGGGCGTAGAGAAAGTAATCGTCGTCCCCGACCTGGAAGCGCGCTTCGGCGAAGAAATCCGGGAAATTTCGCTCCAGGTAATCGTTCAGGCGTTGAAGGCGGGGCTTAAGGTCGCTGTCAGTCGACGCTTTGCGCGGCTTCATTTAGGTGCTGACACCTCGCTCGCCGCTGAAATTGCGGCGGCGCGCATGTTGGGGCAGCGCTGGCTGCGATGCAAGAGGCGCGAGCGCACAATGTGCGCGAGGTTCACTTTCCGCTGACGCCGCGAGTGCCCATGAAGCGGCTTTGCGGCGCTCGAGCTCTGCGCGTGGCGGATTTAAGCGCTTGCAAGAGCTTCGCGGGCCGGTATTATCGAACGCATAGTGATGGTGTAAGACAGTCGGCCGACGGCATCACGGCGCATCGTTCCGGTCCGGCTCCGACTGTTCGTCCGCAGCCCTCCGCAAGAGGGCCCGGCGGATCTCCTGAGCGCACGAATTGCCGGTGTGACGCGAGCTGCGGGCGCAGTGCCTCGCGGCGTGCGCACGCTTGGCCGCACCATGAGCATCGTCAAGGCCGTCACCATGCATGCCCCCTCCGCCGGACTCTACAAGGACGCTTACGAGCGCGACAGCTGCGGCTTTGGCCTGATCGCCAGCCTCGACGACGCGCCGAGCCACTGGCTGGTGCGCACCGCCATCACCTCGCTGAACCGGCTGACCCACCGCGGCGCCATCGCCGAGGACGGCAAGACCGGGGATGGTTGCGGGCTGCTGCTGAAGCGGCCGGAAGGGTTCCTGCGCGCGGTGGCCGCGGAGTGCGGCATCACCCTCACCGCGCGCTTCGCCTCCGGGCTGGTGTTTCTCTCGCGCGAGCCGCAGCAGGCGGCCGCCGCGCGCGCCACGCTCGCAGCGCAGCTGGCGCGCGCCGGCCTTAGCCCCGCCGGCTGGCGCACGGTGCCCATCGACCCGGCAGCCTGCGGCGCCGAGGCGCTCAAGACACTGCCGCTCATCGAGCAGCTGTTCGTCAACTGCCCGGCAAGCGACCTCGACGAGGCGGCCTTCAACCGCCGGCTGTTTGTGGCGCGCCGCCTCGCCGAGAAGGCGCTCGGCGCGGACCCGGCGTTCTACGTGCCGAGCCTGTCGGCCAGCACCATCGTCTTCAAGGGCATGGTGATGCCGCAGCACCTTGCGCAGTTCTATCCGGATCTGGCCGACCCGCGTCTCGAAGCTTCCGTGGCAGTCTTCCACCAGCGCTTCTCCACCAACACGCTGCCGCAATGGCGCCTCGCTCACCCCTATCGCTATCTGGCGCACAACGGCGAGATCAACACCATCCAGGGCAACCGCAACTGGGCGACGGCACGCGGGCCGCTGCTGCGCTCGCCGCTGTTGCCTGCGCTGCAGGAGGTGCTGCCGCTGGTGAGCTTGAGCGGCTCGGACTCGCAGAGCCTCGACAACATGCTCGAGGTGCTGTTGATGGGCGGGCTCGATCCGCTGCACGCCATGCGGTTGCTGATCCCGCCGGCCTGGCACGGCCTCGACACCATCGACCCGGAGCTGCGCGCCTTCTACGAGTACTACTCGGTGCACATGGAGCCGTGGGACGGCCCCGCCGGAGTGGTGCTGACCGACGGCCGCTACGCGCTGTGCATGCTCGATCGCAATGGCCTGCGGCCGGCGCGCTTCTGCATCACCGGCAATCGCTGCCTCACCATCGCGTCTGAAACCGGGGTGTGGGACTACCAGCCCGAGGACGTGGTGAGGAAGGGCAAGCTGGGACCGGGCGACATGATCGCGCTCGACCTCAACACCGGCACGCTCATGTCGACGACCGATATCGACCAGATCCTCAAGACGCGCCATCCCTACAAGAGCTGGCTGAAGCAGGGCGTGCGCTACCTCGAGAGCGACCTGGTGGACCCGCGCCTCGCCGCCGAGCCGATGGACCGCAGCACGCTGTCGCTCTATCAGAAGATGTTCAACGTCACGCAGGAGGAGCGCGAGGAGATCATCCGCGTGCTGGCCCAGGATGAGAACGAGGCCGTCGGCTCGATGGGCGATGACACCCCCATGCCGGTGCTGTCGCACCAGGTGCGCTCGCTGTACGACTACTTCCGCCAGCAGTTCGCGCAGGTGACCAATCCGCCGATCGATCCGCTGCGCGAGAGCATCGTGATGTCGCTGCAGACGCAGATCGGCCCGGAGTGCAACATCTTCCAGCCGGCCCCCGAGCACGCCCGCCAGGTGGTGCTCGGCTCCCCGATCCTCTCGCAGCGCAAGCTGCGCCAGATTCTCGCCATCGAGGAGGTCACGCACGAATTCATCGATCTGCAGTACCAGCCGGCGGAAGGGTTGCAGAGCGCCATCCGCCGCATGTGCGCCCAGACGGAAAGCGCGGTGCGCGAGGGCAAGCTGGTGCTGCTGCTCTCGGACCGCTACCTGGTGAAGGGCCGCGTCCCCGCGCACGCGCTGCTCGTGACCGGCGCCGTCCACCAGCACCTGGTGACGAGCGGGCTGCGCTGCAAGTGCAACCTGCTGGTCGAGACCGGCACCGCGCGCGAGCCGCACCACTTCGCCTGCCTGATCGGCTACGGGGCGACCGCGGTCTACCCGTACATGGCGTACCAGGTGCTGTTCGAGATGATGCGCGGTGGGCACGTCAAGCTCGACTTCGCCGCGCGCCTCGGGCTCGGACGCAGCTACCGCGCCGGGGTGCGCAAGGGGCTGTTCAAGATCATGTCGAAGATGGGCATCTCCACCATCGCCAGCTACCGCAGCTCGCAGCTGTTCGAGATCGTCGGGCTCGCCGACGAGGTCGTGCAGCTGTGCTTCACCGGCACCGAGAGCCGTGTGCAGGGGGCGGACTTCGCCGACCTGGAATCAGACCTGCTGACGCTCGCCGGCGCGGCGTGGAACCCGCGCGAGCCGATCGGCCAGGGGGGCCTGCTGAAGTACGTACACGGCGGTGAATACCACATGTACAACCCCGACGTGATCGCAGCACTGCAGGCGGCGGTGATCTCGGGCGACTACGGCCACTACCGCCAGTTCGCGCAACTGGTGAACTCGCGGCCCGCGGCCACGTTGCGCGACCTGCTGACGCTCAAGGCCGCCGCGCAGCCGCTGCCGCTGGCGCAGGTCGAGCCGGTGGAGGCGGTGCTGGCGCGCTTCGACAGCGCCGGCATGTCGCTCGGCGCGCTCTCGCCCGAGGCGCACGAGGCGCTCGCCGTCGCCATGAACCGCCTCGGCGCGCGCTCCAACTCCGGCGAGGGCGGCGAGGACCCGGCGCGCTATCGCACCGAGAAGAACTCCAAGATCAAGCAGGTGGCGTCCGGGCGCTTCGGCGTGACCCCGGAGTACCTGATGAACGCCGAGGTACTGCAGATCAAGATCGCGCAGGGCGCCAAGCCCGGCGAGGGTGGTCAGCTCCCCGGGCACAAGGTCAACGACATGATCGCGCGGTTGCGCTTCGCGCGCGCGGGCGTCGGGCTCATCTCGCCGCCGCCGCACCACGACATCTACTCGATCGAGGATCTGGCGCAGCTCATCTTCGATCTCAAGCAGGTGAACCCGGCGGCACTGGTGTCGGTGAAGCTGGTCGCCGAGCCGGGGGTCGGCACGGTGGCGGCCGGGGTCGCCAAGGCCTACGCCGATCTGATCACCATTTCCGGCTACGACGGCGGCACCGGCGCGAGCCCGCTGTCGTCGATCAAGTACGCCGGCACTCCGTGGGAGCTCGGGCTCGCCGAGACGCACCAGACGCTGCGCGTCAACGAGCTGCGCCACCGCGTGCGGCTGCAGGCCGACGGGGGACTCAAGACCGGGCTCGACGTGGTGAAGGCCGCCATCATCGGCGCCGAGAGCTTCGGCTTCGGCACCGCGCCCATCGTGGCCCTGGGCTGCAAGTACCTGCGCATCTGTCACCTCAACAACTGCGCCACCGGGGTAGCCACGCAGCACAACGTGCTGCGCTCGAAGTACTTCACCGGCCTGCCCGAGATGGTGATTCACTACTTCCGCTTCGTGGCCGAGGAGGTGCGCGAGCTGCTGGCCGCGCTCGGCGTGCGCAGCCTCGCCGAGATCATCGGCCGCACCGAGTACCTCGCCATCGCCCCGGGCGTGACGCCCAGGCAGCGCAAGCTCGACCTCGCCCCGATCCTTTCGAGCGCCGGGCTCGCGGCGGAGGCGCCGCAGTTTTGCACCACGCCGGCCAACACGCCCTTCGACAAGGGCGAGCTCGCCGAGCGCATGGTGCGCGACATGCTGCCCGCGATCGAGGCAAAGAGCGGCGGCGAGTGGCGTTACGAGCTCAGCAACTTCAACCGCTCGATCGGCGCGCGGCTGTCGGGCGAGATCGCGCGCCGCTGGGGCAACTACGGCATGCAGGACGCGCCGCTCACCGTGCGCTGCAGCGGTACCGCCGGCCAGAGCTTCGGGGTGTGGAACGCCGGCGGCCTGCACCTCTATCTCGAAGGCGACGCCAACGACTACGTCGGCAAGGGCATGGCGGCCGGGCGCATCGTGCTGCGCCATCCGGCACGCGCGCGTTTCGCTGCCAAAGACACCGTCATCATGGGCAACACCTGCCTGTATGGGGCGACCGGCGGCGAGCTGTACGCGGCCGGCGTCGCCGGTGAGCGCTTCGCGGTGCGCAACTCCGGCGCGCTCGCCGTCATCGAGGGCGCCGGCGACCATTGCTGCGAGTACATGACCGGCGGCGCGGTGTGCGTGCTCGGGCGCACCGGCGTCAATTTCGGCGCCGGCTTCACCGGCGGCTTCGCCTACGTGCTCGACCTGGAGCGCAACTTCGTCGACCGCTACAACCACGAGCTGATCGACATCAGCCGCCTGCACCCGGAAGCCATGCAGTCGCACGTGCAGCACCTCGAGGGGCTGCTGGAGCGGCACGTGGCCGAGAGCGCGAGCAGCTGGGCGGCGGAGATCGCCAACGACCTGCGCACCTTCCTGCCGAAGTTCTGGGTGGTGAAGCCCAAGGCCGCCTCCATCGACTCGCTCATCGAAAACCTGCGGCGCGCGGCCTGATCTGCCGATGGCCGACCGCAACCTGCAGTTCCTCGACGTGCCGCGCGCCGACCCGGCGAAGGCCGCCGTCGAGGCGCGCGTCGGCAATTTCCGCGAGATCTATGCGCCCTACGACGCGCAATCCGCCGCGCAGCAGGCCGGACGCTGCCTCGCCTGCGGCAACCCCTTCTGCGAGTGGAAATGCCCGGTACACAACTACATCCCCAACTGGCTGAAGCTCATCGAGGAAGGCAACCTGTTCGAGGCCGCGGAGCTATCCCACCGCACCAACTCGCTGCCCGAGGTGTGCGGCCGCATCTGTCCGCAGGACCGCCTGTGCGAGGGCGCATGCACGCTCAACGACGGACTCGGTGCGGTGACCATCGGCTCGATCGAGAAGTACATCACCGACGAGGCGCTGAAACTCGGCTGGAAGCCCGACATGTCGCAGGTGCGGCCGAGCGGGCGCCGCGTGGCGGTGGTCGGTGCGGGCCCTGCCGGCCTCGGCTGCGCCGACGTGCTGGTGCGCAACGGCGTGCAGCCGGTGGTGTTCGACCGCTACGCGCGCATCGGCGGCCTGCTCACCTTCGGCATTCCGCCGTTCAAGCTCGAGAAGCAGGTGGTCGAGCGGCGGCGCGAGATCATGCAAGGCATGGGCGTGGAGTTTCGCCTCGGCTGCGAAGTCGGCGCCGATGTCTCGCTGACGCAGCTGCTGGCGGAATACGACGCCGTGTTCCTCGGCATGGGGACTTACACCGGCGTCAGGGGCGGCTTCCCCGGGGAGGACCTGCCGGGGGTGTACGAGGCGCTGCCCTATCTCGTTGCCAACATCAATCACCAGCTCGGGTTCGCGGGCGCCGCGCAGGCGCTGATCAACCTGGCCGGACGGCGCGTGGTGGTGCTCGGCGGCGGTGACACCGCCATGGACTGCAACCGCACCGCGCTGCGCCAGGGCGCGCACTCGGTCACCTGCACCTACCGGCGCGACGAAACCAACATGCCTGGCTCGCGGCGCGACTATCGCAACAGCCGCGAGGAGGGCGTGCAGTTCCTGTTCAACCGCCAGCCGATCGAGATCGTCGGCGCCGAGTGCGTCGAGGGCGTGAAGCTCATTGCGACGCAGCTCGGGGCGCCGGATGCGCGCGGCCGGCGCGTGCCGCAGCCGATCGCAGCTTCCGAGCACATCGTGCCGGCGGATGCGGTGATCATCGCCTTCGGTTTCCTGCCGAGCCCGCCGCCGTGGCTCGCCGGGCACGGCATCCGGCTGCACCCGAACGGCCGCGTGCGCGTCTCGGCGGCGGCGGCCAGTGCGTTCCAGACGACCAACCCGAGGGTGTTCGCCGGCGGTGACATGGTGCGCGGCTCGGACCTGGTGGTGACCGCGGTGTTCGAAGGGCGCGAGGCCGCGCGCGGCATACTCAACCAGCTCGGCGTGGCGTAACGAAAAAAAGGCCCCGCGCTATGGCGGGGCCTGGAGTACCGATCGTCGAGTGACCCGGTGGTTCGCTGTCAGCTCCCGGCAGGTGCGCGCCTTACGAACTCAATCTGAGTCGGAGCAGCGCACCGGCATGTCGCGTTCATCACGAGCATCTAAGTCTTTACGGCGGAAACGCTTGGAGCTAAGAAGCTCCGGCTTCTATCGCGAGGCCCGCGTGTTCATCCACGCGTTGTGTCGTTCCTGACAACCCACAAAAGTTGGAGGTTGCGCACCCGTGCCCGCGTCGATCCCCGAGTTTTCTGTTGTAGGTTCCTTCCAATTAGTCGCTGCGTACACGCATCACTGTCTAAGGACACTTCCGCACGACCTCAAAAAAGTCCTTTACGGACCGTGCCTTCTGAAGGTTATTGTACTAATTCCAGCACGGATTACCATGTCGCAATTTGTCGACAAGTTACGGAAGACGTGGCGCCTTGCCCACGCCGCGCGCCGGCGCAGCCGAAGGAATGGGGTACCTGAGGCGATAAGCTTTTGAAAGTACTACGGGCTCCGCTGCACTGCAGCAATTCCTCGCGGCTCGCCGACCGGTTCTAAAGCGGGCTCGCCCTCAGCGGGCGAGCCGCACGCTGATGCGAACCCCGCTGCCGTCCGCGAGGTTGTCAGCAGCAGCCGCGCCGCCGTGGAACTCGGCGATCAGCCGCACGATGTACAGACCCAGCCCGAAATGCGGCCGGCTGTCGCCGTCCGCGCGCGACTGCCACAGCGACTCGAACAGCCTGCCGGCGAGCTGCGCCGGCAGCGCCGGCCCGGGATTGTCCACCTCGATCACCGCCGCCTGCGCAGCCAGCAGCAGCCGCACCGTGATGGTGCCGTCGGTCGGACTGAAGTCGACCGCGTTGTCGATGAGCTTGTCGAGCATCTGCACGATGAGGTCCGGCGCGCCATGCAGCATTACCGGTCCTGCGGGGAGTTCGCCGAGAAAGCGGCGCTGCGGGAAGGCGCCGCGGTAGGCCTCGAGCGCCGAGGAGAGCACCGGCACCAGGTCGAAATCGACGCGCTCGGCGCTGCCGATGGCCTCCTCGACGCGCGTCGCCGCGCCCATGGCGAGCAGGATGGCATTGAGCCGCTCGCTGCCCTGACGCGCGCGCGCCAGGTAGGTGCGTGCGGACTCGGGCACCTGCTCGGCCTCGAGGTTGTCGAGCGAGGAGCGCACGATGGTCAGCGGGGTGCGGATCTCGTGCGCGAGCTTGCCGGCGAGCGTGCGCAGGTAGCTGGTGTACTCATTGAGGCGCGCGAGCAGGGTCGCGAATCCACGCGCCACGTCGCCCAGCTCGTCGCGCGCCTCGGTCTCGGGGAATCGCGTCTCGATGCCCGCACGCGTCAGCGCCGATTCGCTCGCGCGGCGCAGCCGCTCGAGGCGCAGCGCCAGCCACGCAGCGAAGGCGAACATCACGACCACCGCCACCACGCTGGTGCTGACGGTGAAGTTGAGCATGCGGGTGAGCGCCTGGTCGCGCAGTCGCACCCAGCGGCCGGCGGTCTGTGTCACCTCGAGCCGGCCGATCACCGCGGCGTGGTCGCGATCGTAGATCGAGGCATCCGACTCGAGCAGCTGCCGCTCGCCCGGCCGGTCGACGAAGCGGCGGTACAGCCGCGCCAGCAGCGGCGCCTCGGCACCGAGCGTGGTGGACTGCGCGAGTGCGTCCGCCCTGGCCAGCACGCGCCCGTCGGGCGTCGTCACCGCGAGCTTCAGTCCCGGCTGCAGGAGCTGCATGAGGTATGAGCCGAGCGCCGGGTCGGCGACGATCAGCCGGCCGAGAGTGTGCAGGTCATCGCTGCGCAGCGTGCCGTAGCTTACCGGCACGGCGCCGCGGGCATCGCGGTCGTCCACCAGCACTCCGAAGCGGCTGCCGAGCATCGACAGCGGCACGCGCAGCTCGATGCGATAGCCGTCGTGCGTGGATTGCCAGGCACCGTGCACGCGCGGCTCGAGCACCGCGGCGCGCTGGCCGTATTCACCCGTCTCGATGCGGCGCGCCGTGACCGCCCCGGGACCGGTCGCGGCAAGGAACAGCTGCTGCTCCTGCCCCTGCGGGTCAGCGAAGCCGATCCACACGCGGTCGCCGAAGGTCGCCGGATCGAGCGTGTTGGTTCCCGGTGCATCGAACAGCGGATGCTCGTCGTGCACCTCGAGCAGCAGGTAGAGCATGCGCTCGTAGACGCCGCTGAGAATGCCGAAGCGATGGCGCGCATCCTTGCGGAAGTACGCCCACGCCGACGGGTCGCGCGGCCAGTCCTCGGAGTAGCCGTCGAGCAGCGGCGCCGAGGTAAGTGCGAGCGGCTTGAGGTCATAGGGCCCTGCAGCGGGCGCTGCTGCGGAGAGTGCGTCCGGCGTCGGGGGCGACGCGTCCGCCGCCGGCGGCGACGCGTCTGGCGCCGGCGGTGACGCGGCCGACGTCGCCGGTGACGCGGCCGCGGCGCTGGTTGCGGCCGGGGCCTCGGGCGGTGAAGCATCCGCCTGCGGATCCGCGGCCGGCGGCGCCTCGTGGTACAGCAGGTCGGTACGGCCCTGGAGCGAGGCGGCGATGGTCTGCGAGACCGCCTGCAGCGAGGTCTGCTCGCCGGCTCGCAGTGCCGACTCCATCTCGCGCGCGTAGTTGCACCCTGCCCACGGCAGCACCAGCGTGGCGAGGCCGAGCAACAGCAGCTTCAGGCGCAGTGACATGAACGCACGGGCCTATTCGACCCAGCGATAGCCCATGCCGTAGACCGTCTGCACGGCGTCGAACTGCGGGTCGACGGCCAGGAACTTGCGGCGAATGCGTTTCACGTGCGAGGTGATGGTGTTGTCGTCGAGCACCACGTTGGCCGCGTCCATGAGCTGCTGGCGGCTGCGCACGTGACCGGGGTGGCGCGCCAGCGCGTGCACCATCCAGAACTCGGTCAGCGACAGCAGCACCACCTGGCCGTCCCACTGCGCCTGCATGCGCTCGGCATCCAGGGTGAGCGGCCCGCGGCGGATGAGCTCGCCGGCGCCGGCGGGCGGTTTGCGCAGCGCATCGACGCGGCGAAACAGCGCGTTCACGCGCGCGATGAGGTGCGGCAGGGACAGATCCTTGGTGAGGAAATCGTCCGCGCCCAGGCGCAGCCCCGAGACCGCGTCGATCTCGCTGTCGCGCGCAGTCAGGAAGATGATCGGCAGCTCCGCCGACAGACCGCGCAACTGGCGGCACAGCTCGTAGCCGCCCTCGGGTTCGTCCTGCAGTGAGATATCAATCACCGCCAGGTCCGGCAGGCGCGCCGCGAACGCGCTCATCGCCTGCGCGCGGTTGGCATAAGTGCGCACCGCATAGCCTTCGCGCGTGAAGGCGGCGGCGTAGTTGTCGCGGATCGCCGCTTCGTCCTCGACAATGGCGACGAGACGCTTCATGGGACAACAAGGCTACAGGCTGGGCGTGCGCGGTTAAAGCGAACTACAGCACGCCGCCACATTGCGCCACGATTGTTCGCTACCGCGGCACTTTTGTGCCCCGGGGCACTCACCGCTCGGCGCGCCTAATGAGTGCCTGTGAGCTCCTCGTCACGCCAACCCGATACGCTCCACGCGCAGCGGCTTGCCAACTGGCTGGCACTGCTCGCCCTGCTCGCTGCCGGCATCGTGTGGGCACCGGCGGATGGCGCGACGCCGCGGGCGGGTGGAACGTCAGCAGCAGCGCCGGCACCGGGAGCGCGGTAGCGCGATACGCTAAGATCGGCGCCCGAGCCTTGAGGAGCGCGCACCATGAGCGATGAACTGGTGTTGTACAGCAGCCCCATGTCCCGCGGGCGCATCGCGCACTGGATGCTGGAAGAAGTAGGGGTGCCCTACCGCTTCGCGCTGGTGAACCTCGAGACCCAGGATCAGAAGAAGCCCGAGTTCCTCGCCGTGAATCCCATGGGCAAGGTTCCGGCGATCGTCCACCGCGGCACGGTGGTGACCGAGTGCGGCGCGATCTGCGCGTATCTTGCCGACGCCTTTCCCGCCGCACGGCTGGCTCCGCCCGTCGACAGTGCGGCGCGCGGCACCTACTACCGCTGGCTGTTCTTCGGCGGTACCTGCGTCGAGGCCGCGGTGTTCGATCGCATGTTGTCGCGTCCGGCGCCCCCGCGGCCGGGCGCGCTCGGTTACGGCAGCTACGAAGACACGCTCGCGACGCTGGAGAAGGCACTCACGCCCGGCCCCTACATCCTCGGCGCGCAGTTCAGCGCCGCTGACGTCTTCGTCGGCTCGCAGATCGGCTTCGGACTCATGATGAAGGCTCTGGAGCCGCGCCCCGTGTTTCAGGAATACGCCAACCGCCTGCAGGCGCGTCCCGCCTACCAGCGATTCATGGACAAAGGCAACACCATCGCGGCGCAGATGAAGCAGCCGGGCTGAGCGCGCGTCAGGGCGCGCCCGTCATGAAATGCGCCTGCGGCACGTGAGCTGTGCCGTTGGCGGGGGTGCCATTTGAGCCGCGTCTGTACCCGTGCTAGCTTGTCAGGCCGATCGGTCGAGTAAGAAAAACCAAGCCGCGGCTATGTGCGGACGTGACCGGCCATTCCGCCCCGCCGCCGTAGGGAGCCATCATGTTCACGCAAGTGCTCGACCCGCTCGGCAACCTGACGCTCACCTGCCTCGTGGCCCTGATCCCGGTGGTGTCGCTGCTGGTGATGCTGGCGGTGTTCCGTACCCCCGCGTGGCTCGCGACGCTCATCGGCTCGGTGATCACGTTCGCACTCGCCGCCTGGGTATGGAAGATGCCCGCCGGCGACGGCGGCCACGCCTACCTCTACGGCGCCGCCACCGGCGTGTGGAACGTCGACTGGATCACCTTCTGGGGCATGGTGCTGTTCAACACGCTCGGGGTATGCGGCGTGTTCGAGAACTTCCGCCGCTGGCTGATCGCGCAGGGCAGCATGGACGTGCGCGTGCAGACCATGCTCTTCGCCTGGGCATTTGGCGCGCTGCTGGAGGGCCTGGTGGGGTTCGGCTATCCGTGGGCGGTGGTGGCACCCATCCTGATTTCGCTCGGTATCTCGGACCTGAATGCGATTCGGGTGGCCGCGATCGCCAACAACGCTCCGGTCTCGTACGGCGCGCTCGGCGCGCCGATCATCGCGCTCGCCTCGGTGACCGGTCTGCCATTGATGGCCCTCTCGGCGTCAAT
>DATHQM010000036.1:0-3318 GCA_035482695.1 Steroidobacteraceae bacterium | reverse complement strand
TCGAGGAAGCTCTCCTTGAGCAGCCCAAAATCCCCGCCGTGCGTGCTCAGGTGATCGTTGTCGATGTTGGTGACGACCGCGATCAGGGGCTGCAGATGCGTGAAGGAAGCATCGCTCTCATCCGCTTCCGCCACGAGGTAGCGCCCGGCTCCCAGGCGCGCGTTGCTGGCCGCGCTCTTCAGCCGTCCGCCGATGACGTAGGTCGGGTCCTCCCCGCCCTCGCCGAGAATGCTCGCGAGCAGGCTCGTGGTGGTGGTCTTGCCGTGCGAGCCTGCGACCGCGATGGAGTAGCGGAAGCGCATGAGCTCGGCGAGCATCTCGGCGCGCGCCACCACCGGGATGCGCGCCTTGAGCGCCGCCTCGACCTCCGGGTTGTCGCGCGCCACCGCGCCCGAGGCCACGATGACGTCGGCGCCCAGGATGTGGGCCGCGGCGTGGCCGATGCTGATGCGGGCGCCAAGGCCGGCGAGCCACTGCGTCACGGGGCTGGCGCGCAGGTCCGAGCCCTGCACGGCGTAACCGAGATTCAGCAGCACCTCGGCGATGCCGCTCATGCCGCTGCCGCCGATGCCGACGAAATGGATGGTGTTGATGCGGCGCATGCGGTCGCGCCGCTCGGGGTTGACGCGGCGCTCGATCTGCGGGCGCTCCGGCAACGTGCGGCGCTCGCGGCTCATGCGGCCCTCCGTGCCAGTTCCAGACACGAGGCGGCGAGCTCATCGGCCGCGCGCGGTTTGGCGAGCAGGCGCGCGCGCTCGGCCATGGCGAGGAGCTTGCCGCGCCCGGCGCACAAGCGCTGCAGCTCCGCCGCCAGACGCTCGGCGGTGAGCTCGCGGTCGCTGATGAGCACCGCCGCCCCCTCGCGCACCAGGTACTGCGCGTTGTAGGCCTGGTGATCGTCGACCGCGTTCGGGAAGGGTACGAGGACGGACCCCACGCCCACGGCGGCCAGTTCCGAGACCGTGAGGGCGCCGGAGCGGCAGATGACCAGGTCCGCCCACGCGTACGCCTCGCTCATGTCCTCGATGAAGGGGCGCACGTCCGCGCGCACCCCGGCCTGGGCGTAGCTGGCGCGTCCGGCATCGATCCAGCGCTCGCCGGCCTGATGACGCACGTCAAAGGCGAGCCAGGAAGAGAGCCGCTTGAGCGCAAACGGCACCACCGCGTTCAGGCGTGCCGCGCCCTGACTGCCGCCGATGACGAGGATGCGCACGGGACCGCTGCGGCCGGCGAAGCGCACCGAAGGCGGCGGCACGGCGCTGATGTCGGCGCGCACGGGATTGCCGATCACCTTCGAATGCACGTCGCGTCCGAAGCTGTTGGGAAAGGCCTCCAGCACCTGGCGTGCCACGTGCGCAAGGCAGCGGTTGGTGAAGCCGGCAATGGCGTTCTGTTCGTGGATGACGAGCGGGCGGCGCGTAAGCCAGGCGGCAATCCCGCCGGGGCCGGTGACGAAGCCGCCGAGTCCCACGACCACGCTTGGCTGGTGGCGCCGCATGACGGCGAGCGCCTGCAGCAGCGCCCGGCCGAGGCGAAAGGGCGCCGCGACCCAGGTGAACACGCCCTTGCCGCGCAGTCCGCCGATCGATAGCCGCTCGATCGGAATGCCTTCGGCGGGGATGACCCGTGACTCAAGACCGCGCTCGGTACCCAGCCAGATCACCTCGAGGGACTGCTCGCGCAGCAGCCGCGCGAGAGCGAGCGCGGGGAACACGTGTCCGCCGGTGCCGGCCGCCATGATGAGGATCGGGCGGCTCACGTCGCCCCCCGCACGGTGGCCGAGCCGCGCTGCTCGCGTTTGGCCTCGTGATACACGCGCAGCAGCAGCCCCAGCCACGCAAGCGCCACGATCAGGCTCGAGCGGCCGTAGCTCATGAGCGGCAGCGTCAGGCCCTTGGTCGGCAGCACCCCCATATTGACGCCGATGTTGATGAAGGCCTGGATGCCGACCCACAGGCCAAAGCCCGAGGCGAGGTAGGCCGGAAACTTCAGGCCCGCATCCGCCGCCAGGCGCGCGATGTAGAAGCTGCGCCAGACGAGGCCGAGGAAGAGCGCGAGCGTGAGCACCACGCCCACGAGCCCGAGCTCCTCGGCGAGCACCGCGAAGAGAAAGTCGGTGTGCGCCTCGGGCAGGTAGAACAGCTTCTGCACCGAATCCCCAAGTCCCACCCCGAACCACTGTCCGCGACCGATGGCGATGAGGGACTGCGTCAGCTGAAAGCCGCTGTTGAAGGGGTCCGCCCACGGATCCAGGAACGCCGTCAGGCGGCGCATGCGGTAACTGGAGCTCACCGCCAAGAGGCCAAAGCCGGCCGCCGCGAGCGCGGTCATGGCGATCACGTAGCGCAAGCGCGCACCGGCCAGGAACAGCAGTCCAAAGCCGGTCGCGAAGAGCACCGTGGCCGCGCCGAAGTCCGGCTCGATGAGCAGCAACGCACTCACGCAGAAGAGCAGACCCAAGGGCTTCACCAGGCCGGCGAAGGATTCGCGCAGCTGCGTCTCGCGGCGCACCGCGTAGCTGGCGATGTAGATCAGCACGAGGACGCGGGCGAGCTCGGAGACCTGGAAGTTCGCGCCGCCCAGGCGCAGCCAGCGGCGGCTGCCGTTCACGGAGTGCCCGAGACCGGGTACGAGCACGATCAGCAGCAGCACGATCGCCAGCGCGAGCAGGGGCAGCGAGGCGCGTTCGAGCATTTCCGTCGGCACCGAGAACACCAGCGCCGCGCAGCCCGCGCCGATCAGCGTCAGGAGCAGCTGGCGCTCGAGGTAATAGAACGGCTGCCCGCTCTCCTGTCCAGCGATGGACACGGAGGCCGAGGTGACCATCACGAGCCCGAGGAGCACGATCCCGAGGGCGAGGGCGATGGTGACGGAATCCAGGTGCACCGCGCCGTTCTTGGCGCTCGAGCGCGCAAATCCCATGAGGGAGGCGTGGGCGCTCATGCGGCCAGCTCCTGCACGGCCTGCACGAACACCGTGCCGCGATGCGCGTAGTCGCGGAACATGTCGAAACTGGCGCACGCGGGCGAGAGCAGCACCGTATCGCCGGGGCAGGCGGCGGCGGCGGCGGCGCGCACCGCCTGCGGCAGCGTCACGGCCCGCTCGAGCGGGACCACGCCGCGCAGCGCCTGCTCAAGCTGCCCCGCGTCGCGACCGATAAGCACTGCGTGGCGGACCTTGTCGCGAAATGCCCCCGCAAGCGGGGTGAAGTCCTGCTGCTTGCCCTCCCCGCCCAGGATCATGACGAGCGGGCCCGGCATCCCGGCCACCGCCGCGAGGGTCGCGCCGACGTTGGTGCCCTTGGAGTCATCGATGTAG
>DATHQM010000035.1:0-49702 GCA_035482695.1 Steroidobacteraceae bacterium | reverse complement strand
GCATGTCAGACTCCCTGGGTCGGTCGAAAGCCTCTGAACAGCGTCTTGCGACCCGCATCGGTGAATAACGCCAACGGCCACAGCGCGGAAAGAAGCAGCCGTTTCGCAAACGCGCGCAAACTATGCGCGGGGGAAAACACCAGGTCGCCCAGCGCGATGACCGCCAGCACGATGGCGACGGCCAGCCATACTCGCAGAGCTGCGGTGAAGATCAGATAGGAGGTCATGTTTTCTCCAGGCGACTCGCCGGCGGCCATTATCGCCTGGCCGCGACCTCAGGCTTTCGTCTGCAGCGTCTGCTCCAAGGCATCGAGGAGCCGATCTGCGTGCTGCCGCTCGAATGTGAGCGGCGGGCGGATCTTAAGCGTATCACCGTTACGGCCGGTGGCACCTAGCAGCACGCCCCGGTGGCGCATGCTGTTCACTACCCGCGTGGTCTCGGCGCGTCCGCTCAGGCCGCTGGCGGGATTGGCGCCCAGTTCCGCGCCGATGAACAGGCCGGCGCCACGCACGTCGCGAATTACCGGGCAGCGTTGCGCCAGGGTACGTAAGCCGCGCTGCAGGTACTCGCCGCTGCGGCGTGCGTTCTCGAGAAGCTGCTCGGTGCGGATGACCTGCAGCACCGCCAGAGCTACTGCACAGGACACGGTATTGCCGCCGTAAGTGTTGAAATAATGGTTGCGGCTGGAGAACTCCTCGAACAAGCCTGGGCGGGCTGCCACCGCGGCTATCGGATGCCCGTTTCCCATCGGTTTACCCATCGTCACCAGGTCGGGAATGACGCCGTGGCGCTGGAAGCCCCACATCGCCTCGCCCACGCGACCGAAACCCGGCTGCACTTCGTCGGCGACGAACAGAGCGCCGGCGGCGTGCACGTGCCGGACAGCGTCGGCGAGAAAACCGGCAGGATGCGTCCACACGCCATCGCTCGAGAAGATCGTGTCCACGAGCAGAGCTGCAAGGCGTACGCCGTCGGCTTGCATGCGCTCAATGCACTGCCGCACGCACTCGCCGAACGCTGCAGCGCCTTCAACGCCACGTGGCGCTTGCACGGTATATACACCCGGTCCGAGCGGTGCGCCCTCTTCGGGCGACATGCCGGCAATGACGTCTGTCACACCGTGGTAGGCGAAATCAGTGATGATGAATCCGCTGCCACCCGTGACCGCCTTGCTTACCCGCACTGCCAGGTCATTGGCCTCGCTGCCGGTGCACGTGAATATGACGCTACCGAGCTCGCGCGGCATGGTGGCCAGCAGCTCCTCGGCGAGCTGCAGCGGCTGCTCCGCCAGGTAGCGCGTATGTGTATTGAGCGTACGCGCCTGGCGCGTCAGCGCCTCGACCACGTAAGGGTGGCAATGACCCACGACCGGGACATTGTTGTAGGCATCCAGATAAGCCCGGCCGTCCTCGTCGTACATCCATACCCCGGCGGCGCGTACGATCTGCAGCGGCTGCTCATAGAACAGCCGGTAGGTTGGGGCGAGCAGCCGCTGACGGCGTGCGAGCAGCGCCGCGCGGTCGTCTGGTGGAGTCGTCACAGCTTGAACTCCTCACGCCACAGTTCCTCGGCGACCTGTAGCCGCGCGTGGATGAACTCCGGGGTCAGCCCGGCGTAGTGACCGCCGCAGGGGTTGTGGTGCACGTGCCATTCGTGCACCACTACGTTCGCCATCAGCCGCGCGGCCACCAGCGGCCCGAGCAGGCGCAGCTCCTGCTGCAACAGGGGCAGGCGCTCATGATAGCCGATGGCGATATCGCGAACCGCCGCGCGCGCTTGTCCGCTGTTCGCCGTGCAATCCTGCGGAATCATCTCGGCGGCGGTCACCGCCACATCCGCGATCAACGCGGTATGGGTGACATCACCGAAATCGATGATGCCGGTAACGCGCGTGTCGTCCGCCGGGTCGACCAGCACGTTGAGTGGGTTCAGATCGTTGTGCACCACCTGCTGGCGTAGTTGCGGTAGCTGCGACTCGATCACAGGCACAATGCGTCCTAACAGATCGGCAGCGGCTTCGCGGCAGGGCAGATGAGGGAGCTGCGCGAGCAGGCGCTGCAGCTGGGCCGCGTGGCGCACGTCCCAGACGATGGCTCGACGCGCGGCCGGGTGCTCGAAGTTGCGCAGCGCCGTAGTCAGGCGAGCTCCCATCCTTCCGCAGGCCGCACGTTGCCGCTGCGATCGGGCCGCGGTGCCGAGCAGCTTACCGGGCAGATAGGTCAGGACCCGCGCCGTCCGCCGACGGCCATCTTCATCCGTAAAGCACACCTGGGTGGCCCCGGTGCGCTCGCGCACCACGCGCGGACACGGCAAAGCGGGATCGATATTCGCCAGGTGCAGCAAGGCCGCGGCGGGGAGCTCGGTCACTGCCGGCTCCTCGGCCGAGGGCGCTATCTTCAATACGAATTCACTGCCATCGGGTGCGCTCAGTCTGAAGTTCTCGTCCCGCTCTCCCGTCAGTCGTGCGGCGCGGGTGTCCAGACCGTAGTGCTCCCGCACCAGGGCGACCGCGCGCTCGCTCGGCACAGGCCGCGAATGCGCGACCATCGTCGCCATGAACGCGTCTACGTCATTCCCCATGGATCATCCGCGCGCCAACGAGCCTTCACGTTTTTGGGGGAACCAAGGGAGGTCGAGCACCCTGCATGCGCCGGTGTCTCGTTGCGAGGCCGATGGAAGCGGCGTTCGGCCTCCCGTGCCTCGATCACGCCTGCGACGGCAACGTCGGCGCGCCGTCCGGTCCGTTCAGCCGGCGTCAGCGGCCCGCGCCGCCGGCTGGGTGAAGCGGAACCGCCGCAGTCCGAGTTCGACCACGTCGCCGTCGGTGAGCCGCGCCTGCCGGACGCGCTGACGGTTCACGGTAATGCCGTTCACGCTGTGCAGGTCCTCGATGAATGCCCCGTTCGGACCGATCGTGAGGACGGCGTGGCGCCGGCTGATCGACGAGTCCTTCAGGCACAGATCGCTCTCCGGCGCCCGGCCGATCGTCGTGTGCAAGCCGAGGGTCAGCGGTGGCGCGTCGCTGTTGTCGAGCGGGATGAATGTCGCGGCTCCATCCGTAGGCCTGACTGCTTCGACCGGGGGGGCGCTGCCGCGCTCGATACCGCGTTTGATCCGGCTCAGCACCTGGGTACTGCTGTTCGCATAACGCTCAAGCCGTCGCAGCTGCAGTTCCCGCTCGCCCAGGGCACCGCGCGTGCGCTCGAGATCCAGTGCGAGTTTGCGTTGCTCGGCGTCCAGCGTGCCGGCTCGCTCGGTCTCGTGCTGCAGCTCGGCGCGCACTCGCCCGAGCTCGCTCTCGACCGGGCCGCGCGCCGCCGCGGCCTGCTCCGCCAGCGATCTGGCGTGCGCGAGCTGCGCCTGCAGGCTCGCGATCCGCTCGGACTGCTCGAGCGCGTCGTGCTCCAGATTGGCCACGCGCTCCTGGCTCGCTGCCAGCTGCTCAACGTGCATTCTGAGCGCGTTCTCGGTCGATTCGGCCGAGGTTGATCGCTCGCTCGCATGGCGCATCGTCGCCTGCAGCTGCTCTTCCAGCGCCGCGGCGCGCGCGTGCTCGTCCGCCAGCTCGCGTTCGCGGTCTTCGCACAACGCGCGTGCACGTTGCGCGCCCTCGGTCTGCGCCTGCAGCGTCTGGCTCAGGTCGGTCGTGAGCACCTCGAGCTCCGCCGTCCGCGCCGCGTGCGCGGCATTGCTCGACTGCGCGGTACGCAGCGTCTCCTCCAGCGCCGCGTGCGTGGCTCGCGACTCAGCAAGGTCCGCCTCGCGGGCGGCAAGGGATTCGGCGCTGCGCCGCAGTCGCTCGTCGAGCACCTTGATCCCGGCGGCCAGCGTCTCCGCTCGAGTGCGTAGCTCCTGCGTACTGGCTGCCTGGGTTTTCTGCTCACGCACGCGGGTCGCGGCGAGCTCCGCGAGCGCGGTGCCCTGCGCCGCGCGCTCCGCCTCGAGCCGCGCTATGGCCGCGTCGCGATCGGCAACCGCGGCGGACACTGTAGCGACTGTCGCAGCAAGCTCGGCGCGCTCGGCTTCGAGCCGCGCCAGCGACGCGCGTGCCTCGGTAAGCTCGGCGTCCAGGCCACGCCACATACCTTCCCAGACGTTGCGTTTCGATTCGCTTGATTGCGCATTCTCGATCAGGCGCGCGATGCGCCCGGCGAGTGCGTCGCGCTCGCGCGCGATGGCATTGGCGGCTGCCTGCCGCGTTTCATTGTCCTGCTGTACGCTCGCCATGCGTTCGGCGTGCTGCGCGAGCTCGCGATCGGCTTGCGCAATGTGGGCACGCAGCTCGGCAAGCTCGCCCTCCAGCTGGGTTACCCGGTGCGCGCGCTCATCCAGCGCGCGCGCCAGCTCGTCCTGACGCAGCTGCATCTGTTGCTGCTCGCGCGCCTTCGCCGCGAGGGACTCGTTCGTCCGGGCGAGCTCGGCGGTTACGGCGGCAATCCGCCCGGCGGCCGTCGCGAGCTCGCGCCGCACCTCTTCGAGCTGGGTCTGAAACCCCGCGGCGCGGGACTCGGCGGCTTGCAGCGCGGCGCCATTGTCGAGCGCCGCGCGCTCGCCGTCGTTGGCGCGGCACAGCGCCGTGTGCAGCGCTTTCTTCGCGATCTCGAGCTCGAGTGCCAGAGTGTCCGCCCGCGCCTGCGCGTCGGTGCGTGCCGCTTTCAGCTCAGCAAGAGCGCGGTCGTAAGATCGCGCGCGTGCATCCTGCGCCGCGATCCATGCTTCGATATCCCGCAGAAATTCCGGCGGCGGCAGCTCCGCCAGTGACTGCGGCCGGTTCTCGCTGCAGGCAGGATCGGCGGCCGGCAGCTGCGGCTCGCTCGACTCGCCGTGCAGGTTGCCGGCGAGGAGTTGCGCCTCGTAGGCGGCGACATCCAGCGCCCGCAGTTCGTCGGTGTTGTCGAGGCCCGCTTCGGCCTTGATCGGGGGTGCGGCTTGCCGCACCAGAGTGCTTTCGGGTTCCATATTGTGTTCTTCTGCGGGGGTACTGCCGCCGATGCCGCGCTACGGCGGCTTCTCACGTGCGGTCGGGTCCTGCTGCGGGATAGGTTGCTCCCGGGCGGGAGGGGCGTCAACTGGATGCGGTGCGCGACATATTGCATCCCTGCAGGGGTGGTCACCGGAAACGTGCAACTGGTTGATTTGCGTGCCGCTAGCTGACGGCCGACGTGCCGTGTGAGCCTTGAGCGACGCGTCAGCCAAGACTGGCACGTCGACACCTGCTTACCTGCGGGCCTGCGGGCGAGGTGCCTACAGACCGGCCGCCGCGGATTCCGCAGCATTTCTGCCCAATGACGAGGAGTCTTGCAGCGCGGGATTTGGTCACGACGCCGGTGGCGAAGGCACTCGTCTGCGGCGTGATCGGGGTGCTCGCGTGGACCGCGCATCCGGACGGCGCGACAGGCGACACCGCGGGGCCCGCAGGCACCGAGGGGCACGCGCCGGCATCTGGCAGCGAGCGATCCGCCACCCGGCCGCAGGCTGACCTCTCGGGCCGCGAGCGCACCGGCATCGCCTCGTTCTATGCCGCACGGTTTGCCGGAAGAAAGATGGCGGACGGAACCAGGATGAACCCGCAGGGCGACAATGCCGCCAGCCGCACGCTGCCGCTCGGCACCATCGCGCAGGTCACCGATCTTGCGACTCACAGGAGCGCGCTGGTCACCATCCAGGACCGCGGGCCGTATGTACAGGGACGGATCGTGGACCTCTCGCCCGCCACCGCGCGCCGGATCGGCATCACGCCGCGGATCGGGATCGCCAGGGTCCGCGTGACGCCGCTCGTCGTGCCGCTGCCCGGTGGACGAGTCAGGCTCGCCAGCGCGGCGCCGCCGGAGCGACCGGCCGGCTGACGCGCCCCGCGGGGAAGCAGCTCATGCTCAGGCGGTCGAGCCGCCTGCCAGGTCTCGCCCCACAAATTCCGCGCAGAGCTTCTCGAGAACGGGGCGCTGGCCCTTGATGATCTTGTGGAGGGCGCGGGAGCTCTCGAACCAGGCACCGCGATCGGCCTCGGGGAACTGAGCGCTGCGTCCCGAACCGGGCGGCCACTGCATCTCGAACAGATTGCTGCGCAGCTCGGCGGGGTTGCAGTCCCCCTCGATTGCCCAGACGTGCAAGCGCTTGCCGCTGGGCTGGCGGAAGACTCCGAGATCCCGTTCCTGCCCGCCCGGCCCGGCAGCAAAGCCGGTCTCTTCGGTGAATTCCCGCCGCGCGCATTCGAGCTCGTCTTCCTGCGGGTTGACGAGACCCTTGGGCACCGACCAGGCGCCGTCGTCCTTGTTGGCCCAGTACGGCCCTCCCGGGTGGATGAGAAACACTTCCAACCCCGAGCCACGGCGACGGTAGAGGAGCAGGCCCGCGCTGGTCACCGGCATCGGCGCCTCACTACACGTCAGTGCTTCGCCACCGGTGCACGGGGCTGCTCCTGCGTGCGCGTCAGGCGCAGCAGGTCCTCGAGCGAAACGCTGCCGCCGCAACACAGCAGCGCCACGGTTCGATTGGTGAACTCGGCGCTGTGGCACAGCGCGGCGGCCAGGGCAATAGCACCGCTCGGCTCGAGTACGATCTTGAATTCCTCGAAGGCAATGCGCATCGCCGTCCGCACCGCGTCATCCGCCACGGTGATGCCGCGCGAGATCAGGTGTGCCGCAGCCTCGAAGGGCACGGCGCCCGGGGTGAATGCCTGCATGGCATCGCAGATCGTCGGCGGATTGCCCACGTTGTGCTCGCGACGCCGCGAGATCAGCGAGCGGCGCATGTCGTCACAGGCTTCCGGCTCGACGGCGATCACCTCCGCGCCGCTGCCGAAGTGCTTCTCGGCGAGTGCCGTTCCGGCGATCAACCCGCCACCGCCCACCGGGCAGAGGATGCAGTCGAAGCGCACCTGCGCGCGCTCCGCGTCGAGCTGCACTTCGCGCATGAGCGTCGACTGGCCGGCGACGACCAGGGGATCGTCGAAGGGATGCAGGTACACCCGACCTTCCTGCTCGGCGATCTCGCGGGCGCGTGCGTTGGCGACCTGTTCGCGGTTCTCCTTGCCGTGCTCGGTGAGCACCACCGTGGCGCCGGCGCGGCGGGTCAATTCCACCTTGCGCTGCGGAGCGTCGCACGGCATCACGATTGTCACCGGGACACCGGCAAGGCGACCGGCGAGCGCCAGTGCCTGCGCGAAGTTGCCCGAGGAGAAGGCCACCACGCCGCGGCCGCGCTCGTCCGCCGACAGACGGCTCACCCGAAAGCACGCGCCGCGCATCTTGAACGAGCCCGCGAGCTGCAGCGATTCGGCCTTGAGAAATACGCGCGCTCCGACCAGCGAGTCCACGTAGTCAGAACGCAGCAGCGGCGTCCAGCGCACCACAGGGCGAACCGCTTGCCACGCGGCCTCGAGGAGGGGCTTGGCAATCGTCGTCATCGCGCGCTCACACTCTGGCTCATTGCGACAGCACCCTTGTTTTCCAGCATACCCCGCTGCGGTGCCGGCCGCACCGTCAGCGCGGCGTCGATCCGCTGCGTTCCCCGGCCGCCGGCGGTGCGGGCCGGGCGAATCGTTCGGGCCGGTAAGGGGTGAACATCGGCGCGCGCGAGCCATGCAACACCTCATCGGCGGTGAGCCGGCCGATGATGGGTGCCAGCGTCACACCGCTGTGGGTCACGGCGACGTGAATGTCGGGGGCGCTCGCCAGCGCGCCCATCACGGGCAATTCGTCGCTGGGCATCGGGCGGAAGCCGAGCGTGAGGCGCTCCAGTGCTGCGTGCTGTGCGCCCGGAAGGAACTGGCCGATTCTGCTGAGGATTCTCCTGCCGTGATAGTCGCGCAGCTCAGCGGTGGGGAACTGCTCCGCGTGCACACGGATTCCCTGGTGCGCGGGCGTGGCGGGTGGATTGGGCGCATCGGTGCCGACCACCGAGCCGTCTTTCATCTGCTTGAACGACACTCCGCCGGGCGCGTCGTGCACCAGTCTCGTCAGCGGCCGCACCGCGGCGCTGTGCGCGAGAATCCCCGGAGCGTGCTTCAGGGTGAGCGGGAAGCCGGCCATGGCGAGGATCCGGGGCGTATCGACGCCCGCCGCGACCACCAGCCGATCGAGCGCGACGCTACCGAAGCTGGTGAGCACGCCCTGCAGGCGTCCCGCGTGCAGATCGAGGGCAGTGAGCTCGCATGGGAACAGCACCCGAGCGCCCGCCGCGGTGGCCGCAGCGAGGAATCGTTGCGTGACGTGCACCGGATCCAGGTGCGCGTCGATCGATGAGTAAATTGCCTCGGTGACGAGGCCCGGTCGCACGTTCGGGTCGAGGCTGGCGAGCTCCCCGCTGGTGATGGCGCGTGCCGGATACGGCGAACCGGCAAGCTGCCGCGCGTTGGCGCGCACCACCTCGGCTTCCGTGGCATTGGCGGCCCAGTTGACATAACCGCCCCAAACCAGGTCCAGGGACAATGCCCGGTCGAGATCGTGGTAGGCGCTCAGGCTCTGAAGACGCAGCGCCCGGTAGTGGGGGTCATCCACGAACGCATTGACCCAGGCGAAGGAGTTCTGGGTAGCGCCCCGCGCCGGTCCGATCTTCTCGAACAGCCAGACCTGCGCACCGGCCCGCGCCAGATGCATGGCGATGGACGCGCCGAGGATTCCGCCGCCAACGACGCCTGCCCTGAGCGGGGAGCCGGCGGAGGCTGCCGGCCGCAGCAGTCCGGCCGAGCCGGCGGCCAGCAGAGCGGCCAGCAGCTGACGCCGCATGCGATTCGGCTCGCGCATGGCGCGGAAGATTGCCGCACGCTGCGCGCCGCGAGCAAGCCGCTGCGCCCGCGGTGCCGCCGTGAGCGTTGGCTGGGAGCGCGCGCGGCGGTTACAGGTCCGCGGCCGGGTGAGCCGGGGATTGCGGCTGCGCCGTCGGCGTGCTGCCTCTCAGCAGGGCGTTCAGGTTCTTGCGCATGGCGTTCAGCTGCCCGATCGCGGCCAGGGTCTTGAGCGCTTCGCGCAACGGCTGCAGTGGGAAGCCGCCGTAGTGGCCCGACTGCCTGATGTTGCTGGTGACCGTCGACCGGCCCGCCAATACCACGTCGTCGGCGAGGGTGAGGTGCGCTCCGACGACGGAGTTGCCGCCGGTCACGAAGTTGCGTCCGATCCTGGTGGAGCCGGCCATCATGAAGCCGGCCGTGTAGAAACCGTTCTCGCCGAGATCGCAGTTGTGCGCGATATGACAGATGTTGTCGAGCTTCGCGCCGGACCTGATGCGGGTCGAGGTGAGCGTGGCGCGATCGATCGAGCAGTTGCCGCCAATCTCCACCTCATCGCCGATCTGCACATTGCCGAGTTGCGGGACCTTGTGCGGCTTTCCCGTGCCATCCTTGACGTAGCCGAAACCGTCGGAGCCGATGGTGGTGTGCGGATGGATCTCGCACGCGGCGCCGATCTCGCACGCCGCACCGACGAAGACGTGGGGGTGCAGGATCGTCCCGGCACCGATATGCACGTCGTTCTCGATCACCACGTGCGTGCCGATCAGGCAGCCGTCGCCGATCGAGCTGCGCGCGCCGATCACGCAGTACGGGCCGAGCACCACGTTGCGGCCGAGCGTGGCGCTCGGATGCACCAGCGCCGTGGGGTGATGCTCGCCCCATTGCGTGAAGCGCTCGGCCTTGCGCTCGAAGTACCTGAGCAGCACCGCCATGGCCGCAGGAATGGCCGGCACGGCGAAATAGCACGCGCTGCACGCCGCGCTCGCCTCCACCAGCGGGGCGAGCTTCTCGTGCACGATGATGATCGCCGCCTTGCGGCGCGCGGCTTCCGTGAGCTGCGCCGGCTGTGAGACGAACACCAGGCTCTCGGTACAGGTCTCCTCCGGGCGACGGCAGGCGCTGGCGCAGGCGGTCAGATCCCCGTGCAGGAAGGTGAACAGATCGGCGTGCTCGTTACGGATCGTTTGAGCTTTAAGCATGACGGCTCACCGCAGAGGGGAGAAGTTGAGGGAGGTAGGCTGGTCAACCCGCCGGCAGGATTCCGCGAGGTGCGGTGTGCGCGGTCACTTCGCCGCGCCAGTTGAGCCAGGTATGGTTCGCGTAGTCGTACAGCTTGCAGCGGCGCACGCAATCGCGGTACGAGCGCCAGCCGAGGCGGTAGCTGACGACGCTGTCGGGGGCGCGCTCCTGCACCTGCCGCTGCGCGCGCCGCAGCGCGAACATGGAGATGCGCGGATCAAGGTGATGGGCGTTGTGCTCCATGATGCCGTGCATCAGCCGGTCGACACCGAGCGGCAGCCGCACGGTCGCCGTGGCGGTCAGGTAGGCGCGCGCGTGCTTCCATTCCTGCCGTTTCTGGAACCACGCGATCGAGGGGTGGGTGTGCTGCACGAAGACCACGAATCCCATGATGGTGTTCCACAACACGAACGGAATGACCATGGCCGTGAGCGCCAGCAGCCACAACGGCTGGTGAGTGCGCACGGCCACCAGCACGACGGTGCCCGTCCAGGCGGCGGCACCGACGCTCACCAGCGCGCTGTCGAGCTTGTACTTCAGGCGGGCGGAACCGATCTCCTTGCGGGTCGCGAAGTACAGCTTCTTCCACCACAGCTCGCGGAAGTAATACAGTCCGCAGCCCAACCCGCAGCGGTAGATGCGCTCCATGATCTGCCGCTGCCGCGGCAGGCGGTCGAATTCCTCCTTGGAATAAGGAGTCCAGACCTGGTCACGGCCCTTGAGGTTGTTGAAGCCGTGGTGCGCGACGTTGTGGCCGACGTCCCAGAGACTGAAGGCCGTCATCGACGGCAGGAAGGCGATGCGGCCGATGACGCTGTTGAGCCTTCGGCCGGCGAACAAGCTGCCATGACAGGCGTCGTGGCCCAGCATGAACAGGCGCAGCATGCCGGCGGTGATCAGCGCGCTGCCGAGCAATTTGACAGCGGGACTTTCGGCCGCGAGTGCCAGCCCCATGCCCGCGGCGAACAGCGCCACGTTCAGCGTGAGGACGGCAAACGGACGTAGGACGCCGCAGGAGGGTGAGGGGGTGCCCAGCAACGCCTTGCGGCTCGGTCCGTGCGATTGCACGCGGCGCATCTTACGCGCCTCGGCGCGCCAAAATCCGGGATTTTGCCCAGTGCGGTCTTACAAATATGTGTCCTACCGCACAGACGCCTGCAAGTCTCTTAAGCCTCTCTTAAGCCGCGGCTGCGATCGGCGTCACTCTGCCGTGGCAGGCGCCGCGTCCGGCGGCACATCCGGCGCCGCGACTGGCGTCACGGCTGGCGCCGCGGCTGGCCGACGCGCCTGCTGCTCGCCGCGAACTTCGCTCAGGGACAGCCCGGTATCGGCGGCGATGACGGCGAGGATGGGATGCGCGGTGTCTGAGGGCATGCGCAGTCCGTGGACTTTCTCCCAGGCGCGGATGCGCACCCCGGGCGAGTTCGCACTGGAGCGCTGCTCGTCCAGATCTAGACGGCGGCGCTCAGCGCGCTCCTCCTCGGCGAGCGCCAGGCGGGCGCGGTAATCGGTGAGCGCATCATTCGCGCTGGGGCGCGACGTGCTGTCCTTTGCGGGAGGCCAGGAAGTGAGATCCAAATTGTCACCTGAGGTCGTCATGGCGCGCCCATGGCTTTGCGGACGATGCTCCCGGGCGCGCATGCGCCCGGGAGCTGTCGCCGCACGCTAAGCTAAGCTCAGTAGCGCCGCGGGCGCCCGCCACCGCCGCCGCCAGCTTTGTCCTGGGCTTCGTTGACCTTCAGGGCGCGGCCATCGAAGTCCTTGCCATTGAGTGCCTGCATCGCACGCGACGCATCGGCATTGGACATTTCCACGAAGCCGAAGCCGCGCGGCCGACCGGTGTCGCGATCATTGATCAGCGACACGGTCTCGACCGTACCGTGCTGGGCGAACAACGCACGTACGGCCTCATCGGTCGCGGTGAAGGGAAGATTTCCGACGTATAGTTTGGTCACAAGTTACTCACGAAAAAAAGTTAACAACGGCAGAACAGGTCCTGCCTCCTGGTTCGTCAAGCTTTGCGAGGGTGAGAGATTGGCCGCAGGTAGCGCCGCGAGGGCGCGCGCAAGCCAAGACAGACAAGCCGAAAGTTACGAGCCGCTGCGCAGGCTACAGGTTTTCGGGTGCGCCTGCCCGCATTTCCGTGTAGCGGCCCGGAATCAAGGGTTAAGGCCGGCTACGGGCACGCCCGTCAAGCCGCTGGCCGGGGCGCAGGTTAATCTAGGTGTCCGTCCCGCCGGAGGTCGCTCACCGACGTCCGGGTCGCGACAGGCAAGACCCTCGCCGGCAGCAGCTAGACCATGAACAGCCCAGGGAACACCACGGTCCGTCCCGCCACCGCGCCGCCGATCCTGGCGGTGAGCGGGCTGCGGAAAACGTACGCCAGCGGTCTCGTGGCGCTCGGCGGAATCGATCTGACGATCTACCGCGGCGAGATTTTCGCGCTGCTCGGACCGAACGGCGCCGGCAAGACCACCCTGATCAACATCATCTGCGGCATCGTCACCGCCACTGCCGGCACCGTGGTGGCCGATGGCCACGACATCGTGCGCGACTACCGCGGTGCGCGTAGCCGCATCGGGCTGGTGCCGCAGGAGCTGCACACCGACACGTTCGAGAGCGTCTGGGCGACGACCCAGTTCAGCCGCGGGCTGTTCGGCAAGCCGCCGAACCCGGCGCATTGCGAGAAGGTGCTGCGCGACCTGTCGCTGTGGGACAAGCGCGACGAGCGGATCATGAACCTCTCCGGAGGCATGAAGCGCCGTGTGCTGATCGCCAAGGCCCTGGCGCACGAGCCCACGATCCTGTTTCTCGACGAGCCGACCGCCGGCGTCGACGTGCAGCTGCGCCGCGACATGTGGCAGATGGTGCGCGCGCTGCGCGAGAGCGGCGTCACCATCATCCTCACCACCCACTACATCGAGGAAGCCGAGGAGATGGCCGACCGTATCGGCGTGATCAGCAAGGGGGAGCTGATCGTGGTCGAGGACAAGACAGTGCTCATGCGCAAGCTCGGCAAGCGGCAGCTGACGCTGCAATTGCAGCAGCCGCTGACGCAGCCGCCGCCGGGCCTGTCGGGATATCCGCTGGCGCTGTCCGCGGATGGCCACGCCCTGGTCCTGACATTCGATGCCCACAGCCGCGAGACGCGCATTCCCGCGCTGCTGAAGACGCTCGCCGAGCTGAACATCGAGGTCAGGGATCTGCACTCGAGCGAGAGCTCGCTCGAAGACATATTCGTCGACCTGGTGCGGGCGCGCGCATGAACGTGCACGCCATCCGCGCCATCTACCGCTTCGAGATGGCCAGGACGTTCCGCACGCTGATGCAGAGCATCGCCTCCCCGGTGCTGTCGACCTCACTGTACTTCGTGGTCTTCGGTGCCGCGATCGGCCGGCGCATGGGAGCGATCGATCACGTCAGCTACGGCGCGTTCATCGTGCCGGGCCTGATCATGCTGTCGATTCTCAGCGAGAGCGTCTCGAACGCCTCGTTCGGCATCTACCTGCCCAAGTGGTCGGGCACGATCTACGAGCTGCTGTCGGCGCCGGTGTCATACGTCGAGGTGCTGCTCGGCTACGTCGGCGCAGCGGCCACCAAGTCCGTCATGCTCGGCATCCTGATCCTGGTGACGGCGCGTGTGTTCGTCCCCTACCAGGTTGTGCACCCACTGTGGATGGCCGGCTTCCTGGTGCTGACAGCGGTGAGCTTCAGCCTGTTCGGCTTCATCATCGGTGTGTGGTCGAACAGCTTCGAGCAGCTGCAGATCGTGCCGCTGATGGTGCTTACGCCGCTCACCTTCCTCGGTGGGGCCTTCTACTCGATCAGCATGCTGCCGCCGCTGTGGCAGAAGATCACGCTCTTCAACCCGGTGGTCTATCTGGTCAGCGGCTTTCGCTGGAGTTTCTTCGGGGTCGCGGACGTAGACGTGATCGCGAGCACCGCCGCGACGCTGGCATTCCTGGTGCTGTGCCTGCTGCTGGTGCGCTGGATATTCAAGAGCGGCTACAAACTCAAGAACTAGACCCCGCCAGCGGCCACACGCCATGACGCTTACGTGTGACGCATGAGGCCGGCAATCATCGCGCTGACGCTGTTTGCCGCGCTGCTGCATGCGACCTGGAATGCGGTGCTGCGCAGCGGCGTCGACCGCTTGTGGTCGGTCACGATCATGAGCTTCGCGACGACGGCGACGGCCATCCCGCTGATACTGCTGCTGCCGCTGCCGCGGGCGGATTGCTGGCTGTATCTGGGCATCTCGGCGGTGTTGCAGGTCGCCTACAGCATCCTCCTGGCCTATGCCTACCAGCACGGCGAGCTGGCACAGGTCTACCCGGTGCTCAGGGGCAGCGTGCCCGTGCTGGTAACCGTCGGCGGGTTCGTGCTCATGGGTCAGCGCCCGAGCCACACGGCGTTGCTCGGCATCGCCCTGATTTCCTTCGGCATCGCGAGTCTTGCCGTCGGCAGGGTGCGCACGGAGGCGAAATCGCTCGCCTTGTCCGTGGCTACCGCGATGGTGGTCGCCTGCTACGTAACGGCCGACGCCATCGGGGTGCGGCTGGCCGGCAATCCGCAAGCCTATGCAGCCTGGATCTTCCTTATCTACGGCGTGCTGTTGCCGGCCGCTTTCGTGCTGCTCAGGGGCGCAATCACCGTGGATCTGCGCGCCGCCGAGACGAGGAAGGCCCTGGCGGGCGGAATCCTGACGCTGGCGAGCTATGCGGCCATCATCACCGCGCTCGCGCTCGGGACGGCGGGCCCGATCGTGGCGTTGCGCGAGACGAGCATCGTGTTCTCTGCCGTGCTCGGTCGCGTCGTCCTCGGCGAACGTCTCACGCGGCGGCGCGTGCTGGTCTGCTTCGCCGTCGCGCTGGGCGCGGTATGCATCGGCTGGACACGGTGAGTTGCCGATGGATCGCCCGGACCTGCAGTGGGTGAGAATCGACGTATGGCCGGGGTAAGATCCGGCAACGCCGCCTGAGCGGCGGCTACCAGGGGGTTGCCGTGATCTTCGAATCGATCGCGAGCGGCGGCTGCCGCTCGTATCTGGTCGGCTGCGCGGACAGTTGCGGCGCCGTGGTCATCGATCCGGAGATCACCCAGCTCGACCGCTACCTGGGTTTGGCGGCCCGCCACGGGCTGCAGATACGCTACCTGATCGATACCCACACGCACGCCGACCACTTTTCCGCCGCCGCGGAGCTGGCGCGCCGTATGAGCGTGCCGGTCGTGATGCACCGGGCGAGTCCGGCGCCGTTCGTGGGCATCCGCGTCGAGGACGGCGAGCTGATCGCCGTCGGAGGTTTGCGCCTGAACGTTCTGCACACGCCGGGGCATACCGCGGACTCGATGTGCCTCGTCGTCGAGGACCGCGTGTTCACCGGAGACACGCTGCTCATGGGTGCCACCGGCCGTACCGATCTGCCGAGCGGTGATCCCGAGGCGCTCTACGACAGCCTGTTCCAGCGCCTATTGCGCCTCGAACCGGCGCTCAAGGTATTCCCGGCGCACGAATACAAGGGCCGCACTCACTCGAGCATCGGCGAAGAACTGGCGGGCAATCCGCGCCTGCAGTCGGGCGACCGCCGCACCTTCGTCGACATGATGCGCAATCTCAACCTCTGTGCGCCGACGCACCTCACGGAAGCGCTGCGCGTCAACATGAGCGGCGGCAAGAGCATCGCGCAGCTGCTGGCTGCCGCGGCTCTGAAAGTGCCGTTCATGTCGCTCGCCGACCTGAGGAACTGTGTGCAAGCGCGCGACCCGGATCTGATCATCCTCGACGTGCGCGAGCGCGAGGCATTCGAGCGCGCGCACCTTCCCGGGGCGAGGCACTTGCCGCGCGGGCAACTGGAGCTGCGCGTCAACGAGGAGCTGCCGGATCCGACCCGGCGCGTGCTGGTGTATTGCGAGCTCGGCCAGATCTCAACGCTGGCCGCCGCGACACTGCGGGAAGTCGGGTATCAGCGTGCCGTGGCGCTCGACGGCGGAATGCGCGCCTGGCGCGAGGCAGGGTATCCGGTCGAGGGTTCCGCGAGCGTGCCCGGTTAGCCGCCGGTGAGCGCGATGAACTCGGCGTTATCGCGCAGCGCCGCGAGGTCGGGGTCGTGCCTCATCCAGCCGAAGTTCACGGAACCCGCGGCGACCGCCTGGCGCACCAGCTCGAGTGCCCGCGGCAGCTCGCCGAGGCGCGCATGCAGGCAGGCGCAGTTGTAGAGCATCATCGGATCGTCGGGGCTGAGCTCGAGAGCCGCCGAGCCTTCGCGCAGCGCCTCGTCCTTGCTGCCCATCTCGGCCAGCATCACGGCGTAGAACATCCTGGCGCGTGAGTCGTCCGGGCTCTGCAGCAGGTAGTTCGGCAGCAACGCCAGGACCTCGCGGCGCGCCGCCCGCGCTTCCTCGGGCCGACCCAGCTCCTCGCAGGTCTGCGCCAGATCGGCGAAGCCGGAAAAGAATGTGGGTTTCAGCGCGGTGACGCGCTTGAACAGGCCGTGGGCCTGCTCGAACTCGCCGTTGGTGAAATGAATCCGCCCGAGCGTCCAATGGGCGATGAAATCGTCGGGATCCAGCTCTATCGCCTTGCGGCTCGAGGCGCTGGCTTCGTCGAGCCTGCCCCAGATGAAATAGGAGAGCCCCATCGCGGTGTACGCTTCCGGGAGGTTGCCGTCGTACATCAGCGCCTTGAAGCTCAGCTCCTGCGCCCGGTTGCGATACTTCTCCTCGCGGGCGAAATACTGGTACATCTGCCCGTAGGCGCTCGAGCAGGCGGCGTAGGCGGCGGCGTAGCGCGGGTCGAGCTCGATCGCTTTCTCGAATAGCTGGATTGCATACTCGACGCTGCGCTTGGTCAGGCGGTACAGATAATCCTGGCCCCGTAAGTACAGATCATAGGCCTGGGCGTTGACCGTCTGGCGCTTGGTCAGCGAGACCTTCTCGGAGAAGGACAGCTTCAGTTTCAGCGCTTCGACGATCTGCCGCGCGACCTGCTCCTGGATGTCGAAGATGTCATCCAGCTTGCCCTTGTAGGTGTTCCCCCAGATCTGGCGGTTGGTTTCGACGTCCACCAGCTGCACCGTAATGCGCACCGAATCCTGGAAGCGCCGCACGCTGCCGCCGACGATGTAGCGTGCGCCAAGCTCGTTGCGGATGGCCTGCACGTCGTGCTTGCGCTCCTTCAGCTGCTTGGTCGCCCAGCGCGAGATCAGCTCGATCTCGCTCACCAGCGACAGGCGGGCGATCAGCTCTTCGGTCAGTCCGTCGCTGAAGTAGTCGGTTTCCTGGTCGGGACTGATATTGTCGAAAGGCATCACCGCGAGTGCGCCGCGTTCGGCGCTCGCGAGCGGACGTATCGGCCCGGCGGTACGCTGATCCGCCGCCGGCACGGCGATACTGCTATCCGCCGCCGCAGCAGCAGGCTTCGCCTCCGGCGCCGCGGCGATCTTCACCCCGATCCGCTCCAGCGAGCGCAGGATGGACTTCAGCCCCGCGTCCGTGTCAGCGCCTTTGAAGTACTCGATGTGCTGAATGCCGGCCAGCTGGTACTTGAGCTTCGACGGGATCACCGTCGGCTCGAGGTGCACCGGCAGGATGTGTCCCTTGCGCTCGCTGACGAGCGAGACCTCCTTGGTGACGTTATGCGAGTGGACGGCCGACTCGGTCACCATCAGCAGCAGGACCTTGGCGCTCTCCAGAGCGTTGACGATCTGCTCGCTCCACAGCGATGCGGCGTCCAGGGCGCCCTGGTCGATCCACAGGGACACTCCCGCCTCGCGTAGCTTCGCAGCCAGGTCGAATACCAGTCGCTCGTCGTCACGGGAGTAACTGACGAAGACCTCGGCGGACTGCGCCACGGGTGCCCCTTTAGGATTGCGCCGGAAAGCGCCAGCTTAAGTTACGCTTTTGCCGGCAGATTAGCACGAAGTCGGGCGGCGGCCCGTGGCGGCGCCGCGATCCGGCGTCGGCCCGGGCGCTATGTCAACCGAACAGTCCCACCAGCCCGATGATGATCAGGTAGATCGCGACGATGTAGTTGAGCAGGCGCGGGATCATGAGGATCAGGATGCCGGCGATCAA
The DNA here is from genome assembly GCA_035482695.1 of Steroidobacteraceae bacterium. Classification (GTDB taxonomy): domain Bacteria; phylum Pseudomonadota; class Gammaproteobacteria; order Steroidobacterales; family Steroidobacteraceae; genus 13-2-20CM-66-19. Next base: position 31,661 of record DATHQM010000035.1, on the reverse strand, counting down.
CGCCAGCACCGGTCCGATGATCAGATGGATGTTCATGGCTCGCACTTCCTTGTGGGTCGACGCAGCGGTGACGGATTCTAGCCGCGAAAGTCGCTCAGCACCCGCTGCAGCGGCCCGGGATCGACGTGCACCGGGCCGGTGAAGGGATGATCGATCGACACGATCACGAACAGCCCCATGAAAACGATGACCGCGAGGATGCCGCTCATCAAGACCTGGGCCTTGAGGTTCTCGGTACCGAAGAAGTAGGTGAAGGCCACGGTCAGCCCGCCGCCGAGAATCAGCGCCGCCCACAGCACCCCGGGCATGATACCGACGGCGAGATGCAGCCGGCTGCGGCGCGCCTCGGTGATGAGGTCGATCTGGTTGAAGATCGGCACCAGCACGGCGGACGGCCGCAGCGCGGTCTGATCCATGTGCAGCGCCGCGGTGTAGAGGGCGTCCAGCCCCTGGTTCGCCTCCGCGCTCTCCTGCTCGCGCGCCATCTGCGGCCAGTCGCGCTCGATCGCCAGCGTGAGGTATGCAGCCAGCGCGCGGCGCACTTCGCGCGCTGCCGGCTCAGGCCCCGCGGCGAGCCGGTAGAGCGTGGCTGCGGCACCGGCCTCGCTCACCACGGCGAGCTCGGCGTCGGTGTAGCGCTGCCACACGACGACGATGGCGAACGCCATCAGCACCGCGTAGATCACCCCGACCACGGCGAACTTGAAACCGGCGACCTCGTTGTTGGTCGTGAGGCGTTCGAGGCCGACGTGCCTGCGGACCAGGATCAGCCCGCAGCACGCGATGATTGTCGGTATGACGACCAGCAGGATCGCCGTGATCCACAACGGAAGTGCAGAGAGAAACAGTGACATCGGGCCCGCGCTCCTTCACCGTTAGCTCAAGGGCAGAGAGAATGGACCAGCACGAACCAACAGGCAAACATGAGCCGCAAGGCGGCTGGCGGGCGCGACTATGTCAGCGGTTGGCCACGAACCTCGCGAGGATGCCGGCCGAGTAGTGCGCCGCAATGCCGCGCGCGAAGCGCGGAAAGTCGTGCACCGAGTTCTCGTCCGCGGAGTCGGAGATGGTGCGCAGCACCGCGAACGGGATGGAGTACTCGTCGCACACCTGCGCCACCGCCGCGCCTTCCATCTCCACGCAGCACACCTGCGGCAGGCGCTGGCGCAGCGCCTGCGCCTCGGCAGCGTTCGAGAAGAATTTATCGCCGCTGGCGATGAGTCCGTGGATCACCTGCGGCGCGTCGATGTGAAAGAATTCACGCTCGGCGCGCGCCACGTGCCCGGGCAGATCCTCGGCGAGGAATTCGCGCGCGGCGCTCATCAGGCGCTCGCTGAGACCCTGATCGGTGCCGAACACCGCCTTGCCGAGCAGCGGAACCTCGTAGCGCGGGAAGATCGGGCTGGCATCCATGTCGTGTTGCAGCAGGCCGCTGGCGACGACCACGTCGCCGATCGCAAGTCCCCGGCGCACGCCGCCGGCCACGCCGCTGAACACCAGCTCGCTCACCGGATATGCCGCGAGCAGTTGGGTGACGGTCGCGGCCGCCGCGACCTTGCCATAGCGGGAGAACACGGCGACCGCCTCCACTTGCGCGAAGCGGCCGGCATGGAAACGGCGCTGCCCGAAGTCCTGCGTCTGCACCCCCTGCAGCGACTCGAGCACACAGGCGATCTCCTCGTGCATCGCGCTAACGATGGCGAGCATTCACCGTCCTGCAAGGGTTCCGCAAACAACTCAACGCCTTCTCCCGCGCGCCGCCGGCGGGCGCGCCGCAGCGGCTTGAGCATAGCGCACGGCAGGTGTGCGGCCGGCGCGCACAGGGTGCGCGCCTCGATCGTGCGCCAAATTGCAGTGGCCGCTGCATTGCGGCACACTCGCCGACTCTACTAATACAAGACAGTACCCGAAACTGCCTATGGCGAATTCCGCGACTGCCGCCCAGCTCGTCACTACACTCGACGACGATGCCTGGGACGACCTGCTGAGCTTCATCGAGGAGCGGCGCGTCATTCCGATCGTCGGCCCCGAGCTGCTGCTGGTGGCGACCGATCGTGGCCCGCGGCTGCTGTTCGACTGGGCGGCCGAGAAGCTCGCCGCGCGGCTCAACGTCGATACCGCGGAACTGGCCCATCCTTACTCGCTCAACGACGTGGTGTGCCTGTTCCTGGCCGCGCGCGGCCGCCGCGAAGAAGCCTACGTGCGCTTGCGCAGCATCATCAAGGATGCGGCGTTCGAGCCGCCCGCGGCGCTGCGGCGTCTGGCGGCGATCACCGACTTCGACCTGTTCGTCTCCACGACCTCGGACTCGCTGCTGGAGAGTGCCGTCAACCTGGAGCGCTTCGGCGGCTCCTCCTCGACCGAGGTGCTGTCCTACGCACCCAATCGCGTGGTCGACCTGCCCGGCGAGCGCGACCGGCTGCAGCGCCCGGTGGTGTATCACCTGTTCGGCAAGCTCTCGGCCTCGCCCACCTACGTCATCTCGGACGAGGATCTGCTGGAATTCATCTGCGCCCTGCAGAGCGAGCACCTGGTGCCGGAGAAGCTCTTCTACGAGCTCGAGCACAATCACCTGCTGTTCATCGGCAGCAACTTCACCAACTGGCTGGCGCGGCTGTTCCTGCGCATGGCGAAACGCCAGCGCCTCTCCGATCCGCGCGACGTCGGCGAGGTGCTGGCGGACGACCACAGCAGCGAGGACGACCGCCTGGTGTCCTTCCTGCAGCAGGTGAGCGTGCGCACGCGCATCTACGTGGGCGCCGAGCGCTTCGTCGAGGAGCTGCATGCCCGCTGGCAGGCGCGGCGCAAGCCCGCCGCCGCCTCAGGCGGCGCGACGCCGGCGCGCTTCCTGCCGCCCGCGCGCGAGATGCCGGACAATGCGGTGTTCATCAGCTACGCGCGCGAGGACCTCGCGGCGGTCCGGCAGATCAAGGCCGGCCTGGAAGCCGCCGGCATCACGACCTGGTTCGACATCGACCGCCTGGAGGCCGGCGATGACTACGATCGCAAGATCCGCGATTACATCGCGCGCTGCTCCTATTTCATCCCGGTGGTCTCGGCCACCACCCAGCGCCGTCTCGAGGGCTACTTCCGCCGCGAGTGGAGCTACGCCATGGATCGGGCGCGCAACATGGCCGACGGTGCGCTGTTCATCCTACCGGTGAGCATCGACGCCACCACGGCAGCCGCGGCATTGGTGCCCGACAGGTTCAAGGCGCTGCACTTCACACCGCTGGCCGGCGGACAGGTAACGCCCGAGCTCACGCAGCGCCTGGCGGACTTCATGAGCGCGCGCTCCTCATGAACGACGTCGCCGCCAGGCCCTCGCCCATCGACGCGTCCGCCACCGTCGATGAGAGCAATCCGTGGCTCGGGCTCGCCTCGTTCACCGAGGAGACGCGCGCTTACTTCTTTGGCCGCGAGGAGGAGGTCGCCGAGCTCGCGCGGCGCGTGCAGCGCAAGCTCCTCACGCTGCTATTCGGCCAGTCGGGCCTCGGCAAGACCTCGATCCTGCGCGCCGGACTGGTACCGCGGCTGCGCGGGCAGGGCTACTGCCCGATCTACGTGCGCATCGACTACGCGCGCAGCGCCCCCGAGCCCGCCGAGCAGATCAAGCAGGCGATCATGCAGAGCGCGCGCCGCTCGGGCCAGTGGACCCAGGTCGGCGTGGCGGTGGCCGGCGAGTCACTGTGGGAATTCCTGCACCACCGCGACGACGTGCTGCACGATGAGCACGGCGCAACGCTGATACCGCTGCTGATCTTCGATCAGTTCGAGGAGATCTTCACGCTGGCGCAGAGCGACGAGTTCGGCCGGGCGCGCGCCGCACGCTTCGTCGCCGAGCTGGCCGACCTGGTCGAGAACCGTCCGCCGAAAGCCTTCGAGGCGAAGCTCGAGGAGGACGAGTCCGCGGCCGAGCGCTTCGATTTCGCGCGCAGCGACTACCGCGTGCTGATTGCGCTGCGCGAGGACTATCTCGCGCCGCTCGAGGGGCTGAAGAAGGACATCCCCAGTATCTCGCAGAACCGTCTGCGGCTTGCGCCGATGACCGGCACCCAGGCGCTGGCGGCGGTGCTGCAGCCGGGCAGGAAGCTGGTCTCGGAGGAAGTGGCCGCGGCCATCGTGCGCTTCGTCGCCGGCGGCGCGGAGCTCGCCAACGCGGTGGTGGAGCCGTCGCTTCTGAGCCTCATCTGCCGCGAGCTGAACGACGCGCGCGTCGCCCAGGGCCGCAGCGAGATCTCGCTCGACCTGCTGGCGGGCTCGCACGCCACCATTCTCAGCAACTTCTACGAGCGCGCGCTCGCCGACCAGCCGCCGCAAGTGCGCCGCATCATCGAGGACGAGCTGCTGACGGAATCCGGCTTCCGCGAGAACGTGGCCGAGGAGCGGCTGCTGAGCCGCTTCACCGAGGCGGGAGCCGCGCCCAACACGCTCGCCGTGCTGGTCAACCGTCGCCTGCTGCGCATCGAGGAGCGCCTCGACGTGCGCCGTGTCGAGCTGACCCACGACGTGCTGTGCAGCGTCGTCAAGGCGAGTCGCGACAAGCGCCACGAGCGCGAAGCGCGCGAGGCGACCGAGCGGCTGCTCGCCGAGCAGCACGAGCGCGAGCTGGCGGCGCGTCGCGCCATGGTGCGTGCCCGCCAGGTCGCGGCGGGCTGCACGGTACTGGCGGGCGTGGCCGTCGTCGCGGCAGTGCTCGCGTACCTCAGCGGCCAGCGCGCGCACCGTGCGGAGCGCCTCGCCCAGGAGACGCGCACCCAGGCCGAGCAGGCGCGCGGCCACGCCGAGCACCTGCTCGGGTACCTGTCGGATGACTTCGGGCGCGAGCTCGAGAGCTTCGGGCGGCTCGACGTGCTGGCGGAGTTCTCGCAGCGCCAGATCGACTATTTCCACGGGCTGCCCGCGGGGCTGCGCGGCAGCGAGACCATCCGCAACGGCGCGCTCGCCCTGGTGCTGCATTCACGCGCCGAGCGCACGCTCGGCAAGCTCGACGTCGCCGGCCAGAATGCGGATGAGGCGGTGCAGCTCCTCGGCAGGCTGCGCGACGGGGGCGATACTTCCGAGGCCACCACCATCGCACTCGCGCTCGCCTATGCAGCGCAGGGCCGCGTGCTCGAGACCCGCAGCGACCCGGCAGATCTGGCGACCAGCCAGCTCGGCGCCGCGCTGCTGCGCCCGCTGGCGACCGGGTCCGGTGCATCGGCAGCGGCGCGACGCGCTTTTGTCGAGGTCGCATTCCGCATCGGCTTCGAGCAGGGGGCGGCAAACCATCCCGAGGATGCCGTGCGCACCGAGCGCGAGGTCATGCAGGTCGCAACCGGTCTCGGTGCGCGCAACCTCGCCGACCTCGACATGGGGGCGTACTACGCCGAGGCCTGCGGCTGGCTGGTGACGGCGCTCGAATCCCTCGGACGCTACACCGAGGCTCGGAGCACCAGCGAGGAGTGCCTCACGGTGTCCGAGGGAGTGCTCGAGCGGCGGCCCGGCTATCGCCTGGCGCTGCACGCCGAGCAGGTAATCACCGGCCAGCTCGTGGCGGTGGCGCAGGACGAGCTCGACCCGAAGGAGGCGCTGCGCGCCGGGGTGCGCGAGGAACAGGTGTCGCGGACGCTCCTCAACCTCGATCCCGGCAACATCGTGAGCATCAACAATCTCGCCGTGGCCGAGGGGGGCCTGCAGGGCGCACTCGGGTCGGCCGGACGGTTGCGGGAAGCGTTGCCTTACCAGCTGAAGCAGCTCGATCTCGCGCGACGAGCGACCGCCGGAGGCGCGACCTTCTACCTGAACCTGGGTGGAGTCGTCGGCGCTACGGTCTATGCGCAGGCGCTGCTCGGCGACGACGCGGGGGCCAGGGCCACGATCGCGGCCACGCAACCGCTCTACGAGAAGCTGCGTCAGAGCGAGCCCAAGGGCAGTACGATCGTCGGTATCGTTTACGCCGGGGCCAAGCTGCACGAAGCCTTCGCCGCACTCGAGCGCGACGATCTGGCCGGGGCGCGGCGCAACGCCACCGACTCGGTGCGCGACCTCGAGGCGATCACGCCCAAGGGGGGCAGCCAGAAGTTCGTGAAGTTGCTGATCCTTCGCTATGGCAATGACTTTGTGGGCGAAGCGGAGTATCGATCGGGCGACTTTGCGGCTGCCGAGCGCGCCATGGGGCGCGCCGTGGATCAGCGCAAGGCCATCGGCGCCGATGCCATCGGGGATCGCCGCGACCTGAACGGCCTGCTGACGTGGCTCGCGGTGATCCAGGCGCGCCAGGGCCATAGGGACGAGGCGGCGCGGACGATCGCACCGGCGGTGAAGTCCGAGCGCGAGCTCGCGGCCAGGAACCACGGCGACCAGTGGGTGCCGTTCGAGCTCGGCTGCGCACTCTATGCGCAGGCGCTCGCCGAACCCGGTCAGCGGGCAGAGCTGCTACGCGAGGCCGCGGCGCTGATGAACGGACTCGCCCCCGAGATCCGGGTGCTGCACGACGCGCAGCGGTGGCGCGAGTGGATCCACCAGGCGCAGCAAGGGCGACTCACCGGGCGCAGTTCGCAGGCGGCGCGCAGCGCGGGTTGAGCACCGCGGTGAACGCAGCGCAGATGCCGTTGTTCCGCTCGAGCGCGAGGCCCGGTTACTCGAGCGCCGTCGACAGCGACCCGCGCCGCGTCTTCGCCCGCAAGCTGGTGAAGGAGATCGACGTCATCTTCGCCGACGGGCCGTGCGTGGTGAGGACCAAGGAGGGCACGGTCCACGTGCGTTCGGGAGACCCCATCATCACCGGTATCGCCGGTGAGCACTGGCGCGTCTCGCGCGCGCACTTTTCCGCGAAGTACCGGCCAGTGCCCCCGACTGTCGCGGGCGAGGCCGGGCACTACGTCAGCCTGCCGAACCGCATCATGTGCGTGCCGATGAGCGAGCCCTTCGAAGTGCTGCTCGCCGACGGCGTCTCGCGCCTGCGTGGCGGGGCCGGCGACTGGCTGGTGGATTATGGTGACGGCAGCCTCGGCGTCGTCTCGCCGGCAATTTTCGCGGTTACCTACGAGATCACCGGGCGTTTGTGAACGGCAGCTCGAGCCCGTAGGTCGTGGCGCGCTGCAGCTCCTGCAGCAGGCTTGCGGGCTGCGCGCTGCCGCGCCGCGCGCCTGCCGCTCAGGAGCCGCGCACCTGCGCGATCCACTCGTCGACCAGTTCTTCGAGAAGCGTGAGCGGCACGCCGCCGTTCTCCAGCACCACGGCGTGGAACTCCTTGAGGTTGAACTTCGGCCCGAGCGCCGCCTTCGCCTTCTCGCGCAGCTCGAGGATCTTGAGCTCGCCGATCTTGTAGGCGCATGCCTGGCCGGGCGCCGCCATGTAGCGCTCGACCTCGGAGATGACATCGGCGGGCGGCATGCCGGTCGTGCCCACCATGTAAGCGATCGCCTGTTCGCGCGACCAGCCCTTGGCGTGCAGGCCGGTATCGACGACCAGACGCGCCGCGCGCAGCAGCTCGAGCTGCAGCCGCCCGAGATCCCCGAAGGGGTCGTCCTTGTACATGCCGATCTCGGCTGCGAAATGCTCGGCATAGAGCGCCCAGCCCTCGGCGTACGCCGTATACAGCGTCTGCTGGCGGATGAGCGGCATGTCCTTCAGCCCCTGAGCGGTGGAGATCTGGAAGTGATGGCCCGGAATGCCCTCGTGGTAGGCGAGCGTCTTCATGCCCCAGGTAGGCACTTCGGAGAGGTCGCGCAGGTTCGCGAAGAACATGCCGGGCCGTGATCCGTCCATGGCCGCCGGCTGGTAGTAGCCGCCGGAGGTGCCTTTTTCCTGGCCGGCGGGCACGCGCTCGACGGTGAGGTGTGTCTTCGGCACCGAGCGGAAGTATTGCGGCATGCGTGCGCTGACCTCGTCGAGGATCTGCTGGTAGCGCGCCAGCATCTGCCGGCGCCCCGCGTCGGTGGTGGGCAGCAGAAAGCGCGGATCCTTGCCGAGCGCGGACATGCGCTCGCCGACGCTGCCGTCGGCCAGACCCTGCGCTTTCAGCAACGCGTCCATCTCGGCAGTGATGCGCGCGACCTCGCTCAAGCCCAGCTGATGCACCTTGTCAGGGGAGTAGTCGGTGGTCGTCATCTGCTTGAGCGACTCGGCGTAGAAGGCAGCGCCGTCGGGCAAGCGTCCGACGCCCGCAGTCTGCGGGGCGGCGGCGGGCTTGAGCGCCTCGAGAGCCGCGCTCATGCGGGCGTAGGCCGGATACACCTGCGAGCGCACGGCTGCAACCGCCTGCTGCGCGAGCGCCTGCTTGCGCGCGGCATCGAGCGCCTTCACCTTGTCCATGCGCGCCACGAAGCTCCTCACCAGCTCGTTGTTCTCCGGCGTCGCAGCGACGGTGTCATGAATGACGGTCAGCGAGCGCTCGAGCAGCGCTGCCGGCAGCACCACGCCCTGCGTCGCCTGCCACTGCGTCTGCGTGGTCGCACCGTCGAGCTTCACGCCCATCGCCGTGAGGCGCGCGACGTAGTTGCGCGCCGTCTTGTCGTTGCTGATGACGTGCGTGGTCTCCATGAAGCTCGGCAGCTGCACCTCGATGCCGAACATCGGGCTGATCGGGTACAGCCCTTCCGAGCTCAGCCAGCCGAAGCGCTGGAACGTGAGGCCGGTTTCGTACTGGTCCACCAGGATGTCGTAGGTGATCTGGTCCTGGCGGCCGAGGCTGGCGCGGTCGAACTCGCGCACCTCGTGCAGAAAGGTGGCGAACTGCGCGTAGTCGTCGTCGCGCTTCTTCAGGTCGCAGGGCGCCAGCTTGTCGGAGTGGTGATCGAAGATCGTGCCGTCGGCGAGTCCGACGGCCGTGAACAACTCGGGGTTGCGCACCAGGAACTCCAGCGCCTGCCGGTTCGCCAGCATGTTGATGGTGAACGGCTTGCCCCAGACGATGCGGTAGCCCGCCCAGGCGAGCACCGCCACCAGGGCGAGCGCCGCCCAGCCGACGATGCGCCGCGTGCTCACCGCAGCGCGGCTCACTGACCGACGTTGCTGGTGCGGCGGATGAAATCGGCGACGTTGTCGTGCAGTTGCTTCAGTGAAGCGTCCTTGGCGTAAACCATGTGCCCGGATTCGTAGAAGCGGAACTCGATGTTGCCCTGCAGGCTCTGCGGAATCGGCAGATGACGCAGCTCGTAGACGCCCTGGTAGAACGGCGTCGCCAGGTCGAAGTAGCCTGCGTTCAGCTGGATCTTGAGGTTCGGGTTGAGCTTCATCGCGTTCGCCAGGTCGGGCATGACGTTGGTGCCCTGGCGCGGTGAGAACGGCTGCCCACTCTGGCCGGGCTGCTGGTGGGCGAAGTTCCAGGTGCGGAACGTCGAGATACTCGGCTTGAATGCCTGGTCCGCACCGTAATGCAGCTCCCTGCGCGCGTAGTCGTTGAACGCCGTGACGTAGGCCGAGCCGAGCGCGGCGGCCTGCGGATCGTAGTCGGCGCGCTGACTGAGCGGATCGATGTCGGGACCCGAGAAGCGCGAGTCGAGGCGACCGGTGGTGAGCGCGCCGTCGGCCTGCAGGGTCTGGCGAAACTCGCCGCCGTCGATGCGCAGGTCGGCCCGCAGGATGTAGTCGACCGGCAGCCCGGTGTAGTCGTGCAGCTTGGCGGCGATGGCGGCGCGCTCACTGGCGGGCAGCTCCGATCCGGCGGCGAGCGCGCGCGCGTAGTCACCCATCGCGAACTGCTCCACCTCGGCGAGCAGCGCCTCGAGGTTGGGGTGCTCGCCCGGCAGCTTGTGGTGGTACCAGGCGGTGGCGGCGTAAGTCGGCAGCGACGTCTGGTAGGGCAGGTCGATGCCCGGATTGTTGGTGGGCCGGTCGGGGCTCAGGTCGAAGTTCAGAATCTGCGATAGCAGGATGACGCCGTTCAGGTCGATCAGGCGATCGGCCTTGAGCTCATTCACCACCACCGCCGAGCGCGGCGTGCCGTAGCTCTCGCCGAACAGGTACTTGGGTGAGTTCCAGCGGCCGTACTTGCCGAGAAACTGCGTGATGAACTCGCTGAACGCATAGGCGTCCTGATCGAGGCCGAAGAACGCTTTCTCCTTGTCCTTGCCGGCGATGCGGCTGAAGCCGGTTCCCGGCGCATCGATGAATACCAGGTCGGTGGCATCGAGCAGGCTCGAGCCGTTGTTGACCAGCGAATAAGGCGCCGCCGGGGTATGCGCGTCGCTGGCGGTGACGATGCGGCGCGGCCCGAAGGCGCCCAGGTGCAGCCACATGGTCGAGGATCCGGGGCCGCCGTTGTAGAGGAAGGTGATGGGCCGCGGCCCAGCGCCGCTCCTGAAGTAGGCGACGTAGAACATCGAGGCTTCGGCCGTCGGATTCCTGGCCTCCGGGCTCTCCTCGCCGCCCGGCGCCGGCGGTTTCTCGTTGGGATCGTGCGCTACGTCGTCCCAGCCCTTGGGATGGACGATGAGCGTGCCGGCGATCGCCTGGTAGGTGAGCGCGTGGCCGCCGATGGTGACGCTGCTGCTGGTGGTGACCGCCTCGGCCTTGAAGGGCTCGAACTTGCGGCCGTCGCCCTTCTGCGCTTCGCCTTCGGCTTTGCGCTCGGCTGGCGGCGCGCCGGCGGGATCGGCCGCCGCGCCCGCATGCGTGGCCAGCAGCAGGCCCGGGACGAGCAGTGCCAACGCTGCGAAGTACGAACCGAGTTTGCTGCTGCGAGTCATGAGTTGATCCCTTGGAAAAACGCCGCCGCCTGAAGGTGCGCAAGTCTAGCCGACCTGCGCGGAGAATAGTGAGTTCGCGCGACCCTGAGGCGTTGGGTGGCGCGCCTGTTGGACGCCGGCGCAGCGCGCGCAGTATCGTCACGGCCGTGCCAATGCTCGGCTTCGGAATTCGCGTCTATGCCCTGGGCGCCATCGCGCTCGGCGTGGTGGGGTTGGTATGGGATGACTTCGCGCTGGTGTGGCAACCGGTGCCGCAGGGAATCCCCGCACGCGCGCTGCTCGCGTGGCTGTTTGCCGCGGCGCTGACGGCGGCCGGCATCGCCGCCGCCTGGCGGCGCACGGCCGCGTGGGGCAGTGCCGCGCTGGCCATGTTGTTCAGCATCGCGGTGTTGTTGCACGTGCCGCGCATCATCAATCATCCGCAGGTGCTCGGCGCGTGGAGCGGGCTCGCCGAGCAGCTGGCGCTCGCCGTTGCCGGACTCATCGCGTATGCCTCGCAGGGCGAGGCGGCCGCGCAGGCGCACGCCTACCGGCGCATCGCGCTCGGCGCCTTCGGCCTTTGCCTGCTGCTGTTCGGCGCCGCGCATTTCGCCTATCTATACGAGACGGCGGACATGGTGCCGGGCTGGCTGCCGCCCGCCCGCACCTTCTGGGCGGCGGCGACCGGGGCGGCGCATCTGGCGGCGGGCGCGGCGATACTGACGGGCGTGCAGGCGCGTCTCGCCGCGATTCTGCTGACGCTCATGTGCGCGCTCTTCGGGGTGCTGGTGCACGCGCCGCTGCTGCTCGCCGACCCGCACAGTCAGCTCAACTGGGTCATGAATGGCATGAATCTGTCCCTGACCGGCGCGGCCTGGGTAGTGGCCGACAGCCTCGCTCCGGCACGTGCGGCGCGGATGAGCGGGCGGCCGTGAACCGCGCAGCCCGCGTCCTCGTCACAGGCGCCTCCGGCGGCATCGGCGCGGCGATCTGCCGGGAACTTGCGGCGCGCGGCGCGGCGCTGATCCTGCACTACCGCAACGACCGCACCGCGGTTGAGACCACGCGGCGCGCGCTCGGCGGTGAAGGCCACAGCATCGTGCAGGCGGATCTTTCCGATGCACGCTCGATCGCGCGGCTGTGGCAGCAGGCCGCCGACGGCGGGCGCGTCGATGCGCTGGTCAACAACGCCGGCATCTTCCCCAATCATCCGCCGCTCACGACCGCGTACGGCGAGTGGACGGCCGCGTGGGAGCGAACGCTGGCGACCAATCTCATCGCGCCGGCGCACCTGTCGTGGTGCGCGGCGCAGTCGATGGCGCAACACGGCGGCGGCCGCATCGTCAATGTTTCCTCGCGCGGCGCCTTCCGCGGCGAACCCGGCGCACCGGCTTACGCGGCGAGCAAGGCGGGCCTGAATGCCCTCAGCCAGTCACTCGCCAGGGCGCTGGCACCGCGCGCCGTATACGTGTTCGTCGTCGCCCCGGGGTGGGTGGCGACGCCGCGCGTGGCCGGCGTGGTGAGCGATCCGGCGGTGCTGGCCGATCAGCCGCTCGGCCGCGTCGCCACCCCCGACGAGGTGGCCCAGGTCGTGAGCTTCTGCGCGCTCGATGCACCGCCGAGCATGACCGGCGCCATCATCGACGTGAACGGCGCCTCGTATCTGCGCTAGGCGGACGGCCGGCGCTGCACGCGTGGCCGCACCGCCTGGTGCAAGATCATTGCGCGAGCATTTTCTTCAGGTTATCGAGTCCGCCGCGATAGACGCCCGATACGAGCTTGATCACGCCCGCGTCGCTTTCGGCTTCCGGAGGATTGTCGGCAGCATTCTTGCGCTTGAACGTGCCGCTCCAGGCCACCACCGTCATGCCGTTAGTGAGGGGGTGCACGGCGATCCGTGACTCATAATCGGTGATCGGCAGCGGCGATTCGACGATGCGGTAGTGATAGGAGTGCGCGGCTTCGTCGTATGCGGTCAGCCGTTCCACGATAACCGGGCCGTCCTTGATCGTGAGCTTGCGCGTCGCACCGACCGTGCCGTTACTCCCCGAAGTCAGCTCGTCGCTGGCAAATCCCGGGTGCCATTTGGGCAGGCTGTCGAAGTCCTTGACCGCCGCCCATACCTTGTCGACGGGCGCCTTGATCTGCACGGTCTCGACGACGTGCAGCCTTCCGGGCGGGTCGGCGCAGGCCGTGCCCGTGACCAGCGCCCCTAAGGTGAACAGAGTCAGTGTTAGTCTCATGGTGGTGGCTCCCCGCCGCAGGCTCTGGGCCACAAGCTTAACGCCACGCGCCCGCCGTCGCTACGTGGGCGCGCCCGGGTGCAGCGTGACGGCGGCGAACCACAGCGCTTGCCAGCGCTCGGCCTTCTCGCCGGCGCTCAGTGTCTGCGGTGACACCTGTCGTGGCGCAGCGAAGCTGGCGCGCTGCGCGAGCGCCTGCACGTTGACCACGCCGTAGAGGCGCCCGGCGCCGCGGTACAGCGCGCCGACCAGCACCCCGCAGCTCCTGCACAGCAGCAGCTCGGCGAGGCCGCTCCCCTGACGGTAGCGCGCCGCCTGCCGCTCGTCCTGGATGTGAATGTCGAGCGAGCCGTGCGGATCGGAGACATAACAGGCGGCGTGCTTGCGGCAGAAGTCGCAGTCGCACGCACGCGGCTCCCAGTCGGCGGGCGGGCGCGTCAGCCGCGCCGTGAGGCGGATGTTGCCGCAGTGACAGCCGCCGCTCAGCTCGTGCATGCGTCCGTTCCCCGTTCCCGCAGCTGCGCGGCGTGTGCGGCACGCGCCGCGTCAGCGCCTGTCCAGGGGTGTGTTGCCGCCGGTGAATTCCGTGCGCGCCTGCGCACGGCGATAGTGGTACTCGCCGTGCCAGCGCCGCCAGTCGAGCAGGCCGAGAAACGCGTAGATCAGCTTGAACACCTGCAGGCGCCACAGCACCTGGCGCGTGTCGAACACATCCCCGGCGAGCATCGAGATCACGCCCTGCTCGATTTTCCAGCGATTGTTCGGCCGGCGGAACAACTGATCCATCACCGGATTGTTGAAGCGGTAAATGAAGAACGAGAAGCGCGTGATGCCGGTGCGTAGCCGCTTCTCCAGGTGGCGCAGCAGGGCCCGCTCGCGTGCCGGCTGGCGCAGCGCCGTGTCCACCACCTGCACCGCCTGTTCCGCACCACTCATCGCCAGGTACACGCCGGTCGAGAACACCGGATCGAGGAACGCAAAGGCGTCGCCGATCAGGATCCAGCCCGGTCCGCCCAGCTGGCGCGCGTCGTAGGAGTAGTTGCCGGTGACGCGCACCTCGTTGCCGATCAGCTCGGCGCGCTCGATGCGCTGCCACAGCGCCGCGTTGCGCCTGAGCGTCTCGAGCAGGAATTCCACGGTGCGGCCCTTGCGCTGTTTCAGGTAATCCGGCCGGCAAACCGCTCCCACGCTCATCACTCCTGCGGGCAGCGGGATCATCCACATCCAGCCGTGTTCGAAGCGATACATGCTGATGTTGCCGGCGTCCTCGCCCTGGCGTGTCTGCGCCCCGCGGAAGTGGCCGAAGATGGCGGCGCTCTGGTGCTCGTCGTTCTTGCGTCGCAGCTTCTTCTTGCCGGCGAGGAAGGCATCGCGGCCGCTGGCGTCGATGAGGTAGCGCGCCTGGATGCGGTAGCTGCCGCCGTCGTCGGTGCGCACCTCGAGCTGCGTATCGCGCGGCCCGCGCTGCTCGAACCGCACCACCTCGTGTCCCTCGCGCGCGCTCGCGCCGCAGGTGCGGGCATGCTCGAACAACATGCGGTCGAAATCCTGTCGCCACACCTGGTAGGCGTGCGGCGGACTCTGGCCGATGGCCCGCGAGAACGCGAACGTGTTGTAGCCGCGCTCGTTGTCGGCCTCGAAATCCGCACCGCCTTTGAAGACTCCGAGCGAGCGCACCTTGTCGGCCACGCCCAGCCGCTCGAACAGCGGCAGGTTCATCGGCAGCAGCGATTCGCCGATGTGAAAGCGCGGGTGGTGCGCCTTCTCCAGCGCGATCACGCGATAGCCGCGCCGCGCCAGCAGGGCCGCGGCGGTGCTGCCGGCCGGACCGCCGCCGATCACCGCCACGTCGCAGGTTTCTTCACTCATGTCGGTCACCTTGATGAGTGCATGAATACCGCAAAGCGCGGCGCGTGGCTACATCCGGCCAGGCGCGCCGCGGGAGTGCGCCGAATAGTGCGTACGCTGCGCCCTGCGGCGCGCAGCTGCCGCCCGCGGCACCGTATGATGCGCACCTTCGGACATACGCGGGAGTGATCGCATGGTCGGGCAGTGGCGACGAAGACTGGCAGTGCTGGGCGCGGCGTGCGCGCTCGGCACCGGGGCACCGCTGCCGGCGGCGACGGCGGGAGAAGTGCCCGCGACGATGCAGGCGGCCGCGATCGATCATGTCGGGGGTCCCGAAGTGATTACGCTGCACACCCTGCCGGTGCCCACACCCGGCGCCGACGAAGTCCTGATCGCACTGCACACGGTCGGGGTCGGACCCTGGGACATCGATGTTCGCGAGCACCTCTCTTACTGGCAGAACCGCAAGTACCCGCTGGTGCTGGGCGTGGATGGCGCGGGCACCGTCGCCGCCGTCGGCGCGCAGGTGCGCGGCTTCAAGGTCGGCGATCCGGTCTATGCCTATGTCTGGGACAATCCCAGCGGCGGCTTCTATGCCGAGTACGTGGCCGTCGCCGCCAAGGCCGTGGGCCACGTGCCCGCCGGGATGAGTCTGCGCGACGCGGGTGCCGCCGCGGTCACCGCGCTCACCGCCGAGCAGGGGATCGACGCTGCCCTGCACCTCAAGGCCGGCGAGACGGTCATCATTCACGGCGCCTCGGGCGGCGTCGGCACCCTCGCCGTGCAGTTCGCGAAGCTGCGCGGGGCGAGAGTGCTGGCGATCGCCTCGGGCGATGAGGGCGTGAGTCTCGTCAAACGGCTGGGGGCCGATGCTGCGGTGGATGGACACCGCGGCGACATCGTGGCCACCGCACACGCGTTCGCTCCCGCGGGGGTCGATGCGGTACTGGCGCTCGCCGGCGGCGATGCGCTCGAGCGGGCCCGGGACGCGCTGCGGCCCGGGGGGCGGGTGGCGTATCCGAGCGGTGTGGATCCGGCACCCAAGGCGCGCCCCGGTCAGCAGCTCGTCCGCTACGACGCCGTCGCCGGAGCGGAGCAGTTCCAGCACCTGGGTGAGGCGATCCTCGCGGCGAAGCTCCAGGTTCCCATCGCGGCCGAGTACCCGCTCGCGGATGCCGGCAAGGCGCAGCAGCGGCTGAGCGCCGGGCACGTGCTCGGCAAGGTCGTGCTGCAGGTCCACTGAGTGCGAGCGTGCGCAGCGCATCGCCGGGCGCGCGCTGAGTGTCAGGTCAGGGGCGATGCGCCGCCCTCGCGGCGGCGGCGCGCAACGAACGCGTCGAGCTCTTCGCGCACCGCGGCGTCCATGGGCGGAGGCTGGAAGGCGGCGAGCGTCTCGCGCCACAACACGGCCGCTCGCTCGGTGACCGTCTTGGCGCCGGCGTCGGCCCAGGCCCCGTAGTTGCGCCAGTCCGACACCAGCGGCGTATAGAAAGCGTCGCGGTAGCGCTGCATGGTGTGGGCCGCGGCGAAGAAATGGCCTCCGGGCCCGACCTCCGCGACCGCCTCGATGCCGATCTCCTCGGCGGAAGCGGGCACCGGCTGAAACAGCTCGGCGAACATCTGCAGCATTTCCACGTCGAGGATGAATTTCTCGAAGGAGGCGGTCAGGCCCCCCTCGAGCCATCCGGCAGCGTGCAGGACGAAATGGCAACCCCCGAGCAGCGCTCCCCACAGGCTCATCTGCGATTCGTAGGCGGCCTGCGCGTCGGGTGCATTGGCCGCGGTCGCGCTCGAGCAGCGCCACGGCACGCCGATGCGCCGCGCGAGCTGGCCGGCACCGAAGGCCGCCTTGGCGTACTCGGGCGTACCGAAGGCGGGTGAGCCCGACTTCATGTCGACGTTCGAAGTGAAGCTGCCGTACATCACCGGTGCGCCGCGGCGCACGATCTGCGTGAGGGTGATGCCGAATAGCGCCTCGGCATGCGCGAGCGTCAGCGCGCCCGCAATGGTGATCGGCGCCATCGCGCCGGCGAGCGTGAAGGGCGTGACGATCATCAACTGGCCCTGGCGCGCAAACTCCACGATGCCTTCGGTCATCGGCACGTCGAGCTGCAGGGGCGAGTTGGTGTTGCAGATGCTGTAGCAGCGCGGCTCGGCCTGGAAGGTGGCCTCGTCGATGCCGTGCGCGATGCGCAGCATGGTGAAACAGTCGGCCAGCTGGGCATCGCCGCGGCAGTAGAAATACGGCGCCTTATCCCCGAGGGTGAGCTGCGCCAGGCTGGTCTCCAGGTGACGCTCCTGCACCGGCGCATCCTGCGGCTCGGTCATCTGCCCGAGCACGTGGATGACGTCGAACGCCTGCGACAGCCGTACGAAGTCGGCGAAGTCGGCGATGGTTCCGGTGCGCTTGCCGCGCTGCAGGTCGCTGACGCTCGGCGGCCCCGCGACCGGCGCGAACACCACGTGCCGGCCGCCGACGCGGCAGGAGCGCTGCGGATTTCTGGCGATGAGGTTGGCCTCGCGCGGCACCGCGCTCAGTGCCTCGGCGATCAGGCCGCCCTCGAGGCGTACCATCTGGCTCGACTCGTCGACGCTGGCGCCCGCCGCCGCCAGCAGCGAGCGGCCGCGCGGCGACAGCACGCGCATGCCCTGACGCTCGAGGATCCCGATCGCCGCCAGGTGCATGCTCTCGACCTGGTCATCGGAGAACAGCCGCACCGGCTCAAAGGGATTCAGCAGCTGGCGGTAGCGGCTCGAGCGCTCGGCGGCCGCTGCACTCGTGCGCTGCGGATCACGCCGGCCTCGTCGCATGGTGGTGGACATGGCGGGCGCAATACATCGCAACCGCACAGACAGGTCAAGCCGCGAAAAGGCATAGCCGCTCGCGAAAACGCATAGGGCTCAGGTGTGCGCGTTCTACGGCGGTGGCAGGGACTGCCGCACGCTGCCGATGCCCGCCCAGGGATCGGCGGACAGCCGCGCCAGCCGGCGGCGGATGTTGGCAAAGCGGAACTGGTCGGGGCCGCGCAGCTGCGCGAGCTCCTCCCATGCGAGCGGTGTCGCCACCGGTGCTCCGGCGCGCCGCCGCAGCGAGTACGAGCACACCGCGGTGGCGCCGCGCGCATTGCGCAGGTAGTCGAGGAAGATTCTGCCGGCGCGCTTCTCCTTCGAAGCGGCCGCGAGGTAGCGTTGCGGCTGCTCGCGCGCCATGGTCTCGGCCAGCGAGCGCGCGAAGCTCGTGGCCGCGTCCCAGCTCGCGGGCGGGGACAGCGGCAGCACCACGTGCAGTCCCTTGCCGCCGGTAGTGCGCACGAAGCTTCGCAAGCGCTGCGCCGCGAGCCGCTCGCGCACCTCCACGGCCGCTTGCCGCACCTGCGGCCAGGGCACCCCTTCGCCGGGATCGAGGTCGATCACCAGCCGGTCGGCCCGCTGCAGATCGCGCACGGTGCAGCCCCACGCGTGCAGTTCGACGCTGTTCATCTGCACCAGCGCCATGAGTCCCTCGAGACCTTCGAGATAGATCCAGCGCTGCCGCGCGGCCGGATCCTCGCACTCGCGCAGTCCGGGCGGCAGGCCGCGCGCCACGTGCTTCTGGAAGAAGCACTCGCCGCTGCTGCCCTGCGGACAGCGCAGCAGCATCAGCGGACGTCGCACCAGCCCCGGCAGGATGAAGTCCGCGATGGCGGTGTAGAACCCGGCGAGCTGTTGCTTGCTGATCGGCGGATCGCTGAACAGCTGTCGCTGCGGATGCGTGAGCCGCGGCGCTGCGGCCGGCGGCCGGGGTGAGGCGGCGAGGGCGCGCTTGCGCTGCTGTTCCGACCGACGTCCCGGCATGTTGACTCGCCCACCGCGCCGCCGGCACGGCGGCAACATGTCTGCGCCGCCTCAGTCTATAAGGAGTCGCGACCGCCGGCACAGGCCGCCGCGGCATTTCGGGTAGCGCGCCGCGCGGCATGGTATTTTGCGCTTGCGGAAAGCGGAAGCTTAAGGAGTCAGCAGCGGATGCCCAGCAGAGTACCCGAAGGCCTCGAGCGTGGCTGGATCGTGCCGATCGGCGGTGCGGAGAATAAGGAAAATGACCGCCGTATCCTCGAGCGCTTCGTGCGCTGCTCCGGCGGCGCTGCGGCCGATCTCGTGGTCATCCCCACCGCCAGCCGCGTTCACGAGACCGGCGAGCGCTACGAGCAGCTGTTCCGCGAGCTCGGCGCGGCGCGCGTGACGGTGATGGATTTCGACACGCGCCGCGACTGCCAGGAGCAAGGCAGGCTCGAGCGCATCGGGCAGGCGAGCGGCATCTTCTTCACCGGCGGTAACCAGCTGCGCGTCACGACGCTGCTCGGCGGCACGCCGGTCGCCAAGCTCATCCGCCTGCGCAACGCCCGCGGTGTCACGGTCGGCGGCACCAGCGCCGGCGCCAGCATCCTTTCCGAGCACATGATTGCCGCCGGCGATGAGGGCTCCTCGATGATCGCCGGCAGCGTGCGCCTCGCGCCGGGGCTGGGGCTCACCAACCGCTTCATCATCGACCAGCATTTCCGCCAGCGCGACCGCCTGGGACGGCTGCTGACCGCGCTCGCCTACAACCCGTTCTCCGTCGGCATCGGGCTCGATGAGGACACCGCAGCCTTCATCGGCCCGGACGAGACGGTCGAGGTCGAGGGCAGCGGCGCCGTGACCATCGTCGACGGCGCCGACGTGACCTACTCCTCCATCGACAGCGTCGAGGAGGGACAGCCGGTGTGCATGCTGGGGCTGCGACTGCACCTGCTGGTGGCAGGCGCAACCTTCAACCTGCACACCCGCGTGGCCACGGCCGCCACCTTGCTCCAGGCGAAGGAGTAACCGAGCGCGCCTTTTGTCCAGTGCCTGCGAAGGGTCTTGTTGCCGATAACTACTATTATTCCCGAGCAACCCCATGCGTATCCTCGATCGCTCCGTCTACGTCGGACCTTCGCTCTACGCGCGCTTCCCGGTCATTCGCCTCGAGCTCGAGCTCGGTGAGCTCGAGGGCTGGCCGACCGGGCGGCTCGGCGCGCCGTTCGTGGAGGCGCTGGCGGCCGCACTGCCGGGCCTGGCCGAGCACGGCTGCTCGTACCGTGAGCCGGGCGGTTTCTTCCGCCGCATGCGCGAGGGCGACGGCACCTGGCTCGGCCACGTGCTCGAGCACGTGGCCATCGAGCTGCAGAACATCGCCGGCGAGGAGGTCACGTTCGGCAAGACGCGCAGCGGCCAGGCCGTCGGGGTGTATACCGTCGTGTACGAGTATGTGCAGCGCGACGAGGGCATTGCTGCGGGCGAGCTCGGCCTGCGGCTGCTGTGCTCGCTGCTGCCGGCTGAGCTGCGCCCCGCCGGCAGCGTGCCGCAGGGCTGGGACTGGGCCGAGGCGCGCGACCAGTTCATCCGCTTCGCGCAGCGGCGCGCGCTCGGCCCCTCGACCGCGTCGCTGGTGCGCGCTGCGGAGGCGCGCGGTATCCCCTGGCTGCGCCTCAACGATCAGTCGCTGGTGCAGCTCGGGCATGGCAAGTTCCAGCAGCGCATCCAGGCGACCGTCACCGGCCGCACGCCGCACATCGCGGTCGAGCTGGCGAGCGACAAGGAAGAGACCAACAAGATCCTCGCCGGCCTGGGATTGCCGGTGCCGCAGCAGGAGCTGGTGCAGAGCGAAAGCCAGGCGGTGCGCGCCGCGCGCCGCATCGGCTTCCCGGTGGTCACCAAGCCCTATAACGGCAATCACGGCCGCGGCATCTCGATCCGGCTGACCACCGAGGGGGAGGTCGCGCACGGCTTCGCGGTCGCGCGCGAGCACTCGCGCTCGGTGATCGTGGAGACCTTCCTCGAGGGCGACGACCACCGGCTGCTGGTGGTGAACGGCGAGCTGGTCGCGGCCACGCGCCGCACGCCCGGTCACGTGGTCGGCGACGGCGAGCACACGGTTGCGCAGCTCATCGACAGCGTGAACCTCGATCCGCGCCGCGGCGTTGGCCACGAGAAGGTGCTCACCAGGCTCGAGCTCGATGCGCAGGCGCAGAAGATGCTGGAGCGTGCCGGGCTCACCGCGACCTCGGTGCCGGCCAGGGACGTCACGGTGTACCTGCGCTCCACGGCCAACCTCTCCACCGGCGGCACGGCTACCGACGTCACCGACGTCATCCACCCGGACAACCGCGAGATGGCCGAGCGCGCGGTGCGCGCCATCGGCCTGGACGTCGGCGGCGTCGACTTCCTGTCGAAGAACATCAGCGAGAGCTATCGCAAGATCGGCGGCGGCATCTGCGAGGTGAATGCCGCCCCCGGCTTCCGCATGCACGTGGCACCCTCCGAGGGCAGTGCGCGCGACGTGGCGGCCCCGGTGATCGACATGTTGTTTCCGCCCGGCGCCGCGGCGCGCGTGCCGATCGCGGCGATTACCGGCACCAACGGCAAGACCACCACCGCGCGCATGCTGGCGCACATCACCAAGATGGCCGGCTATACGCCCGGCCTCACCACCACCGACGGCGTCTACATCGACGGGCAGCGCACCGTGTCGGGCGACATGACCGGGCCGGTGTCGGCGCGCATGGTGCTCGCCGACCCGCAGATCGACATCGCGGTGCTCGAGACCGCGCGCGGCGGACTGCTGCGCGCCGGCATGGGCGTGAACGAGGTCAACGTCGGTGCGGTGCTCAACGTGCAGCCCGATCACCTCGGGCTGAAGGGCATCGACACGCTCGAGCAGCTCGCGGAAGTGAAGCGCATCGTGGTCGAGGTCGCCAGCGACTGCGCGGTGCTGAACGCGGACGATCCGCTGGTGCTGCGCATGTCCGGCTACACCGAGGCGAAGAACATCTGCTACGTCACCCTGAACCCCGAGCACCGGCTGGTGCGCGAGCATATCCGCGCCGGCGGGCGCGCGTGCGCGCTCGAGGCGGGCGTCAACGGCCACATGATCACCCTGTACGACAAGAGCGGCCACATACCGCTGCTATGGACTCACCTGATCCCGGCGACGCTCGAGGGGCGCGCCACGCACAACGTGCAGAACGCGATGTTCGCCGCGGCGATGGCGTTCTCGCTCGGCATCAAGCTGGAGGCGGTCCGCCAGGGCCTGCGTACCTTCGACTCCACGTTCTTCCAGGCCCCGGGACGCATGAACGTCTTCAGCGAGCATCCGTTCAAGGTGCTGTTCGACTACGGGCACAACGCGCACGCGGTCGCGGCCATGGCCGACCTGGCACAGCGGCTCGACGTCGTGGGCCGGCGCATCGTGGTGCTGGCCGGTCCCGGCGATCGCCGCGACGAGGATCTGGTCGCCATCGCGCGCGCGGTGGCCGGCCGCTTCGACCACTATATCTGCCGGCGCGACGACAACCTGCGCGAGCGCACCTCCGACGAGGTGCCGCGCATCCAGGCGGTGGCGCTGCGCGCCGCCGGCGTGGACGAGCGCGCGATTTCCATCATTCCCGACGAGCAGGAGGCCATCAACGCCGCGCTCAACATGGGGCAGCCCGGCGATCTGCTGTTGATCTTCGCTGACGCACTGGTGCGTTCCTGGAAACAGATCACCAAGTTCAAGCCCGCGGGTGCCATCGCTGCGGCGCCCGCCGCGCTGCCGCCGGCACCGCTGTTCGCGGAAGGTCCGGGCGACGGCGCCGCACGTGGCGCAGAGGCCGCCATTGCGCCCTTCAGCCTCGAGGGACTGATCCGCGATGAGCGCGGGGTGCACTTCGCTCCGGAGGTCGCCGACTGAATACCACGACCGGACTCCCGTTTGACGCCTCGCGGCGTCTGACGGGTCCTAACCTTTTTTTCAGCAGCAGCGGCGCGCAGCTCGAGACCGACGGTATCGTCGTCGATGAGGCACTGCTGAGCGACTGGCGCGCGCGCGTCGAGCGTGTCCGTGCGCACCTCGGCTGGTCGACGCCGGGCCTCGTGGCACGTGCCCACGCCACTGGCGTGTCGCTGGCGCTGGCCGCGCCCTGTGATCAGCTGTTCGTGGCGACAGAAATCAACGAGTGGGCGCTGTGCGCGAGTCTGGCGGCGCGCGATCCGGCCTGCACGGTCGCGTTCGAGGCCGCACTGCTCGCCGAGGTTCTCGAGGACGCGGCGGATCCTGCCACCGTGATCCCGCCGGTACTGGAGGAATCCCAGGCGCTCGCGCGCTTTGCGACCCTGGCGGCGCGCGAGGCGCAGCCGCGTCTCATGGCGTTGCTGGCTGCCGCCGCTGAACGCGGCCTGCCGCACGTGCTGGACGCAACGGTGCTGACCCTCGGCGCCGGCAGCGGCGGCCGCGACTTCCCGTTGCAGCAGCTGCCCGCCGCGGACGCCGTGCCGTGGCGCGAGCTGCACGACATTCCGACCGCGATCGTCACCGGTTCCAACGGCAAGACCACCACCGTGCGGCTGGTGGCGGCCTGCGCGCGTGCGCACGGCTGGCCGAGCGCCTTTTGCTGCACCGACGGAGTGTTCTTCGAGGGCACAGCCGCGGTGAGCGGCGATTACTCCGGTCCCGAAGGCGCGCGCCGCGTCATGCGCGAGCGGCGCGCGCACGCGGCCATCGTCGAGACGGCGCGCGGCGGCATTCTGCGCCGGGGACTGGCGATCTCGCAGGCGCGCGTGGCAGTGGTCACGAACGTCAGCGCCGATCATTTCGGCGAATATGGGATCGACGATCTGGCCGGACTTGCGGACGTCAAGCTCGCACTCGCCGGGGTGGTCACGCCCGCGGGGCTGCTGGTGCTCAATGCCGGGGACGCCCAGCTGGCGGCGAAGGCGCCGCTGCTCGCACAGCGCTTCGGGCGCTGCCCGCCGCTCGGCTGGTTTGCGCTCGACGCGGAACATGCCTGCCTGCGTGCGCACCGCGCGCGCGGCGGTGCCACCTGCGGGGTGCACGAGGGCAGGCTGCAGCTGCACCACTTCCGGCGCGATCACGATCTGGGGTCAGTGGCCGCCATGCCGCTTACGGTCGAAGGCAGCGCCAGCTACAACATCGCCAATCTCGCCGCCGCGGCGCTGGCGGCCAGCGCCTTAGGTGTACCGGCCGCCGTCATCGCCGGGGTATTCGCGCGTTTCGGCGCGCACGCCGGCGACAACCCCGGGCGCATGATGCGCTTCGAGCGCGACGGGGTGCGGATCCTCGTGGACTACGCGCACAACCCGGAAGGCATGCAGGGTCTCATGCGCGTGGCGAATTACCTGCGCCGCCCGGGCGGGCGCCTCGGCACGGTCCTCGGTCAGGCAGGCAATCGCCAGAACAGCGACATCGAGGCCCTGGCGCGCTGCGTCGCGCAGTTTCGCCCGGACTTCGTCGTCATCAAGGAAGATGAGACCTATCTGCGCGGCCGCGCGCCCGGGGAAGTTCCGCGACTGATCCACGCGACGCTGCGCAGCGCCGGCCTGCCCGACGCGGCACTGGCGGTGCGCATGACCGAGCTGGAGGCGGTGCGCTGCGCGCTCGCCTGGGCGCGCCCCGGGGACGTGCTGGCGCTGCCCGTGCATGCCCCGGCGTCGCGTGTGGCCGTGCTGGCAATGCTGGACGGAGAAGGTACCTAGTGCACGGCAGTGAGCGCGCTGTAGCCGCTCCAGACGATCTCGATGCCGATGCACATGAGAATGAACGCCGAGAGGCGCACCAGCACCTCGAGTCCCGTGGCGCCGAGCAGCCGCGCCAGGTTGTCGGCGAAGCGATAGGCGATGTAGATGCTGATGGCGATGCCGATCAGTCCGAGCAGTGCGCCGCTCGCGTGCTCGGCCAGCTCGGAGTACCTGGGGATGCCGGCGGGTTTGCGGCTGCCGATGGTGATCGCCACCGACATCGAGCCCGGCCCCACGGTCATCGGCATGGTGAGCGGATAGAAGCTGCCGATCTTGCGCAATGGGGCGCCCGGCACCGCAGCCGCGCTGGCGTGATCGGACCACTCCTCCTGAGTGAGCAGCTTCCAGCCGAGCGCCGCTACCACGAAGCCGCCGGCTATGCGCACCACCGGCAGCTCGATACCAAAGAATTCCAGCAGGTAGGGACCGAGCACCATCGAGCCGAGCAACAGCGCGAAGCCGTTGATGGCGACCTTGCGCGACAGCATCGCGCGCTCGGCGCTCGGCAGCGATGCGGTCAGGCCGAGGAAGAACGGCGCCCCCTCGATGGGGTTGACGATGGGGAACAGTCCGGCGAACGTCAGCAGGAAGGCACTGAGGACGCCGTTCAAGACGCGGACGCTTTGCGCAGCAGGTCGATGGCGGCCTTCACTTTCTTGGCGCGCTCATCGCTCTTGAGCGCGGCCAGGCAGCGCACTGCGCGTTAACCCTTTCATATACCATCGGGTCCAGGAAGGTGAGGAGTATGAACCGCAGGATTTGCGTTGTCATCGGGGCCGCGCGCCTCGCGGGGCTCGCCGCATGAGCCGCGCGTTCGTGCGCGAGTCGGACCAGGACGGCGCCGAGCTGCCCGAACGGCCCGTCAGTGCGCACCAGAACTTCGTCACGCCGCGCGGGCTGGCCGCGATCGAGGCACAGCTGCGCGCGCTCGAGTCGCAGCGCCAGGCCGCGCGCGCGGCGGGGGATAACGCAGCGCGCGCGCGCGTCGAGCGCGACTGGCGCTACTGGAACGCGCGGCGCGCCAGCGCGCGGCTCGTCGAGCCGGCAGCTGCTGCGCCGCGCGTGCGTTTCGGCACCCGCGTCACGCTGCGCCTGCCGGCCGCTGCGCTGCAGGCATTTCGCCTCGTGGGCGAAGACGAAGCGGATGCCGCCCAGGGACTGCTCAGCTGGGTCTCGCCGCTCGCCCAGGCGCTGCTCGGGCGCGAGGCGGGCGAGCGCGTGCCGTTTCAGGGCGCCGAGGCGGAGATCGTCAGCATCGAGCCCTGAGCGAGCTGCCCGAGGGTGCGCCTGACGATGCGCTCGCTGCAGGCGGCCGAAGGCTCCAGCACTCCCGCGGTCGCGGCCAGGCGCTGCGCCATGTCCGTCGGCAGACGCCGATGCGCGCGGAACAGTCGCGTGCGCACCGTGGTCGTATGCAGCCCCAGGCAAGCCGCGGTCTCGATGCCGCTGATGCCCTCGACCATGCGCAGCACGTACACGGTGCGGAACGCTTCGGGCAGGCGGCCGATGAGCTGCTCGAGCTCCGCGCGGGCAGGCGGCACATCGGCCGAAGCGGTGGGCGGCAGCGGTGGCGGCTGACCCTGACGGCCCGGCGCGCGCCGCAGCGCGCGGGCCTGGCTGAATGCCAGCCGCGTCAGCCAGGCGGCGAACTTGCCGCTCAGGTCGTAGCGCGACAGATCCGAGAAACCGGCGCAGCAGGCCTCGAGCACGGCTGCCTCGGCGCGCTCCTCGTCCATGAGCACGCTGCAGGCCACGCGGAACAACCGGCGGCAGTAGCGGCGCAGCAGCGCCTCGATCGCCCGCTCATCCGCCGCCCGCGCGCGCTCGATGAGCAGCAGATCGGGAAGGGCCTCGGGCTGCGCGCCGGCGGCGGCGGGGTGCCGTGCGTTGTTGTCGCCCCTGTCGGGGTTAAAGACCTGCGTTTCCAGCATGTGCATCAACCTCTGCTGTGTATCCTAGGACCGACGTGAGCAGAAGACCGGCAGTGACCGCGCCCTATTGCGCGCTCGCCGCGTGCGCGGTACTTGCCGCGGACGGCGCGGCCGGCCAGGCGCACGCCGCAGCCGCTGCGCGGGTGCATCCGCTGCGCTGGCCGCAGCTCGCGTCGCCCGTGCCTGCAGACCCCGGGCTCGAGGAGCGTGTCGAGCGGCTGCTCGCGCACATGACGCCCGAGCAGAAGGTCGGCCAGCTGATTCAGGCCGACATCGGCAGCATCAGTCCCGATGACCTGCGGCACTATCCCCTCGGGTCTGTCCTGAATGGCGGTAACTCCTGGCCGAACGACGACGAACTCGCGGCAGCCAGTGAGTGGCTGCGGCTCGCCGACCGGTTCTATGAAGCCGCGACCGCCGCGGGCGGCATCGCCGCGCTATGGGCGACGGACGCGGTGCACGGACACGATCACGTCGTCGGGGCCACCATTTTTCCGCACAACATCGGCCTCGGGGCGGCCCACGACCCCGAGCTGGTGCGCCGCATCGGCGAGATCACGGCGCTCGAGGTGCGCGTCACCGGTCTCGACTGGGTGCTCGCCCCCACGGTGGCCGTGGCGCGCGATGAGCGCTGGGGACGCACCTACGAGAGCTACTCCGGGGATCCGCAGCTGGTGAGCGTCTACGCTGCCGCGATGGTCACGGGGCTGCAGGGCGAGCCCGGCAGCGCGCAGTTCCTCGACGGCGCGCATGTGCTCGCGACCCCGAAGCACTTCCTCGGCGATGGCGCCACGCGTGGCGGGCGCGACCAGGGCGACAGCACGGTGAGCGAGGGCGAGCTGATCGCGCTGGACGCGCCCGGCTACCTCGGCGCGCTGCGCGCCGGCGCGCAGGCGGTGATGGTCTCGTACTCGAGCTGGCGCGGGGAGAGGATGCACGGCAACCGTGCGCTGCTCACCGACGTGCTCAAGGGCCGCATGGGGTTCGACGGACTGCTGCTCGGCGACTGGAACGGGCACGCGCAGCTTCCCGGTTGCAGCCCGGTCGCGTGCGCCGCAGCGCTCGATGCCGGGCTCGACGTGCTCATGGCGCCCGACGGCTGGCGCGAGCTGCACGCCAACACGCTGCAGATGGCGCTAAGCGGCGTGATCCCGGCCGCACGCCTCGACGATGCCGTGCGCCGCGTGCTGCGCGTCAAGCTGCGCGCGCACCTCGATCGCGAAGGGCCGCCCTCGGCCCGTCCCTTCGCCGGCCGCTACGAGCTGCTCGGCTCGGCCGGGCACCGCGCGGTGGCGCGCCAGGCCGTGCGCGAGTCGCTGGTGCTGCTGAAGAATGCCCACCAGCTGCTGCCGCTCTCACCGTCGGCGAACGTGCTGGTGGCAGGGGATGCCGCCGACAGCATCCCGCGGCAGAGCGGCGGCTGGACCATCGACTGGCAGGGCACGCTGTCCGCCAACCAGGGCTTTGCGCACGGTGAGTCGATTTACGCGGCCGTCGCGGCGTGCGTCGCCGCCGGCGGCGGCACCGCGACCTTAAGCCCCGGCGGCGCGTTCACGCACCGCCCCGACGTCGCGATAGTGGTGTTCGGCGAGCATCCGTATGCGGAAGGTGTCGGCGACATCGCCACACTCGAATACAGCCCGGGGGACAAGCACGATCTGGCGCTGCTGCGCCGGCTGCGTGCGCAGCACATCCCCGTGGTCAGCGTGTTTCTGTCCGGCCGGCCGCTCGCGGTCGGTCCTGAGCTCGCCGCGTCCGACAGCTTCGTGGCCGCGTGGCTCCCGGGTCCCGAGGGCGGCGGCGTGGCCGAGGTGCTGTTTCGCA
This sequence comes from Steroidobacteraceae bacterium, assembly GCA_035482695.1. Classification (GTDB taxonomy): domain Bacteria; phylum Pseudomonadota; class Gammaproteobacteria; order Steroidobacterales; family Steroidobacteraceae; genus 13-2-20CM-66-19. Next base: position 3,590 of record DATHQM010000035.1, on the reverse strand, counting down.
GCGGCGCGGGCCAGGTGCAGTACGACTTCCGCGGGCGCCTGCCGTTTCCCTGGCCGCGCTCGCCGCGACCGGCGCGCGGCGCGGCCCCGCTGTTTGCCGCCGGCTTCGGCCTCAGCTATCGGCCGAGCCCGCGCCCACCGCCACCCAGGCGAGATCGGAGTTCGACACCGCGCCGAGGTTGAATGAGCGTGCCGCGGCGGCCATGCGCGTCAGCGCCTCGCCGAGCGGCATGGCGGGGCGCGCGTCGCCCTTCTTCGCCTTGTGGAAGCGGACCGGGTTGATGCGCGCCACCACGTAGTTGCGCAGGTACGGCGATCTGAAGCCGCGCGTCTGCAGCGCGGCGACCAGTGTCTTGACGCGCGCGTCGATCGCGAGCAGCCGCGCGGCGTAATCCTCGCGCTGGCGCAGGCTCGCAGCGAGCGTGCGCTCGCTGAAGCGATCGACCTTCTTGAGGAACGGGCTGTAGGCGCCGCCGGCGAAGCGCGCGGACTGCTGGTACACAATGCCGAGCGTCAACAGCTCCGGCGCCTCGAACTGCGCGCTGTAGGCGCTCTCCGCCTCGCGGCCGCGGCGCGTGGCGAGGTTGCGCGCCATGCGGATCACCTCGAGGCTGCGGTCGCGCAGGTTGTGGGCTTTCTCGGTGTTGAGGGCGAGGATGCGGTAGGCGAGGGACTCGTCCGGCGAGATGAGCGCGGTGATCTGCTTCAGACCCAGGACCTTGGCCGCGGCCAACCGGTGGCGGCCGTTGGGAGTCCACAGGCCGCCATCCTCACCGCGTACCACGATCAGCGGGTCGAGAAATGCCCCGGTCGCGTCGATGCTCGCCGCGAGGCGCTTCGCATGGGTCGGCGACAGATCGCGCTGAAACGGCGTCGGCTGCACGGCGGCAAGCGGCAGTGCGGCCAGCAACAGCGCGCGTCCGCCGAGCGGTTCGCGGTAGGCGCCGATGGGCGCGCCTCCGGCGCTGCGCACCAGCGCCGTGAGCTCGGCGACCTCGGCGGCATCGAGCGCCAGCGCGACGTCGGCGGCATCGAGTCCGCGGGCCGCCTTGCCGGGCGCGAGCCGCCCGCGGCGCCGCGCGAGGCCGCGCGTGCCGCCAGCGCTCTTAGCGCGTGTGGCCATGGGGTTGTCTCTCGTCCATGCAGTCGCTCATGCGAGAATGACCGATTGCCCAGGATGTTGCCATGGATTTCCGGGAGCCCTCAGCGAGCGCTGCCGCGCCGTTGCCGGCGCAGCGCGTCGATTCCGGCGGCCGCGCCCACGTGGATCAGCGCGCGGTGCTGGCGCTCGCCCTGCCGCTCATGGCCAACAGCGCGGTGCAGATCGTCCTCAATCTCACCGACATGTGGTTCATGGGACGCATCTCCACCAAGGCGCTCGCCGCGGTGGGCGCGGTACAGTGGTTCATCGTCGCCGCAGTGCTGGTGCTCGGCGGCGCCGGCATGGCGGTGCAGACGCTGGTCGCACAGAACTTCGGGGCGCGCCGCTACGCGCGCGCCGGGCAGGCGGTGTGGACCGCGCTGTGGGCGATGGCATTCGCCGCGCCGCTGTTCGTGCTGGTGGGAGCCGCGCGCCACCTGATCCTGGCGCCCTTCGGCTTCGATCCGCAGATCGAGCGGCTCGCCGCGGCTTTCTGGTTCCCGCGCATGGGTGGAGCGTTCGTCGGCGCGGCGGTGTGGGCGATGTTCGGCTTCTTCAACGGGGTCGGGCGGCCGCGCGTGACACTCGCGATCACGCTGTTCACCACCTCGACCAACGCAGTGCTCAACCAGCTGTTCATCTTCGGGCTGGGGTGGGGAATTGCCGGCTCGGCCTGGGCCACCAACGTCGCACAGCTCCTCGGGCTCGCCCTGGCGGTGGCGCTGTTCCTGCGCAGCCCGTACCGCCGGCGCTACCGCTCGCACCTCACCTGGCGTCCGCACGCGCTACGCCTGCTGCAGCAGCTGCGCCTCGGCGTGCCGATGGGGTTGTCCCCGGCGGCAGACCTGCTGGCATTTGCCATCTTTCAGATGATGCAGACGCGTCTCGGCACGGCCGGCGGCGCCGCCACGCAGATGGTCGTGATGCTGACCTCGCTTGCCTACATGCCGGGCTTCGGCATCGCCTCTGCCGGCACGACGCTGGTCGGGCAGTCGATCGGCGCCGGCGCGCGCGAATGGGCGCAACGCGTCGGCAATCGGGTGATCCTGCTCGCGGCGCTCTACATGGGCGGGATCGGGGTGCTGATCGCGCTCGGCGGCCCGTGGGTGTTGCCGTACTTCGCGGCGGCGCACGACCGCGACTCCGCCGCGGCGGTCGCGCTCGGCATGCGGCTGCTGTGGCTGGCGGCCGCCTACCAGTTCTTCGATGGGCTGAATCTTGGCAGCAGCCTGTGCCTGCGCGGCGCCGGCGATGTGCGCGTGCCCGCGCTGCTGGTGCTGTCGCTGGGATTCCTGCTGCTGGCGCCGCTCGCCCATGCGCTCACCTTCCCGCCCGGCCAGGGGTGGGTGAGCTTCCTGCCGCAGTTCGGCCTGGGCGCCATCGGTGGATGGGTGGCGGTACTCATTTATGTCATCGTGCTGGGCAGCGCACTGTTCCTGCGCTGGCGGTCGCGCGCCTGGCAGGCGATCCGCATCTGATCGGGAGGCTCAAGGCGCGCTGCATGTTCATCACGCTCAAGACGCTGTTGCATACACTGCTGCTGCCGCCGGCGGGGCCGCTGCTGCTCGCCGCGGTCGGTGCCACGCTGATCGCTGGCAGTGTGCGCCCTGCCGCACGGCGCACCGGCTGGGCGCTGCTGGGCGCAGGCCTCGGCGCGCTGTGGCTGCTCGCCACGCCGCTGGTGGCCGACGGGCTGACCCGGATTGCGCAGCGCTGCCCGCCGCTCGATCTGAACCGGCCGCTGCAGGCGCAGGCCATCGTCATTCTCGGCGGGGGCTCGCCGACCGAGCGGGCGCCCGAGTACGGCGGCGACCCCGCGCCCCGCGCAGAGCTGCTCGAGCGGGTCACCTACGCCGCCTACCTCGCGCATCGCAGCGCGCTGCCGGTGCTGGTGTCGGGCACCGCCCTGGAGACGCTCGCCATGCGCGCATCGCTCGAACGCGACTTCGGCGTGACGACACGCTGGGTGGAGAACCGCTCGCGCGACACCTTCCAGAATGCGCAGTTCTCCGCACAGCTGCTGCGGGCGGCCGGGGTGACGCGCATCCTGCTGGTGACCGATGCCGACCACGAGTGGCGCGCGCTGCAGGAGTTCGCCGCCGCGGGGCTTACCGTGCTGCCCGCCCCTGTGGGGTTATACGGACGCCACCGGCACGGCCTGGCTTACTACGTGCCGAATCCGCAGGCGCTGCAGGATTCCACGCACGCACTGTACGAGCTGCTCGGCGACCTGGTGCGGCGCGCCCTGGCGGCGCTCGACCTGCGCCGGCAGACGCCTTAGCGGCAGGCGGACACATGCCCTGGGAGTATGCAGCGGAGCTGACCACGGTGTTTCGCTCGCCCCGCCGCCGTGACTGCGAGGAGCGGCTGCTGGTGCTCACCGCCGTCGGCGTCGAGGGAGTCGTGGTGCTCGCCGACGGGGAATTCCGCCTGCAGGTCCCGAGCGCTGC
>DATHQM010000034.1:0-1981 GCA_035482695.1 Steroidobacteraceae bacterium | reverse complement strand
TTCAATCTCAACAATCCGGGGGACCTCACCCGCATCGTGCGCGGCGAGGACGTAGGCACGGCGGTCACAAACGAGTGACGCGCGCCCACTCGCGGAGGAGACACTATGCTCGAAGAACTGAAGAAGGACGCCGCCACACGCATGGCGAAGTGCGTGCAGACCTTCCAGACGGATCTCAAGAAGCTGCGGACCGGACGCGCACATCCGAGCCTGGTCGAGCACCTCAAGGTCGACTACTACGGGAGCGACGTGCCCCTGCAGCAGGTGGCGAGCATCGCGGTCGAGGAGGGACGCACGCTCGTCATCTCCCCCTGGGAGAAGAGCGTCGTGCAGGCGATCGAGAAGGCGATCTTCAAGTCGGACCTCGGGCTCACGCCGATGACGGCCGGCACGGTGATCCGCATCCCGATGCCACCGCTCACCGAGGAGCGGCGACGCGAAATCACCAAGATGCTGCGCCACGATGCCGAGAACGCGCGCGTGGCCGTGCGTAACGTGCGGCGCGATGTGATGAATGACATCAAGGACCTGCTGAAGGAAAAGCTCGTTTCGCAGGACGATGAACGGCGCGCAGAAACGGAGGTGCAGAAGCTCACCGACAAGCACACCGCGGACGTCGATGCACTGCTCGCCGCCAAGGAAAAAGAGGTCATGCAGGTTTGATGGCACTCGCCACTGCCAAGGTGCTGCCGCGGCACATCGCCATCACCATGGACGGCAACGGCCGCTGGGCGACCGCTCGCGGCCTCACGCGCGCCGCCGGCCACAAGTCAGGACTCACCCCGGTGCGCATGTGCATCGAGGAGTGCGCACGCCGCGACATCGAAGCGCTGACGCTGTTCGCCTTCTCGAGCGAGAACTGGGCGCGCCCGGTGACCGAGGTGGCCAGTCTCATGAGTCTGTTCGTCGAGGCGCTCGACCGCGAACTCGAGGAACTGCACCTGAAGGGCGTGCGCGTGCGCTTCATCGGCGCGCGCCGCAGTCTTGCGGTGCGCTTGCAGGCGCGCATCGCGGCGGCCGAAGAGCGTACTGCGGCCAATCAGGCGCTGAAGCTGCAGGTGGCCTTAAGCTACGGCGGCCGCTGGGATATCGTGCAGGCCGCGCAGCGGCTCGCGGGCGAATGCGCCGGCGGCGCGCTGCGGCCCGAGGAGATCACCGAGGCGCGCTTCGCGGCCGCCTTGAGCCTGGCGGGCCTGCCGGAGCCGGATTTGTTGATCCGCACCGGCGGGGAGCAGCGCCTCAGTAACTTTCTGCTCTGGGACCTCGCGTATGCGGAGCTGTACTTCACCGAGTGCCTGTGGCCGGATTTCACAGTGGCGGAATTCGAGCAGGCGCTCAAATTCTTTGCCGGCCGCGAGCGGCGCTTCGGCCAGACCGCCGCGCAACGCGCCTCGTGACCGAGTCGCTGCGCAAACGCATCCTCACCGCCGCCGTGCTCGCCGCGGCGCTGCTGTGCGTGCTGCTGTTGCTGCCGCCGGTGGCGACCGTCATCGTGGTGTCGGTGATCGTGCTGCTCGGCGCCTGGGAATGGTCCGCGTTCCTGCGCCTGCCGAGCGCCGCACTGCGCGCAGCGTACGTCGTGCTGATCGGCCTGCTCATGTTTGCGGCCTGGTCGGTCTCAGTCAGCGCCGGCGCAGGCAACTTCGTGATGCAGCTGGCGCTCGCCTGGTGGTGCGTGGCGCTGCTGTGGGTCACGCTCGCCCCGCGCCGCGCGGCCGGCTGGTCGGCCGCGCTCGCAGGCGTGCTCGCCCTCGTTCCGGCGTGGCTTGCGCTCATTCGCCTGCGCGTCGGGCTGGCCGACGGGGCGCAGTGGGTGCTGTTCGCGTTGCTGCTCGTGTGGGTCGCGGACATCGGGGCGTTCTTCTGCGGGCGGCACTTCGGACGCGTGCGGCTCGCGCCGCAGGTCTCCCCGGCCAAGACCTGGGAAGGGGTGCTGGGGGGTATGCTCGCGAGCGCGGTGTGTGCGCTCGCCGGGGCGGCC
>DATHQM010000033.1:0-6020 GCA_035482695.1 Steroidobacteraceae bacterium | reverse complement strand
GCCCGCGCTGCGAATTCACCCCCGCGGCGACCACCTTGAGCGCATCGATGTCGAGGCCTGAGTCGGTCTCGTCGAGGATCGCCAGGCGCGGCTCGAGCACCAGCATCTGCAGGATCTCGTTGCGCTTCTTCTCCCCGCCGGAGAAGCCCTCGTTCACCCCGCGCGACAGGAAGCTGTCGTCGATCTGCATCAGCTGCATCTTGCCGCGCACCAGGCCGAGGAAATCGAACGCGTCGACTTCGGGCAGCCCCTGCTGCTTGCGCACCGCGTTCACCGCCGCCTTGAGGAGGTACACGTTGTTGACGCCGGGAATCTCGACCGGGTACTGGAAGCCGAGGAACAGGCCCGCACGCGCGCGTTCCTCGGGGGCCATGGCGAACAGGTCGCGTCCCAGGTACTGCACGGTGCCGGCAGTGATCTGGTAGCCGGGGCGGCCGGCCAGCACGTGCGCGAGCGTGCTCTTGCCCGAGCCGTTCGGTCCCATGATGGCGTGCACCTCGCCGGCCGCCACCTCGAGGCTCAGGCCGTCGAGGATCTGCTTGCCCGCGACGCTCACGGAAAGGTTGTCGATGCTCAGCAGGACGCTGTCAGGCTTACTCATGGCTTCTAGCCCACCGCGCCTTCGAGGCTCACCGCCAGCAGGTTCTGCGCCTCCACCGCGAATTCCATCGGCAACTCGCGGAACACCGACTTGCAGAAGCCGCTGACGATCATGTTGACCGCGTCCTCCGCGCCGATGCCGCGGGCGAGCAGGTAGAACAGCTGGTCGTCGCTGATCTTCGAGGTGCTCGCCTCGTGCTCGACGGTGGCGGTAGGGTTCTTCACTTCCACGTAGGGGAAGGTGTGCGCGCCGCAGCGCCCGCCCATCAGCAGCGAGTCGCACTGGGTGAAGTTGCGCGCGCCGTGGGCGCTCGGCAGCATCCTCACCAGCCCGCGGTAGGTGTTCTGCCCGTGGCCGGCGGAGATGCCCTTGGAGATGATCGTGCTGCGGGTGTTGCGGCCGATGTGGATCATCTTGGTGCCGGTGTCGGCCTGCTGGTGGTGGTTAACCGTGGCGACCGAGTAGAACTCCCCGATCGAGCCTTCACCGCGCAGCACGCAGCTCGGATACTTCCAGGTGATGGCCGAGCCGGTTTCCACCTGCGTCCAGGAGATATGCGCGTTACGGCCGCGGCACTCGCCGCGCTTGGTCACGAAGTTGTAGATGCCGCCGACGCCGTTGGCATCGCCGGGATACCAGTTCTGCACCGTGGAGTACTTGATGCGGGCATCGTCGAGCGCAACCAGCTCGACTACCGCGGCATGCAGCTGGTTCTCGTCGCGCATCGGCGCTGTGCAGTTGTGGACCGCGAAGCCCTTCACCAGGTAGGAGTGCGGTTCGCTAGCAGTCTCGAAGTTGTAGACGAAGCCGTCGTATGGCTGGCGACTGATCGCGCGCACCGGAACGAGAAAATAGTCCCAACGGCGGATCGCGCGCCGGCTGCGGGTCTTCTCCGAGTAGTACAGCGTGTACATGTCGCGATGGTGAATTACGTGGCCGTCCTTCATCTTCTCGTCGAACGCCTTGCGGATACCGAGGTAGACGAAGATGCCCCGCCGGGCGAGCATCTCCTGGAGCTGGAATGCGAGTGTGCGTGAGACGGTGCTGGCCCGGATCATGGTCACCGGCCCGTAGCGGCCGATGCTGCCGTCGCCGCGATAATAGGCATCAGTCGCCAGACGCTGTCGCTGGGGCGGCAGATCCATCACCGCCTTGCTGAAGCGCTTACCGTGCGCGTACTTGCCGCCATGCTGCTCGAGGGCGGCGCACAGCTCTCGCGAGTACACCACCAGGTATAGGCCGTGGCGCTTCTTGTCGTGCGAGCGCGAGGGGCGCTTGCCCGTGCACCGCTCGATCAGCGCTGCGATTTCATCCGCCATCTCCCCTTCGTGATCTCCGAGACACCACTCCGCCGCATCGTAGCCGTTGAACTTCGTGACGCACCCTTCGGCCACATAGAAGCCGAGTAAACGTAGGAAGTCATCGGTCAGAGAGAGATCATCACGCTCGACCTTGTTGATCGGGAAGACGAGCAGATCGCCGGGCACGAGCTCACCCGCCGGTACGAACTCGGGCTCGGCATGCTCCAGCAGCCTGGAATCGATATCAGGCCAGCGTCCAGGCGCCCGGGCGCACTTGCGCACACGCTCGCGACGGATCGCGAGTACCGGGTGCTCGGGCGTGACGTGAAAGCGGTTGCCGGCGCTGCGTGGTGTGATCTCCACCATGTCACCGCGGTACGCCCGGCGCATGATCTTGGCGACCTCGGCTTCTTCACCGCGATCATTCAGCACCACGTCGTGAAGGGCCACATCGCGCACGCAGCGCATCTCATCTCCGTAAGACACTTCCTCCCAGGCCGGCAGGCACCCCTCGAGATAGCTCACGTACGCGCCGTCGTCCGCAATGATGAGGGTGCGCTCGAACTGACCGGTGTTGGCAGCGTTGATGCGAAAGTACGTCGACAGCTCCATCGGGCAGCGCACGCCCTTGGGCACGTATACGAACGAGCCGTCGGAGAACACTGCGGAGTTCAAGGTCGCGAAGAAATTGTCGGTGTAGGGCACCACGCTGCCGAGATACTGCTCGATGAGCTGCGGGTGGTTGCGCACCGCCTCCGAGAACGGGCAGAACACCACGCCGGCGGCGGCGAGGCGGTCCTTGAAGGTGGTGGCCACCGACACGCTGTCGAATACCGCATCCACCGCCACGCCGGCGAGGCGCGCACGCTCGTGCAGCGGCACGCCGAGCTTCTCGTAGGTCTCGAGCAGCTTCGGATCGACCTCGGCGAGGCTCTTCGGCCCGTCCTTTTTTTCCCGCGGGGCGGAGTAATAGGAGATCGACTGGTAGTCGATGGGTGTGAACTTCACGTGCGCCCAGTGCGGCTCCTTCATGGTCAGCCAGTGCCGCAGCGCCTTGAGGCGCCATTCGGTGAGGAAGGCAGGTTCGCCCTTCTTGCGCGAGATGAGCCGCACCACGTCCTCGTCGAGGCCCGGCGGGACGGTGTCGGAATCGATCTCGGTCACGAAGCCATGCTGGTAGCCCCGCGCGATCAGCGATTCGAGCTGTTTGGCGCTCTCACTCATGGTTGCACACGTCAGGACCGTACCGGCGCGCGGCCCGCGGCCTTCATGTCGCGCTCCAGCGTCGGCAGGCGCGTCGGTGCGCCCTCGAGCCCGGCGAGCTGCGCGAGACTTACGTCGTAGAGCGCGCGGCGGATCGCGAGGTTCAGCCGCTGCCATACGCGGCTTACGCGGCAGGTCTCCTCGATCCCGCAGTGGCCGTGGCCGGCGGCACAATCGGTGAGGGCCATCGGGCCCTCGAGCGCATCGAGGATCGCGGCGGCGCTGATCTGCGTCGCCGGGCGCGCCAGCTGGTAGCCGCCGTGCAGGCCGCGCGTCGAGCTGACGAGCCCGGCACGCTGCAGCTGCTTGAGGAGCTTGCTGACCGTGGGCCCGGCAATGTGCGTCTGCGCAGCGAGCGAGGCGGCGGTCTGCACGCGCTCGGGCTCGCCGGCAAGCGCGGCCAGCAGCACGGTGGCGTAGTCGGTCAGACGGCTGATGCGCAGCATCGCAAGGCCCTCCATAAAGTAGGACTAGTTTAGTACTGATTGCACTGGGAGCCAAGCCCGGCGCGGGCTTTAAGGGGCGTTCAGCCCACGGTACGGGTGCTGCCTGGCACGGCCGCTGCCGGGGGGAAGGCGGGGGATTTGCTATCCTTGCGGGCTTGCATCGTCGCGTGGCGCCGGTGTGCGAAAGGACGGTCGATGAATCCAAGTGAGCTCGCGCGGATCGCCGGCGCAATGATGGCCAAGGGCAAGGGCATTCTCGCCGCGGACGAGAGTACCGGCACGATCAAGAAGCGCTTCGACAGCATCAGGCTCGACTCCACCGAGGAGCATCGGCGCACTTATCGCGAAATGCTGTTCACCGCGCAGGGCGCTGCCGAGTCGGTGAGCGGGGTGATTCTCTACGACGAGACGATCCGCCAGAAGACGAAGGACGGCACGCCCTTCCCGCAGTACCTCGCCAAGCAGGGAATCATCCCGGGGATCAAGGTCGACCTCGGGGCGAAGCCCCTGGCCGGCTTCCCCGGCGAGACCATCACCGAAGGGCTCGACGGGCTGCGCGAGCGGCTGATCGAGTACTACCGCCTCGGCGCGCGCTTCGCCAAGTGGCGCGCAGTGATCGACATCGGCTCAGGGATTCCGAGCGCGTTTGCCATCGCCGCCAACGCCCACGCGCTGGCGCGCTACGCGGCGCTGTGCCAGGAGAATGACATCGTGCCGATCGTCGAGCCGGAGGTGCTGATGGATGGGGCGCACTCGCTCGAGCGCTGCCGCGAGGTCACCGAGGAGGTGCTGGCGAGCGTGTTTCGCCAGCTGTTCGAGCATCGCGTGCTGCTCGAGGGGATGGTGCTCAAGCCGAACATGGTGATCTCCGGCAAGAAGGCCCCCGAGCAGGCGACACCGGAGGCGGTGGCGCAGGCGACCGTGCAGGTGCTCAAGCGCCACGTGCCCCCGGCGGTGCCCGGCATCGCGTTCCTGTCCGGCGGCCAGTCCCCCACCCAGGCGACGCTGCACCTGTCGCTGATGAACCGGCTCGGCCCGCTGCCCTGGGCGCTCACGTTCAGCTACGGCCGCGCCCTGCAGGATACGGCGCTCAAGGCCTGGGGCGGGGTGGCGGGGAATTTCAGCGCCGGCCAGCAGGAATTCGCCCGGCGCGCCAGGCTCAACGGACTCGCCACCACCGGGCGCTACGCGGCCGAGATGGAAAGCCAGGCCGCGTGAGCATCCGGGCGGCTGCCGCGCGCGCGTGACCAGCCCGCAACCCCGGGAGCTGGCGTCGGCGGACCCGGCCGACGCCGTCGTCGACGTGCGCGGGGTGTCCTACACGTTCGGCACACACGAGATCTTCAGCGGACTCGATCTCACGGTGCGCCGCGGACGCATCACCGCGATCATGGGCCCGAGCGGCACGGGCAAGACCACGCTGCTGCGGCTGATCACCGCGCAGATCTTCGCCGACCGCGGCCGGGTGACGGTGTTCGGCCAGGACCTGGCGGCGATCGGCCAGCGTGAGGTCTACGCGCTGCGCCGGCGCATGGGCATGCTGTTCCAGAACGGCGCGCTGCTCACCGACATGGACGTGTTCGAGAACGTCGCCTTCCCGGTGCGCGAGCACACCGATCTACCGGAAACCCTGATCCGCAAGCTGGTACTCACCAAGCTGCAGGCGGTCGGGCTGCGCGGCGCCGCGCAGCTGATGCCCGCCGAGCTCTCCGGCGGCATGGCGCGCCGCGTGGCGCTGGCGCGCGCCATCGTCATGGACCCGGAGGTGCTGATCTACGATGAGCCGTTCGTCGGGCTCGATCCGATCTCGCTCGGTGTGATCCTGCGTCTCATCAAGCGCATGAACGAGGCGCTCGGCATCACCAGCATCGTGGTCTCCCACGACGTGCAGGAGCTGTCCAACATCGCCGACGACAGCTACCTGCTCGAGGGCGGCACGATGGCCGCGCACGGCACGCCGCAGGAGCTGCGCGCGAGCGACTCGGCGGTGGTGCGCCAGTTCATGACCGGCAGTGCGGAAGGGCCGGTGGCCTTTCACTACCCCGCGCCCGATTACGCGCAGCAGCTGTTCGGGACGGACGCGCCGTGAGCCCGGCGCGCGACGGCTACCTGATCGAGGGCATACGGCGGCTCGGCGCGGTGGCGTTGTTTCTGCTGCGGCTGCTGGTGCAATGCGTGCCGGCGCTCGGGCGGCCGCGCCTGCTGGTGCAGCAGATCTACAACGCCGGCGCCCGCTCGCTCATCATCATCATGCTCTCGGGGCTGTTCGTCGGCATGGTGCTCGGCCTGCAGGGCTACGACCTGCTGCGGCGCTTCGGCTCCGAGGAGGCGCTCGGCACGGCGGCAGCGCTCGGACTGCTGCGCGAGCTGGCGCCGGTGATCACTGCGTTGCTGTTTGCCGGGCGCGCG
>DATHQM010000032.1:0-1696 GCA_035482695.1 Steroidobacteraceae bacterium | reverse complement strand
TTCGAGGCGGTGCGGCTGCACGTGGGCATCGCGCGCCTTGACATGCTCGGGCAGAATGACGGCGACGGGCGGTGCCTCGTTGCGCAGCTCGCGGCGGTGATCGAGTGCGAGCCGCACCGCATTGGGATGAGGCACGCCGCGTGCGATCGCCTCGCGAATGGCGGCGTCAAGCTCGGCGGCGCCGTAACGCTCCAGCAGCCGCAGCAAGGCGGCGGTGATGGTTCCGAGATTGTCGCCGCGCTCGGCGGCGTGCAGGAGCAAGGTCTGGCTTTCCGGCGCCACCTTTGCGAGGTGGTCGGTGCCGCGGTGGCGACGCGCGGCGCGCTTGTGCTCGACCAAGGCCTGGATATGGGCGGCATCCTCGATCTGCGCCCCCTTGTCGTAGCTGCGGCGATGGCAGACGAGCACCTGCGCGCCATCGACGATGCGCACCTCGTTCGGATCGGCCAGCACGGTGAGCAGGCGCTGCACCTTGGTGTGCGGGATGGAATAATCGTTGAGGTCGAAGCGCACATAGGGGGTCTTGCCGGCCTTCACGGCCACGCGCTCGATGAGCGGATAGGGGTTGTCCGGCAGCGCCAGCAGCCTGGGCGCCTCCGCGGCAAAGGCCTCGCGGACGCTGAGTGTGTCTTGTCCGGGGCAGCGCCGATCCGCCGCCATGCCGCGGCACCAAGTCTCGGCCTGGACATTGAGGTCGTCGAGGTCGGCGAAAATGCGGGCCGCAAAGAAATTGTCGCGCACATAGCGGATGGCGCGCTCGACGCGGCCCTTCTCGTTGCCGCGCGCCACCGCCACCGGACGCGGGTCATAACGATAATGCCCGGCGAACGCGATCAGGGTGGGATGAAAGCGGATGGCATCGCCTTGTCGCTCCAGCACCGCGCTCTTGAGATTGTCGTAGAGCAGGACACGCGCACATCCGTTCCAGGCCGTGAAGGCGGCGACGTGACCGCGCAGGAAGCTCTCCATGCGGGCATCGAGGAAAAAGCGCAGGAAAATCTGGCGCGAGTAGCTCAGCACCATGACGAAGGCCATCAAGGGACGGCGTGCGCGGCCGATCACGAGATGACCAAAATGCCCCCAGTCGACTTGCGCCTGCTCGCCGGGCAGGCTGCGCAGACGTAGATAGGCCTCTGCCGCCGGACGCGGGCGGTAACAGGCGATGAGGTGGCGGAAGTGATCGCCGCTGCCACGGTAGCCGCGTTCGCGTACCATCGCGTACAGCCGGCTGGCGGTCAGCGTCGGGAACTTCTCCAGGGTCTGATGGATGAACGGCAGATAGGGCTCGACCTGCGAGCGGCGTGCCGGCGGCCCGATCCTGGGCAGGCCAGCCTGGCTCAAGACCCGTGCCACGGTGCCGTGGTGCACATGCAGCTGGCGCGCGATCGTGCCAACGCGCCATTTTTCGACATGATAATAGCGCAGGATCTGCGCCTCCAGATCGGGCGGGATGGTCATGGTGTTCTCCTCGGCGAGGTCTGGCGACGGATCGAGCCGGTGCGGCGCCGCAGGAACTCACGGCGAACGAACGGCGGGCAGCGACATCCGCACCAGCGGCAGGACCAGTTCCCCGAGCAATGACCCGGCGACGGCCTCGCTACCTCGCCGGGGGAAGCTGACGATGGCTTGCTTGCGCTCTCCACCGCGCTCGCCATCACCAAATCATCCGCGCGATGTGGCGGGGAACCCTGATGCG
>DATHQM010000031.1:0-49168 GCA_035482695.1 Steroidobacteraceae bacterium | reverse complement strand
CTACCCGCCCGAGGATCCGAGCCTGCGCATGTCGACCCCGGAGACGGTGCGCGCGCTCACCCCGGCCGCGGTGCGCGGCTATTACACGACCGTGTTTCGCCCCGACCTGACCGCCGTGGTGGTGATCGGTAAGGTCGATGCGCAGCAGGCGCGCACCACGATCGCCAAGTACTTCGGCGCGTGGAGCGCGAGCGGACCGCCCCCGCCCATCGATCTGCCGCCGGTAGCCGCCAACACCGCGCGCAGCGTCGCGGTCCCGGATGCGAGTCGGGTGCAGGATCGCGTGGTGCTCGCACAGAACCTGGCACTGACGCGCGCCGATGCGGACTACTACCCGCTGCAGCTGGGCAATGCCGTGCTCGGCGGCAGCTTCTATGCCACGCGTCTCAGCATCGATCTGCGCAAGAATTCCGGGCTGGTGTACAGCGTGAACTCGGTGCTGCAGGCGGGACGGACGCGCAGCGTCTACCTGGTGGAGTACGCGAGCGACCCGCAGAACGTCGTGAAGGCCGCCGACATGGTCGCCCGCGAAGTGACCGCCATGCAGACCACGCCGGTCGGTGCGGACGAGCTGACGCGCGTCAAGGCGTTCCTGCTGCGGCAGATCCCGCTGAGCGAGGCGGGGGTGGAGGAGATCGCCCACGGCCTGCTGTCGCGCACCGACCTCGGCCTGCCGCTCGACGAGCCGACGCGCGCCGCGCAACGCTACTTCGGCCTCGACGCCGCCGCGGTACAGGAGGCGTTCCGCAAGTGGCTGCGCCCGCAGGACCTGGTGCGGGTCAGCGAAGGGCCGGCACCGCCTTAGAGTGGTGGACGCGGCGCGCGCATCAGGGCGTACCCGCCAGCAGCGTGGCGAGTGCCTGCGGCGACCCGGCCGCATCTCCGCCGATGCGGCGCACCAGCCGCCCGCTGCCGTCGATCAGCAGCAGCGTCGGCACGCTGGTGACACGAAACTCTCTGAACAGCCGCCCAGACTCATCGAGCGTCAACGGGATCGTGACGTGATACTGGTCGCGGTAGCCGGCCAGATCCTCGCTGCTCGCCCACAGCCCGGAGGCCACGCCGAGCCAGCGCACGGCCGGGCGCGCGGCGCGCGCCTCGATCTGCTCGCGCGCCGCACGGCAGTCGGCCGCGAGCCGCGGCCGGCTCGTGGCAAGGTACGACTCGCACCAGGGTGAGAGGAACGCCAGCACCGTGGGCTGGCCGGGCACCGTCAGCGGGACGGTGCCGCCATCGAGCGTCGTTACCGAAACACCCTCGAGACGGTCGCCGATGCGGTACTGCACCGCTTCCCGGGCGGCCGGGGCGGCTGCCGGCGCGGCCGCGGCATGCGCCGCCGTTGGCGCGGCGCGGGCGGCCTGCAGAGCCGCCGCGAGCTGCTCGTCCGCAAGATGCCCGACGTAGAGGATGCGCCCGTCGCGGCCGATCACGATGTGCTGCGGCGTGACGCGCAGGTTGAACGCCTCGCCCAACCGCCCGTCGTCGAGCACGATCGGCACGGTCAGGTGCATGTCGCGGCGATAGGCGCGCACGTCCTCGAGCGTGTCGTTGAAGCCGGTGTTGATCGCGATCACGGCGAGGTCCGGCCCGGCGGTGCGGAAGGTACGTTCGAGATGCGGCATCTGCTCGCGGCACGGCACGCACCACGTGGCCCAGAACTTCAGATACACCGCCTGATGTCCGTACAGCCGACCGAGATCGATGCGCTGCCCGTCGATGGTCGTCATCACCAGCGGCGGCGCCGGCGTACCGACGAGGCTGCGTCCCGCCTCCACGGCGCGCTGCGTCCCGCTCGGACTCGCCGCCGCCGCGAGTGCGCCCGGGGCTCCGAGCGGCGTCAGCGCCAGCAGCAAGCACAGCGCCGCGGCGCGGCTCGCGTCCCGGCGGCCGATCATCGCGGCTCAGCTAAGCCAGGGACGTCCACCGCGTGCGACACCGGCCGGTTCTTGTCCTTCACCATGAACACCAGCAGTCGCGCCGGGGCGCGCGAGCTGGCGTTCGCCGAGCGGACGTGCACGTCCGCCGGCCCCTCGTAGAAAGTGTCACCGGTCTTGAGCGTGACGGCCGGTTGACCTAAGACCTGCATGACGACCTCGCCCGCGAGCACGTAAACGAACACGTCGGCATCGTGCCGGTGCGGCAGCGAGGCGCCGCCCGGCGGATATTCGACGCTGAGCAGCAGGGCCTCCCGGCCGGTGAGGTCGGGAAGGTCGCGCTGCATCAGCGTGGCCACGGCGGCGGCCGGCGGTGGCGCCGGCGCGGGCGCCGCACCACCCGCGGTGGCTAACAACGAGACCGCCACCGCCGCGGCGAGCCAGCGCGCGGGCTGCCGGATCCGAGCCAACTGTGCCGTCATGTTCATGCCCCCCTCAAGCAGTGTAACGCACGCCGCGGCGAGCGGCGGCGCGGGCTGCAGGCAGCGGATGTCGCACGGCCGCGCTCACGGCCGGCGAAAACCGCGGCGGGTTTTGCAGGTAACATGGAGGCGCAAATTGCCAACAACATGACTGCATCCCCGCTGCAATCAAGTCTGGCGCACCGGCTGGGCCGGGCGTGGCGTCGCCTCGCGCCGCGACGCCTGGCGGCCGGCCGGGCCGCGCCCGAGGATCCGTGGTGGAAGCACTCGGTCATCTACGAGATCTACCTGCGCAGCTTCCAGGACTCCAACGGCGACGGCATCGGCGACCTCCCCGGCATCGTGCAGCGGCTGGATTACCTCGAGTCTCTCGGGGTGGACGCAATCTGGATCACCCCGCTCTACCCTTCGCCGCAGGTCGACTTCGGCTACGACATTTGCGACTACTGCGCCGTCGATCCGCGCTACGGCACGCTCGCCGACTTCGACCGTCTGCTCGTGGCCGCCGCCCGGCGCGGCATCCGCGTGGTGCTCGACATGGTGTTGAACCACACCTCCGAGCAGCACCCCTGGTTCATCGATGCCGCGCGCGCGCGTGACTCCGCCTGCCACGATTTCTACCTATGGAGTGACGGGCGCACCGATGCGGCGGGCCGGCGCCTGCCGCCCAACAACTGGGTCAGCCTGTTCGGCGGCTCGGCGTGGGAGTACGTACCGCAGCTCGACCAGTTCTACTACCACAGGTACTACCGCCAGCAGCCCGACCTCAACTGGCGCAATCCCGCCGTCGAGCGCGAGATGTTCGACGTCATGCGCTTCTGGCTCGATCGCGGTGTCGCCGGCCTGCGGCTCGACGCCGTCACCGGACTGGTGAAGGATGCGCGGCTGCGCGATGAGCCGCAGTCCGGCGGCAGCAACGCGCAGGGCGATCCGATTCTCGATCACATCTACACCGACAACCTGCCCGAGACCCACGCGGTGATCCGCCGCTTGCGCGCCATGAGCGACAGCTACCCCGGGCACCGCGTGCTGGTCGGCGAGACGGTGCTGGCGCGCACCGCGGACCTCAACGCCTGGTACGGCGGGGCGCGCGCCGATGAGCTACACCTGCCGATGGACACGGTAGTCGGTCTCGGCAGCCGCCTCGACGCTGCGACGTTTCGCCGGCACCTGATCGAGGCGGCCACCGAGCTGCATGATCACCAGCCGCTGCTGATGTTCGACAACCACGACAACCCGCGCAGCTGGGACCGCTATGGCGACGGCGTGCACGACGAGCAGATCGCCCGCGTCATCGCCACGCTGCTGCTCACCGCACGCGCGGCGGTGCTGCTGTACCAGGGGGAGGAGATCGGCCAGCGCACGGCGACGCCCCGGCGCGTGGAGGACGTGCGCGACCCTAAGGGCATCCGCGGCTGGCCCCACGAGCAGGGCCGCGACGGCGAGCGCACGCCGATGCAGTGGGATGCATCCAACGCCCAGGCCGGCTTCAGCACCAACCCGCGCACCTGGCTGCCGGTGCCGCCTGGCTACCAGCGCATCAACGTGCAAAGCGAGCTGGCCGATCCGGACTCGCTGCTCAACTGGCATCGTCACCTCATCGCCATGCGCAGCAGCTACGCGGCGCTGCGCAGCGGGCGCATGGTGATGCTCGATCCCGGCAATGCGGACGTGCTGAGCTATGCGCGCGTCGCGCCGGACGGCAACAGCTTCGTGGTGTCGTTGAACATGTCGGCACGCCCGCAGTCAGTCAGGCTGGATCTGGCGGCCGCCGGGCTGGCCGGCAGCCGTGTCAGGACGCTGTTGTCGAGCCCCGGCGACATTGCCGATAGCGATGCCGGCGCGCCGCTCATCCTGCCGCCGTACGCCGCCTGGGTGGCCGCGGTGCGCGCGCCGCGTGCGGCGTTGCCGGGCGGCGTGCGCCGGGCACAGGCCGCCTGCTAAATTCGCTGCGCGACACGAAGGCGCGGCGCTTGCAACACGACAGCTCAGCGGTTGGCAGACTCGTCACCTGTACGGTGGAGGATGCCGTGCGCGTCTCCGCCCGGCTCGAGCTGCCCGCCGGGGCGCGCGCCTGTTATGTGCTGGCCCACGGGGCCGGCGCCGGCATGGATCACCCTTTCATGAGTGCCGCCGCGAGCATCCTCGCGGGCCTCGCGGTTGCCACGCTGCGCTACCAGTTCCCGTACATGGAGCGGCGGTCACGACGCCCGGACCCGCCGCCCGTATGCCATGCCACGGTGCGCGCCGCGGTCGCGCTGGCCGCGCAGCTTGCCCCGGGAGTGCCGCTGTTCGCGGGCGGCCGCTCCTTCGGCGGACGCATGAGCTCGCAGGCCCAGGCGCTCGCGCCGCTCGCCGGGGTGCGCGGCCTGGTGTTTCTCGGCTTCCCGCTGCACCCGGCCGGCAAGCCGGCAGATGCACGCGCGCAGCATCTCGAGCAGGTGCAGCTGCCGATGCTGTTCCTGCAGGGCACGCGCGATGCGCTGGCCGAGCGCACGCTGCTCAGCGCACTCGTCGCGCGGCTCGGCGCACGTGCGACCTTGAGCTTCGTGGAGGATGCCGACCACGCCTTCCACGTGCCCGCGCACAGCGGCCGCACGGATGCCGAGGTGCGCCGCGCACTGCTAAACACCGCCGCTGCGTGGATCGGGGCGCGCTCGTGAGCCGCCGCGCGCTGGAGCGTTATGCGGCCAAGCGCACCTTCACGCGCACGCCCGAGCCGCCGCCGCAGGCGGCGGCTGGCCGCCGCGGACCGCTGCTGTTCGTCGTGCAGAAGCATGCCGCGCGGCGCCTGCACTACGACTTCCGGCTCGAGCTCGACGGGGTGCTGAAGTCCTGGGCGGTGCCCAAGGGCCCGTCGCTCGATCCCGACGACAAGCGCATGGCGGTCGCGGTGGAGGATCATCCCTTCGATTACGCCTCCTTCGAGGGCGTCATTCCCGCGGGCCAGTACGGTGCCGGCAAGGTCATCGTGTGGGATTGCGGCGTGTATTCGCCCGATGAAAGCGCGCAGTACTCTTTTCTCGAGCGCGCCGTGGCCGAACAGCGCGTGCGCGCGGGGCTCGCCGCCGGCAAGCTCAGCTTCCTGCTGTGCGGAGAGAAGCTCAAGGGCTCGTTCACGCTGGTACGCACGCGTGCCACGAACCAGTGGCTGCTCATCAAGCACCGCGACCGCTTCGCGCAGCCGAACGATGTGCTGGCCCGCAGCGCCTCGGTGCTCTCGGGCCTGAGCCTGGAGGAGCTCACGCCCGCCACCGCGACGGCCCGGCGCAAGGCGGCGCAGCTCGCGCCATCGGGACCCCCCGAAGCTTTGCCGCGAACGCTCGCGCCGATGCTCGCGGAAACCGGCAGCGAGGCGCACACCGACCCCGCGTGGCGCTATGAGCCGAAGCTCGACGGCTACCGGGTACTCGCCTTCATCGGCGCGGGCGAGGTGCGACTGCAGTCGCGGCGCGGCCTCAACCTGACGCCGTATTTTCCCGAGATCGCCGCGGAGCTCGGCGCACAGCCGGCCGGGCAGCTGCTGCTCGATGGCGAGATCGTGGCGCTCGACGCTGGCGGGCGCCCCTCGTTCAACGCGCTGCAGCAGCGCGCGCAGCTCAAGGGCGCCGCGGAGATCGCCGCCGCGCAGCGCGCCACCCCGGTGGTACTCGTGTGTTTCGACCTGCTGCACTTTGCCGGCCTCAACCTGCGCACCGCACCCTACGGCGACCGTCACCGCTACCTGGCGCAGTGCCTGCTGCCCGGCGCGCATGTGCAGCTGGTGCACACCGCGGCGAATGCCGAGCAGCTGTATGCGGCCGCGCTCGCGAGCGGTTACGAGGGGATCGTCGCCAAGCGCCTCGACAGTGCCTACCAGCCCGGGCTGCGCTCGCGCGCCTGGCTGAAGGTGAAGGCGCTGCGCACCGCCGAGTTTCTCATCGGCGGTTATACGCGCGGCAAGGGGGCGCGCGAGCCGTTGGGCGCGCTGCTGCTCGGTTACCGTGACGGCAAGGCGCTGCGCTACGCGGGGCACGTGGGCTCGGGACTCGACGAGGCGACGATCGCCATGCTGTTGAAGCGCACGGCGCGGCTGAAGCGCGCCACCGCGCCGTTCGCCACCAAGCCGCCGCTGCACCGGCCCACCACCTGGCTCGCGCCGCGCCTCATCGCCGAAGTCGCCTACGGCGAGCGCACCCCCGACGGATTGCTGCGGGCGCCGGTGTTCGTGCGGCTGCGCGATGATCTCGATCCCGCTGACATCCGCGCGCCCGCCGATGCGCGCGGGCGCACCGCCACACCTGACGCGCCGGCTACCGCCGACACGCTCGCCGCGGCTGCCGCCCCGGCGAGCGAGGTCGCGCCGATACTCGCGCAGCTGGAAAATCCCGCCAATCGTCTGAACCTGAGAGTCGGCGAGGCGCGCGTGAGTCTCACCAACCTCGACCGCGTGTACTGGCCGGCCGCGGCGCGTCAGCCGGCGGTAACCAAGCGCGACTTCCTGCGCTACCTGGCGAGCGTCGCGCGCTTCATGCTGCCGCACCTCGCGGACCGTCCGCTCACCATGATCCGCATGCCCGAAGGCATCGACGGCGAGCGTTTCTTTCAGAAGCACTGGGCGCAGGCGCTGCCGCCGTTCGTCGAGACGGTGACGGTGTTCTCCGAGAGCAAGGACGAACGGCACCGCTACCTGCTGGCCAACAACCTGCCGACGCTGCTGTGGCTCGGCCAGGTGGGCACGCTCGAGTTTCACGTCTGGCACTCGCGCGCGCAGCTCGCACCGGAGGCGGCCGGCGCCAGCACCGATTACGCCGGCTCGCTCGCCGCGCTCGAGGCGTCGATCCTCAACTACCCGGACTACCTGGTGTTCGATATCGATCCCTACATCTATTCCGGCAAGGAACCCAAGGGCGCCGAGCCCGAGCTCAACCGGCGGGGCTTCGCCGTGGGCAAGCGCGTGGCGTTCTGGCTGCGCGCGCTGCTCGCCGAAATGTCGCTCGAGGCGATCGTCAAGACCTCGGGCAAGACCGGACTGCACGTGTTCGTGCCGATCGAGCGCACGGTGACCTTCGACGAGGCACGGCGCATCTGCGAGACGGTGGGCCGTCACGTCATGCGCGCCCATCCGAAGGAGATCACCATGGAATGGGCGGTCGAGAAGCGCACCGGCAGGATCTTCATCGACTACAACATGAACGTGCGCGGCAAGACGCTCAATGTTGCATATTCACCACGCGGCGTGCCCGGTGCCCCGGTGTCCATGCCCCTGAGCTGGGAGGAGCTGGAGGCGGCCGAGCCCATGGACTTTACGATCAGGAACGTCCCGACCCGGTTGGAAAAGACCGGCGACCGGTGGCATGATGCACTTGAGATAAAACAGAGCCTTACGAAGGCTTTCGGTGTCAAGCCTGAGAAGTAGCTCGCTTCCGACAACGCAGTTCCTGGTCTAAGGTGCATTCATGGCCGCACGTTCCATAGGTTCTCTCACGGTGTCGTTCGGGCTGGTCGCCATCCCTGTGAAGTTGTTCACGGCGACGCAGTCGGCCAACACCATCTCCTTCAACCTGCTGCACAAGAGCGACGGCTCGCGCCTGCGCCAGCAGTATGTGTGTCAGAAGGAAGGCGTCGTCGTGGAGCGCGACGAGATGGTCAAGGGCTACGAGTTCGCCAAGGACCAGTACGTGCAGTTCACGCCGGAGGAAATCAAGGCGCTCGAGGAAGTCGGCAGCCACGCGGTGGAGATCTCCGAGTTCGTGCCCATCGAATCCATCGACCCGGTTTATTACGACAAGACCTATTACCTGGCCCCCGACAAGGGCGCGGCCAAGCCATACGCGCTGCTCACCGCCGCGCTGCGCCAGGCCGGACGCTGCGGCGTCGGCCGCTGGGCCGCGCGCGGCAAGGGCTACATCGTCATCCTGCGCCCGATCGGCGATGTGCTGGCCATGCAGCAGCTGCACTACGCCGCCGACGTGCGCCGTGCCAGCGAGGTGGACGTGCCAAAGACCGAAGTAAAGCCGGCGGAACTGAAGCTCGCGCAGCAGCTCATCGATCAACAGACGGCCGACAAGTTCGACGCGGAAGCCTATCGCGACGAAGTGCGCGCACGCATCGAGGCGGCGATCGAGAAGAAGGTCGAGGGCAAGGAGATCTCGGTGTCCGAGACCGCCCCGCCGGGCGATGGCAAGGTGATCGATCTCATGGAGGCGTTGCGTGCCAGCCTGCAGCGCACCGAAGGCGCGCGCGCACAGGTGAATCGCCTGGGTCCGCGCAAGGCACCCAAGCGCGCCGAGGAGCCCGCCAGCGTGGGCCGCAAGGCGGGCAAGCGTCACGGCTGAGCGGAAAGCCCGCCGGAAACTCCGGATGCCCTCGTACAGCGTGCGGGACGTGGAGCGGGTCCTGCGGCTCACCCCTGACACCACGCGCAATCTCATCCGCGCCGGCTTCGTGAAACCGGCGCGCGGTGCGCGGCGCGAATTCCGCTTCTCGTTCCAGGACCTGATCGTGCTGCGCACCGCGCGCGCGCTGATCGACGCCAAGATTCCCCGCCAGCGCATCCACCGCTCGCTCGAGCGACTGCGGCGCGAGCTGCCGGACTCGATGCCGCTGTCGGGCCTGTCGATCAGCGCCGTCGGCGATCACGTCGTGGTGCGCGACGGCGAGGGCCACCGCCAGGTCGACAGCGGCCAGTACCTGCTGGGATTCGACCTGAGCGTGCAGGACGGCGTGCTGCAGGTGGTCGAGCACCGCGGCGAGCCGTCCGCCGCCGCCCCGCAAGCAGCGCCGGCGCACGACTGGTTCGCAGAAGCGCTCGCGCTCGAGAGCGACGATCCGCAGGCGGCGCTCGCGACCTGGCAGCGCGCGGTGGATGAGGATCCGCAGGATGCCGCCGCCTGGAGCAACTGGGGACGGCTGTTGCACGAGCAGGGCCGGCGACAGCAGGCGGCCGAGGTCTATCGGCGTGCGCTCGAGCGGGTCGGCGCCGATGCGCTGTTGCTGTTCAACCAGGCCGTGCTGCTCGAGGATCTGGGGGATGCGACCGCGGCGCTCGCGGCGTACCGCAGCGCGCTCGAGCAGGATCCGGATCTCGCCGACTGTCACTACAATCTCGCGCGGCTGTACGAGTCGATGGGGCTCGCCCAGCACGCCATCCGGCACCTCGGGCAATACCGGCGCCTGGTGGGCAGCGACGGCCGCTGACGGCGCGGTGCGCATGCGAACCTGGGTCGGCACGTCCGGGTATAACTACCCCGAGTGGAAGGGCAGCTTCTATCCGCAGAAGCTGCCGGCGGCGAAGATGCTGGCGTACTACGCGCAGGCGTTCAGCACGGTCGAGGTCAACTACACCTTCTACCGCATGCCCAACGCCAAGACCCTCGCCGGCTGGGACCGGGACACACCGGCGGACTTTCGCCTCACGCTGAAGGCTCCCAAGCGCATCACGCACGTCGCCAAGCTGCGTAACTGCGCGCCGGTGCTGCAGTACTTTCTCGACACCGCGGCCACACTCGGCGCCAAGCTCGGCCCGATCCTCTTCCAGCTGCCTCCCTGGTTCCGCAAGGATCTCGCCGTGCTCGACGAGTTCCTGGCGCTGCTGCCCGTGCAGCTGTGCGCGGCGTTCGAGTTCCGCCATGCCTCATGGATGGACGACGAGGTGTTCGCGCGGCTGCGCGCGCGCAATGTCGCCCTGTGCGTCGCCGACAGCGAAAAATTCTCCACACCGCTGGAGATCACCGCCGGCTACGGCTACTTCCGCCTGCGCGACGAGGGTTACACGCCCGCGGACCTGCGACGCTGGGCACAGCTGATCCGCGAGCACGCCGCCGCCTGCAGCGACGTGTACGTGTACTTCAAGCACGAGGAAGCGGGCACCGGGCCGCAGTTCGCCCGGCTGCTGCTCGATGCCCTGGGCGAGGCGCCCGCCTGAGCCGCCGGCACGCCCGATAGCGCGCGCTGATAGAACCCGCCGCCGCGCTGGCGCCACTTACCGCTGTAACTGCAGCGGGCAACCGCTCGAACAACAGGGGAAACAACATGAAGGCCCATACCAGGGAAGCCGCCAGGCTCGCGTGCGCGTCGCTCGCTTTGTCGATGCTGCTTTCAGCCACCGCGTCGTTCGCCGCCGATGAGCAGGCGCTGCTGCCACCGCTCAAGACGATCAGCACCATCGCCTCCACCGTTCCCGGGAACGGCGACGTCAATCCGTACGGCATGGCGCAGGTCAGGCGCACGGTCGGCAATCTGCGCGCCGGCCACATCCTGATCAGCAATTTCAATGACTCCACGAACCTGCAGGGCACCGGCACGACCATCGTCGACGTGGCGCCGGATGGCCACGTGAGCCTGTTCGCCACCCTCAACGCCACGACGCTCCCCGGCCCCTGCCCGGGCGGGGTTGGGCTCACGACCGCGCTGGTCGTGCTCGAGCAGGGCTGGGTAATCGTGGGGAGCCTGCCCACCAGCGACGGCACGTCGGCCACCGCGCAGCCCGGGTGCCTCATCGTCCTCGACAGCCTCGGTAATGCGGTCGAGACGTTCTACGGCTCGCTGATCAACGGCCCGTGGGACATGACCGCCTTCGACGGCGAGCACGAGGCGAAGCTGTTCGTCACCAACGTGCTCAACGGCACGCTCGCCGCCGGCGGCCAGGTGGTGCACGGTGGAACCGTCACGCGGCTCGATCTCAAGGTCGCCGACACGGCCATGCCGGTGCTGGAGTCGATCACGGTCATCGCTTCGGGGTTCGCCGAGCGCACCGACCCGGTGGCGCTGGTAATCGGGCCGACGGGAGTCGGACTGCACGCGGCGTGCGCCAGCGACCGCGACGACTGCGGCGAGCAGGGCGCAGAGCATCGCGACGGTGCGCTGCTGTACGTCGCGGACACGCTCAACAACCGCATCGCGGTCATCGACCATCCGCTTGGCCGCACGACTTCGGCCGGCACCGGTCACACGCTGAGCGCCGGCGGCAGCCTCAACGCCCCGCTCGGACTCATTGTCGCGCCGGACGGCCACGTGCTTACCGTCAACGGCGGCGACGGCTTCATCACCGAGATCACCCCGGGCGGAGCGCAGGTCGCCAAGATGCTGCTCGACAGCATTGGCTCGCCGCCGGGCAATGGCGCACTGTTTGGTCTCGTCTACGAGCCCGGGCACGGGATCTACTTCGTGGACGACAACACCAGCACCGTCAATCTGCTGCACTGAATGCGGGTCGTTGCCGGCGGGGCGTGAGCTCCGCCGGCTCGCCGCGCCGCGGGTACCAGGTACGGATGGTGCCGAATACAGCCGCGGGTACTAGGTCCAGATGGTGCCGAATACGCGTACGAAGTTGGCGCCGATGACCTTCTCGGCCACCGCCGCCGAATACCCGCGTTGCAGCAGCCGGTCGGCGATGACCTCGATTCTGCGTGGCTGGTTCAGCCCGATGACGTACGTGGGACGATCCTCCTCCGGGGCGGACAAGCCGGCCTTGTGGCGCTCCTCGACCTGGCGGGCGAACTCCGCCATGCCCTTGGCGCTCGTATCGAAGGGACTGATGCCGACGTCGCTGCCGATGCCGACGTGGTCCTCGCCGGCGACGCGCAGTGCGTGCTGCAGGTGCGCCATGTAGTCATCGAGCGTGGGCTGGCGCGGCGAGGCCGTCAGGTACGGCAGGTCGTAGATGCCGACCACGCCGCCCTTGTCGGCGAGCGCGCGCAGCTGCGCGTCGCTCTTGTTGCGCGGATGCTCGTGTATGGCCGTGCAGCCCGCGTGCGTCATGACCGGCGGCCGCGCCGAGGCGGCGAGCACATCGGCCGTGGTCGCGGCATTGGCGTGACTCAGATCGATCGCGATCCCTAAGCGGTTCATCTCCCGCACGGCATCCCGGCCGAGAGCGGTGAGGCCACCGGCGTCGGGCTCCATGACGCCGGCGGCAAACGGCGAGCGCCGGTTGTACGACATCTGCATGACGCGCACACCCAGGCCGCGAAACACCTCGAACGAGGCGACATCCCCGCCGAGCATGTTGGCACTCTCGAACGACAGAATGATCCCGAGCACTCCGGTGCGCTTGGCGCGCGCCATGTCGTCGGCCACCCGCACCTGCGTGAAATAACCGGGATAGGTCTCGATGATCTGCTGGATCTGTGCGATCTCCGCGACCGTGTGGGCGAGATCCATGTTGATGCCGCCGAGGCTGAACTTGATGACGCTGATGCCGCTGCCGCGCGTCTCGTCGAGATCCGCCTGCGGCAGCGGCAGGTGATCTTCGAGCGGCGGCGAGGAATTGCAGTCGAGGATCAACGCGCGCGCGTAGAGCGCCCGGGCCGCGGGACTCACGGTGTCGGTGGCGGCGGCCAGCGGGGCGAGTGCGGCGCCGGCGGCCGCAGCACCCAGCACCTGGGAAAACTCGCGCCGGTTCATGTCGTGGCAGGCGGTGCGAGCAGCATCAGTGGTGCACCTGGTGTGCGCCGGCGACTGCGATGCCGCTCACCTCGAAATGCGCGCCGCGCACCAGCTGCGCCACACCGATGAAGGCGCGTGCGGGGTAATGCCCATGAAAGTAGCCGCGGTAGACGGCGTTGAAGGCGTCGTACAGGCGCAGGTCCGTGCAATACACCGTCACCGAGACCAGCTCGTCCATCTGCAGGCCGCCCGCCTCCACGCTGCGCTTCACCGCCTCCATGACGAGGCGCGCTTCCGTGCCGCTGTCGGCGGCGGCATCGCCCGTTTGCGGATCGATGCCGAGGTGACCGGCCAGGTACAGCGTATCGCCGCTGCGTACCGCGTCGCTGAAGGGCAGCGGCTGCGCCCCGGCAGCGACCGGGTGCTCGACGTAACTGCGCGCCGCGGGGCCGCCGCCAGCGGGCGCCGCCGGGACGGCGGCCGCGAGCAGCAACGACGACGCGCACGCGCTCAGCAGGCTCAGTTTCATGTGCTTTCCCCGGAAGATGTGAACGCCGCGGCGCGGTGAGCGCGCGTCGCGCTTCAGGCGCCGCGCGCGGCGCGCCGCGTGGTGCCGTCCGCCCGGGCGCGCACCGGCGTGGCGTCGAACAGGTCCGCGACGCAGGCTGCGCCCTCGAGCGACAGCAACGCGCGCTTGATCGGCAGACCGCCGCCGAAACCCGTCAGCGAGCCATCGGCGCCGATGACGCGGTGGCACGGCACGATGATCGGCAGCGGATTGGCGCCGTTCGCCAGACCCACGGCACGCGCCGCGCCGGGAAGGTGGATCCGCCGCGCCAGCTCGCCGTAGGAAATCGTCTCGCCATAGGGAATCGCCTGCAGCGCGCGCCACACATTCAGCTGGAACGGCGTGCCGCGTGGCGCGAGCGGCAGGGAGAAGCTGTGGCGCGTGCCGGCGAAATACTCCTCGAGCTGTCCGAGCGCCGCGGCAAACGGCGCCGCGTCGCAGCGCCAGTCGGCCGCCGGACGCGGCCCGCGCGCCGCCGCCTGGAAGTGCACGTGCGTCAGCGCGTCCGCGCCGCCCACCAGCAGCAGCGGGCCCACCGGCGAGTTGGTCTGGTACCAGTACATCGTTGAGTTCTCCGTTCGCATCCAGATGATGATGTTACGCCGGCGCGCACGCCGCGACCGGCTTGTTTCGGACGCTGCGCGCACGGCCGCCGGCGTCCGCGGCGGCACGCCACAAGTGCATCACCGCGTAGCTGCGCCAGGGTTGCCAGGCGCGGGCGCGCGTCTCCAGCTCGCGCGCGCCCAGCGGGCGCTCGGCGCCTGCGGCCATGCGGCGCAGCACCAGGTCGCCGCCAGGCAGGGCGTCGGGCTCGCCGAGCGCGCGCAACGCCACGTACTGCGCGGTCCAGGGGCCGATGCCCGGCAGCGCCGCGAGCGCTGCTATCACCGCCTCGGGGGCCGCGCTGAAATCGATGCGCCGCTCGGTCACGGCGCGCGCCAGCGCGTGCAGCGTCGCGGCTCGCGAGCGCGTCATCCCGAGCCCGTCGAGGTTCGCGGCCGCGAGCTGCGCGGCAGTCGGAAACAGATGAGTGAGGCCGCCGGCGGAGACGCGCAATACGGTACCCGCGTGCGCCACCAGTCGCGTCGCGAGCGTGCGGCCGGCCGCGACGCTCACCTGCTGTCCGAGCACGGCGCGCACCGCGCACTCGAACGGCTCCCAGGCGCCGGGAATGCGCAAACCGGGCCGCAGCCGCACCAGCGGCCCGATGAGCGGATCGGTAGCCAGCTCGATGCCGATGCGCTGCGGGTCGGCCGCCAGGTCGAACACCCGCCGTGCGGCGGACGACAACTGCAGCAGTGCGGCCGCCGGCGCGCCCGTCACGCGCAGCTCGAGCGCATCCTCGCCCGGCAGCGCGTCGAGGCGTACCAGCGCGTGACCGCCCTCGCACGCGAGCGTGCGCGCATAGCCGTGCGCGTCGATCAGCTCGACGCCGCCGACGGCGCGCGCCGCGAGGAAATCGCGCATGTGCGCCCAGTCGTAAGGCGGACGGTAGGCCAGCCGCAGCACCACCTCCTCCGTGCGCTCGCCGCTCGCGCCGTGCCGCCGCGCCCGGCGCAGCTCGCGCGGCGCACGCCGGTAGGTGTGGCGAAACGCATCGTTGAAGCGGCGGCAGCTGCCGAAGCCGGCGGCCATCGCGATCTGGGTGATCGGCAGGCTGGTCTCCTCGAGCAGACATACGGCGAAGTGCAGCCGCCGCGTCTGCGCGACCGCGATCGGCGAGGCCCCGACGTGCCGGGCGAACAGCCGCAGCAGGTGGCGCGGTCCGATGCCCAGCCGCGCGGCGAGCGTCTCGACCGAATCCTCATCGAGCGCTCCCTCGTTGATCAGGCGCAGCGCGCGGCGCACCACCGCCTTGGTGCCGAGCCAGGCAGGCGTACCGGGCGCGGCCTCCGGGCGGCAGCGCAGGCACGGCCGGAACCCTGCGGCCTCCGCCGCCGCGGGGCTGCCGAAGAACAGCACGTTGGCCCGCTTGGCATAGCGCGACGGGCAGATCGGCCGGCAGTAGATGCCGGTCGAGGTCACGGCGATGAAGAACTTGCCGTCGAAGCGCGCATCGCGGCTGATGCGCGCGCGATTGAGTGCCTCGATGTCGAGCCCGGATATGGTCTGCATGGCGGCAACGATACGCGCGGCGGCCGCACAAGAGTAGCCATTTTCGGACCTGGCGGCGCGAAGGGCCGGCTCCACGGCCAGCGCGCGTGAGCGCGGTTCGGTCAGCCGGCCTCGCGTGCCATGGCCCGCGCATAGGCCGGCCGCGTCACGACGCGCTGCACGTACTCGTCGATGACCGCGGACTTCGGCAACAGCGGGCTGGCGGCGAACATCGCGAACGTCGTGCCGTACAGCACGTCGGCCGCCGAGAAGTGCGCGCCGAGCAGGTACGGTCCGGGCGACAGTTGCTGCACGAGCGCCGGCAGCACTTCCTCCACCGCCACCCAGCCGGCGGTGCCGCGCGGCACCTCGACCTTCATGAACTTCGACATGATTGCCGGCTCGAACACGCCGCTGTAATACGCCAGCCACGACAGGTACGCGCCGCGCGCCGGATCACCCACGAGCGGCCCGAGGCGCTTGTTCGGGAATTTGTCCGTCAGGTACAGCGCGATGGCCGGCGACTCGAACACCACCACGCCGTCGTCGCTGATCGCCGGCACCTTGCCATGCGGGTGCGGGTTGCCGGGATCTACCGCGCCGCTGCCGTCGCGGTTGCGCGTGGTGACGCTGTGGATCTGGTACGGAGCCGCGAGCTCCTCCAGCAGGAAGATGATGCGCGTGGCGCGGGTCTTCGCGCGGTGGTACAGCGTGATCATGCGGATGCTCCCCTGATTTCTAGTGCAGCGACTGCAGCGTCGCGAGCGCGGCGCCGCGCAATCGCCCGATCGCGTCGTCGATCCGGTTGACGCTGCTCTCCTCGTCCTTGCCGAGGCCTTCCCAGTTCTCGCTCCAGCTCTTCTGCAGCTCCGCCGCGCGCGCCGGCACCGGTGCGGGCACCACGGCGGCCAGATCGCGGATCACCAGCACGTAGCTCCAGCCGGTGCGTGGATTGCCGCCGGTGGGGTCGCGATCGTACTGCGCCAGGAACACCACCCGCTCGAGCTCGGCGAGCTTGCCGAGGAGCTCGAAGGTCGCGGTGCGCGTGTTGCGGTTGTTCTCGGTGCGCTCGTTGCGCCAGGTGTTGTAGCCGAGACTGCTGAGCGCCACGACGAGACTGATGAGTGCCACCGCGTTATCGCGCAGCTGTTGCCGGAACGTGCTCATGGGGGCGGATGATACCTAAGACGCCGCGACCTTAACGAAAGCTGAATGACCCTCCCCCTGCGGGATGCCTGTCAGCCGCCGCTGCCGCCATGCGTTGTTCACTGCAGGTGGATTGAACTCGAGGAGAGGAACATGCGTGGCATTGTTAAGTTGGCTGTGGCACTCGGTCTCGCCGCGGTGCTCGCCGGCTGCGTCGTCGCCCCGGTCGGCCCCCCGCGCGGCTATGTCGGCGCGGCGGTGATCGCCCCCGCCCCGGTGGTGGTGGTCCACGGCGGCTACTGGCAGCGCTGGTAAATGCGCGGCTACTTTCGCCTGCGTCCTGCGCACCGGGTGCGCAGTACGCAGGCGCGCTTTCCTGCCCACGGAGTGATTCGCGCCGCCCAAGTCCGCTAGTATCCGGCGCATGGCAGACGCGCCGCACCGCTCCCTGCGCTTCGGCCAGACCAGGACCATCCTGCTGCTGTTCGGCGGCTATGCCGCCTGTTACTACTGCCGCGCCGACCTCTCGGTCGCCACGCCGCTGCTGGCGGACGAGCTGGGGAGGCACGGCGTCAGTCACGGCCAGGCGATCATCCACATCGGCACGATCAGCTCGCTCGGCGTGCTGGCGTACGCCCTGGGCAAGCTGTTCCTCACCGGGCTCGGCGACTACTGGGGCGGGCGGCGCAACTTTCTCATCGGTGTCGGCGGCGCGACGCTGTTCACGTTGATGTTCGCCGCCGGCGGCACGCTGCCGGTATTCACCCTCGCCTGGGTCGGCAACCGCCTCACGCAGTCGGTCGGCTGGGCCGGGCTCATCAAGGTGTCGTCGCGCTGGTTCGACTACTCCTCCTACGGCTCGATCATCGGCATCCTCAGCATCAGCTACCTGGTCGGCGACGCGCTGGCACGCCAGCAGATGAGCATGCTCATCGAGCGCGGTTACGGCTGGCGCGCGCTGTTCCTGTTCGCCGCCATCGTCGCCGGAGCGATGCTGCTGGCGAACCTGTGGCTGCTGCGCGAGTCGCGCGTCGCCGAAGGGCACGCCGAGGCGCAGCCCAATCCGCTCAACCTGTTCGCCGCGACGCACTCGCGGCCGGCGAGCGTCGCTGCACTGCTGGCGCCGCTGCTGCGCAGCCGCGCGTTCCTGCTGGTTTGCCTGCTGTCGTTCGCCTGCACGATAATTCGTGAGACGTTCAATACCTGGACGCCGGTGTACCTGCGCGACCACCTCGGCTACAGCATGAGCGATTCCGCCGGCCTGAGCGCCGTCTTTCCGGGCGTGGGCGTGGTCTCGGTGCTGCTCGCCGGCTGGTTGAGCGATCGGCTGGGGCTGACCGGGCGCTCGCTGCTCATGTTCCTCGGCCTCGCCGGCAGCGTCGCGGCGCTGCTGGTGCTGATGTCAGTGCGCGCGGGAGTCTCGCATGGGTTGTTTCCCATCGTCATGATCGGCGTGGTGGCCTTCTGCCTGCTCGGCCCCTACTCCTATCTCGGCGGCGCGTTCGCGCTCGATTTCGGCGGCAAGCAGGCGAGCGCCGCCTCCTCGGGCATCATCGACGGAATCGGCTATCTCGGCGGGGTGCTGGCCGGCGACAGCGTGGCGCGCCTCGCGGTCGCGTTCGGCTGGGACGGGGTGTTCGTGACGCTCGCCGGGGTGAGCGTGCTGGCGACGCTGTGCGCCGGCGTGCTGCACCTCATCAACACGCGCGCGGCGCGCACCAGGCATGCTTAAGCCGCACGCACTGCGCCGCAGACGCACCGCCGGCGGCGCATGAGTCTCGCCGCGGACATCATCGCGATCTACCGCGCGCGCGGCGCGCAGGGCTACTACGGCGAGCCGGTTTCCATGACCGAGCATGGGCTGCAGGCCGCGCATTTCGCGCAAGCCTCAGGCGCCGCTCCGCCGCTGGTGCTCGCGGCACTGCTGCACGACATCGGGCACCTGCTGGAGGCGGTACCGGAGCTGATCGAGGACTGGCGCGTCGATGCGCACCACGAACGGCTCGGCGCCCGCTGGCTCGCGCGCGCCTTCGGCGACGAGATCTGCGAGCCGGTGCGGCTGCACGTACCCGCCAAGCGCTACCTGTGCGCGAGCGATGCCGGCTACTTCGCGCACCTGAGCGCCGCCTCGGTGCACACGCTCAAACTGCAGGGCGGCCCGATGGCGGCGCACGAGCTCGCGCAGTTCGAGCGCGAGCGCTATTGGCGGGAGGCGGTGCAGGTGCGGCAGTGGGACGACCAGGGCAAGGTGGCGGGACTGGTGACCGCGCCGCTCGAGGCGTACGCGCAGCTGATCGAGCGGCTGGCGCGCTGACGCGCGCGGTGCGCTTCGGTGCCGCACAGAATGCATAATGCCGGCATGGACATCGATCCCGGGCAGATCGCCTACACGCCCTCGACCGGCGTGCGGCGCGTGCACGACACGCCGCTGGTGCGGGCGAGCGACGCATCGCTCGCCGGTTACGGCTGCCTGGTCGATGACCCGCAGGCTTTCCCCATCGAGATCGTGCCCTGGCCGGCGCAGGGCTGGCGGCCGATCGACCCGCGTACCGGTGATCAGGGCGGAGTCGCGGAGGGGCTGTTCGAGTTCTCCTGGAAGGGCGAGACGCTGTTCGCGCGCAACAACGCGGTGGGCGACAGCTACCTGTTCGGCTGGAGCGACTGGCCGGAGGAAGCTGCGGCGCAGGGCAGCGGCAGGCAGCGCGAGCGCGCGCTCATCTGGCGCGCCAACTACCATCCAGACGGGGGCCAGCTCTTCTATCCGCTGCACGGCCACAGCTTCGTGGTGCCGCTGGCGCTGCCGGGCGATGACGTGACGCCCGGCAAATTCGTCAGCTTCTGGTGCGACGGCCGGCGCGGCCTGTACCTCCATCCCAACGTGTGGCACGGCGCGATCGTGCCGCTCGATGACACAGCGGAGTTCCTCGACCGCCAGGGGCGCGTGCACGCGCGCGTCTCGGTGAACTTCGTCGAGGAGTTCGGCTGCTACCTCGGCGCGCCGTTGCGTCGCCCGTAACAGAGCGCTGCGCGGCGAGCAGCGCGAGCACGCGTCGATGGCGCCTGGAAAACATGGACCGGCGCCGGGCCCGGCGCCGGTCCTCGTTACCGTCGCCTACATGTGATGTTGACGCGCTCCCTTCGGCGCATCCGGCTGCTTGCCGTTCTTGGTGTTTAGCGGCTCACCTGCAATGTGGTCGTCCGGAATCGTGGGCGTGAACTTCGGCAGGTTCTGCGCGCGCTGGTGGGTGACGGCCTCGAACCCCGAGGCCAGCGCAATCAGCTTCGGCTCGCTGAACGCCGTACCGAAAAAGGTGATGCCCATGGGAATGCCGTACACGTTCGCGGCGGGCACCTGCACGTACGGATACCCTCCGGGCGCGCCAAGACTGGAGCTGCCGTAGACGAAGTGGTCGCCGTACAGCAAGTCCGTCGACCAGGCCGGGTTATCGGTCGGCGCTATCACAGCGTCGAGCTGATACTGAGCCAGCGCCCCATCGATGCCCGCGATGACGAATGCCTTGTCGGCCTGTAGCGCCTGGGTATAGGTCATACCGCCAAACACCGGTTGCGGGTCGTTTGCACCCGGAGCCAGTGACTGCGCCTGCAGAAAGATGTCCTGGTTAAAGAAGGGCATCTCCGCGTCGGCATTATTGTTATTGAAGTCGATCGCCGTCTGCAGTGTCCCGCCCGCCAGCGGAACACCCGTGCGCGTCGCGAAGTAATTTGCCACGTCAGCCCTGAAGTCAAAGTCAAGGACGAGCGACTCACCGGAAGCAAACCCAGGCCCAAACCCAGTGAAGCCCGCCGCATCGAGGTCAACGATGGTCGCACCCGCGGCCTTCAGCGCGGTCACCACCTCATCGAACGCCGCGCTGACCTGCGTCGGCGTCGGCAGCGCGGGCGGCGGGTTATCGAACCCTGTCGGGGTCCTCACCAGGCCGAGACGCGCGCCACGCAGGGCGTTCGGATTGAGGAACTGCGTATAGTCGGTCGGGATGTTAGCGGGGCGCGTGAACCGCCCCTGCCAGCCGAGCGGCACGCCGCCCGTGGCGGCGTCACGGCCGTCAAAGGTCCGGCTCTGCACCACACCCAGCGCGATAGCGGCATCGGCGACGGTACGCCCGTGGGGACCCACCGTGTCCTGCGTATGCGAGATGGGCACGACGCCGGCGCGACTGGTGAGGCCTACCGTGGGCTTGATGCCAACTACGCCGCTGGCGTTCGCCGGGCAGACGATACTGCCGTCGGTCTCGGTGCCGAAGGACAGCGTGGCGAAGTTAGCGGACTCCGCGGCGGCTGAGCCGGCGCTCGAGCCGCAGGGGTTGCGATCGAGGCCGTAGGGGTTGTGAGTCTGACCACCGACCGCCGACCAGCCGCTGATGGACTCGAAGGAGCGGAAATTCGCCCACTCGGACAGGTTGGTCTTGCCAAGAATCACCGCGCCGCCGGCACGCAGGTTGGCAGCCACGGTCGAGTCACGAACTGCCGGGGTACCCTGCAACCCGAGCGACCCCGCCGTGGTCTGCATCTTGTCCCCGGTGTCGATGTTGGCCTTCAGCAGCACCGGGATACCGTGCAACGGTCCGAGGACCTTGCCCTTGCGGCGCATGTCATCCATCTGTTTGGCGATTGCGATTGCATCCGGATTCAACTCGATGAGCGCATTGACTCCCAGTCCGGTTTCCAGACTTGCCTGATCGAGCTGCTCGATGCGCCGGATGTAGGCGCGCGTGAGTTCCTCGGAGGTCAGCTGCCCGGCCGCCATCTGGGCCTCAAGCTGCGCCACCGTGGCTTCGAGATAGGGAAACTTGTCCTTGTCCCGGTCGTCGCCCGTACCCGCCCCGAGGGCTAAGGTTGAGAGCAGCAACGTGGTGAGGAGGACCCTGCTTGCCGTGCGCGTTGTCATGTTGTTTCTCCTGATGCGGCGAGAGCATGAGCGGCACAGGAAGCCCAATCGTCAGTGCTCTCCCTGCGCCGACTTTGTTGTTGGCGCGAATGCTACGCGCGCGAAATTTCAACTTCAATCGTGCGCCGCACTCTCGCAAGGCGACCGGACAGTCACGCGCGTTCCCGCGCTCAGGCGCGAGCAGTTCTGGCGCGAGCAGCCCGGGCGCGGCCGGCGCGCGAAGCGCTTCACGGTGGCGGACCCCGCAGGAGGTGGCGTGCGCGCCGGGTCGATGCGATCATCGCCCCGATGAAGCTCAACCTGGAATTCGTACGGCGGCAGTTTCCGGCGTTCGCGCAGGAGTCGCTCGCCGGGCAGGCATTCTTCGAGAACGCCGGCGGCTCCTATGCGTGCGCGCCGGTAATCGACCGCCTCGGCGAGTATTACCGGCGGCTCAAGGTGCAGCCGTATTACGCCTTCCCCGCTTCGACCGAGGCGGGCGAGTGGATGGATGCCTCACGCGTGCGCCTCGCCGAATACCTGGGCGTCACGCCGCAGGAGGTGCACTTCGGTCCGTCCACCTCGCAGAACACCTACGTGCTGGCGCAGGCGTTTCGCGCGCTGCTCAAGGCCGGCGACGAGATCATCGTCACCAACCAGGATCACGAGGCCAACAGCGGCGCGTGGCGGCGCCTGGCGGCGCACGGGATCACGGTGCGCGAGTGGCGGGTCGACCCGGCGAGCGGCATGCTGGATGAATCGCAGCTCGATCGGCTCATCAGCGAGCGCACGCGCTTACTCACCTTCCCGCACGCCTCGAACGTCGTCGCCCACATCAACCCCGTCGCCAGCATCGCCGCGCGCGCCCGCCGTGCCGGGGTCCTGACGGTGGTCGACGGCGTCGCCTGGGCGCCGCACGGACTGCCGGACGTCGCCGCGCTCGGCGCCGATGTGTACCTGTTCTCGCTGTACAAGACCTACGGCCCGCACCAGGGCCTGATGGTGGTGCGCGCCGGACTGCTGCAACGCCTTGGCAACGAGGGCCATTACTTCAACGCCGCCGAGCCGTCCAAGCGCCTGGTGCCCGCGGGCCCCGACCATGCGCAGGTCGCGGCCGCGCGCGGCATCGCCGAGTACTTCGATGCACTCGACGCGCATCACGGCGGCGACGCGCGCGAGCCCGCGGCGCGCGCGCAGCGGGTGCGCACGCTGCTGCGCGCGGCGGAGGTGCCGCTGCTCGAGACGTTGCTCGCGTATCTGTCGACGCGGCGTGACGTGCGGCTGCTCGGTCCGGCGGTGGCGCAGCAGCGCGCCGCCACCGTTTCCTTCGTCACCACCGCGGTCGAGCCGGGCGTGGTAGTCACGGCGCTGGCGGAGCGCGGCTTCATGGCCGGCAACGGCAACTTCTACGCGGTGCGGCTGCTCGAGGGCATGCAGGTGAATCCCGAGCGCGGCGCGCTGCGCCTGTCGCTGCTGCATTACAACGCCGCGCACGAAGTCGCCGGCGTCATCGCCGCGCTCGACGAGATCCTCGGCGTGCGCAGCAGCGCGCGGGCGGCGGGCGGCTGAGCGCCGCGGGTGCCGGAGCCATCATGACCACGCGTCGCGCGCTGCTGCAGTCGGGAATCTGGCTGGCGGCAGGCGGCGCCCTCGCGCCGGCGCTGGCCGGTCGTCTGCCGGCCGGGACCCTGCTGATTCTCGGCGGCACGGGCTTCATCGGTCCGCACCTCACGCGCGAGGCGCTGCGGGGCGGCTGGAAAGTCACGCACTTCAATCGCGGCCGGACCGCCGCCGAGGGCGTGCCGGGCGTGGAGACGCTGCTCGGCGACCGCAAGGGGCAGCTCGATACCTTGCGCGGCCGCAAGTGGGACGTGGTGGTCGATGACACCGGCTTCATCCCCAGGTACGTGCGCATGTCCGCGCAGCTCCTGGCACCGAACGTCGGCTACTGCCTGTTCATCTCGAGCATCTCGGTGTATGCAAACTTTGCACGGCCCAACGACGAGCATTCCGCGACCGGCACGCTCGCCGATCCGCAGATCGAGGAGATCACCGACACCACCTACGGGCCGATGAAGGCGCTGTGCGAGCAGTACTCCGCCACGGCCTTCCAGGGGCGCATCGCCGTCGTCAGGCCCGGTTACATCGTCGGCCCGCTGGACCGCTCCGATCGATTCACCTACTGGCCGGTGCGCGCCTCCAGGGGTGGCGAGATGCTCGCGCCCGGCACGCCGCGCGATCCGATTCAGATCATCGACGTGCGCGATCTCGCCGCGTGGATGATGAAGCTCATCGCTGCGCGCACCCGCGGCTACTTCAACGCGGTGTCAGCTCCTCGGGCCTTCACCATGGGTGAGCTCATCGGCGCCAGCCTGCAGGCGAGCCCGCAGTCCGGCACGCAGGCTACCTGGGTAGCGGAGGAATTCCTCGCCGCTCACTGGAAGGCCGGGGAGCTCGAGCTGCCGCCCTGGTCACCGCTGAGCGGTGACACCGCGGCCGCATCGCTCACCTCGATGAGCGCCGCGGCGGCGGCGGGACTGCGTTCGCGTCCGCTGGCGGACACCGTGCGCGATACGCTCGCCTGGTTCCAGACGCTGCCCGCGGAGCGCCAGGGGAAGCTACGCGCCGGTCTGGATCCGCAATGGGAGACGGATACGCTGCAAGCCTGGCATCGCGCGCCGCCTGCGGCGGCCGGCTAAAGTCGGCTCATTCGAGCGCCATGCCCTTCTGCGCCAGTTCCTTTTTCGCGCTCGCGTTCTTCGGCAGGTGCGCAAGGCCCATGCCACGCAGCACGTGGGGCGCCTTGGTGAACTGGATGTTGTCGTAACCGACTATCTCCACGCGGTTGCCCCAGGGATCGCGGAAATCAAGGAACGGACCATCGAGCAGGCGAACGCCCGCTGCCTCGAGTGTCTTGCGGGCCGCCGCCTTATCGTCGACGACGAGGCCGAAATGCCGGCCATCGTCCGGCGGTTGCTGGCGGCCTTTCTGCAGCGCGATGAACTGGTCGCCCAGATCGATGAACGCCATCGTGTCGCTCTTGCTGCGAAGTTCGAACGTGAACAGCCGGCCGTAAAATGCCAGGGCTTCCTCGATGTCCCCAACCTCGAGCGCGATGTGATTGAAGCCCACCAGCCGTGGTTTTGCCATTTCAGCCATCGGGTCCTCCTGCCGCGTGACCGCCGCAGAGGCGAATGCCTTCGGCGGCCTGGCACGCGAAGGCTATGGTATCCCTGCCGCCGGGAAAAGTGACTAAGCGCGCGTCTGTCGCAAGCAGGACTAGCTGCGCGGCTCGGCCAGCAGCTGCACCCAGAACAGCCCGCGGCGCGCGGCCTGCCCGGCCGCCGAGCCGATGCCCATCTGCGCGAAGCGCGGATCCATGAGATTTTCGCAGTGCCCGGGACTGTCGAGCCAACCCTGCACGACCTCCTCCACCGAGGCCGGCCCGTAGGCGATGTTCTCCCCCACCAGCTTCTCGTGGTAGCCCACGGCGCGCACCCGATCCGCGGGTGAATGCCCGGCGAGGTCCTGGTGCTCGAAGTAATCATGCGCTGCCATGTCGGCGGCATGGCCGAAAGCCACGCCCGACAGCGCTCCCGAGAGCGACACCGGCGGCGCTGGCGCGAACGAGCGGCTGCCGCAGCGTGTGCCGCGCGCGCGCACGTCGTTGACGAGCTCGAGTGCGCGCGCCGCCTGCATCGCTCCGCTAGCCGGCGCCGGGGCTCGTGCCGGCTGCGGCCGCGGGGCCGAGGTTGACGCCGCGGGCGGCGCCGTGCGCGCCGGCGGCCAGGACGGCGACGGCGCCAGTGTCTTTGCTGCGGCGCCTGCCGGCGGTGCATAGGTGGCGGCCAGCACGACCCAGTTGTCGCGACCGCTGCGGAAAGCCCCGACCTCGCGCAGCGACCGGTCGGTCACGATGCGGCAATCCGCTCGCCTGAGGATCTCCAGCAGCGCGGCGTCGGTACCGCTCACGTGCACACCGGCCGTGGAATCCGCGCCGAAGCCGCGGCTCTCGGCCGCCTGCCCCAGGGGCTTTCCGGCGGCCCATTGCGCGGCAGCCGCATCGAGCCGCGCGTCGTGCCGCAGCGGCTGCGCCGCCGGCACGAGCCCGCCGCAGCCGCCGAGCCGCAGCACCTGCACGGCGCTCAGCGCGTCGGCGTGCGCGCCGGACAGCGCGGCAAGTCCCGGCAGTACCGCCGCGACTCCCCAAACCAAGGCCCCGGACCGGCGATTCATCGACGCAGCTCCTGCGGTTGCCCCCGGCATGACGCACGAGGCTATCCGGGGAAAACGCGCCGGCGCTGCGACGGATGACCGCCTGCGGGCGGTACTCGCTCACAGAAATCGCTGCACGGCGTGCCGCAAGCGGGCTGCGCGGGCTAAGCGAGCGGCGCGCGGGCGGGGGGCGGGGATCTCAGCCAGCGCTCGGCGAGCCGCACCCACATCGAGCCGCCGAGCGGGATCAGGGCGTCATTGAAGTCGTAGCTGGAGTTATGCAACATGCACGGGCCTGCCCCGTGCCCGCCGCTGCGATGCGCGCCATCGCCGTTGCCGATCAGAAAATAACAGCCCGGCTTCTCCAGCAGGAAGAAACTGAAGTCTTCGGCCCCCATCCACGGCTGGAAGTCCTGCACGTTGTGCGCGCCGACCAGGTCGGTCAGCAGCTCACGCACGAACTGTGTTTCCCCGGGGTGGTTGATGGTGGGCGGGTAGTTGCGCCTGAAGTTGAATTCGCAGCCGGCCTCGAACGCCTGGCAACTCGCTTCCGCGACGCGCCGCATGCGTTGCTCGATCATGTCGAGTACTTCGACGCTGAACGTGCGCACCGTGCCCTGCAGCTCGCAGCTGTCGGGCACGACGTTGATCGCCTCGCCGGCGCGCAGCATCGTGACCGAGATCACCGCCGCATCGGTGGGGCGCTTGTTGCGCGCGATGATGCTCTGGAACGCCTGGACCATCTGGCACGCCACCGGCACCGGATCGATGGCGGCATGCGGCGCAGCCGCGTGCGCGCCGCGTCCACGGATGACGATGCGGAAGTCGTTGCTGGAGGCAAACACCGGCCCCGGGGCGAGCGCGAACTGGCCCGCCGCCAGGCCCGGCCAGTTATGTATGCCGAACATCGCCTCCATCGGAAAGCGCTCGAACAGCCCGTCGCGGATCATCTCGCGCGCACCGCCGCCGCCTTCCTCCGCCGGTTGAAACACCAGATAAATGGTGCCGTCGAAATCACGGTGCCTGGACAGATGGCGGGCGGCGGCCAGCAGCATCGCCGTGTGGCCGTCGTGGCCGCAGGCGTGCATCTTGCCGGGGTGCACGCTCGCGTGGGCGAAGGTGTTGTGCTCGCTGACCGGCAGCGCGTCCATGTCGGCACGCAGCCCGACGGCGCGCGCCGCGTTGCCGTTGCTCACGATGCCGACGACACCGGTCTTGCCCAACCCGCGGTGCACCGGGATGCCCCACTCGCCGAGTGCGCGGGCGATGAGATCCGCGGTGCGCGCCTCCTCGAAGCCGAGCTCGGGGTGTGCATGGATATCGCGCCGCAGGCTCTGCAGCACGGGGGCGTGCGCGACGATCGGCTCGATCAGGCTCATGGCAGGGTGACTCCTTTCTATCATGCGTCCGCGGCCCAGGCCACCGTGCCGGGGCGCTGCGACCGCTCGCGGCTCAGCGCCGGCGTAACGAGACTGACTATCACCACGATGAGGAAGTTGAGGCACAGCGCCAGAAAGCCGGCGCTCAGCCCAAACAGCGGGTCACGGTGGGTGGTCATGAGAAAGACCGCGCCGCCGACCCCGGCGAGCAGGCCGGCAAACACGCCACGCGCGCTGACCCGCGGCCAATACAGGCCCAGCACCACGCCGGGGAAGAACTGCGTCACGCCGGCGTAGCCGGTCAGCAGCAGCGACACCAGCGTCGGGGAGCTGTACAGCGCCAGGCACAGGCTGATGAGTCCGAGCACCACGACCGTGACGCGCGCCAGCCGTCCCACCTGTGCATCGCTCATGGCGGGAGCGAACAGCGGGCGATAGAGATTCTTCGCGAACAGCGTGGCGGCGGTGAGGATGAAGATGCTCGCCGGCACCATCGCAGTGAGCGCTCCGGCCCCGCCCACCACGCCCAGGAACCACGGCGGAAAGCTCTGGCGCACCACGGTGAGCAGCGCCAGATCGCCGTTGGGCAGGCCCGGCACCACCAGCACCGCCGCAAAGCCGGCGAAAAAGATGAACGCCAGTGTCAGGGTGTAGAGCGGCATCACTACCGCGTTGCGCCGCAGGGTGTCGGCGCTGCGCGCGGTGAAAGAAGCCGCGAAGCTATGCGGCCACATGTAAAAGCCCAGCGAGGTGAGCAGCACGGTCGAGATGAACCACGCGTGGCCGAGATTGCGGGTAGCTCCGGGCATCGTGAGGTGCGCCGGGTGCGCGTGCACCAGCGCCTGGAACATCGGACCGATGCCGCCAAAGTGGATGAGCGGCACCCCGATGCCGATGGCGAGCGCGGCCAGCACCATCAGCACGTCCTTGACGATGCTCACCCAGGCGACGGCACGCACGCCGTTGACGCATACGAATGCCACCAGCAGCGCCACCGCCACCGCCATCGCCGGACCGGGTGCGATGCCGTCGTAGCTGGCAATCGAGACGATCAGGCCGACGCCGGTGATCTGCAGCTGCAGGTACGGCACGAAGCAGACGATGCCCACGATGCAGACGCAGCCGGCCAGCCACGGGTTGCCGTAGCGCGCCAGAAAGAAGTCGGATTGCGTCTGCATGCCGTGGCGGCGCCCCGCCTCCCAGATCTGCGGCAGGATGAAGAACGACACCACGTAGGCGAGTGTCAGGTAGGCGAGGACGTACAACGTCGGGCCGCCGCGCGAATACGCCCAGCCGCTCGCCCCGAGGAACGCGAACGTCGTGTACACCTCGCCCGCCATCAGCAGGAACACCAGCGCCACGCCGAAGCCGCGACCGCCGACCGTCCACTGCTCGAGGTCCATGCGCCGGCGCACCCCGGCGAGGAACCCCACGATCGTGCCGACGGCGACGATGGCGAAGATCGTGGCGAGGCAGACGGCCGCCGGGCTCATGGGGCGCGCTGCTCAGCCGCCGCCCGCGCGCATTCCAGGCGATACACCAGCCACAGGCACCCGGAGCTCAACACGATCCAGGCGATCAGCCAGAAGAGGTTGAAGGGCAGTCCGAGCACCATCGGCTCGATGCGGTCCCACAGCGGCACCGAGAAGCACATGGCGACAAACGGAACCAGGGCGAGGAGCAGCGCACCGGGCGACGGCTTTCTCACGGCTGGGGCTCCCTCGGTAGCGGGCGTCTTGCGGCCTGCGGCCCGCGCCCCTTCGCGTTGTGCGGCCAAGCTAACCGTTGTGTGCGTATTGCGCCAGCCCCGCGAGGCACCCGCGCCAGCCCTGCTCGTGCCGCCGCCGCCGGGCTTCATCGCCGATGCGCTCGTGCCTGATGCTTACCTCGGTGTCGGCGCCGCGCGCGATGAAAGTCACCAGCACGCGTTCGTCGGCGCCCTGCGCCGGCTCGATGCGCCAGGTGTAGGCGAGCCGCGCCGGCCGTTCGACCAGCTCGAACTCGCCGGCGATCCACAGTACCGTGCCGTCGGGGAAGCGATTGGCGATGCGATAACTGCCGCCGACCCGCAGGTCAACCTCGGCGCCTACACAGGTGACCGACTCCGGCCCCCACCACTTCACCAGCTCGGCCGGACTCGTCCACGCATCGAAAAGCCGCTCGGGCGTGGCGCGGATCATCCGCGTGACGACCAGCACCATCAGCGACGCTCAGCATAACGCGCCAGCGATTCGAGGTTGCCTTCCCAGAAGCGCCGGTAGTGCTGCAGCCAGGCCAGTGCCGAGCGCAGCGGCGCGGCGTGCAGCGCGCAGCGGTGCACGCGACCATCGACGGTACGCGCAACGAGCCCGGCGTCCTCCAGCACGCGGATGTGCCGCGAGACCGCGGGCAGCGACATGGCGAACGGTGCGGCCAGCTCGGTGATCATGGCCGGCCGCCGCGCGAGGTGCGCCAGCAGCGTGCGCCGCGTGCGGTCGCTGAGTGCCTGGAAGATGGCATCGAGCCGCGCGTCGCGTGCCTCGTGCCTGCGCGCCGTGCTTGCCAACTGCGCCCTCCTGCCAACGGGACAATATTAAACATAAATGTTAAACTTAAGCGACGCTACCGGCAATGGTGGCGCAGCGCAGCATCCGTCACACCAGGAGCCGCCTCATGCATGCCACCATCGTTTCGCGCCGCACGCTCGCCTGCGGACTCGCCGTGCTGGCCGGCCTGCTCGCGGCGCACGGCAGCGCCGCGCCGGCAGGCGCCGCATCTGCCGCGCCCGCGCCCAGCGAGGGCCTGTCGCATACCGCCGAGGCCATTCACCAGGAAGTGAGCTTCTCGGCCAGCTGCCAGCGGCTGTACGCGGCCCTGACCGATGCCCGCGCATTCGATGCCGTGACGCGGCTGAGCGACGGCGTCACCCTCCTCAGCGCCCCGGGCGCGCAGGCCACTGCCATCGGCAGCGGGCCGGGCAGTGCGTTTACGCTCTTCGGCGGCTACATCACCGGGCGCAATCTCGATATGGTCCCGGATCAGCACCTGGTGCAGGCGTGGCGCGCCGGCGGCTGGCCGGCGGGCGACTACTCGGTGGTGCGCTTCTCGCTGGCTGCCGCAGGAAGCGGCTGCCGGCTGGTGCTCGACCATCGTGGATTTCCCCAGGGCCAGGGCAAGAGCCTGGCCTACGGCTGGCGCGTGCACTACTGGCAGCCGCTGGCGAAGTTTCTCGCCAACTGACGGCCCGGCGCAGCGCGCCGGGAGATTCAGCTACGGTAACGCGCTCATCAGGGCGGGTCCGCCGGCGCGGCAGACAGCGCGTTGGCCAGCGAACCCAACAGCGATTCCACTGCCTCCGCCGCAATGGGCTTCGTCAGGTGGTACTCGAAGCCGGCCGCCGAGGCCCGACGCTTGTCCTGTTCCTGACCCCAGCCGGTGACGGCGATCAGAACGGCGTTACAGCCGGCCAGCACGCGCCGCAACTCCTTCGCCAGGTCGTAACCGCTGACGTCCGGCAGTCCGATGTCGAGGAGCACGACATGCGGATGAAACACCGCTGCGAGCTTGAGTGCATCGCCTCCCGTATACGCGGTCTGCACGTGGTGGCCGGAGAGCTCGAGGAATGCCGCGCAGGTGTTGGCGGCGTCCTGGTTGTCATCGACGATCAGCACCTTCAGCCCCACGCCCGCGACCGCAGGGGCTGCCGGTGGCAAGCCCTCGCCCACCGACACCCCGGAAGTACCGAGCGGCAGCCTCACCACGAACTCGCTGCCACGGCCGAGCCCTTCGCTACGGACCTCGACGCGGCCGCCGTGCAGCGTGACGATGCCGCGCACCAGCGCCAGT
Organism: Steroidobacteraceae bacterium; assembly: GCA_035482695.1. Lineage (GTDB taxonomy): Bacteria > Pseudomonadota > Gammaproteobacteria > Steroidobacterales > Steroidobacteraceae > 13-2-20CM-66-19. The sequence continues at coordinate 18,332 of DATHQM010000031.1, read as the reverse complement.
CCCACGCCGAGGCCGCCTTCGGAGCGCGTCAGCGCGCTGTGTGCCTGCGAGAACAGCGTGAACAGCCGCGGCATCACGTCGGCCGCGATGCCGATACCGTTGTCGCGCACCCACACCACCAGTTCCTCGCTCTCCTGTCGGGCGCGCAGCTCGATGCGACCGCCAGGGTCGGTGTACTTGCCGGCGTTGATCAGCAGGTTGGAAAATACCTGAGCGAGGCGCACCGCGTCGGCCTCGAGGCGCACCGCCTGGCTGGGCAGATCGAGCTCGAGAGTGTGCCGCTTCGCGTCCAGGATGGGCCGTGCCGCCTCGATGGCGGTGCCGAGCACCGTCGTCAGCTCCGTGCGCCCCTTCTTCAGTCCGAGCGTGCCGCGGGTGATGCGCGATGCGTCGAGCAGATCGTCCAGCAGGCGGCTCATGTGCGCCACCTGGCGCTCGATGACCTCTTCGGCACGCTGCTGCTGCTCGCAGGAGTGCCCCAGCTTTTTCACCGTCGCCAGCGCGTAGCGGATCGGCGCGAGCGGATTGCGCAGCTCGTGAGCGAGCAGTGCCAGGAACTCGTCCTTGCGTCGGTCGGCCTGGCGCAAGCGCTCCTCGGTCGCACGCAAGGCCAGCTCGGCCCGCTTGCGCTCGGAAATGTCGCGCGCGATCTTGGCGGCGCCGATGATCACGCCGCGCGCATCGCGCAGCGGCGAAACGCTGAGCGAGATGGGGATGCGCCGGCCGTCCTTGGTAAGGCGGATGGTGTCAAAATGCTCGATGCGCTCGCCGTTGCCGAGGCGACGCAGGATCTGCTGCTCCTGCGCGTGCAGCTCCGGCGGCACGATCAGCAGGATCGGCTTGCCCACCGCTTCCTCGGCGCTGTAGCCGAAGATGCGCGACGCGCCGCTGTTCCAGGACTGGATGGTGCCGTCGAGCGTCTTGCTGACGATGGCATCGTCGGAGCATTCCACGATGGCCGCCAGCTGCGCACGCAGGCGCGCGGCGCCCTGCTCCGCCTCGATGGGGCGCAGCACTTTCAGGGCGCCGACGATGCTGCCGGCGGAATCGCGCACCGGCGAGACGCTCAGCGAAACCTCCATGCGCCGGCCGTCCTTCCCCACACGGATGGTCTCGAGATGATCGATCCGCTCGCCGCGCTGCACCTTCGCCAGTATCAGCTGCTCCTGCGCGTGCAGCTCGGGCGGGATGATGAGGGTGATCGGCCGGCCGATTGCCTCTTCCGCACGGTAGCCGAAGATGCGCTCTGCGCCGGCGCTCCAGGAGAGGATCTGGCCCTGTAGTGTCTTGTGAACGATGGCATCGTCCGCACACTCGAGTATCGCCGCCAGCAGGGAGCGCTGCAGCGTGTCGTCCTGCGGGTCGTTGCGGGTGACGGGCAGTCCGCAGCGTGCGGGCAGCCCGGTGCGGAGCTTGACGTTAGCCATGTGCAGATTCCCTGTGCCGGCTGAGAGCGGATCGGAAGCCATTTGCGTACCGTACACTAGAAGCGCAGCGCCCGCGGCGCCGCGCAGATAAACACCACACTGCTGGTGTGCTCGCCCTGCGGACCGACCTGTGCCTGGTCGTCAAATCCGTCGATGACGGCCTGCTGATGGAATCTGCCGCAGTAGTCGTTCGCCCTCTCGATTGCTTCTTCGTGGCTTCCGGCGTAGCCGCCGGACGCGGAGACCGCGACCAGCGCATAGCGGCCGTTGCCGACATCGGCGACCGGCTGCTGCGTGCAGGCGCACAGGCCCACGGCGGCGCCCAGCAGCCCCGCACAGCCTGCCCATCTCAACGCCGCGGGTGCGTTGCGGCCGCGTGCCAACCGTACCGGACGAACTCGTCCGCTGCACGGTGCTGCCTGCAATCCGCCAGATTCCTCAGTGGCAATGCTCGTCGCGGTCGCCGCAGACCACCCAGCCGTGGTTGTGATACCAGCGGTTGTGATCATGATCCCAATAACCCTCGCGCGGCTCGACGACGCACGCCGACATCAACGTCGCGAGCCCCACCAGCACCAACAGCGCCCGGCCGATCCGTGTGAAAATTCGCATGGCATGACATCCTTTTACAACACGCCGGTACTCAGGTTAGCGCATGCTGGCGGATGCAGCCGTCCGCCGATCCTGAAGGTCTTGTGAGGCAAAGCTTACATGAGTTGTCCCGCGCCCGAGGACGACCGCACAATCAGCACGGCCGGGCACCGCGCCCCGGTGCACAGCAGCAATGACGGACCTGCGGGGCAGCAATGAAGGTATGGGCGTTGGCGATCTGTACCTGCGTGGCCTCGGGCTTGGCGTCGGGCGCGCAGCCCGCCGCGGACAACCCCGACGGTCCGTACTTCCCTGCGGCAGCGACCCAGACCGAGGCGGATGAATACACCCGCTACGAGCTGCTGGAGCCGGCTTCGGCCAGCTTCAGGATCACCTACGAGGTAACGGCGACGAGCGCGGGAGCGAGGTTCTTCTACAACCCCATCCGCAAGGGCAGCGTCGCGAGCGATGAGCATGTCTACGACGCGATGCGCGGCACACCGCTGCGTTTCGAGGTGGTGAGCGGAGCGGTGGCACGCCAGGATCCGCTGATGCCCGATGCCGATGCGGCGACGAGCTACATCCGCGTCACGTTGGCGCGGCCAGTGCCGCCAAACGGTCAGGCGCGTCTGGTCATCGTCAAGACCTACCGCGACGCCAAGAGCTACTTCGTTGACGGCAACACCGTCGTTTTCGACCGGCCGCTCGGCGTGAAGCGCAACAAGGTGGTGCTGCCACCGGGCTACGAGGTGGTGGGATTGAGCGTGCCGGCGCAGATCCTGACCGGCGCTGACGGGCGCATCGCCATCAGCTTCCTGCATGCAGGGGCCGGCGAAGCGCCGCTGGTGCTGCGGGCGGCGCACACTGCGCGCAGCGGCAGCGCGGCCGCGCTTCGGCCGCCGACGAGCGCGCGCAGCTGGGAGTCGCCTTTCGCAGGACCGACGGAGGAGGAGCGACTCACCGAGCGCGCCCACGAGGATCGGGAGATCGTGTACTTTCTGCAGCCTCCCGAGACCCATGCGTTCACGCTCTACCACGATTACACCGAAACCCGCCCGGGGGTGAATGCTTATGCCAACGTGGTGCGCACCGGCAGCGTGGCCAGCAATCCGGCAGCGAGTATTCTCGACACCGGCGAGCCGCTGCAGGTGCAGCAGATGAGCGGGGCGGAGCTGCTCGCCGCGAAGCTCAACGTCGGCGAGCCGGTGCCAGCCACGGCGCGCGTGGTGGTGATCCCGTTCCCGGCGCTCAAGCGCGGCGAGACGCTGCGGCTGCGGATCATGGAAACCTACACGGCGCCGGCGAGCTACCGCCTGGAGGGCGAGGAGCTGGTGTTCGATCGCAGTCTCGGCCGGCCGCGCAATGCGGTGGTGCTGCCGTCCGGCTGGTACTGCACCTTCAGCGCAGCCCCGGCGACGGTGAGTGCGCTGCCGGACGGCAGAATCCGGCTGGACTACTGGGATGACCGGCCGGAGGCGGTGGATGTGCTGCTGAAAGCGCGGCGGCGCACCGGCGCGCTTTCACCGTAGGGCGCGGGCGTGTCTGCGAATATCCGCCTGACCGATGTCGAGATTTGCCTGGACGACACCGGTTCGGGCATTCCGCTGTTGCTGCTGCACGGCTTTCCGGCCACGCGTCAGCTGTGGGAGCAGGTAACGCCCGCGCTCGTGCAGGGCGGCTATCGCGTCATCGCTCCCGATCTCGTCGGCTATGGTTCGTCGAGCGCACCGGCAGCCCTGCGCATCGACATGGCGAGCCAGGCGCGCTGGATGTGGGAGCTGCTCGATGTGCTCGCGATCGAGCGCGTGATCCTGGTGGCCCATGACGTGGGATCGGCGGCGGCGCAGCTCATGGTCAGCGGCACGCCGGCGCGCGTACGCGCTCTGGCGGTTCTCGACGGTGTCTACGCCGACGAATGGGCGATGGACGCCGTCGCGAGCATCCGCAGCTGGCCGCTCGCCGACGCGCACCGCCTGTGTCCGGTGCTGCAACGGCGCCTGGGAAAATCGGAGCGCATGCGAGCGCTGCTCGGCGCGTACGCGGGGGCCGACGGCGGTGAGCGGTTGATTCGCGCCGCGCGTGACCTCGATCCGGCGCAAACCCGACATATCGGTGAATCGCTGCGCGCCAGCCGCGTACCCGCCCTGGTACTTTGGGGCCGGGACGACCGCTACCTCCCCGTCGACACGGTGGCCCGCCCGCTCGCCGCGCTGCTGGATGCGCCGCTCGTGCTGCTGCCGGGCGGTCATTTCACGCCGGTCGACTGCCCGCAGGAAGTGAGCGCGGCGCTGTGCGAGTTTTGCGCGCAGCTGGCCTGATGCAGCATGGTGTGGGCTGGTCCCGCGCGGGCGTGGCGAACGCCCGCCGCGAGTGTCGCGCACAGCCGCGGGCGGCCGTGGTCTGCGAGTGTCGCGGCGAACACAACCTGTAATTTCAAGAACTTGTCGGGGAGCGCCGGCGCCGATCGACGCATCTTTTCCGCGCGACCGGCAGATTCGGAGTACAGTCAAATGCATTCAGGACATCGGAGAGCATGTGGCCAAGAACTACCATCAGGCGCGTAAACAGAAGGAGCTCGCCAGGAAGGCGCGCCAGCAGGAAAAGCAGCAACGCCGGTCAGCGCGGGTGAGCCCTGCGGACGAGAATGCAGCCGCGACCCCGGCCCCGGCGGAAGCGCCCGGTGCTCCGGGTAATCCAACATCATCCGGCACTGAACCATGAAGCTCGCGCTGGTCAGCCCTGCCGCCGCACGCCAGGAGCGCCGCGAGCGCTTGCGCCGCGACCGTGCCGCCGCACCTGCGCTGCGGGTGGCTTTCCCAACCCTCCAGCAACTGCGCCTCGAGTTGATCTTCGAGAGTACGAGCTCGAGCACCCCCGCGTCTGAGGCGCACGTACTGCACCCGCCGGCCAGGGCGTACTTTGAATTCCCCTGCCCTTATGCGGACTGCGACGGGCAGTTCGATCTCAGCAGTGCGGTGAAGGCGGCGCTGGCTGCCCCGACGCAGCGCGCCGAAGGGGCGCTCGAGTGCTCGGGCCGGCGCGCCCGGGATCTCGCCGGCAAGCAACCTTGCCAGTTGCGTCTCAACTACGCAGTGGCCGCGACGTATTGGCGCACGACCTGACCGTCGCCGCACGCGGCAGCCATCCAAGGGCCGCGGCGCTTTCGCCAGTGAACGCGCATCTGCCGGAAAGTGCAGCAGCAGCGCATAAAAAGCGGTAACCTGTCCGAGGCTCGTAACACTTTCGGCTTGTCTGCCCTGGCCGCGATGCGCTACCGCGTCTCTGCTGCGACCAGTCTCTCACCCTCGTAAGCTTCACGAACCAGGAGGCAGGCCTCACCTGTCGGTGTTTTCATTCATTCGTGAGTACTCGTCAGTGACCAAACTCTATGTAGGCAATCTGCCTTTCACCGCGACCGATGAGGCCGTGCACGCCCTGTTTTCCAAGCACGGCACCGTCGAGAAGGTGTCGCTCATCACCGATCGTGACACCGGTCGCCCGCGCGGGTTCGGCTTCGTGGAGATGTCGAATGCCGACGCATCGCGCGCCATGCAGGCGCTGAACGGCACCGACTTCGACGGTCGCTCCCTGAAGGTCAGCGAGGCTCAGGACCGCGAGCGCTCGGGCGGGGGCGGTAACCGCGGCCCGCGCCGCTACTGACGCCGCGACGCATCGCGGCCGCGCATCGCGGCGGCCGGGGCGCAGCGCGGCATCCCCTGGGCTGGGGCGGTTTCATGAGCGAATACGAGTTCACCATTTCGCTGCGCCTGCGCCACCCCAGCATCGATCCGTCTACGATCACGCAGACGCTCGGTATCGAGCCGCAGCACACCTGGAAGGTGGGCGATGCGCGCCGCGACCCGGGCGGCACGGCGCTCGGGGGTATCTATCGTGAGAGCTACTGGATGGGACGCCTGATGGAGCAGCCGCAGCACTCATCCTCGCGCGTGTCGGTGGAGAGTGTACTGCTGCAGACCCTGGCGCATCTGCGCCGCTCGCAGGGTTTCCTCGAGCGACTGGACGCCGAAGGTGGCGTTGCGGAGCTGCACGTGAGCCTGTTTGCGCGCGAAGACTTCCGGCTGGAGCTGTCGGCGCGATCGCTGGCGTTGCTCGGCCGTCTCGGACTGGCGGTGGCGCTCGACATTCACCCGCAACCGCATGACGCTGTTTCCCGGCCGCAAACCAGCTGACACCACGGCACCCGCCTGAAGAGTCGTCCCCATGAACGAAGCCAAGAATTCCGCGCTGCGCCCGGCGACCGAGCTCATCCGGACTCACGCCGAGCGCCTCGCGCTCGAAGAGCACGAACGCGCCCAACAGCGGCGGCTCGAGCTGGCGGAACAGCGCTCGGATCTCAACCCGCCGGAGGTGCGCATCCGCGCGTGGGAAAAGGTCCACGCCCTGCGCCTGCCTGGCGATCCGCGGCATCCGGTGCTGGGTGTCATCGCGCTGGGCACCGGGCTCACGCTCGCACAGGTGCGCGAGGAGCAGCGCGCCCGCGCGGCGCAGCGGGCGGCGCCGCCGCGTACCGCGGAGCCAGGCGTTTGAGCGCCGGCGTCAACGTGCCGCTGCCGGGGTCCGCCCGATGAGCGCCACCATGTTTACCTTTACCGCTCGCCAGTGCGAAGTCGGTGCGGACGCGGGCAAATGGTTCACGGTCGTGATCGAGCGCCAGGGTACCCGGCGTACCGGGTACTGTGCGCTCGCGTGCCCGGGTCACAGCTCATCGGAAGAGGCACTCGCGCATCACCTGCAATACCAACTCGATCGCGAGACCGACCTGTGGCTCGAGCGCCGTGGCCCGCCGCGCGAATGTGAGATCTGCGGGGAGCCGACCACCTTGCGGGCGCGGCTCGGCCGCACCGCCAAACTCTACGTGCTGTGCCGACAGCACCAGTCGACCAATAGCCTGCAAAAACTGTTTCGACAGCGGCTCGCGCAGCAGCCGACACCCGGTGTTGGCGCCTGAAAGATGAGAAAGCCGCGAACGTCGCGCTGCGCGGTCGCATCGCCGCGCTCAAACGCCAGCTCGTACGGGCCTGACAACGATAGGCGGCCGGACTGCGCGACGATCCCTGAGCTGGGCTGCAATGATCCCGTGCGTGATCAGGTAGAACGGCACCAGCACCGTAGGCACGAGGGAAAATGGCAGGTGCTGCATCGCCTCTGACCCTACGCCGACATGAATGAACTGCAACGGACTTCCCGCCGCTGAGGTGATGCCCAGCCCAATCGCGACCAGGAGATCGAGCGTCCCGAAGATGTTCCAGCGCATGACAGCGGTCGCCGGGAGCTTTTGAGAACGAGCGACACTCAATGCGAGCGGAATGGCGAGCGCGCCGGTGATGATGTCGCCCAGGCCGGCAGAATACGGGAAGGGTCCGCTCAGGCGCCCGGCTGCCGCCAGCAGCAGAAACAGCACGCCCAGTACCCGCAGCCCATTGAGCGCGATCAGCAATGGCAGGGGGATGGCCATGAAGGCGGAGCGCACCCTTGAGGACCTGAGCGCCAGCAGCCCTGCGACAAGCAACGGCAGGGCGAACAGCACTCCCACCAGAGGCACGGGCTGCTGCGGAGAGAACGCCAGCTTTCCCGCCGCGCCCAGCGCGGAAGCCAATCCGACCCAGGCGCCGCCGATCGCGGCCAGGCTCAGCCGCCGGGCCAGCGAGCCCGGAAGCACGCTGGTAAACGCCACGAGGTTTATCGCGACCGCCGTCATTCCCGCGATCGCCCCAATGAGATCCAACATGATGACTCTCCTTGCAACTTACCCAACGATATGTACAGGTGGCGAGCCGGCATCCTGCCGCGAATGCCGGCCGCCGCTCGCACGCGCGTCAGCCGCCGATCGATGCAGCGCTGCGCAGACCCAGAAGCACCCGCTGCGCCAGCGTGTGTTCGTCGTCGCGATCGAAACCGACCTTGCGCGCGGACTCGCGTCGCGCTGCATCCTCGGGCCGAGCGGCCGCAATGCCCTGCAGAGGCGAACCGGTCACGCCCAGCAGCAGTCGGCGCAGCTGCTGCTCCACCTCATCGCTGCCGGGTCGTCGCGCGCTGTCAGCAGCCCGAGCGGCTGGCGGCGCCGAATGAGTGGGGATTGCGCCAGCAAGCATTTCCCTCGTCTGCTGTTGAATGTCGCCAGCGGAATCTGCGGCGACGGCGCCCCCGGCATGAACAAGTAACAGCGCCGCGGTGAGCGGCAGGGAACGGCTGAAAAATCCAAGGATGTGCGTTGACATTGGTAGTGCTCCGGGTGTCAGGTCGATGGGATTATTCATGTATATGCATGTATTGTGGGGCTTGCGCTTCAAATCTCTCGTCACAACTGCTTCCTGATCGTACCGAGCCGTGAGCCGGCTCAACTCGCTGCCAGCCGGCTGGCGGCGAGATGAGCCGCCTTCTTCAGAGTCGCGGCCTCCGCGCGCCCCAGGCGCCTCTCAAAAGCTTGCTGCGCAGCCTCCCAGGTCGGTCGGAGTTTTCGCAGTTGCGTCTGCCCCTTCGCGGTCAGAGCCCAGCGTCGCTGTCGACGGTCACGGCCGACAGTGTCCATCGCCAGACCACTCTTGCGGATCAACGCCAGGGTGCGCGTGGCCGTCGTCTGGTCGATGCCGATGGCCTCGGCCAGCTCCGTCGTGGTCAGGTTCGGGACCGAATCGAGCACCTGCAACGCGGTGTACTGGGTGGCGTGCAGGCCGCTGTCGGCCAGCAGTTCCTCATAGAGCATGGTCACGGCTCGAGCCGCCTGGCGTACCGTCGCGCAGTAACAAGGTAGTGCCAGCAATTTCATGACCGCCACACTACATGCATATACATGCGATGTCAACCCCGAGGAACCTGAGCCCCCGACCGCGACGCTACGGAACGCCGGGCCGCACCGCCAATAGCAGGATCACACCGAGGATCAGCAGCACGAAGCCGACCACCGCCAGCGGAATCCATTGCCGGCCCGGCGCGTTGGTCCCGGTGAGCGGAACCTCATCCGCGGATGAGGTGAAACTCGGGAGCGCTCGCCTGTACGCTCGCCACACAAGCGCGTACGGCAGTCCCACCACCAGGGCATAGATCGCAACGAAGATCGCCAGGTTGACAAGCAGATGGTGCGCCGGCCGGTCGAACAATCCATAGGCTAACAATGAGGCGCAGCCCTGCGAGAGCAGTATCCCGAACACCAGAACATACAGGTGCGCGAAATAGAACATCTCGAGGAACGATCTGATCTTCTGCTCGTCGGCGCGAGATCTGACGAGGTAACCGCGTTTGCGCGGATCGCCGGAGAACACCACGACCCGCCCGGCGGGCGTCTCGCGGAACGAGCGGTTCACGAGCGCTTCGATGAGGCCCATGGTGGTCTCTCTCCCTTGTTGAGGTGCCGTGCCCGCTGCTGGCGCTCAGGTCTCTCGCAGCTCCGCCGCCAGGACGGCCACCAGTTCCGCGGCCGGAAGAGCCCGCGCGAGCGGCGCGCCCTGCCCCGCCCAGTACGCACCGTATCCGGCCTCGTGCGCCGCCTGTGCAGCGACATTCAGCGCCTTGCCCGCACCATACGCAACGGGATACGACGGAATCTGCCGCGGCGAAACGTTCGCGCCCAGCACCGTGAAGCGATTGGGCAGACAGCGAGCGGGCCGCCCGGAGATGGCCCGTGTCATGACCGTGTGGTTCGCCGCATCGCTGGCCAGCGCCGCACGGTAACCCGCATCGGCATACGATTCCGGGCAGGCGATGAAAGCCGTGCCGAGTTGCGCGGCGCTCGCGCCCAGGCGCAGTGCCGCAGCGATGCCGGCACCGTCCATGATGCCCCCGGCCGCGATGACCGGAACGTCGAGATGGCGCACCAGCAGACGCGTCAGCGCCATGGTTCCGAGACGGTCATCGTCCGCGTCGGGATCGAATACGCCGCGATGACCGCCCGCTTCGTACCCTTGCGCAACGACTGCATGCACACCGGCATTCGCAAGGGCGCGACCCTCCGCGACACTAGTCGCGGAAGCAAGCAGTGCGATGCCGGCCTCGCGCAGCGCCCGCATCCGCGCGGCGGAAGGCAGACCGAAGTGAAAGCTCACGATGCGCGGCTTGTCCGCCAGCAGCGCAACCAACATCGCATCGTCTTCCACGAAACTAAGATAGGGCGCCTTCAATCCCAGCGGCGGTTGCGCGCCGAACTGCTCGAAGTGCGGGCGCAGGCGCTCGAGCCAGGCGGCTGTGAGCGTGTTTTCGGCTTCAGCCGGCCGGTGGCAGAAGACATTCACGTTCAGGGCGCGCACGGAGCGTTGGCGAAATGCCGCCACCATGGCGCGCGCCCCGGCGGCGTCCGTCGCGCCCACGCCAATCGAGCCAAGCGCGCCGGCGTTGGATACCGCCGCAGCCATCGCGGGCGAAGACACGCCAGCCATCGGGGCTTGAATGATCGGCAGATCGATGCCCAGGGTCGCGAGTAATGTCATCGGCTAACCATGGCCGGACCGGTACGCCGCCTGTGACCGGGATGCCCGCTATCATAGGATGGTTCTCAGCGGCCGGTCATGCGCTCCAGGTTTAGACGCCGCCCCGCGCCTCACAGATAGGCGACCCAGAGAAACATGTGTCGTGTGGGCGGTATCTACCGCCCTTTTTCTTACCCGGTTTTCAGTGCCGCGCTGGGCGCGGCTGTTGAGGCGGCCGCTAACTGTCTGACCCATAGGCCAAAGCGCCCCTCACCGGGCTGACGTGTGCGCGATAGCTCCGGTCGTCGGCTCGAGATAGAAGGCGTACTGGGCCAGGCAGCTTCGCAGGAAGCTTCGCAGGTTGTATCCGGCACGACGCAACACCGCGCGGTGCGTCAACCATACGATGCCCGCAGCGCCCGCGACGAAAGTCCGGTGCGCCAGCCGCATGAGCGCCCGCACCGGGGCCGGCCGGGATGCTGCCAGCGCCAGCAGCAACTGCGACTCGAAGCCGACATGCGCGAGCTCCTCGCAAACGAGAGTCCGGCACAGCACCTTCAGGCGCTCGCAACCGGTGGCCGCTTCGAGCGCACGGTAATAGACCTTGCCGATCAGCTCGGCGCAGATGAGCACATGCAGGTAGAACTCAAGACCTGCAAGTCGCCGTGCGCGGCGAAACACCCAATCGGTCCAATGGCTGCTCTTGAGCGCAATCCGGTGATCCTCCATGAAGCGCCGCAGCAGCGTCGCGTGGCGCTGTTCCTCGCGAATGAACAACTCCACGATGCGCACCAACGGGGGCAAATGGTGTGTGCGCGCGAACCGCTCTGCGGCCCGCAGCAGCGTGGCCCCTTCCGACTGCTCGCCCAGCTGAAAGGTTGCAATCGAGCTGGCGATGAGCCGCTGCTCTTCACCGGTGAGATGATCGGCAAGACCCGACGGAACGCAGCGGGGATGCTCGGCGTGATATTCGAAATGATTCAGCCAGATCCGCAGATCGTCGGAAACCATAGCGCCGCCCTCCTGATCCTTGCGCAGCAGTGTGCGAGCGCATTCAGGTCGACAGGTGACGCAATTCGGGCGAAATCGGGCAGCACGGGCTCAGGCCATCGGCGCGTCGCAGGAGACCGGCGGATGGGTAGCCGAAGCTCCCTGATCGCTCCCCGTCAGTGCGGAGTCGTCACCTCGGCATCGCCGTAGGTTCCATGAAGCCGCCCGTCGCGCGCGAAGTCGCGGATCATCCTGAAATAGCCGGCAGCGTAGCGCGTCGAGATTCGCGAGCCGTCTGCGCCGGTCTCGAACAACGTCATGCCGTGCTCCGCGCTGGGATAATAGGCCAGGGTGAAGGGTTTTCCCGTCGCGATCAGCGACCCGATGCGTCGGCGTGTCTCGGCGCTTGGCGACTCGTAATCCTCCCCACCGAGGATCCACAACTGCGGAACCCTGGTGGCGCGCAAAGTCGGCATCGGATCGTAGTAGAAGGGTGTGCCCCAACTGAACTCGGCGCGCATGCTGCGGAGTTCTGCCTCCGAGTGGGGCAAGAAGAAAAATGTGTAGTCGCCGTGCAAATCCTTGTACCACGGCGCGTTCTTGTACCTTGCCCTCAAGGCATCGAAATTCTCAAACCCGCGCGTGAATCCGCTGGCAAACACGGTTTCCGCGGCGCTTGCGACGGCGAGGGCGCTGGTAATGTCGTCGGCGGAGTAGCCTTTTTCGCGCAGTTGCAGTTCGACCGACTCCTGGTCTTCGTCGATCACATTGACGGCCAGCCCGAAGCACGCGATGACAAAATCAACTGCGGCGCGGTTGGCCGCGATCGGCGCCACCCATCCGCCCTGGCTGCCCGCTTGATAGCCGATGCGGCCTAAGCGTGCACCCGCCAGCTGTCGCGCTTTGCGCAGTGCTGCCACGGCATCGTCCGCCAACAGGCTGAAATCCTGGGTGTAGCGACCCCCGGACTTTCCAGTGCCCCGTTTGTCGTAGACGAACGCACCCACGCCTGCGGCGGGCAGCATGCGCTGCAGGTAATAGTCAGTCAGCGCCGAGTCATGCTCCGAGCCGTGCAGGAGAACAACGATTGGCACTTTGTCCGTGCCCATCGGCATCACCAGACGACCAGCAAGCGCGACACCGTGACTCTTAAATGTTGCCTCCCTCACAGCGAACACAATCCGCTGTCCGGAAACGCCGTCGAAGTCGACGCGTCCGGTACTACAATCCGAAAGCGAGACGACTCTTGCGTCGCCACGGTCGGTCCAGCCATAGGTACTCGTCCAATTTCCATTTGCGGTTTTGTGGAGGGCGCCCGTCGCTCCATCGAATTGTCGCCAACGAAGCGCATCGTCGTCGGATGGCGCAAGATCGACCACGTTTCCGTCGCTCAGTTGATAGCTGCCGATGTGACAATCGGGCGTCTCGCCTGCGCGCGCGATCGACGCTGCTGCGAACAGCGCACCAAGCGCAAAACAGGACCGGGCAACGCAATTCATGGACGGCACGACTTTGGCTCCTACGCTACTGGCGCTGGATTCGGAAATCCCTGCATATCCAAGGATCCGCAGGGGTTTTAGCGCCCGGCGCAGATCTTGTATTGGACGGATTCAAGGTCGTGGGATCATCCCGGTCTCTTCTCTTGACGGCTTGCGCGGCAACACTTAATAAGGGGCCACGCCATCGTCGACCGGTAGGGAATCGGGTGCTGCGAAGCTTCAGCGGAGTCTCTGTCAGAAGGGTCATCGACCGGAGCCACGCCTGCGTGCCGGAGCACGCCCACGACTGGCCGGTTGTTTCGCTCTTTGTGATGGGCTCCTATCTGAACGAGACTGACGTCGGCAAGACGTTCATCTCCGGGCCGTCCGCGGTCTTCTATCGCGCGGGGGCGCCTCATCGCAATACGACCGCAGCGCTTGGATTCGAACAGATCGAGATCGAGTTCGATCCGAACTGGCTTGGACGCCGGCTGGTTCCGACTCTGCCCGTGGTGCGGTGGGTCGGAGGTCGTGCCGGGAGTGAGACGCGGTACCTCGGTTACGCTTGCGAAGCAGCGGCATCCGAAAAACGCCTTCGCGCAGCGCTGCAACGGTTCCTGGAAGTTGCAAGCCGGCAACCCAGGTGTGAGCCTGCGAGCTGGATTGGCACGATCAACCGACGCCTGCGCGAAGACACGACCCTGAGTATCAGCGACCTCGCGAGAGAGATAAGCCGGCATCCGTCCTGGGTCGGATCAGCCTACAAGCGGGCAACTGGGGAAGGGCTGCAGGAAACCGCTGCTCGGTTCCGTGTTGAGCGCGCGACGCGCCTGTTACGCGAGACCGTCCAACCATATGCTGCTATCGCGCTCGACGCAGGGTTCTGCGATCAGAGCCATATGAATCGAACTTTTCGGCGCGTGCTCGGACGTTCGCCCGCTGCCGTCAGACAAGAACGGTGGGCCTTTCGACAAACTGAGCACAATTGATTCCCTTACCAGCGCGCCTGCCGCCGGTGACGCACCGCAGCCGGGACAATTTCCCGAACCCGGTGCAGCCGGCGGGCTCCTACGCGCCGGTGAACACGCCGGCACTGGATGACTTGTTCGACTTCTTCGATTTGCCGTCTTCGCACGGCGTCTTCTAGCCGCGCACGGGGTTCAGTCCTTGAGAGGGCCGCCGGATGGCGGCCCTTTTTCTCTGCAGCCATCCGCGGCGTCCGTTGCGATCAGCTGGTCGATACCCGCCAGTTACGAGGCAAGCCGCTGGATGACCGGACACTTGGCGTCCTGAGTATTCGCGTCGCAGTCGGCAATCAAGCCGGCGAGTTCCTTGCGCAAATCACGAAGCTCGCGGATGCGGGCATCGACGAGACGCAGCTTGGTCGCGGCGAGCGCCCGCGTGGCGTGACACGAGCGCCGCGCCTGTAAGTTGAGCAGACTCCCAACCTCGACGAGCGTGAATCCCATTGCCTGTGCGCGCTTGATAAAGCGCAGCCGGTCGGCATCCGCCTCGCAGTAGCGCCGGATCCCACCAAGAGGCCGCGAAGGCTCGTTGACGAGCCGCAGCCGCTGGTAGTAGCGGATGGTCTCGATGTGAACACCTGCCGCCGCCGCCAGCTGGGCAATCGTGTAGGGGCGAGACATGGCTTGACTCCGTACCATAGTACGGAGTCTATCCTAGCATCGCGCGCCGAAGGCTTGAGACCAGCGGCGCATCGCAGGAGGCCGGCGATGAGCGATACCAGACGCGTAATCGGAGCTGCGGGCGGCGCCCTCGGACTGGGGGCGTTCGGGGCGACGGTCGGAGCGTGCTGCGGGTTACCGTGGGCGGTGGCTCTGCTCGGCGTGAGCGGTGCGGTGGCGCTCGCGCGCCTGTCTTTCCTGCTGCCGTATGCGTTGCTGGGCGCCGCAGGGCTGCTGGCGGTCGCGTTTTGGTGGGCTTATCGTCCCCCACCCGTCTGCACCGACGGGACTTGCAATACGGCAGGCCGGCGCCAGCTGCGCTGGATGGTGTGGGTGGCCGCGCTCCTTGTGATGGGACTCGGCACGATCGCGTTGATGGTCGGCTAAGGAGACGCCAATGCAAGTCCCACGTGCGGCCGTCGTGGCGCTCGGTTTTCTGATGGCAACCGGCTGCGCCCGCGGCGATGGCTCTCCTGCCAATGGATCTGCAGCGCCTTACACCGTGTTGGATGATCAGGGCAGTCAGCTGCGTGCGGACTTCAATCGAAACGTGGGCTCGGTACGGTTGCTGTTCGTCGTCGATCCCATCTGTCCGACCTGCCTGCGTGGGCTGGCCGACATGAATCGCGATCTGTTCGTGGGTGCCGCCGACCCGAGGATACACACCTTCGTGGTACACGAGCCGGTGCTGGGTTTGGCGCGAGTGGCCCCGTGGTTGCGGCCTGCGGGAGGAACGGATGTCGCCAAGGCGGAACAGCTGCTGCACGACCCCAATGTTCAGCATTACTGGAACCCTTCCGGGGAGTTCGGGCGGCTGCTTTCTCACGCCGTGGGGCTCAGGAACAGTGAGGGCCCGGTGTACGCTTGGGACGTTTGGTTACTCTACGGACCCGAGGCAAAATGGGAGGGCACTGACCCGCCCCGCCCGCGCCTGCTCATGCATCAGCTGGGCGCCCTTGGTAGCAGCACAGAGTTTCCACACCTCGATAGTCGTGCCTTTGCGCAGCAAGTTCAGACGTTGCTCGCGCAGCTGCCGCCGCCTGCGACGCCAGCGCCAGCCCACGCGGCGCAATGATCACGACGTCGCTATTGACCTGCCCAAACTGCGGATACGTCTCGCGCGAGACCATGCCGACTGATGCGTGCGTCTACTTCCACGACTGCGCAAGGTGTGGCGCAGTGCTGCGACCCAAGGCCGGGGACTGTTGTGTGTTCTGCTCCTACGGCTCGGTCCCCTGTCCTCCGGTGCAGGCCGACCCATCGTGCTGTGCAACGAAGGGAGCCGATGAGCGGTGAACTGAACGGACAAGGGAGGTGCTGCCGATTGGCGAGCGGCGGCGTGGCGATTCAACGCAGAACCGGCGACACCTGGAACCGCCTAGGGAAACAGGATTCTTCTAGAATCCTTTGCTGAGCGCGAGCCATATACGCGCCGAGTTGTTGGTTCCTATCAGCGTTGGTGTCGATCCCAGCGGGGCCGCAATGCTGGCCTTGGCGTTCCACTGACCTGACCAGCTCCAGTTGAGTCCGACCCCCGCGTCACTCAAGGTTGCGCTGTTGGGTCCGGCTACCCAGACGGTATGGTTGATTGTCACGTGCTCGCGGTCGGCAAAGCCTACGGCCTGCATGCGTCCGTGCCAAAGTACGCCCAGATCGTGGCGCCATTCGGCGCTTGCGAGAATTCCAGTATCGGCCGACAGCGCACCCATGTCATAGGCGCGCACCGTGTACGCGCCGCCCGCAATCATCTTCTCCGCAGGATCCAGATTGGCGTTGCTCCATTGGCCCGATATCGCAACATACAGCGCGTCACTTGCGCTCACGTGTTGCAGGCGGGAAAAATCGACATTCCACAGCGAGAATCTGCCCTGTGTGTTGGCAGTGGCCGCATCGGCGAGCCGCGCACTCGCATCGTCAAAACCGACGCGTCCTGAGGTCCAGCCCAGGCTCCAGGTATTGACGCCGCCGGACAGCAGCCTATCGCGCACATCCCCGGCCAGGCTCGCCGTTGCATTGTTCAGATGGCGGTCGGTGTGCAGATCACTCGCGCCGATCGCATCGTCGAGCTGCTTGTGATCGTATTGGAGCTGGCCGTAGAGATTGATGGTCGGCGTGCGCACGAGCGGATGCCTGACCCATAGGCTCTCGACCTCCGCGCTGCCGTGGCCATCGAGCGGCGTGAGGGTATCGCCCAGGATGTAATGCAGTGCCGAGTAAGCACCACCCAGGCGGGTGCCCTCACCGTTCAACAGCGAGTCGTAAGTGAGGCTGCCGTAGTCCATGTCGCCCGAAGTCAGGCCGGAGAGGCTCAGCGTGTCACCGTGCTGCATAGGGTCGATGGCGCTAACCGTACCGCCCAGCCGCGCTCTGCCGGTGTAGCGGTTACCGTCATTGTCCAGCACCGCGTTGCCGGTCAGGGCCGGTGTGGGGTCCGTCTGCACCTGCAAGTCCGAGGTGCCGACCGTCTCGCCCGGCTTCAACGTCGCGCCGACGGCGACGCCCGGGATATCAGACAACAACAGCAGTGCGTGATTGAGCGGAACGTCGCTGATTGCCTGCCCGCTTTGCAGCGGTGCAAGCGTCGCCTGCAGCAGGGGATCGACGACGCGGCTGCGATTGTCGAGAGCAATCTGACCGTAGTGCGCTTCGATGATTACGATGCGCACCATGCCGTCCTTAATAGTCTGGGCCGGAATGATCGCGCGATCCAGCGGGTAGCCGTGGCTGTGGTAGTAATCGGTGATTCGGGCGGCGACTCGACCCAATTGGGGCAGCGTGAGGCTTTTGCCTTCCGCCTCTGCAATCAGGGCGTACAGGGTCGGGGTATCGAATGCGGTATTGCCCGACAGTTGAATGGCCTTGACCAGAAAGGGCGCACTCGGCGGCAGTGTGCCACCGCCTGGCTGTTCGATGGCGAGTCCCGTTCCGGTGGCAGAGGGCGCGGGCGGCATGACCGGCTGCGTCTGTTGCAGGATAGAACCCGCACCAGGTACGACCGGCTCGGCAGCGTGAACGTCCAGCGACAGGAAAAGCATAGCCAGCGCCGCGGTCAGCAGCTCTCTGGTCCGCAGCCTCTTAGCGGGCATTCACGTCGACCATGCTTTCCGGCAGCTTCACCCCGCCGCATACGATCCGCAAAGTCGGGACCATTGCGTTGATAACTGCTCTGTTATCCACGACGATGCCGTTGCCGAAGACGTCCGCGCAGTTGACTCCGTGGTCGGACTCCAAGCTTTGTGCCATGGCGACGTCCGGGTTGAGGACCGGCAGCGCCACCTGGATGCTCGTCTGCGAGGAGAGCAGCTCGGCCTCGAGCGTGCCCGCCGCAGTCTGGGCCTGACCCAACGTCGCCGCATCAGGGCCCGATAACGGCGGAATCACTGGCGGAATCACTGGCGGAATGACCGGCGAACTGCCGCTTTGCAATGTCAGCGCAGTGGCATCGCCTGGTGCCTCGACAAACACGTAGTTCGTGGCCGTCAGACCGCCGCCGTCGATCGCGTAGTGGCCGGGCTGACTGCCGGCGGTCGCGGTCGTGGTCCAAACCAAGGTGCCAGCGGTGGCATTGGCCTGGTTGTCGGCCAACACGAATCCGCCCAATGTGCCCGATAGGCCTGACGGGGTTTGTCCGGCCGTGAGAGTTGCCGCTGCCGCGGTGTACGTCAGCGTTGCCGGCGTGATGTTCGCAAACAGGCCCAGCGGCTCGGTCAGAGTGTAGTTACCGGCGCTGGCACCACCCAC
>DATHQM010000030.1:0-24000 GCA_035482695.1 Steroidobacteraceae bacterium | reverse complement strand
ATACTGCTGTACCTCAATCTGAAGCTGACGCTGATCGCGCTCACGATGGGACCGCTGGTCGCCTGGCTCGTGACTTTCATCAACAAGCGCTTTCGCCGCTACAGCCGCCGCATCCAGGACTCGATGGGCGATGTCACGCGCGTTGCCAAGGAGAGCTTCGAGGCGCCGCGCCTCATCAAGGTCTATAACGCCGAACGGCACGTCACCCGGCAGTTCGATGCGGTCAACGACCACAACCTGCGCTCGAACATGCGCCTGGTGCTGACCAGAGGAATCTCCAATCCGATCGTGCAGCTCGTCACGGCGCTCGGAGCGGCGTTCGTGCTGTCGATCGCGATCGCGGATGCCTACTACGGGCGCATGAGCGGCGGGGATCTGCTGGCCTTCATTACCGCGCTGGTGAGCATCGCGCAGCCGCTGCGCGAACTGGTCGGCGTCGCCGGCCCGCTGCAGCAGGGGATTGCGGCCGGACAGAGTCTGTTCGAGCTGCTGGATGAGCCGATCGAGCCGCAGGGGGGCACCGTGCGCGCCGCGCGCGTGCGTGGCGAAGTGCAGTTCGATCACGTGTCCTTTTCCTATCCGGCGGGCGCCAATGCGCTCGCCGGCGGCCGGCCGGCGGCCCTGACGGAGGTGTCGCTCACGGTTGCCGCGGGCGAGAGCCTGGCGATCGTCGGGCGCTCGGGCAGCGGCAAGTCGACGCTGGTCAACCTGCTGCCGCGCTTCTACGACGTCGGCTCGGGCGCGCTGCGTATCGACGGCAGCGACGTGCGCGACTATGAGCTCAAGAGCCTGCGCCAGCAGATCGCGGTGGTGAGCCAGGACGTCGTACTGTTCGATGACACCATCCGCAACAACATCGCCTTCGGGCTCGACGTGCCGGACGCCGCCATCGAGCGTGCCGCGGAGGCGGCGCACATTCTCGAGTTCATCCGCGGCCAGAGCGGCGGCCTCGATGCGCTGGTGGGCGATCGCGGCATGCTGCTCTCGGGCGGGCAGCGCCAGCGCATCGCGATCGCGCGCGCCTTGCTGAAGGATGCGCCGATCCTGATCCTCGACGAGGCGACCTCGGCGCTCGACACCGAGGCCGAACGCCACATCCAGGCAGCGCTCGCGCAGCTGTTGCTCCACCGCACGACCTTCGTCATCGCGCACCGCCTCTCCACCGTGGAGCAGGCCGACCGCATCATCGTGCTCGACGCGGGACGCATCGCCGAGTCCGGCACGCACGCCGAGCTGCTCGCGCAGGGAGGTCTGTACGCCCAGCTCCATCGGCTGCAGTTCTCCGCCTGAGGCGCCCCCGGGCGGCGTGCAGCGGCGCCTCACCGCGCTGTGGTATGGCGGTGGCGCGGGCGCGGTGTGGCTGCAGCCGCTCGCGTCCGTCTATGGCGTGCTCGTCGCTCTGCGCCGTCGCGCCTACCGCGCCGGCTGGCTGCAGGCGCAGCGCGTCGGCCGGCCGGTGGTGGTGGTCGGCAATCTCACCGTCGGCGGCACCGGCAAGACGCCGCTCACCGTATGGCTGGCACGCGAGCTCGCCGGCGCCGGCTTGCGCGCCGGCATCGTCTCGCGCGGCTACGGCGGCCGCAGTCGCGGTGCGCCGCGGCCGGTGCACCCGGGCACTGACTGGCACGAGGTGGGCGATGAGCCGCTGATTCTCGCCCGCCGCAGCGGCTGTCCCACGATGGTCGGGGCGGATCGCGTGGCGGCGGCGCGCGCGCTGGCCGCGCAGGTGGATGTGATTCTCGCCGACGACGGGCTGCAGCACCTGCGACTCGCGCGCGACTGCGAGATCGTGGTGATCGACGGGATGCGCGGGTTTGGCAACGGGCGGCTGCTGCCGGCCGGCCCGCTGCGCGAGCCTGCCGCGCGGCTGCTGCAGGCCGATGCGGTGGTGGTCAACGGCCGCGGCGACCCCGGCGGGCCGGCCGCGGGGCTGGCGCGTGCGCCGCTCGGCATGACGCTCGTCGCGCACGAAGCGGTCGCTATCGGCGGCCAGGCGGCCGCACGGCCGCTCGCGGATTTTTGCGGACAGCGGGTGCACGCCGTCGCCGGCATCGGCAATCCGGCGCGCTTCTTCGCCTTGCTGCGCGCGCACGGGCTGCAGATCTGCGAGCATGCCTTTCCCGATCATCACCCGCTGGCCCCCGCGCAGCTGCGCTTCGGCGATGAGGCGCCGGTGCTCATGACCGAGAAAGATGCCGTAAAATGCGCCTCGTTCGCCGACCCGCGGCTGTGGTACGTGCCGGTCGCCGCACAACTCGCCGCGGAAGATGCACGCGAGCTGCTGGCGCGCGTGCTGGCGAAGGTGCGCGGCGCTGCGCCGCAAGCGAAAGGTGGCTGTTGATGGACGCGCGGCTGCTCGAGATTCTCGCCTGCCCGGTATGCAAGGGAACCCTGCAGTATCACCGCGAGGCACAGGTGCTGGTGTGTCGCATGGACCGGCTCGCCTACCCGATCCGCGATGCGGCGCCGGTCATGATGGAGGAGGAAGCCCGCCAGCTCACCGCGGACGATCCGCTGCTCGAGCGCTGACGTGACGGCGCCGGCTGCCTGTCCGCCGTTTCGCGTCGTCATCCCGGCGCGCTTCGGCTCCACGCGGCTGCCCGGCAAGGCGCTGCTGCCGATCCACGGCAAGCCGCTGGTGCAATGGGTGTACGAGCGTGCCGCCGCGGCCGGTGCACGCGAGGTACTGCTCGCCACCGACGACGAGCGCATCGTGAGCGCTGCGCGCAAGTTCGGGGCCGAGGCGCTCATGACCGCTGCGACCCATCCGTCCGGAACCGACCGCATCGCCGAGGTGGCGCGGCGGCGCGGGTGGGCGGCCGATGACATCGTCATCAACCTGCAGGGCGATGAGCCGCTGATGCCGCCGGCGCTGATCGCGCAGCTTGCGGCGCTGCTCGCCGCCGAGCCGCACGCCGACATCGGCACGCTCGCCACGCCCATCGACTCGGTGGCGGAGCTGCTCGATCCCAACATCGTGAAGGTGGTGACCGATACGGGCGGGCGGGCGCTGTACTTCAGCCGCGCGCCGATTCCCTGGGATCGCGACGGCGCCGGGGCAGGCAGCGCCGCCCGGGACGACTGCGGCGGTGCGCGGCGCCACCGCGGGATCTACGCCTACCGCGTCGCCGCGCTGCTGCGCCTCGCGCAGCTGCCGGTCGCGCCCCTGGAAGCCCGCGAGCAGCTCGAGCAGCTGCGCGCGCTCGAGCATGGAATGGTCATCTGCGTGGGCGAGGCGTGCGAGCGTCCCGGACCTGACGTGAATACCCCCGCAGATCTCGAGCGGGTGCGCGCATTGCTCGCGCCCGGGGCCTCCTGAACGGCTACACTGCGCCTTAGACGCCTGGGGCTCGCGGCGGGTAACAATTGTTCACAGTCGGGCGTGGGCGATGTTCCCGCAAGCCCTTTGTCAACAGGAACTTACGGCGCCCGGCGCACGTCCAAAACAGGTCGATTGCCGAGCTTGAAGTGTCAACCTTGCGCCCGCACTCAGCGTTTTTGTGGGTACCGTTGCGCGCTATATTAAGTAGGGAACCTTCGCGATGAACAGATTCAACTCGCTCCGCCGCGCCGCGCTCACCTGCGTCGCGCTCGCCTCCCTGGCAGGCGTGCTCGCCGGCTGTGTCGCCGCGCCACCGCCGCGCCCGATGCCGCCGCCGCCGCCCGCGGCGCCGCCACCGAACGTGGATGTGTACGCCTATCCGCTGCACAACCAGCCACCCGATCAGCAGGATCGCGACCACTACGAGTGCAGCACCTGGGCCACCGAGCAGACCGGCTTTGATCCGAGCGCCCCCGGGGTGCCGCCGCACGATCGGGTGCACGTCGTGTCGGCCGGCCCGCCGCCGGGGACCAACACCGCCATCGGCGCGGTGGCCGGGGCAGTGCTGGGCGCCGTCATCGCCCCGCGCTGGCAGGCCGCACCTGCGGCGCTTGCCGGTGCAGTCGTCGGCGGCGCCATCGGCAGCACCGCCGATGCCGCCAACGCGCAGGCGAACGCGGCCAACGCCGCCAACGCCCAGGCGGCGACGGCGCAGGATCGGCGCGCCGCCGCCATGTACGAGCAGAAGGCCGCCAACTACCGGCGCGCGCTCGCCGCCTGCCTCGACGGCCGCGGCTACAGCGTAAAGTGAAGAGCGTGAAGGTGAGGCCAGCGTGAAGGTGATACCAGCGTGAAGGTGAGACCAGCGTGAAGGTGAGACCCATGAAGCGCAACATTGCATACGTGTGTGGCGCCCTCGCGGCGCTGATGCTGGCAGCGGCGAGTGCCCAAGCGCAGATGCCGCGCGGTCAGCATTACGACTCGCGCTACAGCCACAATCACTACTACGCGAACCGCGGCCTGCGCGTCGGCGCCGTGCCGGGGCGGCCGTATGCGGTGGCGGGCGGACGCTATTACTACTCGGGCGGCGTATGGTACGGGCGCAGCGGCCCGGGATTCGTCGTGATCGGGCCGCCGCTCGGCGTGTTCGTGCCGATACTGCCGCCTTACTACACCACTGTGTGGGTCGCTGGCGTGCCCTATTACTACGCCAACGACACGTACTACACGTGGGACGCGGCGCAGAACGGCTACGAAACGGTGGCGCCGCCCGACGCAGCGCCCGATACCGAGTCGCCCGCGACGACGCAGGCGCCGCCGAGCGATGACGTGTACATCTACCCGCAGAACGGACAGTCGGCCGATCAGCAATCGAACGACAAGTACGAGTGCCACAAGTGGGCCAATTCGCAGACCGGTTACGACCCGACGCAGTCCTCAGGCGGCGTATCGCCGGATGAGGCGGCGGAGAAGCGCGCGGCCTATCAGCGTGCGATGCGCGCCTGTCTCGAGGGACGCGGCTACAGCGTGCGGTAGTCGCGCGCTTCGGCTCAGTTGCGGAAATAGCTGCCGCGTTCGAGGTCGGTGAGGAGCGTGGGCTGCGCCGGACGCCAATCGAGGCGCTCGCGGGTCAGCCTGCTCGAGGCGGGGCAGTCGAGCGCGGCGAAGTGCGCAAACCAGCCGAAGTGAGCGGCTGCCTCCTCGGGTGATTTGCCGACCAGCGGAACACTCAGGCGTTTTCCGATGACGGCAGCAATGTCGCGAAACGCAATGGCCTCTTCGGCGACCCCGTGATAACGCGCTCCTGCGGCAGCCTTCTCCAGTGCCAGCCGGAAAAGATGCGCGGCATCGAGCCGGTGCACGGCGGCCCAGCGGTTGAGTCCCGCGCCCGTGTAGGCCGACACGCCCTTGTCGCGTGCGATGCCGATCAGAGTCGGAACGAAGCCGTGATCGCCGTCACCGTGCACCGAGGGCGGCAGCCGCACCACCGAGATGCGCACACCCCGCTCCGCGACCGAGCGCGCAGCTTCCTCCGAAGCCACGCGGGGAAAGTCCCTGGAGCTCAAAGTGCCGGCGTCTTCCTCGGTCGCGAGGCGACCTGGCGCGACGAGCGCCGTTCCGGAAGTGACGATCAAGGGACGGTCAGATCCGGCGAGCGCCGCGCCCAGAGCTTCGATGGCGCGCCTGTCTATCTCGGAGACTTCCTTGAATCGTGAGAAGTCATGGATGAAACCGGTGTGAATCACGCCATCCGCGGCGGTGGCGCCACTGCGCAGGCTGTCCAGATCCTCCAGATCACCGCGATGGACCTTGACGCCCGCGGCAGCCAGCGACTTCGCGGCCGCCTCTGAGCGAGCGAGACCTACCACCTGATGGCCCGCGTTGATCAGCTGCTGAACCACTGCGGAACCGATGAAGCCGGTGGCGCCGGTGACGAATACACGCATGAGATCTCCTCCTGCACTCATGGCACGACCACGTTCGCGGTCGCGTTACGATCAGGATAGGTGAGTGAGAAAATGCGATCCATGCGCTAGAGTCCGATTTATCTTGGCAATCGTCCGGGACGGCTCGTGGACCCACTCTCCGATGTACTGTCGCTGCTGAAACCGCGCAGTTATTCCTCCGGTGGCTTCGACGCGGGTGGGAAATGGTCGATCCAGTTCCCGCGGCATGCAGGCATCAAATGCTACGCCGTGGTTTCCGGTAAATGCTGGCTGTCAGTCGGGGGCGTTCGCGAGGCGGTGCGCCTGAAGGTGGGTGACTGCTTCCTGCTGCCCAGCGGACAGCCGTTCCGCCTGGCCAGCGACATGACGTTGGCGCCTGTCGACGCCGCGGCGATTTATTCGAGCGCGCGGCATGGCGGCGTCGCCACCTGCAATGGCGGTGGGGATTTCTTTCTCGTCGGCGGGCACTTCGCCTTTGACCGCAAACATGGCGGCGTCCTGTTGGGAGTGCTGCCACCGATCGTGCATATCCGCAAGGAGTCGGACAAGGCGGCGCTGCGCTGGTGTCTGGAGCGGATGATGCAGGAGCTGCGCGAGCGCCAGCCGGGCGGCTTTCTCGTCATACAACATCTCGCTCACATGATGCTGGTGCAGGCCCTGCGGCTGCATCTGGCGGCAGGCTTGCGCGGCGGCGTTGGCTGGCTGTTCGCCCTGGCGGACAAGCAGATGGGCGCGGCGATCAACTCCATGCACGACGATCCGGCGCATCGCTGGACATTGGAGGAGCTGGCGCAGCGCGCCTGCATGTCGCGCTCGACCTTTGCCCTGAGATTCAAGGAGACGGTCGGGGCGTCACCCATGGAATACCTGACGCGCTGGAGAATGCTGCTGGCGGGGGACAGGCTGCTGACTGGCAGCGATCCCATCTCCGCCATTGCTCTGTCGCTCGGCTACGAATCCGAGAGCGCCTTCAGCACGGCCTTCAAGAGAGTCATGGGCCGTTCGCCGCGGCACTATAGAGAGCATGGCGACGCCTTGCTCGGTGAACACGTAGGGCGGGTACTTGCGGTGCCGTCCGCGGCCGCTCTTTGAGGTCGCAAACGCGACCTTGGGATACACCAGTCCCGCGGTGTTCCCGCAAGCGCGCGTCGTTAGTCGCTCAACGGCTTCCTTGCGGCGGAGGATTGGGATTGCGGCCAGCTGCGACAAGCTGGGCCATGAGTACGTCCTGTTCGCGAGGGTTCTTGTCGCACAACGCGAGGTACCTTTCCGCCTCCGGCTGCCTGTACATCTCGTTGGTTTCCAGCTGGGACCACAGCTTCGACCTATACTCGTAGACGCTCCGAGCTTCGACTGCCGCTTTCCACTCTGGAGAGCCTTCCGGCCACACCCGCTTGGCGATTGCAACACCGAACATTTCGGTGATGTACGTATCACCGCGCTCAAACGCCTTTGCGACACCTCGACAGACCTCGAGGATGTCGGGACGCTGGAGGCGGTCGCCCTTACAGGCGTTGGACGCCGGGCCGTAGGCGGGGATTGCCTGGGCCGAGAGGTAGCCGATGACCAGGATCTGAGCCTCCGGGAGCGAGATCTTGCCGGACTGGACCGCGGCGCGGCTCAGACGGGCAATGAGAGTTGTGTAGTAGATATCAACCCGCTCTGACTGGCTTAACGCCACCAAGGCGGCGTCGAGCGCAACGAGGTCTTTTGATTCATTCGCGCGTGCCAGCGCGCCCATCCAACCCGCGCCGTTCGACGGGTCCAAGGCACGCAGGCGGCGCTCTATTGGTTCCGGATCGCAGGAAGGCAGCCTCTGACAGGATTCGGCTTGTAGCCACACCAGCTCCGGGCGCTCCGGGGCCGCCTGCGTAGCACGAGTGAGTAGCGCCATGGACTGGTCGCGCATGGATTCAAGACTCAAGAGGCCCGCGGCGGCCAGGGAGTCGGCGTCGGTCCTCTTGGCCAGGACAGTGGCTGCTTGCTGCGCATGCCGTTGCACTTGAGCAACGCGCGCTTCAGGTGATGTAGCACAGCCACCGAGAAGCGATGGCAAGACAACCAGAAGAGCCAACCGCGAGGCCGCCAGTTTATCGATCACGGCCGTTACAGACATTGGCATAGGATCGTCCCTGTTCATCTATCGGCGGTATTTTGGGCCCCGACCGCGCTCTCTGCACGCTCAGCCAAGGCGGGAGTACTTGCGGTGCTGTCCGCGGCCGCTCTTTAAGGTCGCAAATTGCGACCTTAAAGAGCGGCTCTCTTCGGCGGTGAGCTGGAACATAAAATCGACCGGGAATCGGTCGCGGTTGCGGCGCACCTGCACACTCATGGGCTCAGCCGACGTGCAGGCCGGCTGGCTCGCTTGCTGGCGCAATCGGCGGCTCTTGCACGGCACCGGGCGCTTCGTTGAGCAAGGGCTGAGCGGCCGAGAATGCGATCAACCTCGCACCCCGGTGTATTGAATCGCATCGCGCACGTGCGGCTCAGTACCCAGGAGCGCCCGCCGGTGGCGCGAACGCGCAGGTACAATCGGTGGCCGTCGCGGTATCATTTATCCTGGGGCGCAGGCTTCAGTGCGCGTATTCGCCGATCCGACTACAAGCCCGCTCCGGGAATGTATCCGGGCTACATCGCACCTGATGGTGGTGGACAAGCCCAGACACGTCTAGACGGAATAAGGCGCGCAATCATCAAGTTACACTCGCAAGTGCCGGTATGAGAATCCTGTTCGTCTGTTTGGGGAACATCTGCCGCTCGCCGACTGCCGAAGCCGTACTGCGCACGCTCGCGGCGCGCGAGGCGCCGGAGCTGTCCATCGAGGTCGATTCGGCCGGCACTGCCGGCTATCACGTGGGTGAGCCGCCGGACCCGCGCACGCGCGCGGCCGCGGCGCGGCGCGGCTATCAGATGCAGGCGCTGCGCGCGCGCATCGTGGAGCCCGCCGATTTCGAGCGGTTCGATCTGATCCTCGCCATGGACGAGGAGAACCTGCGCGTGCTGCGTGGGCGGGCGCCGGCAGTCGCACACGAGCGGCTGCGATTGTTTCTCGAGTTCGCGCCGGCGGGCACGCCCGCAGAGGTCCCCGATCCGTACTACGGCGGACCTAACGGCTTCGAGGAAGTGCTCGACCTTGCGGAAGCTGCGGCCCGCGGCCTTCTCGACCACGTGCGCCGGCGCGCGCGCGCCGCGTAGCGCGCCGCGCCAACGCGCGCGCTCATTCCTCCGGCTCGGCTCCGGCGCCGCCGACATCCTTCGGCGTTGGCGCTGATGACCACACGACGTACGGCTTGTTCTGGCCTGGGTCGGGCTTGGCGCTTGGCTCAAAGTGCGCAAGCGGTGCCGCCTCGTGCTTGGCAGCCGGCTCGCGTGGCGGCTCCGCATGATACTCGCGCACCACGGGCTCGCTCGCGACCGGCGCGGGCACACCCGCATCGGGGAACATCTGGCGCACTTCGCCACTTTCCTCCGCGCCGGAGGCGGCAGAACCCGCATCGCCCGAGTTTTGAACCGGCGCTCCGGCCTCGCGTGCACCACCGCCGCCGCGGCGGCCACGCCGACGTCCGCGACGTCCGCGTCCACGACTGCCTTCCGGCCGCTCGCTGCGCAGCTCTCCGGGAGGCGCGCCTGCGGCTGCAGCGCCGACCGCTTCCTGACGGGGAGCGTCCTGCGGTGCCTGCGGCTCGCGGTTGCCATCGTTGCGATCGGGTGGGTTGCGCGGCGCGCCATTACGCTCGGCTGAGCGCTCGGGGCGTCGCCCGGGCTCGCGATTGCGATCGCGACCGTCCCGATTGTCGCGGCCGTCGCGATCGCGGTGACGATCGCGTCCGTCGCGGCGGCCATCGCTGCGCTCGCGGCGTGCGCCATCGGCGTAGCGGGGGCTGCGCGAGTGATCGCGGCGTCCGTCGCGCCGCGGTGCCTCTTCACGACGCGGGGCGCGCGCCGCCGGCGCGGCGGGCGCCTGCTGCGCGGCTTCCGGCGGTGCCGCGGCCGGCTCGCCAGCCAGGAGCTTGCGAACTCGCGACCAGAAACTCTCGTGCGCGGCGGCCGCTGCTGCCGGGGCAGGCGCGGGAGCCGGGGAGGCGGCCATGGGCGCCGCGGTCGCCGGCAGCAGCGTCGCCACCGCCGGCGTCTCGGCGACGGGCTTCTTGTCCTGTGCGGAACCTGGCTCGACCACTTCCGGTGCGGTAGGCATCAGGTAAGTCGCCTGGCGGTTCTCCGGCAGATCCAGCTCGTCGTCGCGCACCCGGCGGATCGAGTACTCCGGGGTCTGGATGTTCTCGTTCGGCACGATGATGAGCTCGGTCTCGCTCTTGTCCTCGAGCGTGCGCAGCCACTCGCGTTTCTCATTAATGAGGTAGGTCGCCACCGCCACCGGCACCTGCGCGATGACCCGCGCCGTGCGGTCCTTGCGCAGCTCCTCGCCGATCAGCCGCAGCACCGCCAGGGTCATCGACTCGACGCTGCGGATGCTGCCGATGCCGACGCAGCGCGGGCAGACCATGTGGCTGGTCTCTCCGAGCGAGGGGCGCAGGCGCTGCCGCGACATCTCCAGCAACCCGAAGCGCGACAGGCGGCCGATCTGGATGCGCGCCCGGTCCATCTTCATGGCGTCGCGCAGCCGGTCCTCGACGTCGCGCTGATTCTTCGGCGACTCCATGTCGATGAAGTCGATAACGATCAGCCCGCCGATGTCACGGATGCGCAGCTGCCGGGCGATCTCGTCGGCGGCCTCGAGGTTGGTGTTGGTAGCCGTGGTCTCGATGTCGCTGCCACGCGTGGCGCGCGCGGAATTGATGTCGATCGACACCAGCGCCTCGGTGTAATCGATGACGATGCTGCCGCCGGAGGGCAGCTGCACCTTGTGGGCGTAGGCCGACTCGATCTGGCTCTCGATCTGGAAGCGCGTGAACAGCGGGATGTCGTCGGTGTAGAGCTTGAGGCGCCGCTGCGCCTCCGCCGGCATGAAGCGCTGCATGTATTCCTGCGCCTTCTGGAAGGCGGCCGGGCTGTCCACCAGCACCTCGCCGATGTCGTCGGAGAGGTAGTCGCGCATCGAGCGCGTCACGGCGTCGCTTTCGCGGAACACCAGGAACGGGGCGGGGCGGTCCTTGGACGCCGCGTCGATCTGATCCCACTGGACTTTGAGGTTGTCCAGGTCCCACTGCAGCTCCTGAACCGAGCGGCCGACTCCGGCGGTGCGCACGATGGCGCCCATCCCTTCCGGGATCTGCAGCTGGCTCATGACCTCGCGCATCTGGTCGCGGTCCTCGCCCTCGATGCGGCGCGACACGCCCCCGGCACGCGGGTTGTTCGGCATCAGTACCAGGAAGCGGCCGGCGAGGCTGATGAAGGTGGTGAGCGCCGCACCCTTGGTGCCGCGCTCCTCCTTCTCTACCTGCACGATGACCTCCTGGCCCTCGGACAGGAGCTCGCGGATATTCATCCGGCCGCCCTGCGGCGGCTGGCGAAAGTACTCCTTGGAGACTTCCTTCAGCGGCAGAAAGCCGTGCCGCTGGGCGCCGTAATCGACAAAGCACGCCTCGAGCGAAGGCTCGATGCGCGCGATCCGGGCTTTGTAGACGTTGGCTTTTTTCTGTTCGCGGGAAGGTAAATCGATACTCAGGTCAAACAGCTTCTGTCCATCAACCAGAGCAACGCGCAACTCCTCTTCCTGAGTTGCATTCACTAGCATTCTCTTCATGTGCCCCTACTGTGCGGTAAGGGGCCGGCAAGCACGCGACGGGAGGCCGCGGGATTTCACCTCCGCGGCAGCGAAGGTTCCCGAACCAAAGCGAATGAGAGAGAGTCTCGTTCTTCACACTGATGTCCGCCTTCAGCAGGCGGACGGGAAGGTAACCTTCGGTGAACTCAACCGACGGCGCTCACTGCGGACTTCCGTGATGCACGGGGTTCGACGCAGCTGGCGCGGTCCTGGCGGCCCAAGCGATGGCCTCGGTTTAAGAGGTCCAACTAAACGGGCGGCGGCCATTGCCGCCAACCACTGGCGCGTCCGCACCTGGCGGACGACTCGCAGAGTATACTCCGGATCATTGTAAAAACAATGTCTTACACCAAGGACGCCGCAGCCGCGCCCGAGGCGCGCGAAACGCGCACCGGCGTGCAGCACTACGAGGTCGGGGAGGACGAGGCCGGCCAGCGTCTGGACAATTGCCTGCAGCGCCAGCTGCCCGGTATGCCGCGCAGCCGGCTGTTTCGCCTCATCCGCAAAGGCGAGGTGCGCGTCAACGGTCGCCGCGCCGACCCGCAGCTGCGCGTGCAGCTCGGGGACCGCATCCGTATCCCGCCGGTGCGCGTCGTGGCGCCCGGGGAGCCGGCGCGCCCGGGAGCGGCGCTCGGCGAGCAGCTCAGGCGCGCCATCGTGTACGAGGACGAGAGGCTGCTGGTGCTCGACAAGCCGGCGGGCATTGCGGTGCACGGTGGCAGCGGCGTCAGCTTCGGCGTCATCGAGGGGCTGCGGGCGCTGCGGCCGCAGGAGACGCTCGAGCTCGCCCATCGTCTCGACCGCGACACCAGCGGCTGCCTGCTCGTTGCGCGCCGTCCGGCGGCCCTGCGGACGCTGCACGCGCTGCTGCGCGACGGCGGGATGGAGAAGCGCTATCTCACGCTCGTCAAAGGCAGCTGGCAGCTCGGCGCCAAGCGCATCGACGTGCCGCTGCGTACCGATACGCGCGTTGGCGGCGAGCGCACGGTGCGGCCGGGCGCTTCCGGCAAACCTTCCGTGAGCGAGTTTCGGCCGGTGCAGTTCTTCGGCAGTACGGCGACCCTCATGGAGGTCACGCTGCGCACCGGGCGCACGCACCAGATCCGCGTGCACGCGGCGCTCAGCGGTCATCCGGTGGCCGGCGACGACAAGTACGGTGACGCGGCATTCAACGACGAGCTGAGGCTGCTCGGGCTCAAGCGCATGTTCCTGCACGCGCACAGCCTGTCGTTCAGCTGGCCGCAGGGCGCGGACTTCAGCATCAATGCACCACTGCCGGCGCAGCTCGCCGCCGTCATCGATCAGCTTGCGGGTCGCGCCGACCGACCCAGGAAAAGGCCCGGTCAGGGCAGCTCGTAGCCTGCGCGGCGCAACGCCGCCGCCAGCCAGATGAGCGGCAGCCCGATGAGTGCGGTCGGGTCCTGGCTCTCGATGCACTCGAAGAGCGCCACCCCCAGGCCCTCCACCTTGAAACCGCCCGCGCAGTCGAACGGCTGCTCGTGCTCCACGTAGCGGTCGATCTCGGCGCCCGACAGGGTGCGAAACATGACCGTGGTGGTATCGACGTGCAGTTGCGCAGCCGAAGCGCCGCCGAGGACGGCGCACGCGGTGTAGAAGTGCGCGGTACGGCCGGAGAGCAGCCGCAGCTGCGCGCGGCAACGCGCCGCATCGCCCGGCTTGTCCAGCACCTCGTCCCCGGCGCTCGCGACCTGATCGCTGCCGATCACGACGGCGTGCGCATGTCCGGCTGCCACCGCGCGCGCCTTCTCCACGGCAAGCCGCAAGGCGCGATCGGCGGCAGACTCCGCCGCCACGTGCGCCTCGGCAATCCCGGACAGCTGCGACTGGAACGGGATGCCGAGCCTTGCGAGCAGGGTGCGGCGGTAGGGGGAGCCCGAGGCGAGAATGAGCTGCGGCACTAAGATCTTGGGCTTCTGGGCGAATGCCCTTCGAGAAACAACGGGTTAGCCGCAGGTCGTGACTTTGACTTGGGCTTACTCGGTACCTATTATACGCGCCCCATGCGCTTAGTCCCCCGAAACGGCGTGCGTGTTTGTGCGCTAAGGGACGTGTGCGATTCACCGGAGTGAGCCGTTGCCGCCCTGGTCGCAGCCGCTGGACGTCGAGCGGCTCAGCCGCAGCGCAGGGGAGGTCGCCTTTGCGCTGGCGCTGGCCGAGCTGCCGGGCCTGCGCTCGCTGCGAGGCGGGGTTGCGGGCAGCGTGCAGGGGCGCGTGCAGTTTGGCCGCGAGCAGGATCTGGCGATCGCCGAGCTTAGTATCAAGGGCGGCGCGACGCTCGAGTGCCAGCGTTGCATGAGACCGATGCAGCAGCCGCTCGACATCCGCGCGCGCGTCGCTCTGGTCGCCTCGGAGGCCGAGGCGCAGCGGGTGCCGCAGGAGCTCGAGGCGGTGCTCGCCCCGGGCGGACGTACGACGATCGCGGAGCTGGTGACCGAGGAGCTGCTGCTCGCCCTGCCGATCGTGCCGCTGCACGCGCAGGGCACGGACGCGCACTGTGCGCCGGCAGCAACGCCGGCGGCGGCGGCGCCGCTGATCCAGGGCGAGACGCACAGGCCGTTTGCGCGTCTCGGAGAACTTTTGAAACGCTAAAGACTTCGAGTCAGGAGCTTCATTCATGGCTGTCCAAAAGAGCCGCAAGACACCCTCACGACGCGGCATGCACCGCTCGCACGACCGGCTCGCCAAGCCTGCGCTGTCCTCCGACCCGCAGTCCGGCGAGACGCATCTGCGCCACCGCATCACGCCCGACGGCTTCTATCGCGGCCGGCGCGTGATCGAAAAGCCCGCCGATAACACCGACAAGGACTGAACAGGCGACCACC
This sequence comes from Steroidobacteraceae bacterium, assembly GCA_035482695.1. Classification (GTDB taxonomy): domain Bacteria; phylum Pseudomonadota; class Gammaproteobacteria; order Steroidobacterales; family Steroidobacteraceae; genus 13-2-20CM-66-19. The sequence goes on along the minus strand of DATHQM010000030.1, from coordinate 9,663 downwards.
CAAGGGCGCCAAGACTCAAAGAGCCGGCGTGCTGCCGATCGCGATCGACGTGATGAGCGGCGACCAGGAGCCGCGCGAATACGTTGCCGGCGCGCTGCGCGCCCTTGCCGACGATGCCGAGCTGCGGGTGCGGCTCGTCGGGGATTCCGCGCTGATCGGCGCCCTGCTGGCTGCACAACCGGCCACGCTGCGCGCGCGCGTCGCGGTACTCGCCGCCACCGAGGTGGTGACCATGGAGGAGAAGCCGCGCGAGGCCATTCGCCGCAAGAAAAACTCCTCGATGCGGCTCGCCGTCGACCAGGTGCGCGACGGCCACGCGTGTGCCTGCGTGAGCGCCGGCAACACCGGGGCGCTCACCGCGATCGCGCACTTCGTGCTGGGCACCCTCCCCGGAGTGGAGCGGGCGGCGATCATCTCGGCGGTTCCGGCCGCGCATGGCCTGACCCACATGCTCGATCTGGGCGCCAACACCAAGGCGACGGCGCTGCAGTTGCGCCAGTTCGCCGCCATGGGCGTGATCGTGGCGCGCGAGGTGTACGGCGTGGCCAACCCGCGCGTCGGCCTGCTGAACATCGGTAAGGAGGACATGAAGGGGCATGAGCTGGTGCAGGAGGCGCACGCCCTGCTTGGCCCGAGCGGGCTCAACTACATCGGTTTCGTGGAAGGCGACGATATTTTCTCCGACGACGTCGACGTCGTGGTCACGGACGGGTTCACCGGCAACGTCGCGCTGAAGACCATGGAAGGGGTCGCCGGCCTCATCGCCGATCGGGTTCGCCAGGAATTCCAGGTGTCACTGCTCGATCGCCTGGCCGGCCTGATCGCGCGGCCGGTGCTGCGGCGCGCGGCCGCCGGGCTCGATCCGCGCCGCTACAACGGCGCGTGCATGGTCGGCCTCGCCGGGATCGTGGTAAAAAGCCACGGCCGCGCCGACGGTATCGCTTTCGCACGCGCCATCGGCACGGCCGTGCTGGCCGCGAGGCGCGACGTCACCGCGCACATCGCGCGGGCGCTACAGGCGTAAAGGGGCGGTTCAGTGATTTACTCGCGCATCAGCGGCACTGGCTCGCGTCTGCCCGATCGGGTCGTGACCAATCACGATCTGGAGAAAATGGTCGATACCACCGATGAGTGGATCCGCACCCGCACCGGCATCGAACGCCGGCACGTCGCGGCCGAGGGCGAGACCACGGTCGACCTGGCGGAGGTCGCCGCGCGGCGCGCGCTCGAGGCGGCCGGAATCGCACCCACCGAGGTGGACTTCATCGCTTTCGGCACCACCACGCCGGATCTGATCTTCCCCAACTGCGGCACGCTGCTGCAGCAGCGCCTCGGCTGCCGCGGGCCACCGGCCTTCAGTCTCGAGACCGCGTGTGCCGGGTTCATGTACGCCCTGTCGATCGCCGACAAGTACGTGCGCTGCGGCGAGGCGCGCCGCGCCCTGGTGATCGGCGCCGAAACGCTCTCACGCATCACTGACTGGAGCGATCGCGCTACCGCGGTGTTGTTTGCCGACGGCGCCGGCGCGGTGGTGCTCGAGCCGAGCGAGTCCCCGGGCGTGCTCTCGACGCACCTGCACTCCGACGGGCACTACAAGGACATGCTCTACTGCGGCAGCGGCGTATCGAAGGGGTTCGGCCCGAGGCTGGCGATCAGCATGTCGGGCAACGAGGTGTTCAAGGTTGCGGTGAACAAGCTCGGCCAGGCGGTGGACGAGGCGCTGGCGGCGAACGGACTCGACCGCAGTGCGATCGATTGGCTGGTGCCGCACCAGGCCAACATCCGCATCATCCAGGCCACCGCGCGCAAGCTGGATCTGCCGATGGAGCGCGTGATCGTGACCGTGCAGGATCAGGGCAACACCTCGGCGGCGTCAGTGCCGCTCGCGCTCGATGTGGCGGTGCGCGATGGGCGCATCCGCCGCGGCGACCTGCTGCTGCTGGAAGCCTTCGGCGGCGGCTTCACCTGGGGCTCGGCATTGATCCGCTATTGAGGGGTGGCGCCGTCCGCCCGGGCGGCCCGTGTCAAACGCACAAAAAAACGCCGCGCGGGTGCGCGGCGTTCATTCGATCGTCGCGACTCGTCTTACTTCGAGACGGACCGCTTGAACATGCGATCAATCTTCTCGTTGGTCGCATCGCAGCACGACTGGCTGGCATGAGCGGCAGCCAGCGCCTGGTTCGCGGTGCTCTGCGCGCCGCTCGCCGCCTGGCCGGCTGACTGGGCGGCACTATTGGCCTGGTCAGCGGCGCTCTTCGCGCCCGATACGTCGCCCTGCGTCTTGGCCAACTGAGCCTTCAGATCGTCAATTTGAGCCTGAATGGGCTTCAGATCGGTGCAACCTGCCAGCCCCACGACCACTACCACGGCAGCTGCCGCCTTCACAACACTCGCGCACTTCATAAACGTCCCCTTTGGGTTGTTGATTCGGGATGTCCTGATAACCGATGCGAGTCCGGTGGGCAAGTTCCGCCGTCATCGCCGCGCCTAACTGCATCAAATTTGACCCGGGAATGCAACTGCCGGTTGGTACTCTGGTCGTCTTGTCTTCTGATCGCGACACCCGCAGGTGACGCGTGATGTCATGTCAGAAGTGCGGCGCGCCGCAGGCGCGCACGCAGTTACGTCGGGAATTTCCGCTGCGTCAGCGCGCGAGTCGCGTACCGCGCAGAGCGGTGTTGCTGCAGGACGGAAGATGCGCGCGCGCGGTCTGACGGCTTCCTTAAGAATTTTTAATTGCTGGCGCCAGTGTTGAGAAGATGCTGCAGATCACGGCAGATCACGTGCGTCAGAGGCGCGGCGTCGCTTTCTTAAGGTGCGCTGCGAAGCTTGGCTTCGCTCGCGGTGAGGCGTGGACAATCCGCGCACGCGCGGTGCGCCGTGGGCTCGGCACGCAAGGTGTGCGGCGTCCTGGTGAGTGCCCTCGGGGCGCCTTGGAAAGTGCGCCTCTTGCCGCCGTCCATGATCTGGATATAATCACAGGTACTGTATATTTAGACAGGCAGGTTCAGAATGTCCGACCTTACCCCTCGCCAGACACAGATCCTGCGCCTGATCCAGCGTTTCATCGGTGAGACCGGCATGCCTCCGACGCGCGCCGAGATCGCGCACGAGCTCGGTTTCCGCTCGGCCAACGCGGCCGAGGAGCATTTGCGGGCCCTGGCCCGCAAGGGAGTCATCGCCCTGGTGCCCGGCACCTCGCGCGGCATCCAGCTCAAGGACACCATCCGCGAGCAGATGGGCTTGCCGCTCATCGGCCGGGTGGCCGCCGGTAAGCCCATTTTTTCCGAGGAGAACTTCGAGGCGCGACTGCAGATCGATCCGGGGGTATTTCAGCCGCGGCCGCATTACCTGTTGAAGGTGGTCGGCATGAGCATGAAGGATGCCGGCATCCTCGACGGGGACCTGGTGGCCGTGCACCGCACCTCCGAGGTGCGCAGCCGCCAGATCGTGGTCGCGCGGCTCGAGAACGAGGTCACCGTGAAACGCTACCGCCAGGAAGGCTCCGTCGTGTGGCTGATGCCGGAGAACGCCGAGTTCGAGCCGATCAAAGTGGATCTGAAAGAAGAGCCGCTGCTCATCGAGGGGATCGTGGTGGGGGTGGTGCGCCGCGGGCGTAGCACCTGAGGGCGCTGGCGCGCGCGAAGCGCGCGCTGGTAACTAATAAGAAGTCTAACCACAATTTGTCCATGAGCTGGCATGGCTGGTGGCGATACCCAACTCGCGCGTTTGCTCGAGCACCCGGCCATCTGGCGCGGCCGCAGTGCCGCGCAGCGCACCGGTCTGGCCACCGGGTTTGCGCCGCTCGATGAGCATCTTCCCGCCAGAGGCTGGCCGCGCACCGGTCTGATCGAGATCCTCGTTTCGCGTTTCGGCAGCGGCGAGCTGGCGTTGTTGCTGCCGGCGCTCGCGGCGCTCACCCGCGCACGCTGCGCCCGCTGGTGCGTATGGGTGGACCCGCCGCTGGTGCCCTTCGCCCCGGCCCTCGTCGCGCACGGCATGGTGCTCGAGCGGGTGGCCGTCGTGAGAGGCACACGCCCCCTGTGGGCTTTCGAGCAGGCGCTGCGCTCGGGGGCCTGCGACGCGGCGCTCGCCTGGACGCGGCAAGCGCAGCCGCGCGAACTGCGCCGCCTGCAGCTCGCCGCCGAGTGCGGCCGTACGCTCGGGGTGCTGTTTCGTCCGCGGCGTTTCGCCCGCGAGACTTCCGCTGCGGTGATGCGCCTGGCGCTCGAGCCGCGCGATGCCGCGGTGCGCATCACGCTGCTGAAAGGCCCCGGCGCCCGCCGCGGTGAGCTGGAAATTCCCTGGCCCTCCTGAGGCAAACCGCCATGCACCCGCTCACACCTCGAGCCGCCGCTGACACGGCATACGAGCTACCGGCCCCGGCAGCACCCGCGTCCCGGCCGCCCGGCGATCCGGCCGCGGCAGCGCCGCACGCGCTGCGGCCCCTGCCGCGCGCAGCCGCTGCGCAGTTGTGGGCGGCCGTGCATCTGCCCGGGCCCGAAGCTGCGGAAAAACTTGCGCCGCTGGCAAGCGCCTGCCAACGCTTCACGCCGCGCGTGAGCCTCGTGCCGCCCGATGGCCTGCTGCTCGAGGTGCAGGGGAGCCTGCAGCTGTTTGCAGGCGTGGCGGGCCTCAGCGTCGCGCTCACCGAGGAATGCCGGCGGCTCAGCACCTGCCCGGTGATCGCATTCGCACCCCTGCCGCTCGCGGCGTTGACGGCCGCTCGTGCCGGCAAGCCGCTGATGATCACCTCGCTCGCGCAGCTCACCGGGCAGCTGGCGTCCCTGCCGCTGCGCGCGCTGTGCTGGCCCGAGGAGACGCTGGCGCGGCTGGCGCGGGTGGGCGTGCGCACCATAGGGGCGGTGCTGCGCTTGCCGCGCGCCGCCTTTGCGCGCCGCTTCGGCGCGGCGCAACTCGCCATGCTCGATGCGCTCACCGGGCGCGCACCGCAGGTGCACGCCAGCTTCCGCCCGCCCGAGCGCTTTCGCCGCCGCCGCGAGCTCGATTACGAGCTGACCGATCATGGGCGGCTGCTCGTCGCGCTCGCGCCGCTGTTCGCCGCGCTCGGCGAATTCCTCACGGCACGCCAGTGCGGCGTGCTGCAGCTCGAAGGGCGCCTGTGGCACCGGCACGGCGCGCCGACGCTGTGCATACTCCACCTCGCCGCACCGTGCGCGGAAGCGCGGCATCTCGCGGCGCTGTTCGGCGAGCACCTGCAGCGCCAGCCGCTGCCCGCCGCGGTGCGCGCCTGCGAGCTGCGCGCCGCTGCGCTCGTTCCGCACCTGCCGGGCAGCCGCTCGCTGTGGCAGGCCGGTGAGCACGGCGGCGACACGGGCGATGAGACGTGTGGGCTCATCGAGCTGCTGCGCGCGCGCCTCGGTGCCGGGACGGTGCATGGGCTGGCGGTGCGGGACGAACACCGCCCGGAAAGCGCCTGGGCGCTGACCGCCCCGCCCGCGGCCAGCGCGCCGCGCGATCCCGCACGCCGCGCAGCACGGGCGGCGGCGGCGCGGCGTCCCTTGTGGATCCTGCCGGCGCCGCAGCCGCTCGCGGTGCAGGACGGCTGGCCGCAGCGGCACGGCCGGCTGCGACTCGTGAGCGAGCCGGAACGCATCGAGAGCGGCTGGTGGGACGGCGGCGAGATCGCGCGCGATTATTACGCCGCGCTCGATGAGCACGGCGTGCGGCTGTGGGTATTTCGCGAGCGTGCGGCGCCGCATGGATGGTTTCTCCACGGCGTATTCGGCTAAAGGCCGCAGCCCGTGCTGCCCGAGTACGCCGAGCTGCATTGCCTGTCGAACTTCACCTTCCTGCGCGGCGCCTCGCATCCGCACGAGCTGGTCGAGCAGGCACAGGCGCTCGGCTATCGGGCGCTGGCACTCACCGATGAGTGCTCGATGGCGGGCGTGGTGCGCGCGCACATGGCGGCCAGGAGCCGCCCCCTGAAGCTCCTGATCGGCTCGGAGCTGCGCCTGCAATGCGGACTGAAGTTCGTCGCGATCGCCATCGACCGGCGCGGCTATGGCGCGCTGTGCCGTCTCATCACCCGCGGGCGGCGGGCCGCCGACAAGGGGCAATACACGCTCACGCGCGCCGATGTCACCGAGCTCGGTCCCGGGCAGTGTCACATCCTGTGGGTGCCGGGAGCGCGGCCCGACGCCGGTGAGCTCGAGTGGCTCGCGGCGCGCTTTCCCGGCAGGGTGAGGATCGCGGTCGAGCTGCTGCGCGACGGGGAGCACGGCGCACGGCTCGCGAGCCTCACGCAGCTCGGTGCGCGTCATGGCGTGCCGCTCATCGCCGCCGGCGACGTGCACATGCACGTGCGCGCGCGGCGCCGCCTGCAGGATGCGCTCACCGCCATCCGCGTGAAGCTGCCGATCGCGCAGGTGGGCTCGCGGCTGTATGCCAACGGCGAGCGTTACCTGCGCGAGCGCGCGCGCCTCGAGCGGCTGTATCCGCCGGAGCTGCTCGCAGGCACGGTGGAGCTGGCGGACAGCTGTCACTTCTCGCTCGCGGAGCTGCGCTACGAATATCCGCGCGAGCTCGTCCCGCCGGGCGAGACGCCGGCGAGCCATCTGCGGCGGCTGACGGAAGCAGGCGCCCGCCGTCGCTGGCCGGGCGGAGTGCCTGCGAGCGAGCGCGCCGCCATCGAACACGAGCTCGAGTTGATCGCCGAGCTCGCCTACGAGCCTTATTTTCTCACCGTGCACGACGTCGTCGCCTATGCGCGCAGCCAGGGGATCCTCTGCCAGGGGCGCGGCTCGGCGGCCAACTCGCGCGTGTGCTATTGCCTCGGCGTCACCTCGGTGGATCCGCAGCGTGGTGCGGCGCTGCTGTTCGAGCGCTTCATCTCCCGCGAGCGCAATGAGCCGCCCGACATCGACATCGACTTCGAGCACGAGCGGCGCGAGGAGGTGCTGCAGTACGTCTACCGCAAGTACGGCCGCGAGCGCGCCGCGCTGGCCGCCACGGTCATCATGTACCGGCCGCGCAGCGCGCTGCGCGATCTGGGCAAGGCATTCGGTCTCACGCCCGCCGAGAGCACCCGCTTAGCGCAGGTCATGCAGTGGTGGGACGGCAGCACCGCGCTCGCCCAGCGCCTGGGCGAGGCCGGCTTCGATACGGACAGCCCCTGGCTCAGGCGCCTGCTGCCGCTCGCCGCCGAGCTGGTCGCCTTCCCCGGCTTCCCCCGGCATCTCTCGCAGCACGTCGGCGGTTTCGTCATCGCGCAGGACCTGCTCGAGGAGCTGGTGCCGATCGAGAACGCGGCGATGCCGGAGCGCACCGTGGTGCAGTGGGACAAGGACGACCTGAACGACCTGGGGCTGCTCAAGGTGGACCTGCTGGCCCTCGGTATGCTCACCGCCCTGCAGCGCGCCTTCACGCTGGTGAACGAATACCGCGGCACGCACTACACCCTCGGCGAGCTGCCGGCCGAGGATCCGCAGGTCTACGACATGCTCTGCCGCGCCGATACCATCGGCGTCTTCCAGATCGAGTCGCGCGCGCAGATGGCGATGCTGCCGCGCCTGAAGCCGCGCTGTTACTACGACCTCGTCATCGAGGTGGCGATCGTGCGCCCCGGCCCCATCCAGGGCGACATGGTGCATCCGTTCCTGCGGCGCCGCTGCGGCGCGGAGCCAGTGGACTACCCGGGCGAGGAAGTGCGCGCGGTGCTGCATCGCACGCTCGGTGTGCCGATCTTCCAGGAGCAGGTGATGCAGATCGCGATCGTCGCCGCCGGTTTCTCGCCCGGCGAGGCGGATGCGCTGCGCCGCGCGATGGGCGCCTGGAAGCGGACCGGGGGGCTCGATGTCTTCCGCGAGCGGCTGCTGGGCGGCATGCACCTCAAGGGCTACCCGGCTGAGTTCGCCGAGCGCATCTACCGGCAGATGCTCGGTTTCGGCGAATATGGATTCCCCGAGGCACATGCTCTGAGCTTCGCGCTGCTGGTGTACGACTCCGCCTGGCTCAAGTGCTACGAGCCGGCGGCCTTTACCTGCGCGTTGCTCAACAGCCAGCCGATGGGCTTCTATGCGCCCGCGCAGCTGGTACGCGATGCGCGCGCTCACGGCGTGGAAGTGCGGCCCGTGGATGCCTGCGTCAGCCTCTGGGACTCAACTCTCGAGCGCGGTGCGCAGGGCGAGCCGGTACTGCGCTTAGGGTTACGTCTGGTGAAGTCTTTAACCGAGGCGGGCGTTGCGCGCCTCATCCGCGCACGTGCGGCGCAGCCCTTTACCAGCGTGGCGGATCTCGCCCTGCGCGCCGCGCTTGACCGCGGCGATCTGGAAGCTCTGGCCGCTGCCGGCGCATTCGCCGCCTTGAGCGGCAACCGGCATCTGGCCTTCTGGGAAGTGGCCGGCACCGAGCGCGCGCTGCCCCTGGGGCTGACCGACACCCGGGGGGCGGCTGCGCAGGAAGGCCGGCCGCTCCTGAGTGCCCCGACCGAGGGGCAGGGGATCGTCGCCGACTACGCGGCCCTCGGACTCACCCTGGGACGGCATCCGCTGGCGCTGCTGCGCGAACGGCTGCGCGCGTGGGCGCTACTGAGCGCGGGTGAGCTGCAGAACGCGCAGCACGGGGCGCGGGTGCGCACCGCCGGCATCGTGCTCATGCGCCAGCGCCCGGCCACTGCCAGCGGTGTCACCTTTCTCACTCTCGAGGACGAGAGCGGGCAGGTGAACGTCATCGTCTGGGAGCGCGTCGGGCGCGCGCAGCGCCGCGCGCTCATCGGTGCGCGGCTGCTGGAAGTGCACGGCGAGTGGCAGCAGCAGGACGGGGTATCGCACCTGATCGCCCGCCGCCTCATCGATCGCTCGGCGCTGCTCGGGAGCCTGCTGACGCGCTCGCGCGATTTCCACTAGGCCATCCGCCTGATGCCGTAGCCGGGGCTCCGGCCGCTCGCTCGCGCACCGCGCTGCAGTTATGTCGAGCGCTGTTGCCGCGCTGTCAGCGGCGGCAATGACATAAGCGCGCGGCGCGTAATTGTTGTGACACGTGTCGCACTCGCCAACCCGACTCGTCCCTGTTTGGCGACAGATGTTTCCAGTAAAAAGACTGCCAACACCACCATCCGAATGGATGCACCGCGATGAAGGCTCAAACGAGACGTTGGCTGCTGATGGCAGGCGCCGCGAGCGCGCTGTTGGTGCTGTTGCTGTGCCTGCATCGCGGCACACCGGCGCCGCCGACCACGCAGGCCGCGGTTGCAAGCCCGGCCGTGGCCCGCGCCGCGCCGCCCCGCGCGGCGCCCGCGTCGCCCGCGTCGCCGTCAGCGCCGCTGGCCGCGCCATCGCGGCAGAGCTACATCGTGCAGGCGGGGAGCGCCGGCGAGGCCGCGAGCGCCGTGGTGCGCGTGGGCGGCAAGGTGACCGGCGACCTGTCGGTGATCCGCGCCGTGAGCGTGCTGCTCGATGCGCGCGAGCTCGAAGCACTGCAGGCGGCGAACGTGCCCGGCCTGAACGTGTTCCCGGACACCAAGGTCAGCGCCAGCTCCGCCGCCGGCACGCTGCCCGAGACTTACTACCCGAGCGAGGTCGCCGCCCAGGAGCTGCAGGTCGGTGGCATCACCGGGACCGGGGTGACCGTGGCGGTGGTCGACTCGGGGCTGTGGAATCAGCACGGACCCGATCAGAGCGCCCCGGGCCGCACCGCCAGCCG
>DATHQM010000029.1:0-2839 GCA_035482695.1 Steroidobacteraceae bacterium | reverse complement strand
ACCTCGACAGCGGCTCGAACGCGAACTTCGTCAACACCTCGATCGCGACCTGCACGGACAACACCTTCCTGTGCCCGCCCTCCGCGACCAACGAAAGCGCGGTGCTCATCGATACCAACGGCACGACGGCGACGGCTGATTTCCAGATTGCCAATGCGGACACGCTGTTCAACGGTGCGCCTACTGCCACCGCCTTCAACAACCTCGGCGCGGCCGCTTTCGATATGACGACGCTCGACATGGGCCTGCCCTTCTTCTTCGGCCACAATGTCTACACCACCATCGAAGACCCGAACCTCGGCTCGAATCCCTCCTTCGCGCTGGCCATCAACTAAAGGCGGCCCGTTTACCGCCTGACAGACCGGCTCGACGCGGCGTTCGCCCTCGGGCACGCGCCGCGCCGTAGCAGCGCCGCGGCCGGGCGCTGCGCGGCGGCCGCCCCCGCGGCCATGGCATCATAGACGCATGAGCATGCTGCAGAAGATCATCGCGGCGGTGCTGTGCGCGCTGCTGCTGGCCGCCGGCTACGGCCTGTGGGCCACCAACGATCCCTCCGCGGCGCCGGTACAGAAGAAAAGTGCCTTGGTGGTGGTGACACCGGCCAGTGCCATCCCGGTCATCGACGAGCACACGCTGCTCGTCGCGCAGCGCCTCGCGCGCTATGCCAATACCTCCGAGGAGCAGGCGCTCGCCCAGTCGGCCATTCAGGTCGCCGACCACGAGTTGGACCTGGCATTCGCCGCGGCGCTGCATCACCTCGAGACGCATCCGCCGCCGCAGTCGCCGGAAGCCACGCGTATCCAGCAGCATATCGATGAACTGCAGAAGGTCCTCGCGGCCGATACCCAGGCCGTCAGTCAGCTCACGACATCGCTCGCCAAGGCGAGCGATGCGGACAAGCCCGCCCTGCAGGACCGCCTCGACCTGGCGCAATCGCAGGTGGCTCTCGAGCAGGACGAGATCCAGGAGGCCAACGAGCAGCTGCTGCAGGCCGGTGGCAATGTGCACCAGCGCATCCAGACGATGCAGCAGGAACATCAGGCCGCCGAGCGCAAGGCAGCCTCCGCCGCTCCCGCCGCCACGGAGGATGCGCTCACCAGGCTCAAGGGCATGGTCGGGCAGATACGGCAGTGGCTGACGCTGCACCGCAAGGAGCGCTGGCTCGGCTGGGCGCGTGCGCACGTCAGCGAGAGCGCCGATCAGCTCGGCCTCGAGCGCGCCAACATCGCCGCAGAGCTCGCCGCGAACAAGGCGCTCGTCCCGCAGTTCACCGTGCACGCGCAGCATGCGGGCGGCGGTGCGGCGCCGGCGATCGCGGCAGTCGCGAAGCCTGCGCCAGCCGCTGCGCCGGCCACTGCACCGGCCGCGAAGCCTGCGCCCGCTGCCGCCGCGCCGGCGGGCACGCCGCCGGCGGCCGCCCCCGCACCCACGACGCTCCTTGAGCTCACCCGGCTCATCGCCGCCGAGCAGCACCGCCTGACGCTGCGCGATGAGCGCATCGCGGCGCGGCGCAAGCTCGTCGACATCTACGGCCAGTGGCAGGGGCTGGTCGCCACGCAGGCGCGGCAGGTGCTGCATACGCTGCTCGGCGGCGCGATGATCGTGTTCGCTGCGCTGCTGGTGCTGTTGCTCATCGACCGCTTGCTCGAGCGGCTGCTGGCGCGCGCGCGCCTCGACCGCCGCCAGCTGCACACGCTGCGCAGCGTGGTCGGCGTGGCGCTGCAGATCGTCGGCCTGGTCGTCATACTGCTGGTGCTGATCGGCGTGCCCACGCAGCTCGCGACCATGCTCGGCATCGCCGGTGCCGGTCTCACCGTGGCGCTCAAGGACTTCATCGTGGCGTTCATCGGCTGGTTCGTGCTCATGGGCCGTAACGGCATGCGGCTCGGCGACTGGGTGGAAATCAACGGCGTCAGCGGCGAGGTGATCGAGCTGAACATGTTCCACACCGTACTGCTCGAGACCGGCAACTGGACCGATGCCGGCCACCCGACCGGCAGGCGGGTCACCTTCACCAACAGCTTCGCCATCGAGGGGCACTACTTCAACTTCTCTACCTCGGGTCAATGGCTGTGGGACGAGCTGTCGATCATGGTGCCCTACGACCGCGATCCGCACGTCATCGCAGATGCCATCCTCAAGGAAGTCAGCACCGCGACCGCGAAGGACGCGGCCCAGGCCGAGGAGGAGTGGAAACGCGCTGCACGCGGACGCGCCATGGGGTTCAACGCCCAGCCGGCGATGGCGGTGCGACCCTCCGCCGGCGGGATGGGCGTGGAAGTTGCGGTGCGCTACGTCACGCGTGCCAACGAGCGCCTGAGCGTGCGCGCACGCCTGTATCAGATCGCGGTGCAGCTGCTCTCTGCCCCCCACGCCCTGAAGTCATGAGTACGCTGATGCCGGCGCTGTTTCTCGGGCACGGCAACCCGATGAACGCGCTGCAGGACAATCCCTGGACACGCGCCTGGACGGCGCTCGGTGTGGCGCTGCCGCGCCCGCGCGCCGTGCTGGCCATCTCGGCGCACTGGTACGTCGCCGGCACCGCCGTGACCGCCATGCCCGAGCCGCGCACCATCCATGACTTCGGCGGCTTCCCGCGCGAGCTGTTCGCGGTGCGCTACCCGGCCGCGGGCGATGCGGCGCTCGCCGCGCAGGTGCGCGCGCTGCTCGCCCCTCTGCCGGTGACCGCCGATTACTCCTGGGGCCTCGATCACGGCACCTGGTCGGTGCTGCGTCACCTCTACCCGCAGGCGGATGTACCGGTGGTGCAGCTGAGCATCGACGAGCGACAGGCGGCGGCCTTCCACCACGCCCTCGGCGCGCGGCTGCGGCCGCTGCG
>DATHQM010000028.1:0-5496 GCA_035482695.1 Steroidobacteraceae bacterium | reverse complement strand
CTCGAGGATCACGCCGTTGTTGTCCTTGGGCAGCAGGATCACCGGGTTATGCACCTGCTGCGCGAGGCTCGCAGTGAACGTGCCGCAGGTGTTGGGCGGCGTGGGGGGTGGCGTCGTGCAGCTGTAGTAGTTCGCTGCCTGCTGTCCCGGCCCGCAGTTGCCGGAGGTGTTGCAGTCGTTGATGAAGGGTCCGACGCCGAGGATGCCATTCGCGCCGAAGGTCGCGACGGTATTGTTCGGCGTACCGGTGCAGGCGCCCGGTGGGGTGCCGGCAGAAGCCGCGCCGATCAGCTGCACGACGACGCTCGCGGCCTTCTCACCCGAGACCGGCATTACCATGTCGGCGGTGGCAAGAGAGCCGTAGCTCTCGGTGCCGTCGGCGAACTGCAGGCACTCGGCGAGCGTGTTGGCGCCGTCAGGGATGAGGGGCAGGGCGACGGTGACCACCGGAGCGAGCAGCCGCAGCCCGACCGAGCCGCTGTCGACCTCGACGTGATCGATCGTCTGGCAGGTGGCAGTCGCGGGTACGCACACCTGCACCGACACGAACGCGGTGTTGACCGACGGAGCTGGCAGCCCCGCGGGCCCGGCATCGACCACCATGGGCTCTACGTTAGGCGGTCCCGGGGTGGCGATCGTCTGAGTGCCGCCATCGCCGCCACCACCGCCGCCGCCGCCACCACCACCACTGTTGCTGGAGCCGCCGCCGCCGCCACAGGCGGCAAGCAGGATCAACGGCGCAAGAAGGAGAGCAAAGAGATTACGCACGACGTGTCCTCGTCCGTGGAGCGATTACTGCAGGTCGTTCAGGGAAAAATCCTGCGGCAGCAGGGCCGGAGCCCAGGCGCGGCCGAAGAAGTCGCGCGTGCGGCCGCGCGACTGCACTACCAGCGCGGCGGTGCTCACCACCAGGTGGTGGTGGTCGTAGTGAGGCGCCATGGCGGCGCGCGCCTGCGCGAACTGCCCGTAGTAGTCCCCCAGCACCTGCTGCAGGTCCGGGATACCCGGGCCGCGCCAGCTCACCGCGAACACCTTGCCGTCAGGAGCGACGTACTCGTGGACCACGAGGCCCGAGGAGGTGCCGATCTCGTGGACGGTGTACGCGCCGCTCGCGCTCACCTTGAGCGTGCCACGCAAACTGGCGCGGTCGCGCTCCACCGAAGAGGCGTCGCCGCCGAGCGCGGCGAGTGCCGGCGCCGAGAGGCCCGCGGCGGCGATCGCGGTGCAAACAACAGTTCGAATCAGCTTCATTGGCAGCATTCCTCGCCTGACCCCCTTTGCCGTGCATTGTGCCTGACGGAACGGGGCAGGGCGCAGCGTGTCGTAACTTACCGACGGATTGAACCTAATGCGGCGTGCGCCGCTCGGGGAGTGCACAGTGCACAGCGCTCAAAAGGCCGATCCGTTGACGCACCACACGTTCAGCGAGCGTTCAGCCGAACCCGCGGAAGCGGCATGGGCGCGGCGGGCTGCGAGCCGGCCGCGGCTGTCGCCGCCGTGCGCCCGAAACTGCTTGTGGCCTTATTCATCAATCCGTTAGGATTCGCCCCCCAAATTCGGAGCGGTAGTTCAGCTGGTTAGAATACCGGCCTGTCACGCCGGGGGTCGCGGGTTCGAGTCCCGTCCGCTCCGCCACATTGGCCCATAACCACCCCGGCGTCGCACATGCTTCAGAGTATCGGAGACAGCCTCAAGGGCTACACGGGGAGCAAGTGGCGCAAGTGGTTCGGGTACCTGGTGCTCGGACTGCTGTCGGTGATTTTCGCCGCCTGGGGCGCCTACGGCATCGTCAACCTGAACTTCGGCGGCTCCAACTACGCCGCCGAGGCGAACGGCATCAAGATCCCGCTGGAGGACGCACACGGCGCCTGGCTGCGCGAGCAGACCCAGTGGCAGCAGCGCCTCGGGGGCGCGGAGCTGCCCGCGGAGCTGCGCTCGCAGCTGCAGAACCAGGTACTCGAGAGCCTGATCCGCAACGCCCTGCTCGATAAGCGCACCGAGTCCCTCGGCTACCGGGTGAGCCATGACGCGCTGCGCGAGGCGGTACAGAGCGAGCCGGCCTTCCAGGTCGAAGGCCAGTACTCCCCGGAGATGGCCCGCGCGGCCCTGGCGCAGGCCGGCATCCCGCTGGACGTCTTCGAGCGCGAGCTGCGTAACGAGATACAGCGCCTGCAGCTCGAGGGGGGAATCCGCGGCTCGGACTTCCTCACCCCGACCGAGCTTACGCGCTTGACCGAGCTGCAGGACCAGGAGCGCGAGGTGCGCTACCTCGCCCTGCCGGCAGATCAGTCCAAGGCGGCCGCCGGGGTCGACGATGCGGCGGTGCAGGCCTACTACAAGGCGCACCTCGCGCAGTACATGACTGCCGAATCCGATCACCTGCAGTATGCGGAGCTGCGCCTCGATGCGCTCGCGGCTGAGCAGTCGGTGAGCGAGGCGGACCTGCGCGCCGCGTACGACAAGGAGAAGAGTCGCCTGCTGGTGCCCGAGAAGCGCCACGCGCGGCATATCCTCATCACCGGCAAGGACGACGCGGCAGCCCTGGCGCAGGCGCAGCAGGTGCTCGCGCAGCTCAAGGCGGGCAAGGATTTCGGCGCGCTGGCGCAACAGTACTCGCAGGACCCGGGCTCGGCGCACAACGGCGGGGATCTCGGGTACGCGGAGCGTGGCAGCTTCGTCAAGCCGTTCGCGGACGCGCTGTTTGGCATGTCGGCGGGTGAGATCAAGGGGCCGGTCAAGACGCAATTCGGCTATCACATCATCCGTCTCGACGAGATCCAGCCGGCCAAGGGCAAGTCGTTCGAGGAAGCCCGACCCGAGCTCGAGGCGCAGGTGCGCCGCGATCGCGCCACCGATCGCTTCGGCGAGATCCAGGAGCAGCTGCAGAGCAAGCTCGCCGATCCCGGCGTCGATCTGAGCGCCGTGGCGCAGCAATACCAGCTGCAGCAGGGCGACTTGGCAGCGTTCGCGCGCGGTCCTGGCGCACCGCCGCTCGGGCCCGCTCAGCCGCTGCAGGAGCTGCTGTTCGGCGATCCGCCGCTCGGCGCCGGCAAGCTCGGCGGTCCGGTGCTGCTCGGCGACGACCGCCTGGTGATCGTGAAAGTGCTGGAACATCGCTCACCCAAGCCGCAGGGGCTCGCGGAGGTGCGCCCCGCCATCGTCGCCGCGATCGCCAAGGAGCGCGCGACGCAGGCGACGCTCACCGCCGCGCGCGCCGCGCGCGAGCGGCTCGTGGGCGGGGCCTCCTTCGACAGTGTCGCCCAGGAGCTGAAGATGAGCCTCGAGCCGGCGCACTTCATCGGGCGCGCTGATCCGTCGGTGCCGCAGCCGGTGCGCGAGGCCGCCTTCGCACTGCCCCGGCCTTCCGGGCGAAGCGAGTTCACCGCCGTGCCGATCAACGACGGCGGCGCGGCAGTGATCGCCGTGAGCGCGGTGCGCACGGTGCCGCACAACGCGGCCGGACAGGCAGAGCAGGCGCAGCGCGATCGCGCACTGGAGGAGTCACAGCGCCTCGGTACCGCGGCAGCGCTCGCCTACGTCGAGGAAGTGCGCCGCACCGCCGAAGTGCGCAAGAACCCGAAGGCCTTCGAGTAGCGTTAGCCCTCGGCTTCCTGCGGGAAGCTCATGCCGACGGTGCTGAAGCCGCCGTCGACATAGAGAATCTCCCCGGTGATACCCGCGGCGAGATCCGAGCAGAGAAAGGCGGCGGCATTGCCGACATCCTCGAGCGTCACGTTGCGGCGCAGCGGGGCGATCTCCGCCACGCGGCCGAGCATCTTGCGAAAGCCGGGAATGCCGGCGGCGGCCAGTGTCTTGATCGGGCCGGCGGATATGCCGTTGACGCGGATGCCTTCGGGACCCAGGTCCGCCGCGAGGAAGCGCACGCTCGCTTCCAGGCTCGCCTTGGCGAGACCCATGACGTTGTAGCCGGGAATCGAGCGCCGTGCCCCGAGATAGGTCAGCGTCAGCAGCGCACCGCGGCGCCCCACCATGAGCGGGTGCGCGCGCTGCGCGAGCGCGGTGAGACTGTAGCTCGAGACGTCGTGCGCGACGCGAAAGCCCTCGCGGCTGGTGGCGCTCACGAAGCTGCCGGTAAGCGCCTCGCGCGGCGCGAAGGCCACGGCGTGCACCACGATGTCGAGCTGCCCCCATTCGCGCTTGAGCAGCGCAAAGGCCGCGTCGCACTGCGCATCGACCGTGACGTCGAGCGGCATGATGAGCCGCGCGCCGAGGGAGGCGGCGAGCGGCTCGACGCGCTCCTTCATCTTGTCGTTGACGTACGAGAAGGCGAGCTCGGCGCCCTCGCGGTGCATCGCCTGAGCAATACCCCAGGCGATGGAGCGATCGGTCGCCACGCCCACGATGAAAGCGCGCTTGCCGGCGAGAAATCCCATGAGTTGGTGCCTCCCGGCGCGATTATGCCGGAAAGCTCAGCGCCGCAGGCGCTGTCGCGCCCGCTTTGATCCTCAGCCGTGACGCGAGGTGAGCTGGATGCGCAGCTTCTGGCCGACGTGGATGTGCGAGTGAGTGCTCATGCCGTTCCAGGCGAGCAGCTGCGGCACGCTGCACTGAAACAGCCGCGCGATCTGCGGCATGGTGTCGCCTTCGCGCACGACATACTCCACGCGCCGCCGCACCGTGTGGGTGCTGGCGCCCTCCGACAGACGGATCCGCTGCCCGGCGCGCAACGTGTCGTCGGGGTGCATCCCGTTCATCAGCGCCAGCACATTGACATTCATGCCGCTGCGCCGCGCGATGGCATACAGCGAGTCCCCGCGGCGCACGACCTGCACGTGCGGCCGCGCGGCGCGCACGCGGCCGTCCACGCGCGCGGCGGCGAGCATGACCTTGGGCGGCAGCTCGGTCACCGCGCTCGGCACGCGCAGGTCATCCCCCACCGTCAGCCCCTGCGTCGGCAGGTCGTTCAGCTCGCGGACGACGTTGACGGTGGTGTGGAAGCGCGCAGCGACGGAGGCGACCGAGTCGCCGCGCACCGCGGTGTAGTGGCTGACTCCCAGGCGCTGGTCGGGCGTGAGCTGTGCGATGTTCTCCATGAAGACGTCGGCGGCATCCACCGGCAGCAGCAGGTAGTGCGGGCCGGTGGGGTCGGTGGCCCAGCGGTGGAACGCCGGGTTGAGCTCGTAAAGCTCTTCCGCGGTGATACCCGCGATTTCCGCGGCCGTTTTCAAGTTGATCTGGCCGCGGGTGTCGACGCGCGCGAAGTAGGGTTGGTTCGGGATCGGGCTGATGGACAGGCCGTAGGTTTCCGGATCAGATACCAGGCGCTTCATGGCCAGCAGTTTCGGCACGTAGGCGCGGGTCTCGGTGGGCAGACGCAGGCTCCAGAAGTCTATCGGCCTGCCGGCCGCGCGGTTCGCATCGACGGCGCGCTCGACCCCCGCTTCGCCGCAGTTGTAAGCCGCGATCGCCAGGAGCCAGTCGCCGTTGAATTGGTCGTGCAGCGCCTGGAGGTAATCCAAAGCCGCGCGTGTTGAT
>DATHQM010000027.1:0-5755 GCA_035482695.1 Steroidobacteraceae bacterium | reverse complement strand
CGCACTGGTACAGCCTGCCGCGCTGGGTTTGGGCACCCTTGCCGGACGACCCGGACCAGGCGGCGAAAATCGTCAACGGGGCCGTCTTCGGCGGCGGCGATGTCACCGACATGCCGCGCTACTTCAAGCCGTGGGCTGCCGGACTTGCGGAGCTGCGCAAGCACCTGAGCACGATCGACGACCTCAAGGAGCACCGACAGCTCTCGCCGCAAGAGCAGCGGAACCTCAAGGCGCGCATGGCCGCCGCAGGGCTCTCGCCCGCACAGCCCAACGCCATGGTGATGTGGGGCGAGGTGCGCAAGCTCGTGGTCGTCTTCGACCCCGAGAGCGCGGGCATCCGGGCGATCCTCAAGACAGTCTGATCGCGCCTGACCGGGCGCACCGGCTGGCTATTGCGTCTCCCGGGGCGGCGATGACTCCATGGGCGGGTCGCCCAGCGACAGCCACTTCGCCAGGAACGCCCACTGGTCGGCGAACTCCTCGATCTGCATCCACACGGGCTTGCCCGCGCCGTGCCCGGCCCGGGTCTCGACGCGGATCAGGATCGGGTTGGGGCAGATCTGCACCGCCTGCAGCGCGGCGGCGAACTTGTAGCTGTGCCAGGGCACCACGCGATCGTCGTGGTCGGCGGTGGTGATGAGCGTGGGCGGGTAGCAGATGCCCTGCCTGACGTTCTGCACCGGCGAATAGGCATACAGCGCACGGAACTGCTCCGGGTCCTCGGCCAGGCCGTAGTCGGAAGCCCACTGCCGCGCGTTGGCGCTGGCGGTGTGATAGCGCAGCATGTCGAGCACGCCGACCGCGGGCAGCGCCGCCGCAAACAGCTCCGGACGCTGCGTCATGGCGGCGCCGACCAGCAGCCCGCCGTTGCTGCGGCCGTAGATACCGAGGCGCGCGCTGCGCGTGTAGTGCTCGTGTACCAGGTACTCGGCGGCGGCGATGAAGTCATCGAACACGCGCTGCTTGTTCTCGAGCGTGCCGGCCTTGTGCCAGGCTTCGCCGTACTCGCCGCCGCCGCGCAGGTTGGCCTCGACGTAGGTGCCGCCCATCTCCAGCCACGCCTCGACGGACGGGCGGTAGCTCGGCGTAAGCGAGACGTCGAAGCCCCCGTAGCCGTACAGCAGCAACGGCTGGTTGCCATCCCTGGCCGCGTCGCGGCGGTGCGTGACATACATCGGCACGCGCGTGCCGTCCTTACTGTTATAGAACACCTGGTCGGTGACGAACTGCGCGGCGGCGGCGGGGGGCAGCGCGCCGCGCCACAGGCTCGCGCGGTTGGCGGGCACGTCGAAGCGGTAGATGCGCGGCGGCGTCAGGTAATCGGTGTAGGAGAAAAAGGTCTCGCTCTGCGCCTCCTCGCCCTGGAAGCCTTCGATGCCTCCCAGCCCCGGCAGCGCTACCTCGCCCACCGGACGCCCGTCGCGCTCGTAGACGCGCGCCACCCCGTGGGCATCCTCGACGTACCTGGCGATGATGCGGCCGCCGACGTAGGTCGCCTCCTCGAGAGCCGCAGCGCCCTCGTGCACGACGACCCGCGCACTCGCTCCCGGCTCGCGCGCGTCGACGGCGATCACGTGTCCGAGGGGCGCATCCGCGGTGCTCTGGAAGAAGAGCTCGTGCCGATGCTGGCCGATGTAGCGGTAGCGCGCGTCCCAGGCCGCGAACAGCGGCCGGGGCGCAGCGCCGGGATGCTGCAGATCGAGCAGATCGACGCCGTTCTTCTCGTACCCCTCGACGAGCGTGACGATGAGGTAGTGCCCATCCTCGCTCACGCGCGCGACCGGCACGTGCGTCGGGTGGTTGGTCACCTCATACACCACGGTATCGTGATCCTGCGGCGTGCCGAGGCGGTGGAAGTACACGGCCGGCCGCCCGGAGTCGTCGCCGCGTCCGCCCGGCAGCGCCGGGTAGCGGCTGTAGTAGACCCCTGAATCGTCGCGCGCCCAGGAGACGCCCCAGAACTTGGTGAAGCGCAGCGTGTCCGGCAGGTCGGTCCGATCCGCGACGCGCCGGAAACGCCACAGCTGCCAGTCGGTACCGCCGTCTGACACCGCGTACGCCACGATGTCGCCGCGCACATCGGGGGTGAACTCCGACAGTGCGACGGTGGCATCGGCGCGCGCCGTATTCGGATCGTACAGCAGGCGGCCCGGGGCATCGGCACCGTCGGCGACCATCAGCACGCTCTGGTTCTGCGTGCCGTCGTTGTGCAGATAGAAGTAGTGCGTGCCGCGCTTCAGCGGCACCTCGTAGCGCTCGTACTCCCACAGCTGCGCCAGGCGCGCCTTCACCCACGCCCGCCACGGCAGCGCCGCGAGCCGCGGCTGCGCCAGCGCGTTTTCCCTGTTGACCCACTCGGTCACCGCCGGTGAATCGAGATTCTCCAGCCAGCGATAAGGATCGGCGACCCTGGTGCCGAAATAGTTGTCGGCAACGTTGACGCGCGCGGTGATGGGATAGATCGGCGCCGCCGCCCCCGGCGGCATGCCGACGGCAGTCTCGGTGACGGTGGGCATCGTCTTGCCGCCCGGTCCGCCGCCGGGGAACGGCTGCGGGCCACCGCCCAGCTGCGTGCCGGCGCACGCAGCCAGCAGCCCGAGGGCGCACGACACGAGGGGGCGCGGAGGCATCGGCCGTGCGCCCGTCAGGGAAACTTGATCTTGCCGCCCCCGGCCGGCGCGGGACCCGGCCCGACGCCGCTGCCGACTTCCGGCACCACGATGCGCGAAGCCGCCTCGCGGCGCAGCTCGCGTGCCTCGTCGATGGCCTGTTCGAGCGCCACCTTGACGCCGTCGGGGAACTTGTCGAGGGCTTCGGCCAGCGTCTTGGCCTCGATCTCGAAGCCGAGCGGCAGCACGCCGGCGGGGGTGAGCAGCTGGGTCTGTCCCGAGTACAGCACCGCGCGCGAGGGATCGGGTGATCCGTCGGCGTTGACCGGCGTCAGCCGCCGGATGCTGCCGGCGCGCCGATCGGTGAACACGTCCTCGCGGTACAGGGCCGCCGGATCGAGCTGGATGTCAGGGAGATCGTTCTGCGCTGCCATGTCTCACGCCTTGCATTGCCAGTGTTGATTGTACACGCCCGCCTGCGCACTCAGCGCGGGGGAGGCAGCGCCTGCAGCGCTGCAATGAAGGGCCGGTCCGCTGCGAGGATGTCGTGCTCGGCAAGCCGCGCGGGCGCAACCCACTTGAGCGGCTGACCCTCCAGTGGGCGCGGCGTGCCGCTGAACGCGGCGACGATCCACAGCGACAGCTCGACGTCGCGCTCCTCGTAGGCGTGCTCGAGCCGCATGAGCTCGCGCGCCGCCTGTACTTCGATGCCGAGCTCCTCGCGCAGCTCGCGCGTCAGCGCCGCCTGAGCGCTCTCCCCCGCCGCCACTTTCCCGCCGGGGAATTCCCAGTGCCCGGCCATGTGCCTGCCCGCGGTGCGCTGCGCGATCAGCACCTTGCCGCAGGCGTCGTAGAGCGCCGCCGCCACCACGCGCATGCGCGGCCTGGCGCGCGCGGCGCGCGCCCGCGGCGCTGCGCTACTCGACGCTCGAGAGCGCACCGTGGCAGTGCTTGTACTTCTTGCCCGACCCGCACGGACACGGCTCGTTGCGCCCGACCTTGCGCTCGCCGCGCACGAAGGGGCCGGAGACTTCCGGCAGCGGCGCTGCGGCCCCCGCGCGCCGCTCCCCGCCCGCGGATGCGGCGCGTGCGCCGGCCGCCGCGGGCGGCGGTTCATCGCCCAGCAGCAGTGCGGAGCCCGCCTCGGCGTGCTGCGCCTGCAGGGCGCGCATCAGGCGCAGCCGCCGCTCCTCTTCCTCGCGTTCGATCTCCTCCTGGCTGCGCACGTCGATCGTGGCGATGAGCGAGGAAGTCTCGTACTTGATGCGCTCGAGCATGCCGGCAAACATCTCGAAGGCCTCGCGCTTGAACTCGAAGCGATAGTCCTTCTGCGCATAGCCGCGCAGGTGGATGCCCTGGCGCAGGTAGTCCATCGCCGCCAGGTGCTCGCGCCAGTGCTGGTCGAGCTTGCGCAGCATGATTTCCTTCTCGACGTGACGCATGATCGGCGCGCCCACGCGCGTCACCTTGGCGTCGTAGGCCTCGTGCGCCGCATGCACCACGCGAGCGCGCAGCGCCTCGATCTCCAGCTCCGGCTCCTGCGCGAGCCAGCCCTGCGGATCGATGCGGGTGTTGAAGTCCCTCAGCACCGCCGCGGCGAGGCCGTCCAGGTCCCAGTCGGCGGGCACCGCCTGGCGCGGCAGGTACTGGTCGAGCAGCGTGCCGACCGAGTCCTCCAGCAGGCCGTGGATGGCGCCCGAGAGATCCTCGGTGCCCATGATCTCGGTGCGCTGCGCGTATACCACCTTGCGCTGGTCGTTGGCGACGTCGTCGAACAGCAGCAGGTTCTTGCGGATGTCGAAGTTGTGCGACTCGACCTTGCGCTGCGCCTTCTCGATCTGGCGGGTGAGCATGCCGCTCTCGATGACCTCGCCCTCCTTCATGCCGGCCATCTTGAGGAGGCGCTGGGTGCGCAGCGGGTCCCCGAAGATGCGCATCAGGTTGTCTTCCATCGACAGATAAAAGCGGCTGGAGCCCGGGTCGCCCTGGCGTCCGGAACGGCCGCGCAGCTGATTGTCGATGCGCCGCGACTCGTGGCGCTCGGTGCCGATGATGTGCAGGCCGCCGGACTTGAGCACCTCGTCGTGCCGCCCCTGCCAGCCCGCGCGGATGCCTTCGCGCTTGAGGTCATCGTTATCGGTGGCCTGCGCGAGCTCCGCCTCGAGATTGCCGCCGAGCACGATGTCGGTGCCGCGGCCGGCCATGTTGGTCGCGATGGTGACGCCGGCCGGGCGCCCCGCCTGGGCCACCACGTGCGCCTCGCGCTCGTGCTGCTTGGCGTTCAGCACCTCGTGCGGCACGCCCTCCTTCTTAAGGAGTCCCGACAGTAACTCGGAGGTCTCGATCGAGGTGGTACCCACCAGCACCGGCTGGCCGCGCGCCACGCAGTCGCGGATGTCCTCGATGATGGCCTCGTACTTGTCCTTCTGCGTGAGGTACACGAAGTCCGGGTTGTCCTTGCGGATCATGGGGCGGTGCGTGGGGATCACCACCACCTCGAGTCCGTAGATCTGCAGGAATTCGGGCGCCTCGGTATCGGCGGTGCCGGTCATGCCGGAGAGCTTCTTGTAGAGGCGGAAGAAGTTCTGGAAGGTGATCGAGGCAACCGTCTGGTTCTCCTCGCGCACCTTGACGCCCTCCTTGGCCTCCACCGCCTGGTGCAGGCCGTCGGACCAGCGCCGGCCGGGCATGGTGCGCCCGGTGAACTCGTCGACGATGATGACCTCGCCGCCGCGCACGATGTACTCCACGTCGCGCTTGTAGATCGCGTGCGCGCGCAGGGCGGCATTGAGGTGGTGCATCAGGCGGATGTTGGCCGGGTCGTAGAGGCTCTCGCCTTCCTTGAGCAGGCCAAGCTGCAGCATGAGCTGCTCCACGTGCTCGTGGCCGGCTTCCGTGACGTGCGCCTGCTTGGTCTTCTCGTCCACCGCGAAGTCACCCGGACCGTTTTCCTCGGTCTGGCGGGCGAGGCGCGGCACCAGCTCGTTGATGCGCAGGTAGAGCTCGGTGCTCTCCTCGGCGGGCCCGGAGATGATGAGCGGCGTGCGCGCCTCGTCGATCAGGATCGAGTCGACCTCGTCGATGATCGCAAAGCTAAGCGAGCGTTGCACCCGGTCCTCGAGCCGGTAGGCCAGATTGTCGCGCAG
>DATHQM010000026.1:0-9481 GCA_035482695.1 Steroidobacteraceae bacterium | reverse complement strand
GATTGCACCATGTGCAGGTCGTGGATCCGCGCCGGATCGACCTGCGCCAGCGCGCGCGACAGAAAGTCGGCCTGCTTCTGGTTATCGCCCTCGAGCGCCACGCGATCGCCCGGGCGCAGCAGCCCCTCGAGCACCGCCACGATCGCCGCGGGGTCGACGCGCTTGCCGCGGACGTGGGCGCCGACCGCCTGCAGGCGGCGCAGCTTGTCCGCACGGCGTACCTCCCAGCGGCGCGCAGCATCGTCTCGGACGGGCGGACTGTCCATGGCGTGGGCGATCATGCCGTGCGGTGCGTGCCGGGTGCAAACACCGCGCGCCGCCGCAACGCGCGTGCGCGCGCCGGTAAGCGGATCACTCGATGCGCATGCCGAGGTTCGCGGCGAGAAAGGCGTAGATGTCCGCGCTCTGCGCGACCGCCTGGGTCACCGTCTCGCCGCCACCGTGCCCGGAAGCGGTATCGACCTCGAGCAGCACCGGCGCGCGTGCCGCCTGCGCCGCCTGCAGTGCCGCCGCGAACTTGAACGAGTGCATCGGCATGACGCGCGTGTCGTGATCCCCGGTGATCACCAGCGTCGCCGGATAGCGCCTGCCGTTGCGCACGTTGTGCACCGGCGAGTACGCATACAGTGCGTGAAACTCCTCCCGATCCCGCGGCGAGCCGTAGTCGCCCTCCCACCCCGCGCCCTGGCCGAAGCGGTTGAAGCGCAGCATGTCGAGCACACCCGCCTGCGCAATCGCCGCAGCGTACAGCTCCGGGCGCTGCGTCACGCAGGCGCCGACCAGCAGCCCGCCGTTCGAGCGCCCGTATATCGCCAGGCGGCGCGCTGAAGTGTAGCGCTGCGCGATCAGCCACTCGGCCGCGGCGATGAAGTCATCGAACACCACCTGCTTGCGGGTGCGCATCCCGGCGCGATGCCAGGCCTCGCCGTACTCCCCGCCGCCGCGGATGTTGGCCATGGCGAATACCCCACCCATCTCGAGCCAGGCGATGCGCGCCGGGTCGAACGCCGGCAGCGTCGACAGGCCGAAGCCGCCGTAGCCGTACAGCAGCAGCGGATGCCTGCCCGCAGGTTCCATGCCCTTGCGCCAGGCGAGCAGCAGCGGGATGCGCGTACCGTCCTTGCCGCGATAGAACACCTGGCGCTGCTCGAAGGCCTGCGGGTCGAAGGCCACCTGCGGCGCGCGCCACACGCTGCTGCTGCCGCTGTCGAGGTCGTAGCGGTAGATGGTGGGCGGGGTGACGAGGCTCGAGTACGAGTAGAACGTCTCGTGATCCGCCGCGTGGCCGTCGAAACCGGCCACGGCGCCCGCCCCCGGAAACTGCACCTCGCCCCGCGGCGTCCCGTCGAGCGCGTAGAGGTGCACGCGGCTGTGCGCGTCGTGCAGCGTGCGCACGATCAGCCGATGACCGACCAGCGTCACGCTGCGGGCGGCGACGCTCAGGTCGATCGCGTCGTCGTCCTGCGCGATCACCTCGCGCCAGTTGCTGCGCTCGGGGTGCAGCGGATCCACGGCCAGCACGCGCCCCCGGGGTGCATCGAGCGAGCTGAGGAAGAACAGCCTGCCGGCGTCGGCGCCGACATAGACGAACGCGGCCTCGAAGCCGACAGTCAGCGCGATCGGTGCGGCGGCCGGGGTGGCGAGATCGAACAGGTAGACGTTCTCGCGCGCCTTGTCGCCGACCTCGCCCTCCGCGGCCAGCACCACCAGCCAGCGCCCGTCGGGGGCGAGGAACGGCTGGTACTGCCAGTCGGGGTGCGCGTCATCGCCGAGCAGCCGTTGATCGCTCGCCGCGTCGCTGCCGAGCGCGTGGTAATACAGCGCGTTACCCAGATCCTGGGTGCTGAGCTCCGCGCCCGCGGGCGGTGGCGGGAAGGCGCTGTAGTACAGGCCTTTGCCGTCAGGCGTGAAGGCCGGCGGGTAGTACTTGGTGTGGCGCAGGACGTCGGGCAGATCGCGGCCGCTGTCGAGGTCACGGATACGCCACTCCCGCCAGTCGGAGCCGGCGTTCGAGACGGCATACCCCAGGCGCCGCGCGTCGCGGCTTGCGACGTAGCCGACCACCACGGCGTGCGCTGCGGCGCCGAGCGCGTTCGGGTCGAGGGCCACGTCGGCAGCGGCGGCGAGTTCGGAGGTGGTGAGCAGCACGCTCTGCTCGAGCCGTCCGCTGTTGCTGGTGTAGAAATACCGGCCCTGTTCGTGAAACGGGATGCCGATCCTTTCGAAGTCGTACAGCGCCCCGATGCGCGCCTCGAGGCGCGCGCGCCCGGAAAGCGCGTCGAGGTAGCCGCGGCTGAGCGCAGCTTCGGCCTGCACCCAGGCGCGGGTCGCCGGCGAATCCAGATCCTCCAGCGGGCGGTAGGGATCGGCGACCGCCACGCCGTGATAGTCCTCGATCACGCTGCCGTGCGGGGCCGGCGGATAGCTGAGGCGGGTTTGCGGGCGCAGCCGCGCCGCGCACGCCCACAGCCCGGTGAGCGCCGCGGTGAGACAGATGGCGAGCAGCAGTATCCCGGTGCGACTCAGCGACATGCGACCCCTCTCGCGCGCGCTGGCGGTGCGCCGCCGGCGCTTCGCGATTATGCCCAAGGCGCGCGCCGCGGGCGCTGTAGAATTGCGCGCATGCCGCGCCACATCGGAATCGTCGCCTGTTCCGCCGAGGGCGCAGCGTTGTGCTACCGCACCGTGTGCCTGGAAGGGCCGCAGCAATTCGGCGCACTCGGTCATCCCGAGATCTCGATGCACACGCACTCTTTCGGTAAGTACATGCACTGCTTCGAGCACGATGACTGGGCAGGAGTCGGCGAGCTGATGCTGGTATCCGCGCACAAGCTGGCGCGCGCTGGCGCCGACTTCCTCATCTGCCCCGACAACACCATCCACCGCGCGCTGCCGTGGGTGCTGTCGCGCTCACCGCTGCCGTGGCTGCACATCGCCGAAGTCGTGGCACAACACGCCGTGGCGCGCGGCTTTCACCGCCTCGGGCTCACCGGCACCCGCTACCTGGTCGACAGCGAGGTCTACCCGGAGAAGCTCGCGGCGCACGGCCTGCAGTGCCTGCGGCCGAACCCCGGCGAGCGGGCGCAGATCAACCGCATCATCTTCGAGGAGCTGATCGCGGGGGTGTTCAGCGCGGCGGCGGTGGACTGCCTGCAGCGGGTCATGCAGCGCATGCGCGCGGAGGGGTGCGATGCGGTGGTGCTCGGCTGCACCGAGCTGCCCCTGATCATGACCGACGCCAACTCGCCGTTGCCGACGCTGGACTCGACGCGGCTGCTGGCGCGCGCGGCGCTGCAGCGCGCCGCCACCTAGCGTGAGCTGCACCGCCGGCGCGCCGCGCGCGG
Source organism: Steroidobacteraceae bacterium (assembly GCA_035482695.1). Taxonomy (GTDB): domain Bacteria; phylum Pseudomonadota; class Gammaproteobacteria; order Steroidobacterales; family Steroidobacteraceae; genus 13-2-20CM-66-19. The sequence goes on along the minus strand of DATHQM010000026.1, from coordinate 6,137 downwards.
CGCCCCGGGGCGCGCTACTTCTTGCCTTCGAACTTGAAGGAGACCTTGAGCTTCGCGCGGTACGCCTTGATCTTGCCGTTCTGCACCTGCATGTCGAGCTGGATCACTTCCGCGATGCGCAGGTCGCGCAGCGTCTTCGACGCCTGGGCGACGGCCACGGCCGCCGCTTTTTCCCAGGACTCGCTGCTGGTGCCGACCAGCTCGATGATCTTGTAGACGCTGTCAGCCATGGCTTGCCACCTTCCGCCCCCGCTGTGCAGGGCCGCTTGTTGTTAGTCCACTTCAGGTCGCGGCCATGATGCTGCCGGCATGCGGCAATTGCAACGCGAGCGCAACGCGTGCGCACCGCGCCGCGCCGCCCGGCCGCGTCCTTCAGTACCAGTGATCCTCGATGCCCTCCCAGACATCGAGTCTGCCCACGCCGCGATCGGCGGTGAAGTTGCCGAAGCGGCCGGCGTGAAACGCCAGCGGTGTGCCCGGGGCACAAGCCAGTCCCTGTACCTCACCGAGAATGATGAGATGGTCGCCGCCCGCGTGCACCGCCTGCACCCGGCAGTCGAAGCGGCACAGCACGTCGGGCAGGTGCGGCGGGTGCGGCTTGCCGCGCCACGCGGGGTCGGGGTCGAACTTGTCGTGCGTGCGCCGCGCGAAGTGCAGCGCGAGCTCGTGCTGGTGGTGCGAGAGCACGTGCACGGCGAACGGCGCGCCCGGGGCGAAGGCCGGCACACCGCTGCTGTGGCCCGCGAGGCACCACAGCAGCAGCGGCGGCTCGAGTGACACCGAGGTGAAGGAATTCGCCGTCACGCCCACCGGCTCGCCGTCCGGGCGCACCGCGGTGACGACCGTTACCCCGGTGGCGAACAGGCCGAAGGCGTCGCGCAGATCACGCTGGGTGTAAGGGGCGGCCGCGCTCACGGTGCGCTCTCGGACAGGCGCATTCCGGCCGTGGATTCGAGCATGCTCGCATCGTACGGCCTCGCTTCAGATTTTCAAACCGCGGACCGAGCACGGCTGCCGCGTACGCCGCACGGCGAGCGCGACTGCGAGCCCGCCGAGCAGCAGCCAGTCGAGCTCGCCGCCGCCGCCGCCGGAGCCGGGCGCGGCGTTGACGGTGAGCTGCGCCGCGCCAGATGCCGAGCTGTCGGCCGCGGCCACGGCGGTAACGGTGACCATGCCGCCCGGCGGGACGCCGGCCGGGGCGCTGTAGACGCCGGCACTCGAGACCGTGCCGAGGCTGGCGTTGCCGCCGGGAACGCCGTTGACCTCCCAGGTAACGTCGGTGTTGGTGGTGTTGGCGAGCGTGGCGCTCAAGGCCTGTGTGGCGCCGGTGCGCAGCACGGCGGTCGCCGGGCACACGGCCACCTGCACGGCCGGCGCGCTGACCGAGCAGGCCGCCTGTCCCGCCGTTGCCGGCGCCGCGCTGCTTACACCGGTCGCACCGATCACGACCTGCGCGGTGTCCTGGCGCCCGGCGTCATCGGTGACAGTGAGCGCCACGGTCGCGAGCCCGCACGCCGGTACGGTGACCGAGGCGGTGGCGGTGGCGGCGTTCTGGATGGTGACGGCCTGGCCAGCGGCCTGGCTCCAGGCAAACGCCGTCAGCGTGTGGTTGGTGGCCGCGGCGCTGCCGGCGCCCCTGAGCGGCACGCTCTGCCCGGCGGCGACCGAGGCCGGCACTGCCACGGCGGCAATCGGCCGCAGGGCCTGCGCCAGCGCCCCGGAAGCGTTCGCCATCCCCGCCCCGCAGGTCTGTCCGTCGCGCGTGCAGATGCATTCCGCGTCCTGCACGTCGCTCGCGCCCGCGGGCACGTGGCACATCGGCGGCTGCGTCGTCTCACCGACCGAGCTCTGCGGGTAGGGCAGTGCGCCCTGCTGCAGGCGTGCGATCAGCTGGCAGGAGTTGAGTTTGGCGTTGACCGCCAGCATCAGCGCGCCGATGCCCGCGACCTGGGGCGCCGCGAAACTGGTGCCGAGGTTCCAGGTGCGATACTCGCTGCCGCTGATCTGGCAGTTGGCGTTGCTGCCGGTCGTCGGGTCGCAGTAGTAGTAGCCGGTGTAGTCGTCGGCGCCGGGACTCATGGTGCCGAGATTGGTGGTGGTGGTGAGGGTGTAAGCACACGGCTCGTTGGCGGCGGTGTTGACGCAGTTGCCGGCCGGCGCACCGAGGGCTACCCCGGGACCCAGGCTGCTGTAGCCGACCTTGGTGCCCGCATGCCGCAGGCCCGCGACGCCGGCGACGCCGGCACAGTTCGCCGGAGCATCGACCGGTCCGCCTTCGTTGCCGGCCGAGACGACGATCAGCACGCCGAGCGCGGTGATCTGATCGACCACGTCCTGGTAGCTCTGCGGGCACGGACCGGTGCCGCCGAGACTCATATTGATGATCCTGGCTGGTGTGGCGTTGGGCGGGACACCGTTTACCGCCATGCCGGCCGCCCACATCATGCCGGTGATGATGTCGGAGTCGGCGCCGCCGCACACCCCGAGCGCGCGCACCGGCAGGATCCGCCCGTTCCACGTCACCCCGGCGATGCCGAGCGAGTTGTTGGTGATCGCGCCGAGGATCCCGGCGACGCGCGTACCGTGCCAGGAGCTGTATTCGGTCTGCGTCTGGCTGGCGCATTCGGGCTGGGACAGGTCGGCGCTGGTGATCCAGTCACCCGGATCGGACGCGTCGGCGCCCGGACAGGTGTTGTTGTTGGCCACGAACGGGTCGGAGATGAAGCAGTAGCCGGGCAACACCCGCCCGCCGCTCGCGACCGCGAGCAGATCCGGATGCTCGAAGCGCACCCCGGTATCGATGTCCGCGATCACCAGCCCGGTGAGCCCGGTCGTGATGCTCCACGCGCTCTGCGCATCGATGGCGCTGGGCGTGACCGCGGAACTCGGCATCAGGTACCACTGCTCGCTATAGAGCGCGTCGTCGGGTGCGCTGTGCACGTAGCGGCGCTGGTCGGCTTCCGCATACTGCACGTCGGGATCGGCGCGCAGGCGCGCCAGGATCTCCGCGAGCGAGCCGCCCCCGTCCGCCGTCGCGACCCGCACCACGTGCAGCCGGTCGGTGATGGCGCGCTCGCCCTCGAGCGCCAGTCCCGCGCGGGTGGCGAGCGTCGCCAGACGCGCCTGTGCCGCGGCCGCGGGCAGCGCCGCGCTCCCCTGCCGCAGCTTGACGATGATGGCGGGCGCAGTTGCCGGGCTGCCATGGGGGTGGTGCCGCACGGGGTTGAGCTCCGCGCGCCCCGTCCCGGCGGTCACCGCCGCCGCCGCCATTGTCAGCAGGATCGTCCAGGCAAACCGCTGCACCGCAAGACCTCCCTCGAGCGCGCCGTACGGACCCGTCCGCGTTCGCTGCCGCAGGGTCGCGGCCGCAGGCTCGCAGCCGCAGCATGCGCACGCGCCCCCAGCGGGAGCAAATCCAGGTGCCAGAAGCGGGAGCGGCTCCGCAGTTGCCACCGCCGTTGTCTCCCGGCGGCGACGGGCGCGCGCTCCGCAAGGCGCAGGTCGCACTCCTGCACGGGTCAAGACGCCGAGGGGGCGCGGTAGTATCCTCACGCTATTCATGAGTGTGATTGCCTCCTTCGCCACCGACGGGGCGGCCCTGCCGGCCGGTACCGCCGTCGCCGAGGCCCTCGAGAGCAACCACATCGTCTTCTTCCCCCGCTGCCCGATCGGCCTGCCCGATGAGGCGACGCTGCGCTACCTGCGCAGCGAGCTGCCGGCGCGCCTGCGCCTGAAGAACATCAGCTATCACCCGGAAGCCGGGCGCGTCACCGGACTCGACGCCGATGCGGACACCGGCCGGCGCGTCACGCAGATCCTTACCGCACACCTCGCCGAGGTCAGCGCGTTCCTGCACCGCCAGCTGCCGCACCTCACCGCGGACTGGACGATCGGTACCTGCAGCATCCGCCCGATCCAGGAGCGCGGACGAAACTTAAAGCCGCACGCCAGCAACGAGCTGGTGCATGTCGACGCCGGCGCCTACGGCGCCACCGACGGCGATCGGATCCTGCGCTTCTTCGTCAACTTCAGCGATCACGAGGACCGCGTCTGGGCCACCAAGGGTCCGATCCAGGAGATCCTCGGCCGCTGCGGCCGCGAGGCCGGACTGGTGGACGCGCACGGGCGCCTCGCCGTCAGGCTCAACAAGAGGCTGCCCGACCGGGTGCTCAGCGGTGCGGTGCGCGCCCTCGGGCGGCTCAATCCGCTCGCGCGGGTGCTCGACAGCTCCCCCTACGACCGGGCGATGCGCCGCCTGCACAACTTCATGAAGGACGATGCGGAATTCAGACAGGATCAGCGCGGCTACCAGGAGCTGCGCTTCCCGCCCTACTCGGCGTGGATGGTGTTCACCGACAGCGTCAGCCACGCGAGCCTGTCGGGACAGTTCGCCTTCGTCACCACCATCATCGTGCGCCGCCGCCACATGCGGGCCCCGCAGTTCGCGCCCTTCAACGTGCTGATGAGCCTGCCGCAGATGCCGCGGCCGCTCGCGCCACCGCACTAAGGCTAAGGCGGGCGCTCGAGGGCCGACTCGAGCTTCGCGATCACCTCGGCCGGCTCGATGAGATCCATGACGCCGGGCTTCTCGATCTTGGTGCGCCACGGCAGTTCGGCGGCCTTGCGGCCGAGAAAGCGCCGCGCCGCCTCGTCGAAGCGGTCGACGCACAGGTCGCGGCTGAAATACGGCCCGCTGCGCGCCGGGTTGGTAGCCGCATAGAGCCCAACGACCGGCACACCGAGCGAAGTCCCCATGTGCGCCGGCCCGGAGTCGGGCGTCAGCAGCACCCGCGCGCGGCCGAGCACAGCATAGAACTCCGACAGCGTATCGCGCCCTGTGAGGTTGGTGGCGGGCGCGCGCATGCGCGCGGCGATCTCAGCGGCGGTGCGCTGCTCGAGCGGCGTACGGCCGCCGCAGATCAGTACCTTGAGCCCGAGCTTGCGCACCGCGTGCTCGCCGACCGCAGCATAGCCGGCGACGTTCCAGTTGCGCAGCAGGTGGCTCGAGCACGGACTGATGATGAGGGCCGGCACGCCGTCCGGGACGTGGCGCAACGCGTAGGTGCGCGCACCCTCGGGCAGCGGGATGTCCCAGCGGTAGTCGCGCTCGTCGACTCCGAGGCGGCGCGCGAAACCGAACAGCGCATCCATCACGTGCTCGCGCGGCGCCGGCGCGATGCGCGCGTTGGTGAACAGCCATTGCAGGTCGAGCGCGCGCTCGCGGTCGTAGCCGAGCTTCACGGGCGCCTTGGCAAGCGCGGCAACCAGGCTCGCGCGCCAGGCGAACTGCATGTGCAGCAGCAGCTCGAAGCAGCGACCGCGCAGCGCGCGGCGCAGTGCCGCCAGGCCCGCCATCCCGGCGCGCTTGTCGAACTCGATGAACTCGATATCGGAAATCGCGCCGACGAGACGCGCCTCGCTGCGCCCGATGATCCAGGTGAAGCGCGCCGCCGGCCAGGCTCGCTGCAGCGTGCGGACCACCGGCAGGCTGTGGCAGACATCCCCGAGCGCGGAGAGCTTCACCACCAGCACCGCACGCGGCGGTGCGGCGAGCAGCGCCGGCGCCGCCGCGCTCACCCGCCGGCCTTCGGGCGCACCCGCGCCAGCGCCCACAGGCGCAGGTACTTGCGGCGCACGTAGCCGGCCTCCACGCAATGAAACAGCCAGCCGCGCCACCCGTCGAGCACGCCGCGTTTGATGAGCATGCCGCGCACGAAGCGCCACAGCGGGTGCACGAACACGGCCAGGAGACTGCCGCGCCTGCCCGCCCGGTACATCTCCTCGGCCATGAGGCGCGCATAGCGGTCGACCCGCGCCAGGTGATCATCGAGGCTGCGGTAGGCGTAGTGCTCGAGCGGTGCCCGCAGGCGCCCGACGCGGCCATCGACCGCGATCTTCTCGTGCACCTCGTAGCCCACCCAGCGCGCGGCGCCGCGCCGGTAGAGGCGGATCTTGCGGTCCGGCCAGGCGTTGCCGTGACGCAGGAAGCCGCCGAAGTAGCTGGTGAGACGCGGCACCGAGTAGCCCGCCATGCCGGCAAACCCCGCCGCCTTCAGGGCCAGGATCTCCGCGCGCAGCGCCGGCGTCACACACTCGTCCGCGTCCACCGACAGCACCCACTCGTGCTGCGCCACGTC
>DATHQM010000025.1:0-36600 GCA_035482695.1 Steroidobacteraceae bacterium | reverse complement strand
GACGGGAAGGGCGCGGTGCACACCAGCTCGCCGCGCTCACCACGCAGCGCACGCCGCGCGTCGTCGAAGATGTCCACCGCCATGCCGAGGCCGCGGCACTGGATCTCGCCGCGGTACACGGGCCGGATCGGACAGCCGAGTGCGAAGCACGAGACGATGTCCGTGCCTCCGGAGATGGAAGCCAGCTGCACGTCGGACTTCACCGCCTGGTAGACGTAGTCGAAACCCTCCGGCAGCAGCGGCGAGCCGGTCGACAGCACGGTGCGCAGCGCCCCCAGGTCGACGGCCCGCGCCGGCACGAACTCGCTCTTCTGCAGCGAGGAGAGATATTTCGCGCTGGTGCCGAAGATGGTGATGCGCTCCGCGGCGGCCATCTGCCACAGCGAGCCGGGGCCGGGATGGAAGGGGCTGCCGTCGTACAGCAGCAGCGTCGCACCGGTGGCGAGCGCGCTCATCAGCCAGTTCCACATCATCCAGCCGCAGGTGGTGAAGTAGAACAGGCAGTCACTGCGCCTGAGGTCGGTGTGCAGCAGGTGCTCCTTGCAGTGCTGCAGCAGCGTGCCGCCCGCGCCGTGCACGATGCACTTGGGCACACCGGTCGTGCCCGAGGAGTAGAGGATGTACAGCGGGTGATTGAAGGGCAGCTCCATGCAATCGAGCACCGCACCGGGGGTGCCGAAGTCCTGCCACAGCGTGGCGCGCGCCGCGGCGGCGCCGAGCGCGGCCAGCCTTGGGTGCGCCTCGAGGTAGGGAATCACCACCACGTGCGTGATGCTGTCGAGCTGCGCGAGCACCGCGGCCATCGGCTCGAGCGAATCGGGTTTCTTGCCGGCGTAGAAATAGCCGTCGGCCGTGAACAGCACCTTGGGCGCGATCTGGCCGAAGCGGTCGAGCACGCCGTGCACGCCGAAGTCCGGCGAGCACGACGACCACACCGCCCCGAGGCTGGCAGTGGCGAGCATCGCGACCGCAGCTTCCGGCAGGTTGGGCATGAAGCCGGCCACGCGGTCGCCGGCCACCACGCCCGCCGCCGCCAGGCCCGCGGCGATGCGCGCCACTTCGCCGCGCAGCTCGCGGTACGAGAGCGAGCGGCGCGCGCCGCGCTCGTTGCGGAACACCAGTGCCTGCCGGTCGTCGTCGTAGCGCAGCAGGTTCGCGGCGAAGCTCAGCCGCGCCGCCGGGAAGAAGCGCGCGCCGGGCATCAAGTGCGGGTTCTCGAGCACCGGACCCTCGCCCCACGCGGCGCGGATGTCGGCGAAGCGTGCCAGCTCGCGCCAGAAATCCTCCGGCGCGTCCAGCGACCACGCGTACAGCTCCTCGTAGGCCGACAGCTGCGTGCCGTGTCGGGCGTTCACGCCGCGCATGAAGCCGGTGAGGTTCGCATCGGCGATGCGCGCAGCCGGCGGGCGCCACAGTTCGCTCATGGTGCTACAGCGACTGGTAGTTGGGTCCCGAACCGCCCTCGGGCGTGGTCCAGGTGATGATGGCGTACGGGTCCTTGATGTCGCAGGCCTTGCAGTGCACGCAGTTGGCGGCGTTGATCTGCAGGCGCCGCCCGCCGCCGCCATCGTCGACCATCTCGTACACCCCGGCCGGGCAGAAGCGCTCGCAGGGATGGCCGTATTCGCTGCCGCAGCGCTGCGCGCAGATCGAGGTGTCGGCCACCTTGAGATGCACCGGCTGGTTCTCCTCGTGGGCATTGCCGGCGAAGAACACGAACGACACGCGATCGCGCGGCGGCAGCGTGCGCTCCACCCAGTGCCGCTCGGGCGAGCGGAATGCCGCGAGCTTCTTCAGACGCGACCAGTCGGCGCTGTTGCCCAGCGTCCACGGCGACCGGCCGGCGGTGAGCGTCTCCCAGGCCGCGTTCAGCAGTCCGACCCACAGGCCACGCTTGAAGGCGGGCTTGAAGTTGCGCACGCGCTTGAGTTCCTGCCCGCCCACCGAAGTGCGCCAGCGCGCGTCGAAGCCGGCACCGCCGCCGCTCCCGGCCACGTGCTCGGCCGCGAGCGTGCCCGAGCGCAGCGCCTGGTGCACGCCCTTGATCTTGGCGAAATTGAGCGTGCCGCCGGCATCGCCGACGAGGATCGCACCGGGCATCTCCAGCGTGGGCGTCGATTGCCAGCCGCCGGCGGCAATGGTGCGCGCCCCGGCCGAGACGATCTCTCCGCCCGCGAGCAGTGCCTTGACGCTCGGGTGATTCTTGTACTGCTGGAAAGCCTCGAACGGCGCGAGTCGCGGATCCTGATAGTCGAGACCGACGATGTAGCCGACATACACGCGGTCGTTGTCGAGGTGGTAGAGGAAGCTGCCGGCGTAGGTGTGCGTATCTGCCGGCCAGCCGAGCCCGTGCTCGATGCGTCCCGGGTGCACGCGCCCCGCGGGCAGCTGCCACAGCTCCTTGTAGCCGAGCGCGAAGGTCTGCGGGCAGTGCCCGCGCTCGAGGTCGAATCTGGCGATCAGCTCTTTGGCGATCGAGCCGCGCGCGCCCTCGGCGAGTACCGTGAGCGGCGCGTGGATGTCGACGCCCGGGGTGAAGTTCGCACCCGGCGTGCCGTCCTTGCCGCGTCCCATGTCGCCGATGCGCACACCGCGCACCGCGCCGCGCTCATCGAACAGCGGTGCCGCGGCAGCGAAGCCCGCAAAGACCTCGACCCCGAGCGCCTCGGCCCGGGTCGCGAGCCACGCCGTCAGCTGCCCGAGCGAGATGAGGTAGTTGCCGTGATTGTTGAACGGCGTCGAGTAGGTCATGGAGCGCGGCAGCAGTCGCACCAGCCACTCCGGTGCGGGCTTGAAGGAGCCGCGCGCTGTGAAGATGCGAAAGTCGTCCTCGGTCGCCGGCACCTTCATGCCCGGGTAGGCGTCGCGCCATCCCGGCAGCAACTGCTCGAGCGGCCCGGGCTCGAGCACACAACCTGACAGGGCGTGCGCGCCCACCGCAGCGGCCTTCTCCAGCACGCACACCTGCAACGCGGGCTTCAGCTGCTTGAGGCGAATCGCGCAGGCGAGGCCCGCCGGCCCCGCGCCGACGATGACGACCTCGTACTGCATCACGTCGCGATCGCTCGCATCCGAGTCGCGGCTCGCAGCGCTCATCGGCGCACTACTTCGGCTGCATGCGGATCGCGCCATCCAGGCGGATGGTCGTGCCGTTCAGCATGGGGATCTCGAATACGCTCGCCACCAGCTGCGCGAATTCCTCGGGTTTGCCGAGCCGTGCGGGGAACGGCACCTGCGCGGCGAGCGAGGCCTGCACCTCGGGCGCCATGCCGTCCATCATCGGGGTGTGGAAGATGCCCGGCGCGATGGCGACGCAGCGGATGCCGACGCGCGCCAGCTCGCGCGCGATCGGCAGCGCCATGCCGGCGACCGCGGCCTTGGTGGCCGAGTACGCCGCCTGTCCGATCTGCCCCTCGTAGGCAGCCACCGAGGAAGTGTGCAGCAGCAGCCCGCGCTCGCCGTCGGCTGCGGGGGCGTTGCTCTGCATCAGCGCCGCGGCCGCCTTGTCGCACAGGAAGGTGCCGATGAGGTTGATGTGGATCACTCTGGCGAAGAACTCGCCCGCCATCGGGCCGTTCTTGCCGAGCACCCGCCCGGCGCCCACCACGCCGGCGCAGTTCACCAGCAGGTTGAGGCCGCCGAGGTGCGCGTAGGCCGCATCCATGGCGGCGTTCACCTCGGCCTCCGCGGTCACGTCGCAGCGCAGGAACGTCGCGTGGGCGCCGAGCGCGGCGGCGGCGGCCCGCCCCGGACCCTCCTGCACGTCGAGCAGCGCCACCCGGCCGCCCGCGGCGACGATGTGCCGCGCCACCGCGAGGCCGAGACCGGAGGCGCCGCCGGTGACGGCGGCGCGTGCGTCCTGAATTCTCACGCGCGCCGCGCTACAGCATCTCGACCGCGAGCGCGACCGCTTCACCGCCGCCGATGCACAGCGAGGCGACGCCGCGCTTGCCGCCACGGCGGCGCAGCGCATGCAGCAGCGTCGTGAGGATGCGCGCGCCGGTCGCCCCGATCGGGTGGCCGAGCGCGCAGGCGCCGCCGGCGACGTTCACGCGGGCATGGTCGATGTCGATGTCGCGCATCGCCGCCATGGTGACCACCGCGAACGCCTCGTTGATCTCGTAGAGATCGGCATCGTGGGGCTTCCAGCCGAGCTGCGCGAGCACCTTGCGGATCGCGCCCACCGGGGCAGTGGTGAACCATTCGGGCTCGTGGGCGTGACTGGCGTAGGCCACCACCCGGGCGAGGGGCTTCAGGCCGCGCGCGTCGGCGGTCTTCGCGCTCATCAGCACCAGCGCGGCCGCGCCGTCGGAGATCGAGGAGGAGCTCGCCGCCGTCACCGTGCCGTCCTTGTTGAAGGCCGGCTTCAGGCTGGTGATCTTGCTGGCGTCACAGGTGCCGGGGGTCTCGTCGCGGGCGATTACCGTCTCGCCCTTGCGTCCCTTCACCGTGACCGGGGCGACCTCGAGGTCGAAGTCTCCCGCCTGCAGCGCCTGCATGGCGCGCCGCACCGACTCGATGGCGAAGGCATCCTGCTGGGCGCGCGTGAAGCCGTACTTGCTCGCGGTATTGTCGGCGAAGCAGCCCATGGACTTGCCGTCGAACGGGCTCTGCAGCCCATCGCGCAGCATGTGGTCGATAACCTCGCCGTGGCCCATGCGGTAGCCGCTGCGCGCCTTCGGCAGCAGGTACGGAGCATTGCTCATCGACTCGAGCCCGCCGGCGAGCACGATGTCGGCGCCGCCGGCACGGATCTGGTCGGCGGCCATCATCACCGCCTTGAGCGCCGAGCCGCACATCTTGTTGACGGTGGTGGCCGGTACGCCCTGCGGCACGCCGCCGCCGAGCGCCGCCTGGCGCGCCGGTGCCTGGCCGAGGTTGGCCGACAGCACGCAGCCCATGATCACCTCCTGCACGTCGCCGGGGGCGATGCCTGCCGCCTCGACCGCGGCGCGGGCGGCGACGGCGCCGAGCTGCACCGCGCTGAGCGGCGACAGGACTCCAAGGAACGCACCGATGGGGGTACGTTTGGCGGAAACGATGACGACTTCTGGAGCGGACATGTGTGGCCTCGCTTTGGTCTCAAGCGTCTCGATCAGCGCGCCAGTGCAGTGCGTGCCCGCCGCGGCAGCGGCGCGCGGGCGACGAGCCGGGAGACGCTGCCGCGCGGACGCAGGCCCCCCTCGAATATGGTGACGAACGCCGCGGCGATCTGCGCGCCGCTCAACGAGCGATCCTCGCGATACCAGTGGGCAATCCAGTTGAGCGCACCGGCGAGGGCGAAGGCGGTCAGCTTGGCATCGCATGCCCCGATGGAGCCGTCCTGCACGCCCTCGCGGATCAGGCGGCGGATGCCGTGGTCGATCTCCGACTTCAGCGCCTTGATATGCCGGCTCATCGCCGGCGGCAGGTCCTGGTCTTCGGCACGCACCATGCACCAGCCGAACTCGGAAGCGACCGCCTCGCCGTAGTGGCGCAGCACCGCGCTCAGGCGCTCGCGCGCCGGCACCGCCAGTTGGCGCACAGCACGGAACGCGGCGCGGATCGGCTCGACGCCCGCCACGAAGCACTCGAACAGCAGCTGTTCCTTGCTGGTCACGTAATAATAGACGGTGGGCTTGGTGACCTCGAGGCGCGCCGCGATTTCATCGAGCGAGGTATTGTGGTACCCCTTGCGGTTGAATTCGCGCGCCGCGGCGCGGATGACGGCATCGCGCTTGAGCGCGCGGTCGCGCAGCCGCTCGCGGCTCGCCCGCCAGGGGGAGGTGCCGGGCGGCTGTGGCTTACCCGCCGCTGGCGGGCTGGGGCGTCGGTGGTTCATCGCACGAGGCGTATTATAGCGGTGCGCGCTCGGGCGGGACGAGGCGCGTTGACCGCCGCGCAGAGACTCGACAACACTGGTGGGTAAGATGCCTTACTCGCGGGTAAACATACCTGGCAGTCGTGCCCGCGACGCTGCAGCGCAGGAAGTGACCACATGAATGCCGGACTCGAAGGGGGTGCGGCGCTGCCGCAGGGTGCGCAGGCGCTGACACGGCCGTTGCGCTTCGTGTCCGCCGCCTCGCTGTTCGACGGTCACGATGCCGCGATCAACATGATCCGCCGCCTGCTGCAGGGCCGCGGTGCGGAAGTTGTGCACCTCGGCCACAACCGCAGCGTGGCCGACATCGTGCGCGCCGCCATCGACGAGGATGCCGACGCCGTCGCCGTCACCTCCTACCAGGGCGGCCACAACGAATATTTCACCTACATGATCGACATGCTGCGCGAGCGCGGCTACGGCCACGTGCGCGTGGTGGTCGGCGGCGGCGGCACCATTGCGCCCGACGAGATCAGCGCGCTCGAGGCCTACGGAGTGGCGAAGATCTACACGCCCGAGGACGGCCGCCGCATGGGACTGGCGGGGATGATCGACGACGTGTTCGCGCGCGTCGCGGCGGTGCGCAGGCCGGCCTACGAGTTCCGTCCCCTCAATGCGCGCGACCACGGGCTGATCGCGCGCACCATCTCCGTGCTCGAGGGCGCGGACGACGACGGCGGGCAGGCGGAAACGATCCGCCGGGCGCTGGCACGCGCGCGGCACAAGGTACCGGTCATCGGCGTCACCGGCACCGGCGGCGCCGGCAAGTCGAGTCTCACCGACGAGCTGCTGGCGCGGCTGGTGCGCCACTTTCCGCGCGCCCAGGTCGCGGTGGTAGCCATGGACCCGACGCGGCGGCGCAGCGGCGGGGCGCTGCTCGGCGACCGCATCCGCATGAACAGCCTGGCGGCCGACAACATCTTCATGCGCTCGCTCGCCACGCGGCGGGCGCACCTGGCGACCGCGGCGGTGCTCAGGGACGTGATCGCGCTGTACCGTGCGGCGCACTTTGACCTGGTGATCGTCGAGACCGCGGGCATCGGCCAGTCGGACACCGAGATCGTCGACCTGGCGGACCTGTCGCTGTACGTGATGACCGGCGAGTACGGCGCCGCCAGCCAGCTCGAGAAGATCGACATGCTCGACTACGCCGACTTCATCGTGCTGAACAAGAGCGAGAAGCGCGGCGCCGCGGACAGTCTGCGCGACGTGAAGAAGCAGTGGCGGCGCAACCACCCCGAGCGCGCGCAACTACCCGATGCGCAGCTGCCGGTCTACGCCACCATCGCCAGCCGCTTCAACGACCCGGGCGTCAATCGGCTGTTCGCCGCGCTGTGCACGGCGCTCGCCGAGCGCCACGGCGGCGGCTTCTCCTGGAAGCTCGCCGATGCGGGACCGACCGCGCCGGCGGCGGCGGCGCCGCTCATTCCCGCGGCGCGCACCCGCTATCTCGCCGAGATCGCCCAGGCGGGGCGCGCCACGCGCGCGCGCATCGAGGCGCAGGTCGAGGCGGGGCGGCGCGCCTTCGGCCTGTACGAAGCGCTGAAAGCGCTGCATGACGCGCCGCTGCCCGCACCGCTCGAGCGTTATGCGCCCGAGCTGCTCGCCGAGCGCTCGGTGGACGCCACGCGGCGCGAGCTGCGCGCGGCCTACGGCCGCGCGCTGGACGAGCTGGGGGCGGAAGCCGTCGGCGAGCTCAAGGCGTGGCCGGCACGGGTGCAGGCGGCCAGCGACGCCACCTACTGCTACCCGGTGCGCGAGCGTCTGGTGAAGGGGGAGAACTACACCGAGAGCCTGTCGCGCTCGCCGATCCCGAAGCTGGCGCTGCCGCGGCTCAAGGACTGGGGTGAGCTGCTGCACTTCATCCTCACCGAGAATCTGCCGGGCGCCTATCCCTACACCGGCGGGGTGTATCCGTACCGCCGCGAGGAGGAAGACCCGACCCGCATGTTCGCCGGCGAGGGGCCGCCGGAGCGCACCAACCGCCGCTTCCACTACCTGGCGCACGGTCACGGACCCCGCTTGTCGACGGCCTTCGACTCGACCACGCTCTACGGCGAGGATCCCGACACCCGTCCCGACGTATTCGGGCGCACCGGCAACTCCGGGGTCTCGGTGGCAACGCTCGACGACATGAAGAAGCTCTACTCAGGCTTCGACCTGTGTCAGTCGACGACCTCGGTGTCCATGACCATCAACGGCCCGGCACCGATCATCCTGGCGATGTTCATGAACACCGCGATCGACCAGCAGGTCGAGCGCCATCTCCGGGGCAGCAGCGAGTGGCCGGCGGCCGAGCGGCAGATCGCGGCGATCCACGCCGCCGCGGCCGCGCGCGGTGCGCCGCTCCCCGCCTACAAGGGCCCGCTGCCGCCGCACCACGACGGCAGCGGGCTGGCGCTGCTCGGGGTGAGCGGCGACCAGCTGCTCGCGCGCGAGACCTACGAGCACATCCGCGCGCAGGCCCTGCAGGCGGTGCGCGGCACGGTGCAGGCGGACATCCTCAAGGAAGACCAGGCGCAGAACACCTGCATCTTCTCCACCGAGTTCGCGCTGCGCATGATGGGCGACGTGCAGCAGTACTTCAGCGAGCGCCGGGTGCGCAACTTCTACTCCGTCTCGATCTCCGGCTACCACATTGCCGAAGCCGGCGCCAACCCGATCTCGCAGCTCGCCTTCACGCTCGCCAACGGCTTCACCATCGTCGAGTATTACCTGGCGCGCGGCATGCAGATCGACGACTTCGCACCCAACCTGTCGTTCTTCTTCTCCAACGGCATGGACCCGGAGTACGCGGTCATCGGCCGCGTGGCGCGGCGCATCTGGGCGCGCGCCATGCGCGAGCGCTACCAGGCCGACGCCCGCAGCCAGATGCTGAAGTACCACGTGCAGACCTCCGGCCGCAGCCTGCACGCGCGCGAGATCTCCTTCAACGACATCCGCACCACGCTGCAGGCGCTGTACGCGCTGTTCGACAACTGCAACAGCCTGCATACCAACGCCTACGACGAGGCGCTCACCACACCCACCGAGGAGAGCGTGCGCCGTGCGGTCGCGATCCAGCTGATCATCAATCGCGAGCTCGGGCTCAACAAGATCCAGAATCCCTGGCAGGGCTCTTTCGCCATCGAGTACCTGACCGAGCTGGTGGAGGAGGCGGTGTACCGCGAATTCGAGGCGCTGTCCGAGCGCGGCGGAGTGCTCGGGGCCATGGAGACCATGTACCAGCGCGGCAAGATCCAGGAGGAATCGCTCAACTACGAGACGCGCAAGCACGACGGCTCGCTGCCGATCGTCGGCATCAACACTTTCCTCTCGGGCCTCTCGGGTGCCGACGCCGCGCGCGAGCACCAGGGGACGCAGCTCATCCGTTCCACCGAGGAGGAGAAACACGACCAGGTGAGCGCGGTGCGTGCCTTCCAGGCGCGCAACGCGCCGCAGGCACCCGCGGCGCTGGCCGCGCTGCAGCAGGCGGCGGCCGCCGGCGGCAACGTCTTCGCCGAGCTCATGGAGTGCGTCAAGGTCTGCTCGCTGGGGCAGATCTCGCACGCGTTGTATCAGGTGGGCGGCCAGTATCGTCGCAACATGTGAGGTCCGGTTCCCCGAGCGCCGTCAGCATCGCCGCGCGGGCACGCTCGCGCAGCAGCGGGGCGCAGCGCTCGCCGGCGTCCACCGTCGCGGCGAGCGGCACCAGGATCTCCAGGTCGATCGCGCCCGGGCGCGGCCAGGCGCCGCCCGGCGGCAGCGCGCGGCGCGTGCCGCGCAGCACCGCAGGCACGAGCGGGCAGCCGGCGCGGCAGGCGGCGGCGAAGGCGCCGGTGTGGAAGCCGAGCAGCCCCGGGGTGCGGGTGAAGGTGCCCTCGGGGAAGAACACCAGCGAGCCACCCTGGCGGGCGTTGCGCAGCACGCGCCGCGCGTCGGCGGCGCCGCGCGTGCGGTCGAAGCGCTCCACGAACTCCGAGCCCAGCCGTCGCAGCAGCGCGCCGGCGAGCGGCACGGCCGACATCTCGCGCTTGATGACAAAGCCGAAGCGCGGCGGCAGCGCGGCGGTGAGCACGATCCCATCGAGGTAGCTGGCGTGATTGCACACCACCACACACTGCCCGGGCGGCAGACGCTCGGCGCCGCGCACGGTGAGCGGCATGCCGGCCAGCTGCAGGAAGGTGCGCGCCAGCGCTCGCGCGGCCAGGCGCCGCCAGCGCAGCCGCGGCAGCACCACCAGCGCCAGCAGCGCGCCGCTGCCGATCGCGACGAAACTTAGCAGTACCCACAGCGCGTAGGCGGCGCGCGCCGGCGGCAGCACCAGGGTGCGCAGGACGAAGCGCTTCACGTTGATTGCAGCAGTCATGGGCGGTGCGAGAGTGCCTCACGCTGGAGGGATAGTGTGAACGGGTTCTCTTTATGTTAATGCCGGGTTGCAGATGTGAAGGTGGTCACGTCGATGGCGGGGCCGCGCTCACCATACTGCGCTCAGCACATTACCCGGAAGGCTGATGCTGACACAGTGCGCTGCGAGTGCAGGCGCGCTGAGTGCGCAGACTTCCAGCGAGATCCAAGGCTTGTCGAATACCGCCATTGCCGTGACCGCCAGCACCGAGTCCGCCGATCCCGCGGTGTCGCGCTTCCTCGACGCGGTGTGGATGGAGCGCGGCCTGTCGCCCAACACCCTGGCGGCCTATCGCGCCGACCTCACCGCGCTCGCCCGCTGGCTTGCCGAACGCAACGTGCCGATCATGGGCACCTCGCGGGCGGACCTGCAGGACTTCATCGCCTGGCGCGTGCGCGCCGGCGCGCGGCCGCGCTCCACCGCGCGGCAGCTGTCGAGCTTCCGGCGCTTCTTCCGCTACTTCCTGCGTGAGGCAGCGATTCGCGAGGATCCCACCGCGCAGATCGCCATGCCGAAGATCGGCCGCTCGCTGCCGCGCTCGCTCACCGAGGAGGAAGTCGAGTCGCTGCTGTCGGCGCCGCTGGTGAGCGACCCGCTCGGCAACCGCGACCGCACCATGCTCGAGGTGCTGTATGCCACCGGGCTGCGGGTGACGGAGCTGGTCAACCTGCGCCAGGGCCAGATCAACATGAACCAGGGCGTCATCCGCATCCTCGGCAAGGGCGATCGCGAGCGGCTCATTCCGCTCGGCGAGGAGGCGATGCGCGCGCTCAAGGAGTTCGCGCGCGGCCCGCGCGGCGAGATCCTGCTCGAGCGCCAGACCGATTACCTGTTTCCCACGCGCCGCGGCGACCGCATGACGCGCCAGGCCTTCTGGCACATCATCAAGCGCTACGCGCGCAAGGCCGGCATCGCCAAGGAACTCTCGCCCCATACGCTGCGCCACGCGTTCGCGACCCACCTGCTCAACCACGGCGCGGACCTGCGCGTGGTGCAGATGCTGCTCGGCCACAGCGACCTGTCCACCACGCAGATTTATACGCACGTGGCGCGCGAGCGGCTCAAGGAGCTGCACGCGGCGCATCATCCGCGCGGCTGACGTGGCTGCGCCTGCGGGCGCGCCGGCCGATCCGTAAACATAGCCCGCGCGGGCGCGTCCGGCGGTCGGCTTCCCAGGCCGTGCTAGACTTCCCCGACCGCGTACGGCGCGCGCCTGCAGCGAACCTCGCGCGCAGCGTGCGGTCGAAGTTCCCACCGAACGGAAAGTTTCCATGCCTGCCAGGAAGTTGGTGATGTTGCTGGTGCTGTGTGCCCTGGCCGGGAACGTTCCCGCCCAGCAGACGCCGTCACAGCCCGATCCGCGTGCCGCGCTCGCCACGCAGATCGGCGCGCGCGCCGATGAGCTGCGGCCGACGCCGATCAGCGGCGTCTACGAGCTCACGCGCGGCTCGGACGTCGCCTACATCACCGCCGACGGCAAGTACGCCTTCACCGGCGACCTGATCGAGCTCAACGGCAACAACAATCTCACCGAGCAGCACCGGCGCGAGCTGCGGCTCAAGGCGATCGCGGCGTTCCCCGAGAGCGAGATGCTGGTGTTCGGCCCCAAGGAACCGAAGTACACCGTCACCGTCTTCACCGACGTCGATTGTCCCTACTGCCGCAAGCTCCACAGCCAGATCGGCGAGTACAACCGCCTGGGGGTGCGGGTGCGCTACCTGCTGTATCCGCGCACCGGTCCCAACACCAGCTCCTGGACCAAGGCGGAGCAGGTGTGGTGCTCCGCCGATCGCAACGACGCGCTGACGCGCGCCAAGCTCGGGCAGGAGCTCAAGACCAAGACCTGCGCCAACAATCCCGTGGCGCGCAGCTACGCACTCGGCAAGGACTTCGCGCTCGAGGGCACGCCCGCCATCATCATGCCCGACGGCGAGATGGTCCCCGGCTACCTGCCGCCCGACGCGCTGCTGGAGCATCTGAAGGAAGCGCATCCGTAGAACGGACCGCAGCGCGCCACGTCTTTAGCGCTCGAGCAGCTGCAGCTTCCCCGGTTTGCCCTCCCAGTCCTTGGCATCGGCGGGCGCGTCCTTCTTCTCGGTGATCACCGGCCATTGCTTGGCGAGCTCGGCATTCAGCTGCTTGAACTGCTCCTGGCCGGCGGGCAGCTCCTCCTCGGAGAAGATGGCTTCCACCGGGCACTCCGGTTCGCACAACGTGCAGTCGATACATTCCTCGGGGTCGATGGTGAGGAAATTCGGTCCCTCGTGGAAGCAGTCGACCGGACATACTTCCACGCAGTCCATGTACTTGCACTTGATGCAGTTTTCGGTGACGACAAAGGTCATGCACTATCCACCGGCGAAGGCGGGCGCGCATTGTGCCACGAGGCAGGTGGCGGCGGCCAAGCGAAGCGCACCGCCCTGGCTTCAGTGCCGCTCGAGGGTGGTGAAGTGGTGCGCGTCGCTGCCCGCGGCGCGGTCCTCGAGGTAGCGGCGCAGCGCGAAATCGGTGCTCGGAAAGGCGATATCGGCCCAGGGGATCTCGGCGGGCCTCACCAGCGCCACTTCCAGGCTCTCCGCGCCGATGCCGTAGCGCGCCTGCGGCAGGGCGGCGCGGAAGAACACGTGCACCTGATGGGCATGCAGCACGTGCACCACCGCGAGCAGCGAGCCTATGGCGACCTCGGCCAGCGCCTCCTCCTGCGATTCGCGCGCCGCGGCCTGCTGCAACGTCTCACCGTTCTCCATGAAGCCGGCTGGCACCGTCCAGTAGCCGCGGCGCGGCTCAATGGCGCGCCGGCACAGCAGGATGCTGCCCTCGTGCTCGGGCACGCAGCCGACCACCAGCCGCGGGTTCTGGTAGTGGATGCTGCCGCAGGCATCGCACACGTACCTTGGCAGCTGATCGCCGGGCGGAATGGCACGGCGCAGCGGCGCCCCGCACTGGCTGCAGAAGTTCATCTCGACGCGGGTCATGGCATGTTTCGCGAGGGTCCTGGTTGCAGATGGTGCCCGAGGTCGGATCTACGGTCGACGGGCGATCAGATTTTTGGTGGCACAGGTGCGGGGCGGCGACCGTGTACCCCCACTTACTCACGGTTTCACTTCTGTCTGAAATTCGGCCGGGATGCGGACAATCAGGGCCTTGCCGATCAGCATCTCAACCGCGCCGAGCAACTCTTGCTCCGCACGCTCAAGTGCCCGGCTCTTGCCGGCGGCATTCGCGTATGCGAGCGCTGCCGTTGCCACGTTCGTCGCTTGCTGGTCAGTCGCTCGCTGGTCATGCGTTTCGTTGGCCATATGTCCTCCCGTGGCACCCGCCATACGCGCCCCGCTCACATCGATGGAATGAGAACGCCTTTCCCCGCCAGCGCGGTCTGCATAGCCCGCACGGCGCGCTCGAGTTCGGCGACGCGCGCCGTAAGCGCGTCGATCATCCTCTGCTCTTCGGTGTTCTTCTGGCTCATGGCTCGACTCTCCTTGCGCGGCCTACACGCCGCCAGGCCATGCTACGCCGCTCCCGTGACAGCCGAGGCCTTGGAAGCTACGGCGTCCTGATTGGTGGTGCCCGAGGTCGGAGTCGAACCGACACGCCTTTAAGGGCGGCGGATTTTCCTGCCACTTCAGCTTGCGCTGCCCCGGGAGCTAAGCCGGCGCCCGGGTTCGTGGTCTGGAGCACGCCTTCACCATAGCCGCGAGGCCGTAGGTGCCCGCCGTCTGCTCTCTACACCTTCCTTCGCAGCAAGCGAAGGCTTGGCTCGGCGTTAGCTCGGGCGGCAGCGCCCGGGCCTTCACCGAGTTTGACGGGCTTCACCCCGCAGATTTCTCCGCGAGGGCTCAAGTTGGTCTTCTGAGTCCGCTGCGTCTACCAATTCCGCCACTCGGGCACGCCGGGCAGTATAAGGCCCCTGGCGGCCAAGTGCGCTTGGGTGCGTGTGCGACCTTTCGCCGGGCTGAGGCATCTAAGATCATCGTGGCGCGACTGGCGGAAAGCGTGGTTCCGGGGGAGATGCTGGCGCGGGCCTGCGCCGGCGAGCAGGCGGCGCGTGCAGCGATCTACGCGGCACTAGCGCCCGCGACGCTGACCCTGATCTGTCGCATGGTCGGGCAGCGCAGCCTGGCGGAGGACATCTTCCAGGACACCATGATGATCCTGTTCGAGCGGCTGCCGCAGTTCCGCGGCGAGGCGCCACTTGGCGCCTGGCTGCGGCAGATCGCCATAAACCGCTGTCTGATGTATCTGCGCTCGCCGTGGCGGCGGGCGCGGCTGTGCTGGGAAACGGTGGAGGCGGCTGCGGAGGCTGCGGCCCCGCCGGCCGCGGCTTGCCGCGCCGAGTCGATCGACCTGGAGCGTGCGCTCGCCACGCTGGCCCCCGTGGCGCGCGCGGTCGTGTGGATGTACGAGGTGGAGGGATATTCCCACCAGGAGATCGCCCACGAGTTCGGCCGCTCGGTGAGTTTTTCCAAATCCCAGCTGGCGCGCGCGCATGTGCGGCTGCGCGCCTGGTTCGAGCCCGAGGAGCGACGCTCATGCACCCTGACCTAGATCGACCGGCGGCCTGGACCGGGCTGCTGCGAGAACTGCCCGCGGAAGCCGCGCAGCCTTATTCGTTCGGCGAATTTCAGCGCCGTGCGCGACAGCGCACGCGCGCCGCGCGCCGCATGGCCGGTGCCACGGCGCTGGCCGCCGCACTGCTGCTGGCGCTCGGCGTGGCCGCCCTGTCGATGCGCTTCGGGCCGCCGGAGCCGCCGCGCGCGGCGCCCGCTGGGGCAGGCCGCGCGGCGCCGGTACAGCCACCGGCCGGC
Source organism: Steroidobacteraceae bacterium (assembly GCA_035482695.1). Lineage (GTDB taxonomy): Bacteria > Pseudomonadota > Gammaproteobacteria > Steroidobacterales > Steroidobacteraceae > 13-2-20CM-66-19. Next base: position 21,548 of record DATHQM010000025.1, on the reverse strand, counting down.
GTACGCCCCGAGGTGATGGAGCACTGGCTCGCCGGTCTGCCGAGCGAGCCGGCGGTGGTGCGTCCCGGTACGTATGCAGCGGTGCTGCGGCTCGAGGACCGCCTCGCGCAGGTCGACGACGTTCTGAGTGCCGCGCGCCTCGAGCCGCACCCCCCGGAGCGCCTCCTCGAGCTGCAGCGCGAGCGCACGCGCTTGGTCGGCACGCTGGCGCAGGTGCGCTACGCCGAGACGCTCGCCGACGATTCCCTTTGACCAACCCAGGAGCACACGTGAAAACCCTGACCCTGATCGCCGCGCTGCTCGCCGCTGCCCTGCAGCCGGCATTTCCAGCCGCCGCGGCCGCGGAAGCGCCGCCCGCTCCGCCGGCGCCGCCGGTCGCGCCCGCGCCGCCGACTGCTCCCACCGCTCCGGCTGCTCCGAGCGCCAACGCCGAACTCGAGGCGCAGCTCGAGACGGCCCGGCGCAAGCTGGAGGAGGCGGCACACGAGGTCGCGCAGCTGTCCGCCCAGATGAGCGGCACCCTCATCGAGCAGGTCATGCCGTACGTGAGTATGGGTCGCGCGATCATCGGCGTGCAGCTCGACAACGCGCGGCAGGGCGCGCGGGTGAGCGAGGTCTCCCCAGGCGGGCCGGCCGCCGAAGCCGGTATCCGCGCAGGCGACGTGATCGTCGCCATTGACGGCAGCGAGGTCGGCGGCCCCGAGCCGGCGCGCAAGGTCGTGCGCATCATGCGCAACGCCAAGCCCGACAGCCGCCTGAGCGTGCGCGTGCTGCGCGAAGGAAAGCCGCGCGAGTTCGTGGTGATTGCGCGTGCCGGGCCGACGCTGCTGGCGATGCACGGCCTGCCCGAGCTCGGCATGGCGCCGGAGGATCTGCCGGGCGCGATGCTGCTGCGCCGCCCGTTCACCGACATGGAGCTTGCGACGCTGACGCCGCGTCTGGGGAGCTATTTCGGCACCGACAAGGGCGTGCTGGTGTTGCGCGCGCCGCCCGAGGGCGCACTGCAGCTCCAGGATGGCGACGTCATACTCGCCATCGACGGACGCGTTCCCAGCAGCGGCTCGCACGCCACACGCATCCTCGGCTCCTACCAGCCGGGCGAGAAGGTCACGCTGCGCATCCTGCGCCAGCACAAGCCGCTGCAACTCGAGGCGACGCTGCCGGAGCGGCCCGGCGCGGATGAGCGCGACGCGATGCGGCACATGCAGCAGCTCTTTCAGGCAGCGCCGCGCGAGCGCAGCGGCGCCACCTGAAGGTGCGGATCGCGCAGCGCCGCTGCGGCCGCGCCGCTGTGGCGGGCGTGTAACATGCGCGCGTGCGTCGCCAGGACTTTGCCTACGATCTGCCCGCCGAGTTGATCGCCCAAGAACCCCCCGCCAGCCGCTCCGCCGGTCGCCTGCTGCTGCTCGATGGCGCCAGCGGTGCGATTGCTGACCGCACCCTGCGCGATCTGCCCGAGTGCCTGCGGCCCGGCGACCTGCTGGTGCTCAACAACACGCGCGTCATCGCCGCACGGCTGTTCGGTACCAAGCCCTCGGGCGGGCGGGTGGAGATCCTGCTGGAGCGCGCCCTCGCAGGTCACGAGGCGCTGGTGCAGCTCGCGGCGAACAAGCCGATCCGCGCCGGGCTGGCCATCGCCACCGCCGGCGGCACGCTGCAGGTGCTGGCGCGCGAGGGCGAGCTGTGGCGCGTGGCGCTGCCCGCAGCGGCGCTCGAGTTCTTCGACAGCTTCGGCAGCGTGCCGCTGCCGCCCTACATCCGCCGCGCCCCGGCGGCCGCCGACCGCGAGCGCTACCAGAGTATCTTCGCGCGCGAGCCCGGTGCGGTAGCGGCGCCGACTGCGAGCCTGCATTTCGATGAGCCGCTGATGGCGGCGCTCGCCGCGCGCGGTATACGCAGCACGCTGGTCACGCTGCACGTCGGTGCCGGCACGTTCCAGCCGCTGCGCGGCGACGAGGTCTCTCACCACGTGCTGCATGCCGAGGTCGCCTGCGTCGGAGCCGGGGCCTGCGAGGCCATCGCCGCTGCGCGCGCGCGCGGCGGCCGCGTGGTGGCCGTCGGTACCACCGTGGTGCGCGCGCTCGAGTCGGCGGCACTGGCCAGCGGGGCGCGCGTCGGCGACCCGGGGGCGCCGCTGCGGCCGTGGTCGGCCGAGACGCGCCTGTTCATCACCCCGGGCTTCCGCTTCCAGGTGAGCGACGTGCTGCTGACGAACTTTCACCTGCCGGAGTCGACGCTGCTCATGCTGGTATGCGCCTTTGCCGGGCAGCGCGCGGTGCTCGACGCGTACCGCCACGCCGTGGCGGCGCGCTACCGCTTCTTCAGCTACGGCGATGCCATGCTGCTCGCGCGGAGCGCTTAGATTGAATCCGGTGTTCAGCGTGCTGGCTCGCGACGGCGCCGCCCGCACCGGCAGCCTCGCGACCGCGCACGGCGTGGTCGAGACCCCGGCGTTCATGCCGGTGGGCACCTACGGCACCGTTAAGGCGATGACCCCCGAAGAGCTCGAGGACTTAGGCGCACAGATCATCCTCAGCAATACCTTCCACCTGATGCTGCGCCCGGGGCCGGATATCATCGCCGCCCACGGCGGGCTGCACGGCTTCATGCACTGGGCGCATCCGCTGCTTACCGATTCCGGCGGCTTCCAGGTGTTCAGCCTGCGCAGCCTGCGCCGCATCGGCGAGGAGGGCGTGCACTTTCGCTCGCCGATCGACGGGCGCGAGGTGCGCCTGACCCCCGAGGACTCGATGGACGTGCAGCGCGCGCTGCGCTCGGACATCGCGATGGCGCTCGATGACTGCACCGCCTACCCGGCGGGCGAGAGCGAGGCGCGGGCCTCGATGGAGCGCTCCATGCGCTGGGCGGTGCGCAGCCACGCGCATTACTACCGCGGCGAGCAACAAGCACCGGGTGGGCTGTTCGGCATCGTGCAGGGCGGCATGCACACCAGCCTGCGGCTCGCATCGCTCGAGGCGCTGCTGCGGCTCGACTGGCCCGGGCTGGCCATCGGCGGACTCGCGGTCGGGGAATCGGTCGAGCAGCGCCTCGGCGTGCTCGAGTCGCTCACGCCGCACATGCCGCAGGAGCGGCCGCGCTACCTCATGGGGGTGGGCCGGCCGGAGGACATCGTGGCCGCCGTGGCGCTGGGTGTCGATCTGTTCGACTGCGTGATCCCGACGCGCCACGCGCGTAACGGCCACTTGTTCACCAGCGGCGGCGTCATCAACATCCGTAACAGCGCCTTCGCTGCCGACCTCGCGCCCATCGACGGCAGCTGCGACTGCTACACCTGCCGCAACTTCAGCCGGGCGTACCTGCGCCATCTCGACCGCTGCAACGAGATCCTCGGCTCGCGCCTCAACACCATCCACAACCTGCACTATTACATCGGGCTGATGCGCGCACTGCGGCAGGCGATCGCCGCCGGGCGCCTCGCGCCGTGGGCCCGGGATTTCCTCGCCGCCCGGCGCGGCGCGGACGCTGTGGCATAATGCCGCCCTTTTCGCCTCCCGGACCTTAAGTTATGAACGGTTTGATTTCCGACGCCTGGGCGCAGAGCGCCCCGGGCGCACCCGGCGGACAGCTGCAGTTCGCGCTGCTGATGGCGGCGTTCATCGCGCTGTTCTACTTCATGCTCATCAGGCCGCAGCAGCGGCGCGCCAAGGAGCACCAGGCGCTGCTGTCGAAGCTGGCCGTGGGCGATGAGGTGGTCACCGGCGGCGGCCTGCTGGGACGGGTCACCGAGGTGGGCGACACCTTCGTCACCCTGGAAGTGGCCGACGGGGTGCGCGTCAAGATCCAGAAGGTGCAGGTGACGCAGCTCATGCCCAAGGGCACGCTGAAGAGCGCCTGAGCGATGCTCGAATACCCGCGCTGGAAATACCTGCTGGTGGGGGCAGTGCTGCTGCTGGCGCTGCTGTTCGCCCTGCCGAACTTCTTCGGCGAGGACCCGGCGCTGCAGGTGGCACGCAAGGATCACGCCGCGATCAGCGATACCGACGCGCGCGCGCTGGAGGGTTTTCTGCGCCAGCGCAGCGTGCACTTCATCAGGAGCTACCTCGACAGCGGCCGCCTGATGGTGCGCTTCGCCAGCGTGCCCGACCAGCTGGCCGCGCGCGACGCGGTCAACGAGCAGTACCAGGGCACCTACATCACCGCGCTGTCGTTCGCACCGCGTACCCCGGAGCTGCTGCGGGCGCTGGGCCTGCGGCCCATGCCGCTGGGTCTGGACCTGCGCGGCGGCCTCTACCTGCTCTACCAGGTGGACGTCAACGCCGCGGTCAGCCAGGCGCTCGAGGGGTACGCGCAGGACGCGCGCCGCGCGCTGGCGGGCGCCAACATCCCGGTGAAGGACGTCGCCGTCGTGACGCTCGGCAGCGACCGTCCCAACGCGGTGCGCGTAGTGCTGCCGCCGGAGGCGGACGTCAACGCGGCGCGCAGCGCGCTCACCACGACGTTCCAGGGGCTCGCCGTCAGCACCGAGAGCCTCGCCAGCGGCTCGGCCGTCAGCGCAATGCTGACGACCGCGCAGATCCGCGAGCGCCAGGACTATGCCATCCAGCAGAACATCACCACGCTGCGCAACCGCGTCAACGAGCTGGGCGTGTCGGAGCCGATCGTGCAGCGCCAGGGTGTCGACCGCATCAACGTACAGCTGCCCGGCGTGCAGAATTCGGCCGAGGTCAAGGACATCCTCGGCCGTGTGGCGACGCTCGAGTTTCGCCTCGAGGACATGCAGCACAACCCGGTGGAGGCACAGCAGACCGGGCGCGTGCCGCTCGGCTCGAAGCTCTATACGCACACCCGCTTCGGCCACCCGGTGCTGCTCAAGCGCGAAGTGATCGCCACCGGTGACCAGCTCACCAACGCCACCACCAGCCAGTCGCAGGAAGGACCGGCGGTGAACGTGCGGCTCGATGCGCGTGCCGGCGAGAACATGCTGCGCACCACGCGCACGAACCTCAACAAGCGCATGGCGGTGGTGCTCATCGACAAGCGGCGCGAGACCACCGAGGTGGACGGCAAGAAGGTGGCGCGCGAGGTAACTGACGAGGAAGTGGTCAATGACGCCACCATACGCGGCGTGTTCAGCAACAACTTCCAGATCACCGGACTGCAGGCGGGCGAGGCGCGCGAGCTCGCGCTGCTACTGCGCTCCGGCTCGCTCGCGATCCCGCTCTACCCGATCGAGGAGCGCGCGGTCGGCCCGAGCCTCGGGCGCGACAACATCGACAAGGGCGTCACCGCACTGCTGGTGGGAATGGCCGGCGTGTTCGCCTTCATGGCGATCTACTACAAGACCTTCGGCCTGGTCGCTGATCTGGTGCTGCTCGCCAACGTGGTGCTGCTGACGGCGCTGCTCTCCATGATGCGCGCCTCACTGTCGCTGCCGGGCATCGCCGGCATCATCCTCACCGTCGGCATGGCGGTGGATGCCAACGTGCTGATCTACGAGCGCATCCGCGAGGAGCTGCGCAAGGGCGTCTCGCCACAGGCCGCCATCCGCGCCGGCTTCGAGAAGGCTTTCTCGGCCATTGCCGATTCCAACGTCACGACGCTCATCGCCGGGGTGGTGCTGTGGGTGCTCGGCACCGGCCCGATCCGCGGTTTTGCCGTGGTGCTGACGCTCGGCATCGCGACCTCGATGTTCACCTCGCTGATGGGCAGCCGCGCGCTGCTGACGCTCATGTACGGCGGCCGGCGCAAGCTCGCGCGGCTGTCGATCTGACCAAGGACCCGCCGTGGAATTCTTCAGCCACCAGACCACCTTCCCGTTCATGGCGACGCGGCGCTGGTGGTACGCGCTGTCGGCGCTGTTCATGGTCGTGTCGCTGACCGCGTTCTTCACCCGCGGGCTGAACCTGGCCATCGACTTCACCGGCGGGGTGAGCGCCGAGGTCAGCTTCCCGGGTGCCGTCAACGTCGACACGGTACGCACGCGGCTGGCGGCCGCCGGCTTCCGCGAGCCGCAGGTGCAGAACTTCGGCTCGGCGCGCGACATCGCCATCCGTCTGCCGCCGGACCCGCAGCAGAGCGCCACCGCGATCCGTGCGCGCCTGGAGACGGCGCTCCACGAGATCGACAGCCGTGCGCAGGTGGCGCAGCTCGAGGTGGTCGGGCCGCAGGTCGGCAACGAGCTCAAGCTGAGCGCCTTGCAGGCGCTGTTCTTCACGCTGCTGGGGATCTTCCTCTACATCGCCTTCCGCTTTCACACCTGGCGGCTGTCGTTCGGGGCGATCCTGGCGGTGCTGCACGATCCGATCCTGGTGCTCGGGTTCTTCGCGCTGACGCAGATGTCGTTCGACCTGGCGGTGGTCGCGGCGATGCTCGCCGTCATCGGCTACTCGCTGAACGACACGGTGGTGGTGTTCGACCGTATCCGCGAGCGTTTCGAGACCAACCGGCGCTCGGCGCCGGAGGTGGTGCTCGACCAGTCGATCAACCAGACGCTGTCGCGCACCATCATGACCAAGGTGGTCACCTCGATCGTGGTGGTGGCGCTGCTGTTCCTCGGCGGTGCGGTGCTGAAGGGCTTCTCGGCGGCGCTGCTGATCGGCATCATCGCCGGCACCTATTCCTCGATCTACATCTCCAGCGCCATCGCCCTCGATTGCGGGCTGACCGCCGAGCACGTCTTCCCGTCGGAGAAGAAGGCGGCGCTCGACCACCTGCCGTAGCGCCGTGCCGCGCCGCTCGCGCGGCGCGCGAGCTTCAGGCGGTGCGCGGCGTGGCGGCCGTGCCGTTGGCGGCCTTGCCCACGCAGCTGTGGCGGTAGCCGTAGAAGATGTAGATGAGCACCCCGACTGCAGTCCAGATCACGAGCCGCGCCCAGGTCTCGGGTCCCAGCGACACCATCATCGCGCCGCAGACGAGGGCGCCGGCGATACAAGTGAACCACGGCCAGGGCGTGCGGAACGGGCGCGGCAGATCGGGGCGCGTGTGACGCAGCACCAGAATGCCGATGCACACGGTGACGAAGGCTGCCAGGGTGCCGATCGCCACCAGCTCGCCGAGGATTTTTACCGGGAACAGTCCGCCGACGACGGCGGCCGCCGTCCCGGTCACGATTGTGCCGGTCGAAGGAGTGCGAAAACGCGGGTGCACGCGGCCGAAGAACGGTGGCAGCAGCCCGTCGCGCGCCATGGCGAAGAAGATGCGCGCCTGCGCGATGGTCATCACCAGCATGACCGAGGTCATGCCGCACACCGCTCCGAGCTTGACGGGGATGCCGAGCCAGTGCAACCCCGGGTACTTGTCGAGGGCGAGGGCGACGGGAGCCGCCACGTCGAGCTCTTTGTAGTTCACCATGCCGGTGAGCACCGCCGAGACGATGACGTAGAGGATGGTGCAGATGACCAGGCTCGTCAGAATCCCTATGGGCATGTCACGCTGCGGGTTCTTGGTCTCCTGCGCGGCGGTCGAGACGGCATCGAAGCCGATGTAGGCGAAGAAGATCACGCCGGACGCTGCCATCACTCCGCTCCAGCCAAACACTCCTCGTTCGCCGCTATTGGGCGGCACGAACGGGTGCCAGTTGGCCGTATTGATGTAGCTCACGCCGAACACGATGAACAGCACCACTACGGTCACCTTGATGGCGACGATGACCGAGTTGAACAGGGCCGATTGCCGGATGCCGATGTAGCAGATCGTCGCGATCGCGGCGACGATCAGGATGGCCGGCAGGTTGATCAGTGCCCCGGTGCGCACCCAGTGCACTGCGTCCACCCCCTGATCGAGCGGGGCATTGGAAATCGCGGCCGGTATGTGCAGGTGCAGCTGGTCGAGCAGGCTCATCGCGTAGCCCGACCAGCCCACCGACACCGTGGCTACGGCAAACAGGTATTCCAGCACCAGGTTCCAGCCGATGAACCAGGCAATACCCTCGCCGAGCGTCGCGTAGGAATAGGAATAGGCGCTGCCCGACACCGGGATCATGGCCGAGAACTCCGCGTAGCACAGTCCCGCGAAGGTGCAGCCGAGCCCGGCGACGATGAACGACAGGGGCAGCGCGGGACCGGCGTGATTGGCGGCCGCGGTACCGGTGAGCACGAAAATGCCGGTGCCGATGATGCCGCCGATGCCAAGCAGCGTCAGGTGCGTGGCGTTGAGCGCGCGCCGCAGCTGGTTGCCGCTGGATTCCTGCTCGTGCAGCTCGGCGATGGACTTGGTCGCAAGAAGTTGGCTCGCCATGGAACCCCCGATTTTTCTCGCCGGACTCTACACAAGCGATCTGGCGAAAGCGAGGCGCGCCCCGCGCGCCCCGCTGCGCCTGGCGCGTGGCCCAAGGCGGCGCGTAAAAGCTTAAGCGCGCAGCTCCGCGGGCACGTGCGGCGCCAGCAGCTCGAGCAGCGCCGCGTATACCCTGGGTGTACCGGCGACGATGTGACCCTGCTGGGTGTACTCCGCCCCGGTGAGCGTGCCGGTACGGCCGCCCGCCTCCTGGATCAGCAGCGTACCGGCGGCCGTGTCCCAGGCGCTCAGGCCGATCTCCCAGAACGCATCGACGCGCCCGGCGGCGACGTAGGCGAGGTCGAGCGCGGCGGAGCCGGGGCGGCGTATGCCCGCGGCCTGCAGGGTGACCTCGCGCAGCATCGCCAGGTATGCGTCGAGATATTGCACATTGGCGCGGTAGGGAAAACCGGTGGCGACCAGCGCCCCCTCGAGCGTACGCGCCTTGCTGACGCGCATGCGGTGATTGTCGAGGTGCGCACCCGCGCCGCGGCTCGCGGTGAACAGCTCCCCGCGCAGCGGATCGTAGATCACCGCGTGCTCGAGGCGACCCCTCACCTGGCAGGCGATCGACACCGCGAACACCGGGAAGCCGTGCAGGTAATTGGTGGTGCCATCGAGCGGGTCGACGATCCACAGCGTATCGTGCGTGCCGCTGCGCCCGCTCTCTTCGGCGAGAAAAGCGTGCTGCGGATGGTGGCGACGGATGGTGGCGATGATCTCCTGCTCTGCGGCGCGGTCGACCTCGGTGACGAAATCGTTGCGTCCCTTGGCGGTGACGGTGAGCGACTCGAGGCGGTTCATGCTGCGGACGATGATTTCGCCGGCGCGCCGCGCGGCGCGCACCGCGATATTGAGAAGCGGCTGCACGATCCTTAAGCTCACCTGTCGATCGACACGATGCTAGCGTAACAGATGAATTCCGCCGACATCCGCATTGTGCTGGTGGAGCCCTCGCACCCGGGCAACATCGGCGCCGTGGCGCGCGCCATGAAGAACATGGCGCTCGGCACGCTGCTGCTGGTGCGACCGCGCGAGTTCCCGCACCCGGAGGCGACCGCGCGTGCCTCGGGCGCGGACGACGTGCTGGCGCAGGCGCGCGTGGTGCCGTCGCTGGCCGCCGCGCTCGAGGGTTGCGGCTACGTCGCTGCGACCACCGCGCGCGAGCGTGATCAGCGTTTTCGCGTCGTCGACGTGCGCGAGGCGGCGGCGCGCATCGTGGCCGAGGCGCAGCGCCGCCCGGCCGCCGTGGTGTTCGGCACCGAGCGCACCGGGCTCACCAACGAGGAGCTGCAGACGGCGCACTCGCTGGTGCGCATCCCAGCGAGCAGCGCGTACGCCGCGCTCAATCTCGCCATGGCGGTGCAGCTGGTGGCCTACGAGCTGTTCCGCGCGTGCCACGGCGCGGTCGCGCCGCGCACGCCGGCGGACGCCCCGCTCGCCACCGCACAGGAGCTCGAGCGTCTGTACGCGCACTTCGCGCAGGTGCTCGAGGAGATCGACTTCCGCGACCGCACGCAGAGCGGCACGCATCTCATGGGCCGCATCCGCCGTTTCCTGCAGCGTGCCGAGCTCGATGAGAACGAGGTGCACATCCTGCGCGGCATCCTCACCGCGGTGCAGAACCGGCGGCGGCCGGCGGGCGGTACGCGGTGAGCAGCGCGCCGGTATACCTCGACTACGCGGCCACCACGCCGGTGGATGCGCGCGTGGCGCAGGCGATGGGCGAGTGCCTTACGCAGCAGGGGGATTTCGCCAATGCCTCCTCGGTACACGGCTCAGGCGCGCGCGCCGCCGCGCGCATCGAGCAGGCGCGCGCACAGGTCGCCGCGCTGCTGGGCGTGCAGCCCGCCGAGATCGTGTTCACTTCGGGCGCCACCGAATCCAACAACCTGGCCATCCTCGGCTGCGCGCGCGCCAACGCCGACCGCGGGCGGCACATCGTCACCGTACGCACCGAGCACAAGTCGGTGCTCGATCCGTGCCGGCGCCTCGAGCGCGAAGGCTTCAGCGTCACCTGGCTCACGCCGGCGCGTTCCGGCCGGCTCGACCCGCAGTTGTTCGCCGCGGCGCTGCGCCCCGATACGGTGCTGGCCGCGGTGATGTACGCCAACAACGAGACCGGCGTGCTTGAAGACGTGGCGGCGCTCGGCGCGCTGTGCCGCGAGCGCGGTGTCGCCCTGCACAGCGACTGCGCACAGGCGGCGGGCAAGGTGCCGCTGGCACTGGCCGCGTTGCCGCTGGATTTCGCCTCGCTCACGGCACACAAGCTTTATGGCCCCAAGGGTATCGGCGCGCTCTACCTGCGCAGCGGTGCGCGCGGCCTGCTGCAGCCGCTGATGTACGGCGGCGGACAGGAGCGTGGCCTGCGCCCCGGGACGCTGCCGACCCACCAGATCGTCGGCTTCGGCGCGGCGTGTGAGCTCGCGCAGCGCGAGCTGCCGGCCGCGTGCGCCCGGCTCGCGCAGCTGGCCGAGCGGCTGTGGCAGGGGCTTGCGGCAAGTGGTGGCGTGCACCTCAACGGCGGCGCGGCCGAGCGGGTGCCCGGCATTCTCAACGTGTCCTTCGAGGGCGTGCAGGGTGAGAGCCTGGTGGCGGCGCTTGGCGGGCTCGCCGTCTCGACCGGTGCGGCCTGCAGCTCCGACTCGCCCGATCCGTCCTACGTGCTGCGCGCCCTGGGGCGCGACGTGCAGCTCGCGCAGAGCTCGCTGCGCTTCAGCCTGGGCCGCTTCACCGAGGCAGCCGAGGTCGATTTCGCGCTCACCAGCGTACGGGAGGCGCTGGCGAGGTTGCGGGCGCTGTCGCCGGCAGCCGCCGAGGCGCTGGGGGGCGCGGCGGACGAGTGGCGCGCGGCGCGTGCGTCCGGCACGCGGCTGATCAGCGGCGAAGCCGGGGCCGCGGGGCAGGACACCTGGATCCGCTTCGAGCTGCTGGTCGCCGGCGACATTGTGAAGGACGCACGTTTTAAGGCGTTCGCATGCCCCCATACTATGGACGTCGCCGCCTGGCTGTGCGGCGAGCTGCGCGGGCGAGACGTGCAGGAGCTGATCCCGGGCGCACCGCTGCAATGGGGCGCCGCCCGCGGGGTCCCGGCGGAGAAGCTCGGGCGGCTGCTGCTGATTGAGGATGCGTTGCGCGCCTGCCGCGCGCACTGCTCATAAGGCGCTACAATGCGAGGAGTGATGGGCATTTCCCTGACCGAATCCGCGGCCACCCGGGTGAAGACCTTCCTGGCCGCACGCGGGCACGGCATCGGGCTGCGCCTGAGCGTCCGCAAGACCGGCTGCTCGGGCTTTGCGTACGTCATCAACTACGCCGACGCCCCCGAACCCGGCGACGCGCTGTTCGAGGACCGCGGCGTGCGGGTGTTCGTGGACGGGGCGAGCCTCGCGCTGATCGATGGAACGATCGTCGACTTCGTGAAGCAGGGCCTCAACGAGGCCTTCCGCTTCAGAAACCCGAACGTCAAGGGCGAATGCGGCTGCGGAGAGAGCTTCTCCGTATAAGCCGCCGCCAGGCGCTGCACGCTGATGCGCGCCGCTGCCGCCCATCGCGGGCAAAAAATCCTTAAGCCACGGGCACTTCCGTCTTACGGCAAATTGCCGCAGGCGCCGCACCCAAGGTAAACTGCGCCGCGCTTGCGGCAAGGCGGCACCCACATGCCGCTTAGCGTATCTCCCGTGTCACATTCGAAAGGTCCCGTGCATGGCGCTCGAGCGCACCCTGTCCATCGTCAAGCCCGACGGCATCAGCGGCAATCACATCGGCGAGGTCCTGCGCCGCTTCGAGAAAGCGGGCCTGTCGATCATCGCCGCGCGCATGCTGCAGCTGTCGCAACGCGAGGCCGAAGGGTTCTACGAGGTACACCGCGAGCGGCCGTTCTTTCGCGACCTGGTGCGTTACATGAGCTCCGGTCCGGTGCTGGTGACCGTGCTCGAGGGCGAGGGGGCGATCGCGCGCAACCGCGACATCATGGGCGCGACCGATCCGCGCCAGGCAGCCGCGGGCACGATCCGTGCGGATCTGGCCAGCAGCATCGAGCAGAACGTGGTGCACGGCTCGGACGCGCCGCAGACCGCCGCGCGCGAGATCGCCTACTTCTTCAGCACCACGGAGCTGCACGGGCGCGCCTGACGCACCTGCCGCCCACACCATGACCGCCGTCGCCACAGAGCGCACCAACCTGCTCGGCCTGCCGCGCGCGGCGCTCGAGGAGTTCGTGTCGCAGGTCGGCAGCCGCCCGTTCCGCGCCCGCCAACTGATGCAGTGGATCTACAAGCGCGGCGTCAGCTCGTTCGCCGACATGACCGACCTCGCCAAGGACTTCCGCGCGGGCCTGGCGCAGGCGGCCGAGGTGCGCGCCCCGCAGATCGTGAGCACGCAGCGCTCGGCCGACGGCACCTGCAAGTGGAGCCTGCGGGCGGACGCCGGCCAGGCCTACGAGATGGTCTTCATTCCCGAGCCCGATCGCGGCACGCTGTGCATCTCCTCGCAGGTCGGCTGCGCGCTCGATTGCTCGTTCTGCGCCACCGCGCAGCAGGGCTTCAACCGCAACTTAAGCACCGCGGAGATCGTCGGCCAGGTGTGGCTCGCGGTGCGCGAGCTCTCGCGCGAGGCGTCACCGACGGCGGACGCGGCCGCACCCGGCGACCCGCGCCGCGTCACCAACGTCGTGCTGATGGGGATGGGTGAGCCGCTGGCTAACTTCAGGAACGTCGTGCCCGCGCTCGGCATTCTGCTCGATGACTTCGGCTTCGACCTGTCGCGGCGCCGCGTGACGCTGTCGACCTCGGGCCTGGTGCCGCAGATCTACAAGCTGGCGCAGGTCGCGAACGTCGCGCTGGCCGTGTCGCTGCACGCCCCCGACGATGCGCTGCGCAGCGAGCTGGTGCCCATCAATCGCAAGCACCCGATCGCCGAGCTGCTCAGCGCCTGCTGGCACTATCTCGACGAGCAAAACGGCCGCAGCGTCACCTTCGAGTACGTGATGCTGGATGGCGTCAACGATTCGCCCGCGCAGGCGCGCGCGCTCGCCCGCCTCCTCAAGGGTCACCCGGCCAAGGTGAACCTGATTCCCTTCAACCCGTTTCCCGGCACGCACTACCGCCGCTCGCCCGCCGCCGCAATTCAGCGCTTTCGCGATGAGCTGCTGCAGCGCGGCGTGCTGGCGACGGTGCGGCGTACCCGCGGCGAGGACATCGATGCCGCCTGCGGGCAGCTCGCCGGACGGGTCATCGACCGCACCACCGTGCGGCTCGGCAACAAGGTCATCGGCGTCGCGGTTCACCCATGAGACAGCAACTCAACGACACTGTGGTTTTCTCGCGCGCGCGGCCGGCTGCCTGCGTCGTGCTGGCGGTGCTGCTCGGCGGCTGCGTCAACGCCAACCCGCACCATGCCGCCAACCAGCGCGACGCGGCCACCTACAACGTGCAGCTGGGCATCGCCTACATGAACCAGGGGGACCTGGCACGCGCCAAGGACAAGCTCGACCGCGCCTTCAGCCAGGACCCGGACAACGCCGACGTGCGCAGCGCGCGCGGCATGCTGTTCGAACGCATGGGCGACGCCAAGAAGGCCGACGAGGAGTTTCGCAGCGCGCTGCGCCTGGCGCCCAACGACCCCAAGGTGGTGAACAACTACGCGGTCTACCTGTGCCAGAACGGCCGTACCGACGAGGGCGTCAAGCGCTTCCTCGACGCCGCGCACAACGCGCTCTACACCACTCCCGAGGCCGCCTACACCAACGCCGGGGTGTGCCTGCGCGCGGCCAAGCGCGACGACGAAGCGCGCGCCGAGTTCAGCCGCGCGTTGCAGATCAGGCCGAATTTCGCGGAAGCGGCGTATCAGCTCGCCGAGCTGCAGATGCAGCACGGCGACCTCACCGCGGCGCGCAGCACGATCGACGGGTTCTTCGGCAGCTTCCCGGCAACGCCGGACCTGCTGCTGCTCGGCGTGCGCGTCGCCCGGGCGCAGGGTGATCGCCTCGGCGCGCAGCGCTACGCCCGCAAGCTGCAGCTCGATTTCCCCGACACCGACCAGACACGCGCGCTGGCGGGGCTCGATCACAACCCCGGCTGACAGCGCATGACGAGCGCAGCTCCCGGCCCGGACGTCCGCGGCATTGGCGCGCGGCTGCGCGCGGCCCGTGAGCACCAGGGCCTCACCATGCTGCAGGCGGCCGAGAAGCTGCACGTCGACGCCCGCGTGCTCGAAGCACTCGAGGCCGAGGACTTCGCCGCGCTCGGGGCGGATGTGTACGTGCGCGGACACCTGCGGCGCTATGCGGATCTCGTTGGCGAGCGCCCCGAGGAGCTGCAGGAGCTGTACGCCGGCAGCCGTCAGGCCGCGCGTCCCGACCTGACGCGCATACCGCGCAGCGAGCCGCCCGGCCGCTCGACGCGCCTGCTGCTGCCCGCGCTGCTGCTGGTGGTCGGCTGCGCGCTGGCCGGACTGTTGTGGTGGTTTCTCAGTCTGCCGGGTGAGAAGGCGCGCCCGCTCGCCCCTGCGCCCCCGGCGAGCACCGCGCTCCCGGCGCAGGGCGGGGCGCCGGCGGACGCGACCGGCGCGGCGGCATCCCCGTCCGGCTCCCCGCTGCCCGCGGCGGCCCGCAGCGGTGCGCTCGCCGCGACCGGCCGCGAGGCGCGGCTCGAGCTCACCTTCAGCGGCGGCTGCTGGGTCGAGATCTCGGATGCGGACGGGCGGCGGCTGCTGCACGGCCTGATCGAGGGCGGTGGCGTGCGCACGCTCGTCGGCACAGCGCCGCTCGCCGTAGTGCTCGGCAACTCACCGGCCGTGAGGCTGCAGCTGAACGGCCGGCCGGTGAGCTTCGCTGACCTGGTGCATCGCGATGGCAGCGCGCGCCTGCTGATCGATGCCACCGGACATGCCACGCCGGCGGCGGCGCGGCTGGCGCGCGGCGAATGAAGATGCCGGCGCAGATTCCCGCGGTGCGCGGCATGAACGACGTGCTGCCGGCCGAGATCGGTGCCTGGCAGCGCTTCGAGAGCTGCACCCGCGAGTTGCTCGGCGCCTACGGCTACGAGGAGATCCGCGTGCCGGTGGTGGAGCACACCGAGCTCTTCAGGCGCGCCATCGGCGAGCATACCGATGTCGTCGGCAAGGAGATGTACACCTTCACCGACCGCGGCGGCGACAGCCTGACGCTGCGGCCCGAGGCTACCGCCGGCATCGTGCGCGCGCTGATCTGCAACGGCATGCTGCGCGGACAGCGTCACAAGCTGTGGTGCCTCGGCCCGATGTTTCGCCACGAAGCCCCGCAGGCCGGACGCTATCGGCAGTTCTGGCAGGTGGACGTGGAGGCCGTCGGCTGCCCCGGTCCGGATGTGGACGGCGAGCTGATCGCGCTCAGTGCGCGGCTGTGGCAGCTGCTGGGCATCGGTGGTCTCAAGCTGCAGATCAACTCCCTCGGCTCGCCCGAGAGCCGCCAGGAGTATCGCGCGCGGCTGGTCGATTACCTGCGCGCGCACCAAGCGCAGCTCGACGCTGACAGTGTGCGCCGCCTCGGTGGCAACCCGCTGCGCGTGCTCGACAGCAAGAACCCCGAAATGCAGGAGCTCATCCGCGCGGCGCCGCTGCTCACCGAGCACCTCGATGCGCCCTCGCGCGAGCACTTCGCGGCGCTGTGCGCGATGCTCGATGCGGTCGGTGTCCCCTACGAGATCAATCCGCGCCTGGTGCGCGGCCTCGACTACTACAACCGCACCGTGTTCGAATGGATTACCGCCGCCAGCGGCGCACAGAATGCCGTATGCTCCGGCGGCCGCTACGACGGCCTGATCGCGCAACTCGGCGGCGATACGACTCCGGCGGTCGGTTTTGCGATGGGGGTAGAGCGGCTGGTGGCGCTGCTGGTGGCCGCCGGCGGTGCCACGGCACCGCGGCCGCCCGAGGTGTACGTAGTGGTCGGCGGCGGGGAGGCGGAGGTGCGCGCGCTGCAGCTCGTCGAGCGGCTGCGCAGCGAACGCCCCGGTGTACGCTTCGAGCTGAACGCCGGCGGCGGCAACTTCAAGACCCAGTTCCGGCGCGCCGACCGCAGCGGCGCGCTGCTGGCGCTGGTTATCGGCGAGGATGAGCTGGCGCGCGGGGTGGCGGCCGTGAAACCTTTGCGCGCAACTGCCGGTCAGAGCGAGTGTCCGTTGGCGCAGCTGGCCGCCGGCATCGATGCCGCGCTGGCCGCGGTGCGCGGCGCCGCTTAGCGCGCCGCCAGACGCAAGAGGAGGGTGCGTGGAAGATTACCTGTCAGAGAAAGAGCAATGGGAATGGGTCAAGACGCAGGTGCGCGAGAACGGCCCGGCGCTGATCCTGGCCGTTGCGCTCGCGGTGGCAGCCGTGTACGGCTGGCGCTGGTGGCAGGGGCATCTCGATGCCGGGCGGCTCGCCGCCGGCGCGCGCTACACCCAGATGGTGCAGGCGCTCGAGCGCAGTGATCGCTCGCAGGCGCTGGTGCGGCTCGGGGAGCTGGAACGCGACGATCCCGGCTCGCCATACACCGACCAGGCCAAACTGCTCGCGGCGCGGGTGTATGTCGACGACAACGAGCTCGACCGCGCCGCCGCAGAGCTGGGCGCGGTCGTGGAGCATTCCAGGGATAGCGACCTGGCGATGGTGGCGCGGCTGCGCCTGGCGCGCGTGCAGATCGCCCAGGGTAAGGCGGACAGCGCGCTGGCGACACTTGGCACCGCCGACCCGGGCGCGTTCGCGGCGCGCCTGCACGAGGTGCGCGGCGATGCCTGGTTCGCCAAGGGCGACAAGAGCGCGGCGCTCAACGAGTATCGCAGCGCGCGCGCCAAGAGCGAGGGCGGCGCGGCCGCGCTGCTCGATCTGAAGATCGCCGACCTGGCTGCCGCCCCGGCGCCGGCCGCGCCGGCGCCTGCCGCAGCGGTGGCGAGGTGACGGGTATGCGCGCGCCGTACCCGCGCAGGCGCACCGTGGCGGCGGGCGCGGTGCTGCTGAGTGCCCTGGCGGCCCTGCTGATGGCGGGCGGGTGCTCCAAGGACAAGGCAATCGATGAGCCCGCCAAGCTCACCCCGCTCACCAAACCCAGCCTCGTCGTGAAGCGCGTGTGGAGCGCGAGCGTCGACGACAAGAAAGCCGTCGCGCTGCGCCTCGGGCTGGGGATATCGGTGGCGAACAACCGCGTGTACGCCGCCGGACACCGCGGCGACGTCGTGGCGCTCGACCTGACCAGCGGGCGGGAAGTGTGGCGGGCGAAGACGCGTGCGCCGCTATCGGGTGGTACCGCGGCGAGCGAGCAGCTGGTGCTGGTCGGTGCGAGCGACGGGCGGCTGTTCGCCTTCGAGGCGATGAGCGGCAAGGCCCGCTGGCAGGTGCGGCTGAACGGTGAAGTGCTGGCCGCACCCACGATCGGCGCGCACCTGATCGCGGTGCGCACCGTCGACGGCAAGCTGCACGCGCTCAGCCCCGATGACGGCCACGAGCTGTGGGCACAGCAGCAGGCGGTGCCGCGGCTGTCGCTGCGTGGCACGGCCCGACCGGTGATCATCGGCGAGGTGGTGGTGTGCGGGTTCGACAACGGCAAGCTGCTCGCGGTGAACATAAGCGACGGCTCGGTGGCCTGGGAGTCGCAGGTGACGCCGCCGCACGGCCGTACCGAGCTCGAGCGCCTCGTGGACATCGATTCGGCGGTCGGCGTCGCCGGCCACGACGTCTACGCGGTCGGTTTCCAGGGACGCGTGGCGATGCTGGCGCTCGACACCGGGCAGGTCTGGTGGTCGCACGAGGCCTCGAGCTATCGCGGCCTGGTATTCGATGACGACACGCTCTATATGTCGGACGCCAACGGCGAGGTGGTGGCACTCAAGGCGCGCACCGGCGCGGAAGTGTGGCGGCAGAAGGGGCTGCTGCACCGCGGACTTTCGGCGCCCGCGATCATGGACGACAGCGTCGTGACCGGGGATTTCCAGGGCTATGTTCACTGGCTCGACAAGGCGAGCGGTGCGCTCGCGGCACGCGTGCAGATGGGCAAGGTGCGCATCAGCAATTCGCCCCTCGTGGCCGGCAACCTGGTGGTGGTCATCAACGATCGCGGGCAGATCGACGCCTACCGGGTCACGCCGCGGCCGGGGGCGGCGCCAGCCCCGCAGCCGGCCGCCGCCGCGTCCGCACCGGCTGCCGCCGCACCGGCTGCCGCCGCACCGGCTGCCGCCGCGCCGGCTGCCGCGGACAGTGCGCAGGGCAAGTAGCGGCGTGCGCAGCGCAAGCCGCCTCGCATGCTGCCCGTCATCGCACTGGTCGGCCGGCCGAACGTCGGCAAGTCCACCCTGTTCAACGTGCTCACCGGCACCCGCGATGCCATCGTCGCGGACGTGCCAGGGCTGACGCGCGACCGGCAATACGGTTTCGGACGGCTGGGTCCGGTGCCGTGCGTGGTGATCGACACCGGCGGGCTGGTGGAGAACCCGGTCGGGATCGCGGCACAGATGCGCGCGCAGACCGAGCGGGCGGTGCAGGAAGCCGACCGGCTGATTCTGCTGGCCGACGCGCGTGCCGGCCTCTCCCCGCAGGACGTGTTCGTCGCGCGCGAGCTGCGCCGCTCGGGCAAGCCCGTGACGCTGGTGCTCAACAAGGCCGAGGGACTCGACCCGGACCTCGCCGGCGCGGACTTCCACCGGCTCGGCCTCGGGGCGCCGCTCGCCATCTCGGCCAGCCACGGACAAGGTTGCGAGGCACTGATGGAGCACGTGCTGGAAGGCTTTGCGCCGCAAGCTGCGCAGCAGGACGACTCCGGCGCCATCCGCATCGCCGTCATTGGCCGCCCGAATGTCGGCAAGTCCACCCTGGTCAATCGCCTGCTGGGCGAGGAGCGCGTCATCGCGAGCGAGGAGCCGGGGACGACGCGCGACAGCATCCTGGTTCCCTTCGAGCGCGACGGTCGCCGCTTCCTGCTCATCGACACCGCCGGCGTGCGCCGCCGCGCGCGGGTGGAGGACGCGGTCGAACGGGCGAGCATCGCGAAGACGCTGCAGGCGATCGACGAAGCACAGGTGGTGATCATGGTGCTCGATGCACACGACACCGTGGCCGAGCAGGACGCCAGCGTGCTCGGAATCGCGCTCGAGCGTGGCCGTGCACTGGTGATCGCGGTCAACAAGTGGGACGGCGTTGCCAGCGAGCAGCGCGAACAGATCCACCGCCAGCTTGCCCTGAAGCTCGATTTCGTGCCGTTCGCCCCGCTGCATTTCATCTCGGCACGCCACGGCAGCGGCGTCGGCGAGCTGGTGCAGTCGACGGTGCGCGCTTACGAGGCCGCCATGCGCACGCTGCCGACGCGCGAGCTGACGCGCACGCTCGAGCGGGCGCTTACCGTCCACCAGCCACCGCTGGTGCGCGGCCGGCGCATCAAGCTGCGCTATGCGCACCAGGGCGGCCGCAATCCGCCGCGCATCGTGATCCACGGCAACCAGACCAACGCGGTGCCGGAAGCCTACACGCGCTATCTGGCGAACGTCTTTCGCAAGGCCTACGACCTGTTCGCGACACCGGTGTTCATCGAGTACCGCACCGATGCCAACCCCTACCAGCGGCCGCAGCGCCCTACGGCGCGCTCCACGCGGCCGCGGCAGCGTACCGAGCGTAAGCGTCGTAGCCGCTAGGCAGTCGCGCCGAAGGAGTAGAGCACCGTCTCGGCGCCGGCCGGGGTGAGTCTGAACAGCGTGCCTGAGCCGAACTGGCCGCCGGCGCTGGTGGTGCCGTAGAAATTCCCGTCAGTTCCCTGGATCAGGGCGGAAGGGCCCGGGGGTTGGGCGCCGGTGCTGGCGCTCGGCGCGAAGAGATAGAGCGTCGACTCCACGCCCGCCGTGGTGATTCTGAAGACGCTCCCGCAGCCGCCAGCGCAGGCGCCGTCGCCGCCGGAGCTGGTCGTGCCGTAAAGGTTGCCATCGCTCCCCTGCACCATGGCGGTGAAAGGGTTGGCGCCATCGCTGTTCGTGCCGGCGAACGCATAGAGCACCGTCTCGGCGCCCGCCGGCGTCACGCGGAACACCACGCCGTTGCCGTTCTTGCCGCCGTAAGGCGTCGTGCCGTAGAGATTGCCGTCGCTACCCTGCGTCAGCGGCAGCTGCGGCAGCGCCCCGTCGCTGCCGCCGGCGAAGGAGTGCAGGACGGACTCGGTGCCCGTCGGCGTGACCTTGAAGACGGTGCCCGCATTGCCTGATCCGCCGTACTGCGTGGTGCCGTAGAAATTCCCGTCGCTGCCCTGGATCACGCTCGCCGCCAGCGCGCCGTCGTTCTGGCCGCCGACGAAGGCGTACAGCGCGCTCTCCACTCCTGCCGGCGTGACGCGGAATACCACCCCGCAACCCTGCTGGTTACAGAAAGTGTTGAACTGCCCGCCGAAAGCGGTGGTGCCGTAGAAGTTGCCGTCGGTACCCTGGATCAGGCCGTTCGGCGCGCCGCCGTCGGCAGCACCGCCGAAGAAGTACAACACTGTCTCCGCGCCGTCCGGGGTGATCTTGAACACGGTGCCGCAGCCGAACGGGCACGGGCCGCTGCCGCCGTTGCTGGTGGCGCCGTAGAAGTTGCCGTCCGCGCCCTCGATTACCCCATCGGGGGCTGCGCCGTCGGCGGGACCGCCGACGAAGGAGTAGAGCAGAGTCTCGGCGCCCGCCGGGGTGACCCTGAAGAACGTGCCGGCGCCGTAGCGACCACCGTAGTTGGTAGTGCCGTAGAAGTTGCCATCGGTTCCCTGGATGAGCCCGGTGGGACTGGCGCCATCACCGCTGGGGGGAGGGGACGGAGGCGGATAGTAATGGTCGTGGTGGTACCCACAGGCTGCGAGAACCGCGAGAACTCCGCACGATGCGGCGATCACAAAGCAGGCTCGACAGCGCTTCACGGTACCCTCCCGCCGTCATTGCACCAGAGGTCAGGCAACGCGCACAAGACGCCGCCGTTGACACGGGCAGCGTTCCTAAGCAGCCCGTCGCCAATCGGCGACGACGCTAGCCGCCGAAGGGCACCTTCGGCACCGGACACTGCTGAACGGTGGGCGGATGCAGCGTCTGCAGGTCGCTCAGCCAACACTCATCGAAGACCGAGCAATAGCAGGTGTTCCAGGTGATATCACGCAGCGAGATGTGCAGCCCGTCGGTCAACTGCTCGTGCTGCGGATCCTCGGCAAATTGCACGATGGGGCGCACCTCGCCGGCGCGCAGCACCGAGCCCATCAGCCCGCTCGTCTCGAAAGGCGGTTTGTCGCCCACCGCCTTGCCCTTGAGGCAACACAGTTCGAGGAGTTCGCGCGGGTTGCGTACCGGGCGCCCCTTCCAGAA
>DATHQM010000024.1:0-43244 GCA_035482695.1 Steroidobacteraceae bacterium | reverse complement strand
ATAAGCCTCGATCCCGGCTGAGTAACGAACGATGAATCTAGCGTAAGGATACCGGAACGGAGAGACCTTTCCCGGAGCGTGGAAGACAGGATGTCTTCCCCGCAGCCTCCATGGACGGATTTACGGCGGTCCGGGAAAGGTCTCTCCGTTCCGGCACCCGTGCATGAAGATACGCCTTCGTTCATGACTCACGCTAGAAAACCTGCCCTTCCTCTTCCTCCAAGATCTGCAGCGCCGCCCCCCCTTCCTCCGGATTCTTCATCTCCCGCTTGCTCTCCAGCTTGACGCGCAGCCGCAATTCGTTCTTCGAATCGGCGTTGCGCAGCGCATCCTCGTAGGAGATGTAGCCGGCCTCATACAGCTCGAACAGCGACTGATCGAAGGTTTTCATGCCGAGGCGCGTGGAGCGCGACATCACCTCTTTGATCTTGGCGACCTCGCCCTTGAAGATCAGGTCCTGGATCAGCGGCGAGTTGAGCATGATCTCCATCGCCGCGATGCGGCCGGTGCCCGATTCGCGCGGCACCAGGCGCTGTGAGACCAGCGCACGGATGTTGAGCGACAGATCCATGAGCAGCTGCTCGCGCCGCTCATCCGGGAAGAAGTTGATGATGCGGTCGAGCGCCTGATTGGCGCTGTTGGCGTGCAGCGTGGCGAGCACCAGATGTCCGGTCTCGGCGAACTGGATCGCGTATTCCATGGTCTCGCGGTCGCGCACCTCACCGATGAGGATCACGTCGGGAGCCTGGCGCAAGGTGTTCTTGAGCGCCGCGTGCCAGGATTCGGTATCGACCCCCACCTCGCGGTGCGTGATCACGCAGCCTTTGTGGTGATGGACGTACTCGACCGGGTCCTCGATGGTGACGATGTGGCCGCGGGTCTTCTCGTTGCGATAGCCGACCATGGCCGCGAGCGTGGTGGACTTACCCGAGCCCGTGCCGCCCACGATGATCACGAGTCCGCGCTTCGACAGCACGACCTCTTTCAGGATCGGCGGCAGGTCGAGCTCCTCGAAGGTCGGGATCTTGGCGTTGATCAGACGGATGACGCAGCCGATGGCCGCCTGCTGCACGAAGGCGCTCACGCGGAAGCGCCCGATACCCGGCGGCGCGATCGCGAAGTTGCACTCCTTGGTGGCGTCGAATTCCTTGGTCTGGCGGTCGTTCATGATGGCGCGCACCAGCGTCGCCGACTGCTCGACGGTGAGCGCGCGCTCGGACTGCGGGCGGATCTCGCCGTCGATCTTGATCGCCGGCGGAAAGCCGGCGGTGATGAACAGGTCGGAGGCTTTCTTCTCGGTCACCCGCCGCAGCAGGTCCTGCATCAGCTTGATGGCTTGGTCGCGGTCCATGTTGTTGCCTTCCTGAAGGAAACGCCGTTACAGGGCGTCCTTGTTCTGCGCCTTGTAACGCGCCTCTTCCTTGCTGACGACGCCCTTGGCGACGAGCTCGGTGAGACACTGGTCGAGGGTCTGCATGCCCTGCGCGCCGCCGGTCTGGATCGAGGAGTACATCTGCGCGATCTTGCCTTCGCGGATGAGGTTACGGATCGCCGGCGTGCCGATCATGATCTCGTGTGCGGCGATGCGCCCGCCGCTGTTCTTCTTCATCAGGGTCTGCGAGATCACCGCACGCAGCGACTCCGACAGCATCGAGCGCACCATGTCCTTCTCGTCGCCGGGGAACACGTCGACGATGCGGTCGATGGTCTTGGCGGCCGACGAGGTGTGCAGCGTGCCGAACACCAGGTGGCCGGTCTCGGCGGCGGTGAGCGCCAGGCGGATCGTCTCGAGGTCGCGCATTTCGCCCACCAGAATCACGTCCGGGTCCTCGCGCAGCGCCGAGCGCAGCGCCTCGCTGAAGCCGAGGGTGTCGCGGTGCACCTCGCGCTGGTTGACGAGGCAGCGCTTGGAATCGTGCACGAACTCGATCGGGTCCTCGATGGTGATGATATGGTCGGGACGGTTGTCGTTGCAGTGGTTGACCATGCCGGCAAGCGTGGTCGACTTGCCGGAGCCCGTGGGGCCGGTCACCAGCACCAGGCCGCGCGGCAGCATGCACAGGTCGCGGAAGATTCTGGGCGCGTTCAGCTCGTCGAGCGACAGGATGGCGGACGGGATGTTGCGGAACACCGCGCCCGCGCCGCGGTTCTGGTTGAAGGCGTTGACGCGGAAGCGCGCCAGCTTCGGGATTTCGAAGGAGAAGTCGGTCTCGAAGAACTCCTCGTACGCCTTGCGCTGCTTGTCGTTCATGATGTCGTACACCATGGAGTGCACTTCCTTGTGCGACAGCGGCGGCATATTGATGCGTTTCATGTCGCCGTCGACACGGATCATCGGCGGCACGCCCGAGGAGAGATGCAGGTCCGAGGCATTGTTCTTGACGGCGAAGGCCAGGAGTTGCGCGATATCGACGGCCATGGATGCTCCCTGGAACGCGCTCGCCGTGGCAGGAAGAAGCGACGTGCATGCCTGCGGCGCGAGTGCGGCGGCAGTATAGCGGAGGGGTCACACGTCCAATATGTTAATGGGTCCGCAGAATTTGTCCGCCGCACTCGGCGCGGTGCGCGATCGGCTGGCACGGGCCGCCGCCGCGGCCGGGCGGAGTGCGCACTCGGTCACACTCCTCGCGGTCGGCAAGGGGCAGCCCGCCGAATTGCTCGCCGCGGCCGCTGATTGCGGCCTCGAGGACTTCGGCGAGAGCTACCTGCAGGAGGGGCTGGTGAAGATTGCCGCACTGCAGGAGCGGCGCCTCACCTGGCACTTCATCGGCCGCGTGCAGACGAACAAGACGCGCCCCATTGCGGAGCATTTCGCCTGGGTGCACGCACTCGACCGCCTGCAGGTCGCCGAGCGGCTCGCGGCACAGCGCCCGGCGCATGCGCCGCCGCTGAACGTGTGCCTGCAGGTGAACGTGGCCGCGGAAGCGAGCAAGGGCGGAGTGCCGCCGGCCGCGCTGCCCGCGCTGGCAGCCGCGGTGGCGCGGCTGCCGCGCCTCGCCCTGCGCGGCCTGATGTGCATCCCGCCGGAAGAGACCGAGCTGGCGCGCCAGCGCGCGTGGTTTGCCAAGGTGCGCCTCCTCAGGGACGACCTCAACGCCGCCGGCCACCGTCTCGATACCCTGTCGATGGGCATGAGCGGGGATTTCGCAGCGGCCATCCTCGAGGGCGCGACCCTGGTGCGCATCGGCACGGCGCTCTTTGGGCCGCGACCCGAGTAGGTACAATTCGCACATCGCTATGACCAACAGCCAGGTGTGCATCCTCGGAGCCGGCAACATGGGGCGGGCGCTGCTCGGCGGACTGCTGCGCGCCGGCACGCGCACCGAGCACCTGAGCGCCGCCGAAACGCTGCCGGCGGCGCGCGCCGCGCTGGTGCGCGAGCTGGGTATCAGCGCGGCGGCCGACGCGCACGCGGCCGTCGCCGGCGCCGCGGTCGTAATCGTGGCAGTGAAGCCGCAGGAGGCGCGCGTGCTGCTGCAAGGGGTGGCGGGCGCCTTGCTGCGCAGCCAGCCGCTGGTCATCTCCGTAGTCGCGGGGCTGCGCATCGCCACGCTGCAGGCGTGGTGCCCGGGCGTAGCGGTGATGCGCGCCATGCCCAACCGTCCGGCGCTGATCGGCGCCGGCGCGAGCGGACTGTACGCGCCCGCCGCGATCACGCCGGCCCAGCGCACGCTCGCCGCGCAGGTGATGAGCACGGTGGGCGAGGTGGCGTGGGTGGACGCGGAGGAGGCGCTCGACGTGGTGACGGCGCTCTCGGGCAGCGGTCCGGCATATTTCTTTCTGCTCGCCGAGCTCATGGCCGAGGCCGGCGAGCAGCTCGGACTCGAGGCGGCCACCGCGCGGCGGCTCGCGACCGCGACACTGCGCGGGTCGGGACTCATGCTGCAGTCCCCGGATGCCGACGTGACACGGCTGCGCGAGCAGGTCACTTCCCCGGGCGGCACCACCGAGGCGGCCCTCGAGGCACTCGAGCGGGCGGATCTGCGCGGCAGCGTCCGCAGCGCGCTCACTGCCGCGACCCAGCGCAGCCGTGAGCTGGCAAGCTCCACCGTAAGCTCCCCGGCAGACGCGGATCTGCCGCTCGCATGAGCGCCATCACCTTCATCATCGACACGCTGCTGTCGCTGGCGCTGTTCGTGGTGCTGGCGCGACTGTTACTGCAATGGACGCGCGCCGACTTCAGAAACCCGCTGTGCCAGGCGGTGGTGAAGCTCACCAACCCGCTCATCCTGCCGCTGCGGCGCGTGCTGCCGCCGATCGGCAAGGTCGACACCGCCTCGGTGGTCGCGGTGCTGCTGATCGCGACGGTGGAGGTGGGCTGCATCTTCGCGCTGCACGGGGTGGGCCTGCCGCCGCCGGAGCTGTGGATCCGCCAGGTGCTGCTCGAGATCGCGCGCACGCTGCTGCGCACCTACCTGGTCGCAATCTTCCTGTACGCGCTGCTGTCGCTCATCGCCCCCGGCGGCTACTCCCCACTGCAGTCGCTGCTCACCACGCTGTGTGAGCCGGTGTTGCGGCCGATCCGCCGGGTCATCCCGGCGATCGCGGGTCTCGACCTGTCGCCGTTGTGGGCGATCATCCTCATCCAGGCACTGCTGATCCTGATGCCCTGAAGAGCGCCGCTGGCGGTGCGCCCTGCTGCTGCGGCGCTGCGCGTGGCACACCTGCCTTGCGCTGACGGAACACACGCTTAGCGCCGACTTCGCAACGAGAATCGCAGCATTGCCGGTGCGGCGCGCCGCCGGCCGGGCCCTGCCGCGCGCGCTCAGCTGCGGCGCCGCTGCCACCAATGTGCTGCGAAAACCCTGTGAAAAAAGGCATTTTCGCCACAGCGAATTTCAAAAAAGCGCTTGCCAAAGTGCGCGCATGTGCTATTTTCCGCGCCGATTCTCATTGCGCAGCCGCTGTCGCGGCTGCGATTCGCAACACTAAATCCTCGAGGAGTACCGCAAAATGGCGAAAAAGGGTGGCGCACCGACGAAGTCGGAGGTTCTGACACACATCTCCAAGGACACGGGACTTTCCCGCAAGCAGGTCGGCGGCGTCTTCGATTCGCTCGGCGGCGTGATCAAGAAGAGCCTGCGCGGCAACGGCCTGTTCACCATGCCCGGCCTGTTGAAGATGAAAGTCGTCAAGCGGCCTGCGACCAAGGCCCGTGAAGGCATCAACCCGTTCACCGGCGAGAAGATGATGTTCAAGGCCAAGCCGGCGAGCAAGAAAGTGCGCGTCATGCCCCTGAAGAGCCTGAAGGCGATGGTCAACTCGTAAGCAGCGACTTCTCCGCGTCCGCGGAGCAAGGCCCGGCCAGGCGCTCACCTGAGCCGGGCCTTTTGTTTAGCGCGGCAGCCTTGCCATGAAGGCGAGCACCGTATCGCGCAGCTCGTTGATGCGGCCGTGAAAGAAGTGCCCTGCTCCGGGCAGCACCGTGAGCTGCGGCGACGGCGTGAGCGTGCGCGCCCAGGCGATCACCACGTCCGGCGGCACGACGTCGTCGGCACCACCCTGCACGATGAGCCACGGACAGGCGGGGACTGCGGCCGGATCGACCGCGATGCGCGTGATGCCCGGCGCCACCGTGACCAGGCAGGCGGGCTGCGCCCTCGCGGCGGCCTGTATCGCCACCACTCCGCCGAAGGAGAAGCCCGCGAGCCACAGCGCCGCCTGCGGCCAGCGCTGCCGTCCGTGTGCGATGACCGCGAGCGTGTCGTCGGTCTCGCCGCGCCCCTCATCGTAGCTGCCGCCGCTCGCGCCCACGCCGCGGAAGTTGAAGCGGATCGTGGCTGCGCCGCACTGCTGGAACGCGCGCGCCAGCGCCCACACCACCTTGTTATCGAGCGTGCCGCCGTAGAGCGGATGCGGATGACATACCACCCCGAAGGCGCGCAGCGCCTGCGACTCCCCCGCCACGGCGGGCGGCGTCTCGATGAGCGTCTCGAGATCCCCGGCCGGGGCGGCGAGCGTGGTCCGCTCGGCGCGGCTCACGCCGCCGCCGGCGGCGCCGCCAGGCGCACCAGCAGGCGGTTGAGGCGCTGCACGAACTCGGGCGCGTTAGCCAAAGGCGCGCCCTCGGCGAGCGCCGCCTGGTCGTACATCAGCTGCGCGAGCTCGGTGAACTGCGCGGCATCGGTGAGGCCCTCGAGGTACTTCACCAGTGGATGCGCGACGTTCACCTCCAGCACCGGGCGCGCCGCGGGCGGCTGCTGGCCGGCGGCGGCAAGGATGCGCCGCATCTGCTCGGTGAGATCGTGCTCGCCGCGCACCAGGCAGGCCGGGGATTCCCTGAGCCGCTCGCTGACGCGCACCTCGGTCACCCGCTCGCCGAGGGCGTCCTTGATGCGCTTCAGCAGCCCCTTGCTCTCCTTGAGCTCGGCGTCGCGCTGGTGGCGGTCGGCATCGCTGGCCAGCCCGCCGAGCTCCAGGTCGCCGCGCGTCGCGTCCTTGAAGCGCTTGCCCTCGAAACTCTCGACATAGCCCATCACCCACTCGTCGATGCGCTCGGCAAGCAGCAGCACTTCCAGGCCGAGCTCGCGCAGCCGCTCGATGGCGGGACTGCTGCGCGCCGCGGCGAGACTCTCGGCAATGATGTAGTAGATGCGCTCCTGGCCGGGCTTCATGCGTGCGAGGTAGTCGGCGAGAGTGACGTTCGGGGTATCGCCGGGCTCGTGCGTCGAGGCAAAGCGCAGCAGCGGCAGGATCGCCGCCTGGTTGGCCGGGTCCTGGGCGATGCCCTCCTTCAGCACCGCGCCGAACTCCTTCCAGAAAGTCGCGTACTTCTCCGGCTCGTCCCTGGCGAGCCGCGCCAGCATGTCGAGCACCCGCCGGGTGAGCCCGCCGCGGATCGCCTCGGCCTCCGGATCCTGCTGCAGGATCTCGCGCGAGATGTTCAGCGGCAGGTCGCTCGAGTCCACCACCCCCTTGATGAAGCGCAGGTACAGCGGCAGGAACTGCTCGGCGTCGTCCATGATGAACACGCGCCGCACGTACAGCTTCAGTCCGCGTGCCGCCTCGCGCTGCCACAGATCGAAGGGTGCGCGGCCCGGCACGTACAGCAGGCTGATGTACTCGCGCTTGCCTTCCACCTTGTTGTGGCTCCAGGCGAGCGGGTCGGTGAAATCGTGTGCCACGTACTGGTAGAACTGCCGGTATTCATCCGCGGAAATCTCGGTGCGCGGCAGCGTCCACAGCGCCTTCGCCTGGTTGACGACCTCGTCCTCGAGCGCAGCCTCGCCTTCTTTGCGCATGCGTACCGGGAAGCCGATGTGGTCGGAGTAGCGGCGGATCAGGCCGCGCAACCGCAGCGCATCGGCGAACTCGCGCGCGTCCGCCTTGAGGTGCAGCGTGACGCTGGTACCGCGCTGCGGCAGCGTCACCGTCTCCACGGTGAACTCGCCGTCGGCGCCGGACTCCCAGTGCACGCCGGCTTCCGCGGGCGCGCCCGCCTTGCGCGAGCGCACCGCGACACGCTCGGCGACGATGAACGCCGAGTAGAAGCCAACGCCGAACTGGCCGATGAGCTGCGACGCCTTCTGCTCATCGCCGGACAGCGCGCGGAAGAATTCCGCGGTGCCCGAGCGGGCGATGGTGCCTAGGTCGGCGATGGCCTCGGCGCGCGTCATGCCGATGCCGTTGTCGGTGATGGTGACGGTGCCCGCGGCCGCGTCCGCATCGACGCGAATGCCGAGCTGCGGGTCTGAGGCGAGCAGCGCGCCGTCGGCGATGGCCGCGAAGCGCAACCGGTCGCAGGCATCTGAGGCGTTGGAGATCAGCTCGCGCAGGAAGATCTCCCGGTGACTGTACAGGGAGTGGATCATGAGCTTCAGCAGCTCACGCACCTCGGCCTGAAAACCGTGGGTCTGCCGCCCGGTGCCGCCGGCGGGCTCGGCCGCGGCAGCGTCCGCGCCGGGGCTGGGGGAAGCGTCGGGTGTTGCGGATGCCATAGAGCTCCCGAAAGCACGCGGTGGGGGCGCGCAGACGAGCGATCTTTGGGAGCGGCGCGGGATTT
Source organism: Steroidobacteraceae bacterium (assembly GCA_035482695.1). Lineage (GTDB taxonomy): Bacteria > Pseudomonadota > Gammaproteobacteria > Steroidobacterales > Steroidobacteraceae > 13-2-20CM-66-19. Next base: position 35,242 of record DATHQM010000024.1, on the reverse strand, counting down.
TTCAAGCGCGGCGGGGCATGAGCGCCCCACCGCAGGCGTCAGGCGAAGGCGTTCAGCAGCGCTTGCTGCGCCAGCAGCAGGGTGGCTCCGCCGGCCAGCAGCGCACCGGCGGCCGCGGTGACCAGCGGCGCCGCGGCAAGGACTTCGGCAGCGGTCGCGGCGACGGTGTACCGGCAGATGCCGGCGAGGTCGTCGAGATCGTCCCAGAGATGCAGAAAGAACTCTTCCATGGCGCCAGCGACTCTACGGAAGCGCCGGCGGGTGCGGCGTGCGCGCGCTCACAGTCGCACGCACCGGCGGCGCGCTTGCAGGCGGCCGGGGGCGTGCGTAGGCTTGAGTGCGAAGCGCGTCACCACTGCGATATTACAGAACAAGGGCAACATGCAGCGTATCGTCGTCCTGAACCCCAAGGGCGGGTCCGGCAAGACGACCATCGCGATCAACCTGGCGAGCTACCTGGCGGCACAGGGACACACGCCGGTGCTCATGGACTTCGATCCGCAGGGTTCGTCGCTGCGCTGGGTGAGGAAGCGCAAGCCCACGCAGCCGCAGGTGCACGTCATCGCCGCCTTCGAGAAGGACACACGCAGCACGCGCGCTTTCCAGCTGCGCGTGCCCGAGCGCACCTCGCACATCATCGTCGACACGCCCGCGGCGCTCGAGGCGCACGAGCTGCCGGAGATGACCAGGGACGCCGACAAGGTGATCGTGCCGGTGCTGCCTTCCGACATCGACATCAATACCTGCTCGCGCTGCATCCGCGACCTGCTGCTGGTCGCCAAGATCCGCCGCGAGGACGACCGCATCGGCGTGATCGCCAATCGCATCCGCCGCAACACGCTGATCTACCAGTCGCTCATCCGCTTCCTGCACACGCTGCACATCCCGATCGTGGCCACGATCCGCGACTCGCAAAACTACGTGCGCGCCGCCGAGCTCGGCATCGGTGTGCACGAGATGAAGAGCTACGTGGCGCAGGAAGACGTCGAGCAGTGGCTGCCGCTGGTGCAGTGGCTGGCGCGCCCGCGCGGCGTGCCGGGCGCCCCGCAGCTGCCGCCGCAGGCGGGGCCTGCCGCCGGCGGCTCGTCCCCCGCAGGCGTGCCGCCCGCGCTGCCGATGACCGGGCAGACGGCTGCGACGGACCAGGCGGCGGAAGGTGCGTCAGTGGCGGCGCCGGCGGTGGTCGCCATCGCCTGAAGAATGCTGCGGGGATCGGAAGCGCGCCGCCTGCCGTACGGCCAGGCGCTACGCTGCAGGCTGTTTCCTGGCCTATTTCTTGGTCTTGGGGTGCGCGGCGGCGTGCGCCGCGTCGCTGGCCGCCCAGGAGTCGCGCACCTGATCCGCCCAGTTCTTGTAATTCGACCAGGTGTAGAGGTTGCGGGTGATCGCGGCCTGGCGTGCACGGGCGCGCTGCATGCGATCCAGCCAGTTGGCGTACGCGTCGGCACCACCCGTCGGGGTGCCAACTGCCGGCTCGCGTGGCGTGCCGGGCGCCTCGCCTCGCCCCCTGTCGCTTGAGCTCATGAGAAGCTCCTGAAGATTATGATTGAGGGTACGAGGTTACTAACGCGCACCGCAGGAACTGGTTCACAGGCATGTCGCTGCACCGCTACGCTGGGACGCAGCTCTCGTGCGGCTGGTCCGAAGTGTGCGGCGCGCGCCGCGAAGCGCAGCGTTATGTAAGGGCGCAGCGGACGCTTCAGGCGACCAGCCGGTATACCGGCCGGTAGGCGCTGCCCGGCAGCCGCATGCGCCGCTGCGCGACGAATGCGGCGAGCAACTCATCGAGCAGCCGCATGATCGCCGCATCGCCACTGAGCTCATACGGACCTTCGCGCTCGATCGCCTGGATGCCGTACTCCTTGACGTTGCCGGTGACGATGCCGGAGAAGGCACGCCGCAGGTTGGCGGCGAGCTGGTGCGCGGGCTGCGCGCGTCCCAGGTCGAGTGCCCGCATGGCGGCGTGCGTGACCTCGAAGGTCTGCTGGAACTCGCGGCGGATCGACAGCAGCCAGTTGAAGTTGTAGGAATCGCTGCACTGGCGGCGGAACTCACGCACCGCCTGCATGCCGCGCACCATGCGCCGCGCGACCTCGGGCGGATCGTCGACGATCAGCGTCAGCCGCCGGCTCGCCTCGCTGCCGAGGGTCGCGGCGAGGAAGCGCTGGATGTGCTCGAAGTACGCCGCGCTCTCCCTCGGGCCGGTGAGCACGATCGGCAGAGGCTGCTCGGCGTTTTGCGGGTCGAGCAGGATGCCGGCGAGGTAGAGGATCTCCTCGGCGGTGCCGGCGCCTCCGGGAAATACCACGATGCCGTGCGCCAGCCGCACGAACGCCTCGAGACGCTTCTCGATGTCCGGCAGGATCGCCAGCTGGGTCACGATCGGGTTGGGCGGCTCGGCGGCGATGATGCCCGGCTCGGTGATGCCGATGTAGCGGCCGTGCTCGATGCGCTGCTTGGCGTGGCCGACCGCGGCACCCTTCATCGGCCCTTTCATGGCGCCGGGTCCGCAGCCGGTGCACACGTCGAGCCCGCGCAGCCCGAGCTCGTAGCCCACGTTCTTGCTGTACTGGTACTCGTGGGCGTCGATCGAGTGCCCGCCCCAGCACACCACCAGGTTCGGGCGCGACTTGTAGTCGAGCAGGCGCGCATTGCGCAGTACGTGGAACACCGCGTTGGTGATGGAAGCGGAATCGTTGAGATCGAAGCGCCCGCTCTCCAGGATCTCGTTGGAGATGAACACCACGTCGCGCAGCACCGCGAACAGGTGCTCCTTGATGCCGCGGATCATCTGCCCGTCGACGAAGGCGGCCGCCGGTGCGTTCTGCATCTCGAGCTTCACCCCGTAAGGGTGGCGCACGATACGGATGTCGAAGTCGCGGTAGCGGTCGAAGATTTCCTTGGAGTTGTCGGTGGGCGCCCCGGAGTTGAGCACCGCCAGCGCGCAGCGGCGGAACAGCGGGTACAGCCCCCCCTGCCCGGTGTCGAGCAGCTTGTCGATCTCGCCCTGTGAAAGGTTCTCGAGACTGCCGCGCGGACCGACGCGCGCGTCGACGAACTCTGAAAACTCGCTGCTCACTCGCTTTAAGGGACGATGTCGATCGGCACGTCGTCGGAGGCGAGCATCCAGATTTCGACCATATCGGCGTTGGACACCGCGATGCAGCCGTCGGTCCAGTCGTGCGTGGCGTAGAACTCGGGGTCGTGCTTCAAGAGGTTCGGCAGGCCATGGATCATGATCGAGCCGCCGGTGTCCCAGTGGCGGGTGCGCGCGCGCTTGAGGTCCCCGGCGTTCGGGTAAGACACCTTGATCGAGAGGAAGTAGTCGCTGCGCGGATTGCGGCGCTCGAGGCGGTAGCTGCCTTCGGGAGTGCGGAAGTCGCCCGAGCGCTCCTTCTGGCCAATGGGGTTGAGCCCGAGCTGGATGTGATACGAGCGCACCACGTTCCCGCCGTGCATCAGCAGCAGCTGCCGCGCGCCCTTGCGCACCACGACCCGATCGACCACCGGCAGGCTGGCGATGCTCGCCTGGTTCAGCATCACCGGGCGCGAGTCCGCCAGCCCGTCGGCGCGGGCCACGAGCCGGGCACCGCCGAGCAGCAGCAGTGCGGCTAAGCTCATGAAATTGATCGTGTTGCGAGGCATGGAGGGCATGTTGGCGGGATTATAGGCACAGGGCCGTGACAGCGGCAGGTATCTCCGTCACAGCGCGCACGCGGTGAGCTAAGGCTGACGAACCTGAGGCGCGCGCCGCGGCGCTGCCGCCGTGTCAGCCGCCGGCGCCGACCTCCTCCACGCGCGGCATGACGATCTGCGTGCCGGGATGCAGCTCGGCGAGATCCAGGTCGGGGTTGTACTGCTGCAGCAGCCACAAGGGCAGCTGCGCGCTGTGTTGGGTGAGCGTCCAGCCGGAATCGCCCGGGCGCGCGATGTAGACGTCGCTGCCGACGATGCGGTGCGCGGCGAAATACGCCGCCTGCAGCTCGCGGTGGTACTCGTGGCGCAGCGTCTCGAACACTTCGGGCGTCACCTGGGAGAAGTCGAGCCGGATGCGCTGCCCGATACGCACCGGGGCGCGGTAACGCAGGTGGTTGATCTCGCGCAGGCGCGCCGAGGTCACGCCGAGCCAGTCGGCGTAGTGCCCGAGCGTCTCCACCGCCGCGACGCGAATGGTGCTGTCGCGCGCCACGCTGTAGTCGGTCGGATCGGCGTTCTGCTCGCTCTCCGCGGCCGGACCCAGCGCAGGCCCGAGCTCCTCGGCCTGCGCCGCCGATACCGGTTGCGGAGTGGCGGCTGCCGCGTGGGGCTTGTCGCCCGCGGCCGCAGCGGCGGCCACCGCGGCGTCCTCGGCGCTCTCGCGCTCGGCGACGTCGGCCGTGACCGCACCCCCCGGCGAGGGCGGTGCGAGCGCGGCGACGATGGTCGCGGATGCGGCGCTGGGCGCGGGCTGCGCTGCAGCGGCCGGGGGTGCCGGGGTGGGCGCGGCGGCGGCCGCGACCGTGACCGCCGGCGTCGCCTCCGGCAGGCTGATGACACGCCCCGGACTAAGCGGCGCACTGGTGCGCACGCGGTTCATGCGCGCCAGCGTCTCGATGGGCACGCCGTAGCGCTCGGCGAGCGCGGCGAGCGTATCACCGGCCTGCACGCGGTAACGCCGCGGCCCGCGCTGTCCGGCAAACAGGTCGGCCGGCGTCAGGCGCTGTGCCAGCAGCTGCGGCGTCCACGGGCCGCCCTCGAGCGGCAGGCGCAGCCGGTACGCCTTGGGCACGCGTTGCGCGCCGCTCCATACCGACGGCAGCAGCGCCGGGTTGAGCGTGCGCAGCTGCCCACCGTCGACCTTCAGCGCGCGCTCGAGCGATGCGATCGACACGTAGCCGGGCACCTCGAGCTCCTGGAAGCGCGCTTCGCCGTCCTTCTGCAGCGAGCCGAAATACTGCTGTGGATTCCTGTCGATCTCGAGCGCGGCGAGAAAAGAGACGTAGAAGTTGCGCGAGGCGAAGCCGAAGGTGCGGCTGGTGTAGCTGCGCACGATGCGCACGATGTCGTCCGTGCCGAGCGTCTCCTTGGCGTGGCGCACGCCGGCGGTGCCGTGGTTGTAGGCGGTGAGCGCCAGCGGCCAGCTGCCGAGCACCCGGTAGTTGTAGGCGAGCAGCTGCGCGGCAGCCTCGGTGGAACGGAACGGATCGAGACGGTCGTCCACCGCGCCGTCGATTCGCATGTAGCGCCGACCGGTCGAGCGCATGAACTGCCACAGGCCGGCGGCGCCCACCTTGGAGTAGGCCCGTGGGTTGAAAGAGGACTCCACGTGCGGCAGCACCGCCAGCTCGGCCGGCAGGCCCAGGTTGGCGAGCGTCTCGGCGATGTGCGTCTCCCAGGCGCCCGAGCGGATCAGTCCGCCGCGGAAGCGATCGGCCTGGCCGAGCTGAAAGCGGATGTCCTCGATCGCGTCGTGCAGGCGCGCCGCGGTGCCTTCCGCTCCCCACAGCTCCCTGATGCGCTGATCGTCCGCGGACAGCGGGCCATCGCCCGCCGCGGCGATGCGGCGCAACGCCGCCGCGTAGCGGTTGCGCGCCTCGTCCACCTGGCGCTGCCGCTCGGCGGGCGGGGAGTTGGGCGCGAAGTGCAGCGTCTCGTACACCACGGCGAGGTTGTACTGGTCGTGCAGGAATCCGCCGTTGGTGTCGATCTGCGAGTAGACGCGGACCCAGAACTGCACGTCGCGCTCGAGCTGCGGCGGCCGGGGCATGGGCTCGCCGGACTGCGCCTGCGCGAGCGTGGCGAGCACGCACGCGGCGAGCAGGCCCAAGACCAGCCGCAGCGTCCACCCCACCCCCACCACACGCCAAGCTCGCGCCCCTGTCGACTTCATTTACACCCCTCTGACCCGACCTGTTCCAATCTATCCGATTTAACTTCAATGGCTTGCAACGTCGCGCACCGGTGCGTCGCCTGGCTGCTGAGCCCCGGATGCGTCGGGTATCTTGACACTCGCGTGTCGGACACGGCGACGCACGCCCGTAGGACCGTAGCGCGCCGCGCCGCGTTATGCCCTTCGCGGTCCCGGCAACGTGCGCTGCGTCACATTTGGACACCTCGCAAAGCGCTGCACGCGGGTTGCGCCCACCGTGCGAACGTATTGGCACGAGTGTTGCTCACTCATACCCATCGACGGCAAATAGCCTTAGGGAAGAACGAACGCCACGGGATAACCGAAGAAGCGCGGATGCGGAAGGTAGCCTCGCGGCTCGTCGGCTACCGCGCCTGACCGAATAACAACGAGAACGAGACTCCTCCTCACACAAGCAAGCGACCGACAACCCCGCCTCCAGCGGGGTTTTTTTTGCCCGCCCGCGGCGCGACGCAGCCGCGACGCCCGGATCTTCCCGGCAAATGGCAGACTTAGGTCTATGCCAGCTGCACGCATCACGACCGTGCGCCTGCTTGCGGCAGCAGTCTGGCTGGCGATGGCCGGTATCCGCGCCGCGGCCGGCGGCGGTCTGCAAACGGACGTCGTGTTCAGCGACTATGCGCCGCTCTCCTCGAGCGGCGAGCTGGTGCGGCGGCTGCTCAGCCCGTTGGCGGCCGCACAGGTGCAGGCGGCACTGGCCCGCTCGGCCGAGCGCCTGGTGGAGCAGTCGGTCGATCTCGCCGCCGAGCGGTTCGTGCTGTACGTGCCCGAGCAGGTGCCACCGGCCGGCTACGCCGTGCTGGTGTTCATCCCCCCGTGGCAGGATGCGCGGCTGCCGAGCGGCTGGGCGCCGGTGCTCGAGCGCTACGGCGTCGTCTATGTGAGCGCGGCGCGCTCGGGCAACGATGAGAATGTCATGGGGCGGCGTGAGCCGCTGGCGCTGCTCGCCGCCTTCAACGTCATGCAGCGCTACCACGTGGACCCGGCGCGGGTATACGTCGGCGGCTTCTCCGGCGGCTCGCGCATCGCGCTGCGCGTCGCGCTCGGCTATCCGGACGTCTTTCACGGCGCGCTGCTCAATGCCGGCAGCGATCCGCTCGGCACGCTGGTGCCGCCGCTGCCGTCGCGGGAACTGCTGCAGCAATTCCAGGAAGCGACGCGCCTGGTATTGCTCACCGGCGAGCACGATGCGACGCATCTGGCCATGGACGCGGACAGCATGCAGTCGCTGCGCCGCTGGTGCGTATTCAACGTGGACGCGCAGGTGACCGCGGGAGCGGCACACGAGATCGCGGGCGCCGCCGCTCTCGCGGGCGCCCTGCACGAGCTGCAGGCGCCGCTCGCTGGCGCGACGGCCCGGCTGGCATCCTGCCGGGCGGACCTCGAGCGCGAGCTCGCCGCGAGCTTCCGCAAGGTGGAGTCGCTGCGCGCGGCCGGCAACCGGGACGCGGCCCGCAAGCTGCTGCTCGAGATCGACCGCCGCTTCGGCGGGCTCGCAGCGCCGCGCAGTCTCGCGCTGCAGTCGGCGCTCGAGTGACGGCGGGGGGCGCGCGCACGCCGCCGCCGGGTGGCAGGTCATTGCCGCATGCGCCGGACGCGAATAACAAGCGAGGCAGCCGAGCGGCTGCCTCGCAAAGGGACGCGATCTGTCAGTTGGAGTTGGTCGTCGCAATAAGAGTCGCGAAGTGCGCGCAGGTCGCGCTCAGCCGCACTTCGAATCGCCGCAGTTGAGGCACGTCATGCAGCCATCCATCATGACCACGGCGGCGGTGCTGCAGCGGCCGCACAGCTGCGCACCTTCCGGAAAGTGGCTCTTGGCGAAGGCGTCGGCCTGCTTGGCACGCGCCTCGAACTCGGCGCGCTTGGCATCCACCATTTTCTGCTGGTGCACGTCGAGCTGGGTCTTGCGTATCAGCCCGATGGTCTGCAGGTGTTTCTCGATCACGTGGCCGAGCTCGGCAATGATCGAGGGCATGAACTTGCCGCCCGGCTGCCAGTAGCCGCCACGCGGATCGAACACCGCCTTCAGTTCGTCCACCAGGAAGGTGACGTCGCCGCCCTTGCGGAACACCGCGGAGATGATGCGCGTCAGCGCCACGATCCACTGGAAGTGATCGAGGTTCTTCGAGTTGATGAACACCTCGAACGGCCGGCGCTGCTCGTACTCGGTGCCCTCGTTCAGCACGATGTCGTTGATGGTCACGTACATCGCGTGATCGGAGATCGGTGTCTTGATCTTGTAGGTCGAGCCGATCAGCACTTCCGGCCGCTCGACCTTCTCGTGCATGCGGATGACCTTGGCGGTGCGCCCGTTCTTGTCGCGCACCAGCTCGCCGTCCGCACCCGGCGCGGCGGCGGCCATGGCGGCTTTCGCCGCGCTCGCCGCCAGCGCCTTGTCCGCGGTCCGCTCCTCGGGCTTCTGCACGTGATACTTGACGATGCGTTTGTCGATCTTGATGGTCATGTTCAGTTCCTGGGGTCGCACCCGCCGTCTGCAAGCCTGCGGGCGCCGTCGGTGGGTTACATGCGCCCGTAGTACCCGTCTTTTATCGCATCAAACAAATTGGCGGCGGTATGGATCTCGCCGTCGTAATCGATCTCCTCATCGCCACGCGCCTCGATCACCGTGCCGTCCTCGAGCGTGAACTTGTAAATGGTGTTCTTCAGGTCCTGCTCCTTCACCAATACGCCCTGGAACGCCTCCGGGTTGAAACGGAAGGTGGTGCAGCCCTTCAGGCCCTGCTCATGTGCGTACAGATAGATGTCTTTGAATTTCTCGTAGGGGAAATCCGTAGGCACGTTCGCCGTCTTAGAAATCGATGAATCGACCCACTTCTGGGCCGCAGCCTGCACCTCGACATGCTCCCTGGGAGTGACCTCGTCCGAGGCGATGAAGTAGTCCGGCAGTCTTTCATCATCGTTAGTGGCTCCGGGTTTGGCCTTCGGGTTAACCAGCTCGCGGTAAGCCAGCAACTCGAATGAGTAGACGTCGATCTTCTCCTTGGACTTCTTGCCCTCCCGTATGACATTACGGAAATAGTGATGCGCGAACGACGGCTCGATGCCGTTGGACGCATTGTTGGCGAGCGACAGCGAGATCGTGCCGGTGGGCGCGATCGAGGTGTGATGCGTGAAGCGCGCCCCGGTCTCGGCGAGCTCGTGCACCAGTTGCGGCGCGACCTTCGCGATGCGCTGCATGTAGCGGCTGTAGCGGGCGTGCAGCAGCCGCCCGGCGATCTTCGAGCCCGGCCGCCAGCCGTCGCGCGTCATCTCCGGGCGCTTGCGCAGCATCTCCTTGGTGACCGTGAACTCCTCGTTCATGATCGGCGCCGGACCTTTCTCGCGCGCCAGCTCGAGCGCCGCCTCCCAGCCCGCCACCGCCATCTCGCGCGTCACGTCCTCGGTGAACTGCACCGCTTCCGCCGAGCCGTACTTCATGCGCAACAGCGTCAGCGTGCTGCCGAGTCCGAGGAATCCCATGCCGTGGCGGCGCTTGCGCAGGATCTCCTCGCGCTGGCGCTCGAGCGGCAGACCGTTCACCTCGACCACGTTGTCGAGCATCCGCGTGAACACCTTCACCACCTCGCGGTACTCGCGCCAGTCGAATTCCGCGAAGTCGGCGAACGGCTGCTTCACGAAGCGCGTCAGGTTCACCGAGCCGAGCAGGCACGAACCGTACGGCGGCAACGGCTGTTCGCCGCACGGGTTGGTAGCGCGGATATTTTCGCACCACCAGTTGTTGTTCATTTCATTAACGCGGTCGATGAGAATGAAGCCGGGCTCGGCGAAGTCGTAGGTAGACGTCATGATCACGTCCCACACACGCCGCGCCGGCAGCTTCTTATAGACCTTGCAGGCCACCAGTCCCTCGTCATTGACGACGTAGCCGTCGTGCACCGGCCACTCGCGCCAGACGAATTTCGCAGCATCGTGCAGGTCGGGCTGATCCGTCTGGTACTCGCGCAGCGACAGCGGAAAGGCGAGCTTCCACTCACGGTCCTCGCGCACTGCCTGCATGAACTCGTCCGTGATCAGCAGCGACAGATTGAACTGCCGCAGCCGCCCGCTCTCGCGCTTGGCGCGGATGAACTCCATGACATCCGGATGGCCGACGTCGAACGTGCCCATCTGCGCGCCGCGGCGGCCGCCGGCGGAGGAGACGGTGAAGCACATCTTGTCGAAGATATCCATGAACGACAGCGGCCCTGAGGTGTAGGCGCCCGCACCCGACACGTAGGCGCCGCGCGGGCGCAGCGTCGAGTGCTCGTAGCCGATGCCGCAGCCGGCCTTGAGCGTGAGTCCCGCCTCGTGGACCTTGTTGAGGATGTCGTCCATCGAGTCGTGGATCGTGCCCGACACCGTGCAGTTGATGGTGGAAGTGGCGGGCTTGTGCTCGAGCGCACCGGCGTTGGAGGTCACACGGCCGGCGGGAATCGCCCCGCGGCGCAGCGCCCACAGGAACCGCTCGTTCCAGTGCTCGCGCTCGTCCTCGGACTCGACCTGCGCGAGCGCGCGCGCCACGCGCTTGTAGGTATCGTCCATCGACCTGTCGATGGGCGTGCCGTCCTTCGCGGTGAGGCGATACTTCTTGTCCCAGATGTCGAGCGATGCCTCCTGGAAAGGAATCGCGTCGATGTCCTTCGGATCGATCTTCACGACAGTGTTCATGTAATCCGCGGCGCTCCGAATGTTCTTTACGCCTCGTCCGACGGATTGCAGGGAAAATCCAGCCAAAGCACCTGTTGGAGCCGATGAGCCCCGCGAGCCCGACCGGTACCTGCCGTCTTTGCGACAGTCAGGTCCCTGAAATCTCCCCCCGACCGCGTGACCCCATTTCGCTTTGCGCGAACACAAGATCTTGTGTCGGGGTCAAAAGCCTAATGAGCGCGTCCGGATGCGTCAAGATTCCTGACCACATTTTGTAATGTCATTTTTATATAGCAATAACAAATAGTTATATGATTATTGGCCGTAGTTTCGATCATATTTTTTGATGAACTGCGCCGCCGGGGCTCCCGAGTCACCGCCCCCATATGTTGTGCTCAGGGCAGGCACAGGTTCTGCACAGGCTGCCCACAGAAGCACGCACCTTCAGACCGCGGCGGTAAGCAAAGTCGCCGCGCCGACCCGCACCGCCGCAGCACTGCGAGGCGATGACGCGCAACCCAGGCGCGGTGCGAGCGGGCGTGGCCACATCGCCTTTATGTGGCGCCAGTGCCTCTATATGGAGGCGGACTGGCGCCTTCACAAACTGAAACGGCACCGCGCGCCGGCCAAGCGCCTGCTCGTTACGTTGGGCCGGCAGCGGTGGGGGCACGCCGACGCCCGCCGAGCCGCCAGCGCGCGGCAGGGGCGCTCTTGACACGCTGCACGGGCGCTCTTGAAACCACCACGCGCGAGCCGCACATCCGGTGCCATACGCGCGCCATGCGCCTTTTCGTTTCCAACAGGAGAGCCTTTATGACCATCGTCAGTTACGAGCCGTGGGCGCTCGTCGGCCGCCTGCAGCGGCAGTTCGATCGTGCCCTCACCGAGAGCGCTGACAGCGCCACTGTCAGCTGGATCCCGCACGTCGACATTCACGAGGAGGAGCAGCGCTTCGTGGTGAGCGCCGATCTGCCGGGCGTCGAGCGCAAGGACATCGACGTCAGCGCCGACAAGGGCGTGCTGACCATCAAGGGCGAGCGCCGCTCGGAGAAGAAGTCCGCGAAGGACGGCTACGAGCGCCTCGAGCGCGCCAGCGGCTTGTTCCTGCGCCGCTTCACGCTCCCCGAAAGCGCCGACGCCGAGGGCATCCAGGCGACGCTGGTCAACGGGGTGCTCGAAGTCAGCATTCCGAAGCGTCCGCAGGAGCAGCCGCGGCGCATTTCCGTCCAGGCTGCCTGAGAGCCTTGCGCGGGTAACCCGCAACGGACCGGCAGCGCTCGCGCCGGTCCGCCTCCTTGGCAGTGTTCCCAGGTGGCGTGGGGCGCTTCGGGCTAGAATTCCCGCCTCATGCAACGCACTCTCGCCGCGCTGTGGCTGATGGTGGCGCTCATCGCCGCGCCGCTGCCGGCGGCCATGCCGCCGGCGGTGGGCGACACGCCACTGCCGACGCTCGCGCCGATGATCAAGAAGGTCTCGCCGGCGGTGGTGAACATCGCCACGCGCGGCACCATTCGCGAGCGCGGCGCGCAGAACCCGCTGCTCGATGACCCGTTCTTTCGCCGCTTCTTCGACGTGCCGCCCGATACCGGCCCGCGCGAGCGGCCGTTCCAGAGCGCCGGCTCCGGGGTCATTTTCGACGCCCGCAACGGCTACATCGTCACCAACGCGCACGTGGTCGAGAACGCCAGCGAGATCACCGTGACGCTGCAGGACAGCCGCGATCTCAAGGCGCAGATCGTCGGCGCCGACACGCCCTCCGACGTCGCGGTGCTCAAGGTGAAGGCCGACGGGCTCGCGCAGATCGCGCTCGGCGACTCGTCCAAGGCCGAGGTGGGCGACTTCGTGGTGGCGATCGGCAACCCCTTCGGCCTGCAGCACACCGTCACCTCCGGGATCATCAGCGGCCTGTCGCGCTCGGGGATCAATCCCGACGGCTACGAGGACTTCATCCAGACCGACGCCTCGATCAATCCCGGCAATTCCGGCGGCGCACTGGTCAACCTGCGCGGTGAGCTGATCGGCATCAACACCGCGATCCTGTCGCGCAGCGGCGGCAACATCGGTATCGGCTTCGCCATCCCGGTGAACATGGCGCACAGCGTCATGGAGCAGCTCATCAAGTACGGCACCGTCAAGCGCGGGCAGCTCGGGGTGAGCATGTACACCGTGACGCCGGACATCGCTCACTCGCTCGGACTGCCGAGCGCGGTCGGCGCACTGGTGTCGCAGGTGGTGGAAGGCTCGCCGGCCGAGCGGGCCGGCATCCGCACCGGCGACGTCATCACCTCGGTGAACGGCCAGCCGGTGAAATCCAACAGCGAGCTGCGCAACACCATCGGCCTGCTGCGCGTCGGCGACAAGCTCGACATCGGCCTGGTGCGCGACGGCAAGCCGGTGCGCGTGAGTGCGGTGATCGCCGACACGACCACCGAGCTCGCCGGCGGACCGGCGAGCATCCACAAGAGCTTCGAGGGTGCCGCGCTCGCCGATGCACCCGATGCCGGCGGCGCGCTGGTGCGCAGCGTCGAGCCGGGCAGCGCCGCGGCGCAGGCGGGGCTGCGGCCCGATGACGTGATCGTCGGCGCCAACCGCGGGCGCGTCAGCAGTCTGCGCGAGCTGCGCGAGCGCGCCAGGGGCGCCGCGGTGCTGGTGCTGGAAGTGCGGCGCGGCAACACCGTGCTGCTGATTCCGCTGCGCTGAAGAAAGCGCGGCGGCGGGAAGCGCGATATGAACGTGTGCGTGCTCGGCGGCAGCGGCTTCGTCGGCACCGAGCTGGTGACCCGGCTGGTGCACGCCGGGCACTGGGTGCGTGTGCCGACCCGCAACCTCGGGCGCGTCGAGCGGCTGCGGGTGCTGGAAACCGCCGAGCTGCGGGTCGCCAACGTGCACGAGCCGCAGATCCTCAGCCAGCTGTTCGCCGACTGCGACGCCGTCGTCAATCTCATCGGCATCCTGAACAGCAGCGGTCGCGCGACCTTCGAAACGGTGCACGTGCAGCTCACCGCACGCGTGCTGGCCGCCGCGCGCGCCGCCGGCGTGCGCCGCCTGCTGCACGTGAGCGCGCTCGGCGCCGACCCGCACGGCCCGAGCCGCTACCTGCGCTCCAAGGGTGCGGCCGAGGCGCTGCTGCGCGCCGCGCCGCATGCGGGAAGCGCGCACCCGGCGGTTACCATCGTGCGGCCCTCGGTGATTTTCGGTCCGGATGATTCGCTCACCAACCGCTTTGCGCAGCTGCTGCGCCTGAGCGCCGGATGGTTGCCGCTGGCGCGGGCCGGCGCGCGCTTCGCGCCGGTGAGCGTGTTCGACGTGGCGGAGGCGTGCGTGCGCGCGCTGCAGCGCAGCGCCGCTGCCGGCGCGACCTACGAGCTGTGCGGTCCGCAAGTGCTGACGCTGGAGGAGATCGTGCGCCTCACCGCACGCGTGGCCGCACTTCCCTGCCACCTGCTGGCACTGCCGGATGTGCTGGCGCGCGTGCAGGGCGTGGTGATGGGGCTGCTGCCCGGCAAGCCGTTCTCGCTCGACAACTTCCGCTCGCTCACCCGCGACAGCATCTGCCGCGAGGACGGCTGCGCGGCGCTCGGCATCAAGCCGCGCTCGCTGCTCGCGCTGCTGCCGGCGTACCTCGCACCGCAGGCCGCCGGCGCGCTCGCCTAGCACGCGCTGCGCTCAGTCCTCGTGCGGCTCGGCCGCCGCGCCGCACAGCCGTGCGTGGCGCGCCGCGCGCGGCAGCTTCGCCAGTTCGCGCACCCCCGCGTAGAAGCGCGGCAGATCCCCGCCCTGCTCCTTGAGCAGCTGCCTGAAGCCCGGCACGCAGTCGTAGTAGGTGGCTACCGCGGCCAGACGCGCGTTGTTGAGTCCCGCTGCGATCCACTGGTCGAACAGCGCGTAGTGCTCGCCGTCGCGCTGCTCGAGCGCGCGCATGTCGGCCGCCAGCACGGCGAAGATCGCCGCCTTGCGGGCGCGCATCTGCGGCGCGGCCACGCCGGAGGCATACAGCACGGCCAGCTGCGCCCGCGTGCGCGAGAGCAGCCCGACGAACTCCTGCTCGTGCTGCTGGTCGGCGCGAAACGCCTGCATGCGCGCGGTCTGGCCCTGGGTTGCGAGCCAGCGCTCGAGCCCCGCATCCTCGACGGTGACGGCGAACGCCTCGTTGAATTCGCTGTCGTCGCGCACGTACAGCAGCTGGTGCGCCAGCTCGTGGAAGATCGTGGCCGCGAGCTCGTCGTCGCCGTACGGCAGCATGCTCGAGAGCACCGGGTCGGCGAACCTGCCGAGCGTGGAGTAAGCCGGCACTCCTTCCACCGCAACGTCGTCGCCGCGCAACGCCAGCTCTGCGCCGAACTCGCGCGCGCGCCGCTGGTGGAAGTAGCCGCGGTAGGCAACGCAGCCGGCCACCGGAAAGCACCAGCGCAGCGGGTGCACCGAGAACTCGGGAGTGGCGATGACGTTCCACACCACGTACGGCCGACCGATGTCGGCGTAGCTGCGGTAGCTGGCGTTGTCAGGCAGCCCGAGCTGCTGCGATGCGAACGCACGCGCCGCGCGCACCTGCGTGAGCTGCGCGCGCAGCTCGGGCGAAGTGTGCGGATCGGCGAGCAGCGTGTCGATCGGCACACGCGCGTGCAGCACGTGCCATTCCCCGCTCGCCGCCTGCAGCAGGTAGGTGGTGCCGCAGCCGGCGAGCAGCAGGCATGCGGCGCCGAGTGCCGCGCGCTGCAGGCCGCGCCGCAGCCGCGACACGCCGCGGCCAACACCGGCTGCGGGCGCGCTGCCCGGCGGCGTCTCGGTTAACATGCGCATCATGCGAGTCTACTTGGTCGGCGGCGCGGTTCGGGACCGGCTGCTCGGACTGCCGGTGCGCGAGCGCGACTGGGTGGTGGTCGGCAGCGAGCCGCAGGAGCTGGAGCGCGCCGGATTCCGCAGCGTGGGCCGCGAATTCCCGGTGTTCCTGCACCCCGAGACGCACGAGGAGTACGCGCTGGCGCGTCTCGAGCGCAAGGTGGCGCCCGGCTACCGCGGTTTCACCACGCAGTTTTCCCCCGACGTGACGCTCGAGCAGGACCTGCAGCGCCGCGATCTCACCGTCAACGCCATGGCCGAGAGCGAGGGCGGCGAGCTGATCGACCCGTTCGGCGGCCAGGCGGACCTCGCCGCGCGGCGACTGCGCCACGTATCGGCGGCGTTCGTCGAGGACCCGGTGCGCATCCTGCGGGTGGCGCGGTTCGCCGCGCGCTTCAGTGCCCTGGGGTTCAGGATCGCCGCGGAGACGCTCGAGCTGATGCGCCGCATGAGCGCGGCCGGCGAGGTCGGCGCGCTGGTGCCCGAGCGGGTATGGCAGGAAACCGAGCGCGCGCTCGGCGAGGCCGATCCGCAGGTGTTCTTCGAGACGCTGCGCGAGTGCGGCGCACTCGCGGTGATCTTCCCGGAGATCGAAGCGCTGTTCGGCGTGCCGCAGCCGCCGCGCTGGCATCCGGAAATCGACACCGGGGTGCACGCGCTGCTGGCGCTGCGCTCGGCGGCGCAGGCCGGCGGCTCCAACGCGGTGCGCTTCGCCGCGCTCACGCATGATCTCGGCAAGGCGCTCACCCCGCGCGAGCGCTGGCCGAGTCACCATGGGCACGAAGCCGCCGGGGTCGCGCTGATCGAGGCGCTGTGCACGCGGCTGAAGGTGCCGGGCGGCCACCGCGAGCTCGCGGTGCTCACCGCGCGCGAGCACACCCGCGTGCACCGCGCGCTCGAGTTGAAACCCGCCACGGTGCTCGAGCTGCTCGAGAGCTGCGATGCGCTGCGCCGTCCGCAGCGCTTCGAGGAAGTGCTGCGCGCGTGCGAGGCGGACGCGCGTGGGCGCACCGGACGCGAACACGAGCCCTATCCGCAGGCTGACTACCTGCGCACGGCGCTGGCCGCGGCCGCCGCGGTGACGCTCGCCGCGGACGAGCGCCGCGGGCTCGCCGGCGCGGCCATCGGCGACGCGCTGCGGCGGCGGCGCCTCGAGGTGCTCGGTACGCTCAAGGCATCCGCTCAGTAGCCGGCGCGGTGCAGCCACAGCACCGCTGCCGCCGCGACCAGGCAGTAGATCCCGAACAGATACCAGCGGCCGCCCTCGAGCCAGCGGCTCAACCACCGCAGGGCGAGCAGGCCCGCGAGAAAGGCCACCACCGCGCCGAGGGCACTGCCGAGCGCTGCCGCACCAAGCCCGCCGCCGCCGCCCGCGTGCACCGCGTGCACCAGGCGCGACACCTCGTGCGCCACCGCGGGCGGGGTGAGCACCACGGCGAGCGCGAAGCTGAAGGATTCGGCGCGCACCCGGGCGACGCCGAGCAGCATCGCGGTGGAGATCGTGGCCCCCGAGCGCGAGAAGCCGCGGAACGGCACGCACAGCCCCTGCACCGCGCCGATGACGCCGGCGCGGGCGGCGCTCAGGTCGTTGGCCGCCGACAGCGGCGCCGCGGAGCGACGGCCGCCGAAGATTGCGGACACGAGGATCAGCACGCCGGCGGCCGCGAGGGCCGGGGCGATGAAATCGAGTCGTCCGAAGAGCTCTTCGATCTCGGCATGCGGCTCCCCGCGCAGCACGGTCCTTGCGAGCAGCATGAACGAGCCCTCGTAGATCACCGCCGTGCACGCGGTCGCGATCACGAGCAGCGCGGCGAAGCGCCGGAACGCGGCCGCGCTCGAGAACCAGTCGCGGCGCCACTGCGGCCAGAAGTACGCGATGACCGCGACCATCGTGCCGGTGTGCAGCATGACCAGCAGCAGCGTCATCGGCGGGGACGAGGGGTCCAGGCCGAGGAGCTTCTCGGCGACCACCACATGCGCGGAGCTCGACACCGGCAGCAGCTCGGCCAGCCCCTGCACGATGGCGAGAACGATGATTTTCAGTAGCGGCATGCTCCATTCATCCTTTCATCTTCGGTTCGTTCGCGGCGCGGCGGCAGCCGGGCGCCTCACAGCAGGTGCCGCAGGTCCTGCAGCGTAAAAGCCGCCAGCGGCTCATCGAGTGCGCGCGTCAGCGCCATCATCTTGAAGGCCTCGCCCATCTCCTCGGGCAGGATCAGCCGGCGTGCTTCACCGGCAAGCCGCGCGCGCTGCACCTCGTCCGCGGCTCCCGCCACCATGGCTTCCAGCCCGAGCGCGGCGAGGCAGGCGGCCTGCGTCGCGAAGCCGGCGACGCCGAGCCCCACGGAAAGGGCGGCCTCCGCCACGCGCGTGAAGTCCACCCACGCGGTGATGTCCTGCAGACCGACGTTCACGTACGGATCGTCGTGCGCGCGCTGGCGGAAATGACAGCGCAGCGTGCCCGTGGCGCGCTGCCGGTGGTAGTAATGACGGCGCGGCAGCCCGTAGTCGCTGATCAGCAGCAGCCCGCGGCCGAGGCACTCGCCGAGGGTCGCGATCCACGGCGCGAGCGTCAGGCACACTTCCGAGGTGTAGCCTGGCGGCAGCGGCGCCTCGAGCGACGACTCGATGTCAGTGCAGGCGCGCGCGAGCGCGCCCGGGGCGGCACGCGGCTCCTCGCGGAACAGGATCTCGCCGCGCGCCTCGAGCGCCACGACACCGAGCTCGCCGACCCCTTCAGGCTGGCGCACGAAGCGCCGGCAGGGGAGCGCGTCGGCCACCTCGTTGGCGAGCATCACGCCCGCGAGCGGCTGCGGCGGCAGCCGCTCGAGCCACACCACCCGCTCGCGCAGCTCTGGCGGCAGGCGCCCGAGGTGCGTCCGCTGCCGCGCGGCGAGGTCGGCGCTCACCTCGAGGATCGCATAGCGCTCGGGCAGCACGCCCTGCGCGGCGAGCTCGGTGAGCAGTGCCGCGGCCATGCGGCCGGTGCCGGCGCCGAGCTCGAGGATCTGCCCGCCGGTGAGGCGCAGCACCGCGGCGCACTGGCGCGCGAGACAGCGCCCGAACAGGTCGGAGACTTCCGGGGCGGTGACGAAGTCTCCGCCTGCGCCGAGCTTGGCACTGCCGGCGCTGTAGTAACCGAGCCCGGGCGCGTAGAGCGCCAGCTCCATGAAGCGCTCGAACGACAGCCAGCCGCCCGAGGCTGCGATCGCGGCGCGGATGTGCGCGGCCAGGCGATCGCTGTGGGCCCGTTCTTCGGCCGAGAGCGCCGGCAGCATTGAGTGCAGCGGCGATGCCGTCATAATCGGGCCCCATGGCGCACGATACCCCGCCCGACGAACCGGCGAGCACGGCCGCTGCCGCGCTCACCAACAAGACCGTGCTCATTACCGGCGGTGCGCGGCGCGTGGGCGCCGCGATCGTGCGGCACCTGCATCGCGCCGGCGCCAACGTGGTGCTGCACTACCGCAGCTCCGCCGACGATGCCGCGGCGCTGGCGCAGGAGCTCAATGCGCAGCGCGCATCTTCCGTGCGGCTCATCGAAGCCGACCTGCTCGACAGCGCGCAGCTGCCGGCATTGGTGCGCGCGGCCGCCGATGGATTCGGCGGCCTCGACATCCTGGTGAACAACGCCTCGACGTTCTACCCCACACCCATGGGCGACATCACCGAGATGGACTGGAACGATCTCATCGGCACCAACCTCAGGGCGCCGCTGTTTCTCGCGCAGGCGGCCGCTCCGCTGCTGCACGCAGCAGGCGGCCTCATCATCAACCTCGCCGACATCCACGGCATCAAGCCGCTGCGCCGCTACCCGGTGTACAGCCTCGCCAAGGCGGGCGTCATCATGCTGACGCGCGCGCTGGCGCGCGAGCTCGCCCCGCACGTGCGCGTCAACGCCGTGGCCCCCGGACCGGTGATGTGGCCCGAGGACGGCATCGACCCGGCGCTGCAGGCGAAGATCATGCAACGCACCGCTCTGCGGCGCCCGGGCTCGGCCGAGGATGTGGCGCGCGCCTGCCTGTTCTTCGCCACCGATGCGCCGTACGTCACCGGGCAGGTGCTGGCGGTGGACGGCGGTCGCAGTATCGGCTGGTGACATCTTGGGCGGCTAACGCACTTCGCTCGCACCGCCCCCGCCCGCCTCGTCGCGCCAGGCCGGCACGGGCACGAGCGGATGTGCGGACTGGTCGAAGCGGCGCCACAGCTCGCCGATGGTGAGATGGGTGGCCGGATGCACCGCGTGCGGCGCGAGCTGTGCCAGCGGTCCGAGCATGTAGGCACGCTTGAGCAGGTCCGGCCGCGGCAGCTTCAATCCCGGCTCATCGCACACCAGATCCCCGTATAACAGCACGTCGAGGTCCATCGCGCGCGGCGCCCAGCGCGCGGCGCCGCGCGGCCGGCCGCACGCGCTCTCGATGGCGTGCAGCTTCGCGAGCACCGCGTCCACCGGCAACTGCGTGGGAAAGCCCGCGGCCAGGTTGATGAAGTCATCCCCGGCGAAGCCCACCGCGGGGTTGCGATACCAGGTGGAGAACGCTGCGCCGGGAAACTCGCGCGCGAGCGCCGCGACCGCGCGCGCCAGGCTCTTCTCGGGCGCGACGTTGCTGCCGGCGGCGACGTAGACCTGCGGCACCGGCGTCAGGCCCGGCCGGCGCCCGCCGGCGGCAGGTCGGCGCGCGTGCGCTCGAGCGTCACGCCCACGTCGCGGGAATTGCGGATCGCACCGGGCTTGTTGAGCGAAATGCGCACCCAGGCGAGGCCGAACTCCTCCAGGATGAGCAGCGCCACGCGGTGCGCGAGCGTCTCCACCAGCTGGTATTCGGAAGAGGCGATGAAGGCCAGCACGCGCTTGGCCACCTGCTTGTAGTCGAGCGTGTCGGCCACCTCGTCGCTCAACGAGGCGCGGCGGCAATCGACCGGCATCTCGATATCGAGCACCACCGTCTGGCGCACGCGCCGCTCCCAGTCGATGAAGCCGATGATGCACTCGCTGGTGAGACCGCGCAGGAAGATCCGGTCGCCCTTGTCGCTCGTGTCGTTCACGTCGGCATCGCCGGCAGCGCGGTGAGCGGCCATTGCGCGCGCGCACAGATCGCGAGGGGCTCGTGCTGGCCCGCCTGCAGGCGCTTCAGCCCGGCCACGGCAATCATCGCCGCGTTGTCGGTGGAGAACTCGATGCGCGGATAGTACACGCGCGCGCCGCGGCTGCCTGCTGCGGCGGTGAGGCGCGCGCGCAGCATGCGGTTGGCGCTCACCCCGCCGGTGACCACCAGCGTCGTGAGCCCGCTGTAGTCGAGCGCCCGCAGCGCCTTGGCGCTGAGCGTGGCGACGATCGCCTCCTGCACCGCGTGCGCCACGTCCGCGCGCAGCTGCTCGCTGAGCACCCGGCCGCGCAGCGCGTGCAGCACCGCGGTCTTCAGTCCCGAGAAGCTGAACTCCAGCCCCGGGCGATCGAGCATCGGGCGGGGGAAAGTGAACACGCCGGGCCGGCCGTGTACGGCGAGCTCGGCGAGCTGCGGACCCCCCGGGTACGGCAGTCCGAGGAGCTTCGCCGACTTGTCAAAGGCCTCGCCCGCGGCATCGTCGCGCGTGGCGCCGAGGATGCGATAAGCGCCGACGGCGGCGACCTCCACCAGCAGCGTGTGTCCCCCGGAGACCAGCAGCGCGACGTGCGGAAAAGGCGGCGGCTCGCTCTCGAGCAGCGGGGCCAGCAGGTGCCCCTCGAGATGATGAACGCCGATCGCCGGTACTCCCCACGCGTAGGCGAGGCTGCGCGCGAGAGCCGCGCCGGTGAGCAGCGCGCCGATCAGCCCGGGACCGGCGGTGTAGGCGACGCCGGCGAGCTCCCGCGGGGCGGTAGCGGCACGCTCGAGCGCCACGCGCACCAGCGGCAGCAGCCGCCGCACGTGATCGCGCGAGGCAAGCTCCGGTACCACCCCGCCCCAGGCGCGGTGCAGCTCGACCTGGCTGTACAGCTCGTGCGACAGCAGCCCGGCGCGCTCGTCCAGCACCGCGGCGGCGCTTTCATCGCAGGAGGATTCGAGGGCCAGTATCCGCATGGAAAAATTGTATGTGACGGCGGCGCCCGGCTGCCGGTTTTGCTGGTGGCGCAGTCAGGCCTTTTTGCCTTTGCCGGGGGGCTCCTTTAGAATCCCCCGCCCCCGACAGGGCAGCGTCCGCGCGGTCCGGCCGGGGGATTTCCATTGCGATTAATCACTTAGAGGGATTCGATGCCGAGCGTGCGTGTCCGTGAGAATGAGTATTTCGATGCCGCCCTGCGGCGTTTCAAGCGCGCCTGCGAGAAGGCCGGCATTCTCACCGAGCTGCGGCGGCGCGAGTTCTACGAAAAACCCACGCAGGAGCGCAAGCGCAAGAAGGCCGCGGCCATCAAGCGCCACATGAAGCGCGTGTCCCGCGACGGGATGCGCAGCTCCCGCTAGGGAGCGCGCGCGCATGGCGCTGAAGGAACGCATCACCGAAGACATGAAGACGGCGATGCGAGCCGGAGAGAAAGAGCGGCTCGCAACGATCCGCATGGCGCTCGCCGCCATCAAGCAGCGCGAAGTCGACGAGCGCATCAGCCTCGACGACACTCAGGTACTCAGCGTGCTCGAGAAGATGATCAAGCAGCGCCGCGAGTCGGTGGTGCAGTTCGCCAGCGGCGGGCGCGCCGATCTGGTCGCCAAGGAGAATGCCGAGATCGCGCTGCTGCAGGGCTATCTGCCGGCGCAGCTGAGCGAGGCGGACATCGATGCACTGATCGCCGCGGCCATCGCCGCCACCGGTGCGGCTTCGGTGAAAGACATGGGCAAGGTGATGGCGGTGGTGAAGCCGCAGGCGCAGGGACGTGCCGACATGGGCGCCGTGAGCGCCCGGGTCAAGCAGAAACTCGGCTGAATCGTTGGGGCGCGGCGCGTGGGACGCATCCCCCAGCACTTCATCGACGAGCTCATCGCCCGCGCGGACATCGTGGAGGTCATCGGCGCGCGCGTGCCGCTGAAGAAGGCGGGCCGCGAGTACAAGGCCTGCTGCCCGTTCCACAACGAGAAGACCCCCTCCTTCTGGGTGAGCCCTGACAAGCAGTTCTACCACTGCTTCGGCTGCGGCAAGCACGGCACCGTGCTCGGCTTTCTCATGGACCACGACCACCTGGCCTTCCCCGAGGCAGTCGAGGAGCTCGCCACGCGGCTCGGCCTCACCGTGCCGCACGAGGGCGGCCCCGAGGCCGGCGCGCGCCGCGCGGATGAGCCGCTGTACGAGCTCACGGCGAGCGTGGCGCGCTTCTACGCGGAGAACCTCGCGCGCAGCGCCCGGGCACGCGATTACCTCGCCGGGCGCGGACTTACGCCCGAGACGGTCGAGCGCTTCGCTGTCGGCTATGCCAGCGATTCCTGGAACGAGCTGCTGCGGCGCTTCGGCGCGCATGACAGCGGCCGCAAGCTGCTCGCGGAAGCCGGGCTGATCGTCGAACGCGAGCGCGGCGCGGTGCGCGACGGCGAGCGTCACTACGATCGCTTCCGCGACCGCATCATGTTCCCGATCCGCGACGCGCGCGGCCGCGTGATCGCCTTCGGCGGACGCATCATCGACGCCGGCGAGCCGAAATACCTCAACTCGCCCGAGACGGTGCTGTTCCACAAGGGGCGGGAGCTCTACGGCCTGTACGAAGTGCGGCGCGCGCGTGCCAACCTCGCGCGCCTCATCGTCGTCGAAGGCTACATGGACACCGTGCGGCTGCACCAGGCGGGCATCGACTACGCCGTCGCGACGCTCGGCACCGCCACCACTGCCGAGCACCTGAAGCGGCTGTTTCGCCTCAGCGCGGCGGTGGTGTTTGCCTTCGACGGCGATCGCGCCGGACGCGCGGCCGCCTGGCGCGCACTGCAGCAGGCCCTGCCCGAGGCGCGCGAGGGACGCGAGATCCGTTTCCTGTTCCTGCCGCAGGGCCACGATCCGGACACGCTGGTCGCGGCCGAGGGGCGCGTGGCTTTCGAGGAGCGCGTCGCCGGCGCCGTGCCGCTCTCGGAGTACCTGGTGCGCGAGCTGTCCGAGCAGAGCGAGCTCAGCTCCGCCGACGGGCGCGCGCGTTTTGCTGCCAACGCGCGGCCGCTGTTTGCCAAGGTCCCGGCGGGCGTCTACCGCGAGCTGCTGCTCGAGCGGCTCGCGCAGGTCGTCGGCCTGAGCGCCGCGCGGCTCGAGGAGTTATGGAGCGCGGCGGCACCGGCCGGCGCATCGCCTGCACCGCCGGGCCCCAAGCGTCCTGCGCCGCGCCGCGCGGCCGGCAGCGGCGGCCGCGGCACTCTGGTGCGGCAGGCGATCGTGCGGCTGCTGCATTACCCCGCCATCGCCCTTGAGGTGACGCCCGCCGAGCGCGCCGGCCTCGATGCGAGCGACGAGGCCGGGGTGGGGCTGCTGCGCCAGCTGCTCGACAACCTGCGCGAGCAACCCGCGCAGATCCCGGCCCAGGTCATCCAGCGCTGGGAGGGCCGCGAGGGTGCCGAGGCGCTGCAGAAACTCCTCGAGCGCGAGGAGGTCATACCGGGAGCCCCCGCCGCCGCCGGCGAGCTGCGGGCGGCTCTCGTGAAGCTCGCCGACCAGGCCGCCAGAGGGCGTCTGGAAGCCCTCGAGGCCAAGAGCCGTGCCGGCGACCTTTCTGCCAGTGAAATTGAGGAATTTCAGAGGCTTATAGACAGACTGACCCCTCGCGAGGCGCGCGGAGGTTAAATCGACTTGGTGATTTCACGCGCGTGAAATAAACTCGCGGGCTTTGCCTTTGCCCCTTGAGCCGTCCCCGCCCCGGCAGCACATAGAGGGATGAAGGCCACTCCCCCGCGTCCTACCTACGCGCTCCCACACATGACACGCAAGCACAAGCCACAGACTCCGCACAAGAAGCGTCCCGCAGCCCAGCCCAGCCGCCCTAAATCAGCCGCCGCCGAGAAGGCGGTGGCCGCGGTGGCGAGCGTGCGTGATAAGGAGCGCGGCAAGCACGCCGGCGCGATCGCCCGCAAGGTGGCGCTGCCGACGGCACGCGCACCGCAGGCGCCCGCCAAGGGCGGCGACGGCGCCCGCCCGGCCGACGCCCGTGCCGGCGGCGGCAAGCTCAACGCCGACAAGCGCCCGCTCGGCATCGAGCGGCGCGTACCGGTGATGCCGGAGGACCGCCAGTCGCAGCTGAAGCTGCTGATCGCGCGCGGTAAGGAGCAGGGCTATCTCACCTATGCGCAGGTGAACGATCACCTGCCCTCCGAGATCGTCGATCCCGAGCAGATCGAAGACATCGTCAACACCATCAACGACATGGGCATCCCGGTGTACGAGAAGGCACCGGATACCGAATCGTTGCTCGCCAGCGAGCCGTCCGCGCCCGCCGACGAGGAGGCGATCGAGGAAGCGGCAGCCGCGCTCGCCGCGCTCGATGCCGAGCTCGGCCGCACCACCGACCCGGTGCGCATGTACATGCGCGAGATGGGCACGGTCGAGCTGCTGACGCGCGAGGGCGAGATCCGCATCGCCAAGCGCATCGAGGAAGGCCTCGACGCGGTACGCAGCGCGCTCGCCATGTACCCGCCTACTTACGACTTCCTGCTGCGGGCCTACGAGCCGGTGAAAGCCGGGCAGGCGCGGCTGGTCGACCTGATCGTCGGCTTCATCGACCCGAACGCCCCGGACGTCATCGCCCAGCCGCAGAATCCCACCAAGGTGGAAGTGGTCGCGGCCGTGGAAAAGGCCGACGAGGACGAGGAAGCCGAGGAGGAAGCCGACAGCGAGGAGGAAGCGGTCGATACCGGCCCCGACCCGCTCGAGGCGGCCGCGCGCTTCGCCTCGATCGCCAAGATCCACTCACAGGCACTCGTTTCGATCGCCAAGCTCGGCGCCAAGGAGCCAAAGACGCTGCGCCAGCGCAAGCGCCTGGCGGACGAGTTCATGGAGCTGCGGCTCTCGCCGCGCATGTTCGACGCGCTGATCCTCAACCTGCGCACGCACGTCGCCGAGGTACGCCAGCTCGAGAAGGAGATCATGGTCATCGCGGTGCGCGATGCCGGCATGCCGCGCAAGGACTTCATCGCCTCATTCCCGAAGAACGAGACCAACCCGCGCTGGCTGGGCAAGCACGTCAAGGCCGGCAAGAAGTACTCCGCACCACTGGCGAAGTTCAAGGACGAGATCGAGCGGCGCCAGAAGAAGCTCGAGCAGCTCGAGGGGGTCTATCACCTCAGCATCAACGACATCAAGGACGTGAACCGCGAGGTGTCGATCGGCGAGGCCAAGGCACGGCGCGCGAAGAAGGAGATGGTCGAGGCCAACCTGCGCCTGGTGATCTCCATCGCCAAGAAGTACACCAACCGCGGCCTGCAGTTCCTCGACCTCATCCAGGAAGGCAACATCGGCCTGATGAAGGCGGTCGACAAGTTCGAATACCGCCGCGGCTACAAGTTCTCCACCTACGCGACCTGGTGGATCCGCCAGGCCATTACGCGCTCGATCGCCGACCAGGCGCGCACCATCCGCATCCCGGTCCACATGATCGAGACCATCAACAAGCTGAACCGCATCTCGCGGCAGATGCTGCAGGAGATGGGCCGCGAGCCGACGCCCGAGGAGCTGGCGGTACGCATGGAGATGCCCGAGGACAAGGTGCGCAAGGTGCTGAAGATCGCCAAGGAGCCGATCTCCATGGAGACGCCCATCGGCGATGACGAGGATTCACACCTCGGCGACTTCATCGAGGACACCTCGGTGGCCTCACCCATCGATCAGGCCACCATGGAGTCGCTGCGCGAGACCACCCACGCGGTGCTGGCGCAGCTCACCCCGCGCGAGGCCAAGGTGCTGCGCATGCGCTTCGGCATCGACATGAACACCGACCACACACTGGAAGAGGTCGGCAAGCAGTTCGACGTGACGCGCGAGCGCATCCGCCAGATCGAGGCCAAGGCGCTGCGCAAGCTGCGCCACCCGAGCCGCAGCGAGCAGCTGCGCAGTTTCCTGATGGATGACTGACGCGCGGACCAAGGTGTTGGCGACAACCCCGAAGGCCGCGATGTTTACGACCGACTAGATTCCCGCCCTCGCCAGCGCGTCGATGAGCTCGCGCAGCGCTTCAGCGAGCGCCGGGTGCCCGGCCTCGAACTTCACGGCCAGCGACTCGAGCCGCGGCACATGCCCCGCGGCCGCGCCGGCGGCGTCGCTTGCCGCCGCGTCGGGCGCACCGAGCGCACGCTCGATATCGCGCATCACCGTGCCGAGCAGCTGCCGCGCCTCGTGATCGTGCGCACCGCTTGCGGCGAGACGCTCGCGCACGCGAACCAGCAGTTCGCGCAGGCTCTCCTCTGGCATCGGATCCGGCGGCGCCTTTAGGTCAGCTCGCCGAACGAGGGGCCCGGCGCGGCGGCTGCGCCCGCTTCCATACCCAGGAGCGACTTCCAGCTGTGCTCGCGCCCAAGCCGCTTGCCTTTCTCGGTGAGCTTCAAGCCCTCAGGCGAAAGCGTGACCATGTAGGGCTTGCCGTCCACGTCGATCTCGCGCTTCAGCTGCTTACTGAGTTTGGTAGCCATTGCGTCCTCTTGCGAACCTGGGAGTCATGAAGATGGTAACAGCAAACCAGCGTGAGCCACGCGCTGGCTATTTGACCAGCCCTTCCGCCTTGAGCGCCTCGATGACGTGCGGCCGGGAGCCAATGCGCTGCGCATAACGCTGCAGCTGCGGCCACTGGCCGATGTCGAGCTTCACGTAGCTCCCCCAGCTCAGCACGGTGAACAGGTAGGCATCGGCGACGGTAAACACCTCACCCATGAGGAAGCTGCGCTCGCCGAGCGCACGTTGCGTGTAGTCCAGCTGTGCCGTCAGGTTCTTGCGGGCGTACTGCTTGCTCTCCTCGGGCGCGTCGGCGCGAAACATGGGCGTGAAGGTCTTGTGCAGCTCCGAGTTGATGAAGCTCAGGGATTCGATCAGCCGGTAGCGCTCGAGCGTGCCTTCGGGCGGTGCGAGCTTCGCCGCCGGGTTGCGGTCGGCGATGTACAGCAGCACGGCGACGTTCTCGGTCAACACCTCGCCGCTGTCGAGCGTCAGGGCGGGGACGTAGCGCTTGGGATTGACCTCGTTGAAATCGAGTCCGTCGGCGGTCTTCCTGGTGTGGCGGTCCACCTTCACCAGCTCGAACTTCAGCCCCGCCTCGCGCAGGGAAATGTCGGCGGCCTGCGAGCATGCGGCGGGGAAATAGTAGAGCTTCATGATCGAGGTCTCTCCTCGAGACGACTGACAGCCGGAAACGGCGTGTGCCCGGCGGGAGCGCCATGCTAACGTTGCGCACGGCGATCGCAAGAGGGTCATGCCATGAGGTCGCTCCTGGTCACGGCCGCAGTCGCCGGCGCAGCGTTCGCGCTCGGCGGCTGCCACAACAAGCGTCCCGAGCCGGTCCCCGGCCCGCAGACGGCGCGCGCGCAGCCGCAGTGTCCGCGCCGCTCGCTGCTGCGCTTCTGAGCTACAATCCCAGCCCGTTTGGGCCTGTAGCACAGCGGTTAGTGCAGGGGACTCATCAATATGGTGCCTTCGCGTGGAAACGCGCGAAGTGGACGGGATGAATTCAGGGAAACCTTCGGACGGTCTCGCTTCCATGGCAACCCTGAGCCGAGCCGCCGGTACACCGGCGGAAGGTGCAGAGACTACCTGAGGGCTCGAGTGCCCTTGATAACAGGCTTTGAGCATCCCGCACCCTCCCGCACGTTACGCGTGCGCGGGTGAAGAGATAGTCCACTCCCGGCGGAAACGCCGGGGCAAGTGAATCCCTTGGTCGTAGGTTCGAATCCTACCGGGCCCAGTTGGTTTGAGGCTGGCCTTTAGGCGGCGGAGCGCTCGAGCGCCGCCCGCTTCACGGGCACACGCCCCTCGTCTGGCAGCGCATCGTCGATCGCCATGCACACTTCCGCAACGTCGTCGCGCATCGTTTCGCTGTCGGCATCGAACAGGTAGCGGTCGAGAACCGCGCGTGCCCGGGTCAGCAGCGCGAGCATTTGGTCCTGCGGCATGAACTTCCCCCAACCGTCATGCGGATGGCGCCAAGCATACGACGAATGGCTCAGGTCGGCATACCATATGTTGTGTCTTAGACCCGGTTGCGGCACACAACATCTGGTGTGGCACCGCGAGCCATGACAATCATTTCAACGACTTATGCCGCACCGGGCGGGGGCGCCGGCGGAGTGTATTCTGATTCGCGAGTTGGTCGATCGTCGAAGGAGCGCACGTGGCCAATCTTCAGCAGTTTCCCGTGACCCGTCGCTGGCCGCCGCGCCACCCCGAGCGGCTGCAGCTTTACTCCGTGGCAACCCCCAACGGTGTCAAGGCATCGATCATGCTGGAGGAGACCGGGCTCGCCTACGAGCCGCATCTGGTGGACTTCGACCGCCACGAGCAGGCCACACCCGAGTTCCGCTCCCTCAATCCCTACGGGAAGATCCCCGCCATCCTCGATCCCGACGGACCGGGCGGCCAGCCGCTGGCGCTGTTTGAATCGGGTGCCATCCTGATCTACCTCGCGGAGAAGGCCGGGCGGCTGCTGCCGCGCGAAGCGGCAGCGCGCTACGAGACGCTGCAGTGGCTGATGTTCCAGGTGGGCGGCATCGGACCGATGTTCGGCCAGGTCGGCTTCTTTCATAAATTCGCCGGCAAGGAGTTCGAAGACAAGCGCCCGCGCGATCGCTACGTCGCCGAGGCGCGGCGGCTGCTGGCGGTGCTGAACGGGCGGCTGGAGGGTCGCGCCTGGATGCTGGGCGACACCTACACGATCGCCGACATCGCCGTCTTCCCCTGGGTGCGCAACCTGCTCGGCTACTACGACGCCGGCAAGCTGGTGGCGATCGAGGAATTCGCGCACGTGACACGCGCGCTCGAGGCGTTCGTCGCGCGTCCGGCCGTGGCACGCGGACTTACCATTCCGGCGCGCGGCTAGCAGCGCCGCGCCCGCCGCTACTTCGACTCCTGCATGAGCTGCCAGTTGCCCGGGCTGTCCGCACTCGGGTTGTAGTTGGGATCGTTGGTGTTGGCGTAGTTGCCGTAGCCGTCGGTCCAGTGGTACTGCTCGAGGTTGGAGTGCTGCGACTGTCCCCAGAACGGATCGTCGGTGGTGTCGACGCCGCGGATGTTGTCGTCGAACTTGTCCCAGACGCTGCGCCCGCCGGCGCCGCCGGCGCCACCGCCCGGATTGGCGCGCAGCGAAGCGTCGAACTGATCAATCTGCTTGTTGAAGGCGGCCTCGTTGGCCATCACCTGTTCCATGACCTGGTGTGAAGCTGCGATCTGCGCGTAGCCCTGCTTGATCTTCTGCTCGACCGCCTCCTCAAGCTTGCTGCGGATGATCTGCACGCGCCGCGCCCAGTCGGGGTTCGGCTGGAAGGATTTCTCGATCGCGGCGAATAGCGGCAGGCGCTTGTCGAGCTGCCCGGCGGAGGCGCGGAAGCTATGCACCTTGGCCAGTCCCCAGTTGGTCTGCGTGAGCGCCGCCGCCTGACCCGGACCGTGACCCGAGTTCAGGTAGTAGACGGCGAAGAACGCCTCCTCGACCGGCTTGCCGTCCAGCTCGTAACCGATCTTGATCCCCACGCCCTGCTGATGGGGCAGGTCCGCAACGCCCAGCGCCTTGGCCAGGTCAGGCAGGTTCTTCTTGCCGATCGGATGCACGTTGGGCTCGTTGCCGCGCAAGCGCTTGATGAACAGTGCCAGCGTGTCGAGCGGCTGCCGCGGTTGCAGACTGATGGCCCCGCTGCCGGTCGGTGAGCCGGGCTGGGCCGGATGCTTGTTGTACTGCTGCAGCTGCGCAGGCACGTCGATCCACTCCAACACCACCTGCGGAAAGCAGTAGAAGCCTTCCGCGTTGGCCGGATTTTCTACGGCGCAGGAAATGGTGACCGGGTTGTCGAACCAGTCATAGTGCCAGGTGATCGTCGAGCTGACCTTCCACTTCTGCGGCGCGAACAACCAGCCGGCGGTCATGCCGCCCTGCTGCTGATCGATGAGCGCGCGCTTGACGAATTTCTCCCCTTCGATGACCGGCTCCCGGGAGGCCGCCGTGGCGGGCTTCGCTGCGCCGCTGGCGCCGGCGAGCGGGCCGGCCGCGGCGCCGGTGCCGGCGCTGCCCGCGTCGGGCCCGAGCGCACACAGGACGCCGAGGGTTACGAGTGACATCACGCGCGAGCTGTTCATGGGCACGGAAGCCGTAAAGTTTTCAGTCGGCCGTCGCGGCCGGCTCGATGTGGCGGCAGTATACTTCGGCACGCCCGCCCTGAAGTGGCGCGGCGTGCACTCAGCGTCGCAGCAATGGCGGTAGGATGCACGCATGACACGCGCACCGATACGCGCTGCGCTTCTCGTGCTGGCCGCCGCCGCCCCGTACGTCGACGCGGCCTGCAAGCTGGTGAAGATCGGTGAGATCCCGGTGACGGTGCAGGGCGTACCGGTGGCCCCGGTATCACTCGACGGACACCCGGCGCGGCTGGTAGTCGACACCGGCGCGTACAGCAGTCTCCTGTGGCACACCGCAGTGGCGGCGTTCGGTCTCAAGCGGTTCGCGGTGTCGGGCGGCACGCTGGTCGGCGCGGGCGGCCGGACTGATTCCGAGCTCGTCAAGGTGCGCGAGTTCGCACTGGCCGGCTATGTCGTGCACGATCTGATGTTCATCGCGACCGCACCAACCGACGCCAGCCGCCTGGACGCGGGCGGCGTCGCCGGCGTCCTCGGGGAGGACTTTCTCTCCCGCCTGGATGTCGAGTTCGATCTCGCGGCGGGCCGCGTGCGGCTGTTCCAGCCGCAGGGCTGCAGTGGCGACCAGGTGGTGTACTGGGCACCCGCGTACTTCATGGTAGCGCTGCACACCCTGTCGCCCGAATCGCGCTGGCTGCAAGCCAACGTGAGCCTGAACGGGCAGGAGGTGCTGGCGCTGTTCGACACCGGCGCCGGCCGCTCGACGGTGATGGCGAGGGTTGCGCGCCGGCCCGGCATGGGCCCCGCGGGGGACGCCGGGAGCGTGGGGGCCCTGCACGGCCTGGGGCCAGCGCAGATCACAACCTCCAGCGCCCGCTTCGAGTCACTCACCATCGGCCAGGAGACCTTCCACAGCCCCCACCTGCTCATCGCCGACGTGTTCGCTGCCCAGCGGGAAGTGCAGGTGGGCTCCTACATCAAGCAGTCCACATTCAACGAGCCGGACCTGATCATCGGCGCGGACTTCTTCCTGGCGCACCGCGTCTACATCGCGCGCAGCCAGCGACGGATCTATTTCACCTACCTGGGCCTGCCGGTATTCCAGGAAGACCCGGGCGCGACGGCGATCGCCCCGGCGACGCCGCAGAGTCCGCACTGATGCGCCGCGCCTGGCGTTGCGCAGCCGCGTGGCCGGCGTTGGCGGTGGCTGCGCTGCTCGCGCTGTGGTGCGCCAGCGCGCCGGCGGCGCAGATCGGTCCGGCCTATCACATCGAGCTCAGCCGCATGATTGCGATGCGCGACGGCGTGCAGCTGGAAGCGTGGATCACGCGGCCTGCCGAGCTGAAAAGTACGGCCCCGGCGATCCTCACCCTGACGCAGTACGACATCGACGGCAGTCGCCGCGGCGAGCCCAGCTACTTCGCCCAGCGCGGCTACGTGTTCGTGCAGGTCTACACGCGCGGCCGCGGACGCTCGGGCGGGGTGAAGGAGGACAGCCTGGGACTCACCGTCGGCCGCGACGGCTACGATCTCGTCGAATGGATCGCGCGCCAGCCGTGGAGCAACGGCCAGGTGGTCATGTACGGCGGATCGTTCGTCGGCATGACGCAGTGGCACACCGCCGCGCAGCACCCGCCGCACCTGCGCGCCATCGCGCCTTACGTGGCCATCTATCCGGGCTGGGATATTCCCAACACCAACGGCATTCCGCAGGCGTGGACCGCGGTGATCCTCGGCTACACCTCGGGCCGTGCGCTCAATCCCGCCTTCATCGCCAACCAGGAATACTGGGCCGGCAGGATGCTCGAGCAGTATGCCGCGAGTGCGCCGTTCGCCGAGCTCGCCGGCGCGCTCGGGATCGCCGACGACGACTGGTGGATGAGCGATGCTCACGGCCGCCACGTGCCGATGATGAAGATGTGGCTCGATCACGTCGGCGACGAGGCCTTCAATCTGGCCGCCGAGCCGCGCGCGGCCGACTACGCCGCCATGAACTTTCCGGTACTGACGGCGACCGGCTTCTTCGACGACGACCAGCCCGGCGCGCTGCGCTACTACCGGCGCCACCTGGCCCACGCGCCGGCGGCGGCCGTGGCGCAGCACTACCTGGTGATCGGCCCCTGGGATCATGCCGGTACGCAGGTGCCGGCGAAGGAGATCGCCGGCCTCGCCATCCCCGACGCCGCGGTCATCGACATGAAGGAGCTGCATGCCGCGTGGTATGACTTCGCGCTCGGACGCGGAGCGCTGCCCGCATTCTTCCACGACAAGGTCGCCTACTTCATGCCGGGAGCGGACGAGTGGCGCTACGCGCCCACGCTGCCGGCCGCCTCCTCGGGCACCGAGCTGGTGCTGCACCTGGCCGATCCCGGCGGCACGCCGCTGGATCTGTTCCATTCCGGTGGGCTGGTGCGCACGCCCCCGGGCGATGAGCCCGCGGCGCTGCTGGTGAGTGATCCGCGCGAGCTGCCTGAGCTCGAGGTGGCGCAGTACCTGCCGGGCGAGGGACTGACCAGCCAGTTCCGCGCGCTGCAGAAGCGGGTGCTGGTGTTCCACTCCGCTCCCTTCGAGCACGACACGGAGATCGCCGGGCAGGTGCGGCTGCTGCTGGCGTGCGCGGCCGACACCCCGGACTTCGACCTGTGGGCCCAGCTCATGCTGGTGAAGCCGGATGGCTCCGCGGTGCAGCTCGGCGAGGACGTGCGCCGCGCGCGCTTTCGCGACGGGCCGTTCCGGCAGGAGCTGCTCGCGCCCGGGCAGACGGTGGAGATCCCTTTCGAGTTCAAGTGGCTCGCCTGGCGCATACCGGCGGGCGCGCGGCTGCGCCTGGTGCTGGCACCGCTCAACTCGCCGAATTTCCAGAAGAACTACAACACCGGCGGGCGCATCGGCTACGAGAGCCCCGCCGACGCACGCATAGCCCACGTCCGCATCTTCCACGATGCGCAGCATCCGAGCCGCCTGGTGCTGCCGCTCGCGGCAGCTGCGACGAGCGGGAAGTGACCGCCGCTGCCGACGCCAACTCCTGGCCTAGCCGGGCTGATATCCCTTGACGCCCGTCTGCCACAGAAGAAACGCGTAGGTATCGGCGGCCTCGCGGTCCTGCTGGGCGCGGGTCGAGCCGACGCCGTGGCCGGCATCGAAATCCACCCGCAGCAGGATGGGCTTCTTCGAGCTCGTCGCCGCCTGCAGCCGTGCGGTCATCTTCGCCACGTGGAACGGTCCGACGCGCGGATCGGTCACGCCGGTGGTCAGCAGCACCGCCGGATACGCGACACCGTTCTTCACCGCCTGGTAGCTGTCGATGAGCTTCAGCGCCCGGTAGCCGGCCTCCTCGGCGATCGCGCCCCATTCGGGCTCCTCGCCGTAGCCGTTCTGTTCGGCCACGTAGCGCAGCGGGTTCGACCAGCCAACACCGTCGATAACCGCGGCAAACAGCTCGGGACGCTCGGTCATGGCGCGCCCGACGGTGATGCCGCCCGCGGAGCGGCCGCCGATCGCGAGCCGCGCGCGTGCGCTGTACTTCTTCGCAATCAGGTCTTCGCACACGTCGATGAGGTCACGCCAGGTGTTCGGCTTGTTCATCAGCTGACCGGCCTTGTGCCAGTCGCGCCCGTACTCGCCGCCGCCGCGCACGCTCGCGTAACCGACGATGCAGCCCGCCTCGACCAGCGCCAGCGTGCGCCCGGCGAAGCTCGGCGAATAACCCACGAGGCCGTAGGAGCCGTAGGCGGAGATCCACGCGGGGGAGCGGCCGTCGCGTTTCAGGCCTTTGCGGTGAATGATGGTGTAGGGAATGCGCGTGCCGTCGCGCGCGGTGGCGTACAGGCGGTGCGACTCGTAGCCGCTGACATCGATCGGCGGGCTGGGAGTCAGGCCGGTGGCCGCGACCGCGCCCTGGGCGTCGGCCGACCAGATGTCGCCCGGAGTGAGCCAGCCGGTGAAGGAAAACAGCGCCCCAGGTTCCGTCGGATTGCAGGACAGGGCGTGCAGCGTCCCCTCGAAGGGCAACGGGATGTGGGTCAGCTTGCCGTCGCTCGTCACTCGTGCGAGCGCGCTGATGCCGCCGTCCAGCATGTCCAGATACAGGCCGTCCCTGGCGCGCTGCAGGTGCTGGATCACCAGCGGCCCCTCGGGAACCAGCTCGGTCGCGCCGGCAACCGCGGGGGCGCTCACCGGAGTGGCGAGGATGCGGCCGCGCGGATGGCCCTTGTTCGCCAGCATGAGCAGCGTGTCGCTGTCGATCACGACGTCGGTGACCTCGTCGTCGAAGTCCGCCACCGCAATCCAGCGCGCCTGGTTCGCCGCGGCCGCGGCCGCCGGCGCGATGAACACGCGGAACTCCGAGCGCACGTCGGCTAACAACAGCAGCGCGTAGTCCGCGCCGAGAAACGTCTGCACCAGCGGCAGCTGGATGCGCTCGTAGGAGACGCTCGCATCGCGCCCGCGCTGCATGATGATCGGGTCTTCGGCCGGGTCGGAGCCGAGCAGGTGAAAGCGCGCGCGGCTGTCGAGGTAGCGCTCGGGCGTATCGACCGTCCCGGTCAGCTGGTTATAGAAGAAGCCGCTGCCGTCATCGAGCCAGGCCGGCTGGGCGCTCTCGGTGTTGGGGATGCGCTCGGGCAGGTCGGCGCCGTCGGCGACGTT
>DATHQM010000023.1:0-59098 GCA_035482695.1 Steroidobacteraceae bacterium | reverse complement strand
CCGCGAGCAGCAGCAGCTCCACGCACATGAGGAGCAGGATGACGTTCTTGCGGTTGAGGAAGATGCCGGCCACCGCCACCGAGAACAGCACCCCCGAGAGCGTCAGCAGCTGCGCCAGCGTGATCACGGGCCTTGCTCCGCGTCCATGCGCACGATGCGCACGCGGTCGGCGGCGCGCACCGCCACCTGCGCGGCGACGTCCTGCTGCTTGTAGCCGGCGCGGCGCCGCAGGGTCAGGGCGATGGCGGCGACGATCGCGACCAGCAGCAGCATGGCCGCCAGCTCCAGCGGGTAGGCGTAGCGCGTGTACAGCACGCTGCCGAGCTCGAGCGTGTTGCTGTAGCCGGCCGGCTCAGGTGCGCCGCCGTGGCCCGCATCGATGCCGAGCGCGCCGCGCACCCACACCACGCCAACGATCTCGACGATCACGGCCAGCGCGGTCAAGACGCCCAGCCAGGCGAAGCGCGTGAACCCCTGCCGCAGCTCCGCCAGGTTGATGTCGAGCATCATCACCACGAACAGGAACAGCACCATCACCGCGCCGACGTACACCAGCACCAGCACCACCGCCAGGAACTCCGCCTCGACGAGCAGCCAGATGGCCGCGGAGGTGACGAAGCACAGCACCAGCGCCAGCGCCGAGTACACCGGGTTGCGTGAGCCGATCACCCCGAGCGCCGCCAGGGTGAGGATCGCGGCGAACAGGTAGAACAGTCCCTGGATCAGCATCGGCCGCGCTCCGCGGCGGGCTGGGCGGCGCGCGCGCTCATCGGTACGGGGCGTCCACGGCCCTGTCGGCGGCGATCATCGCCTCGTAGCGCTCGCCGACCGCGAGCAGCTTGTCCTTGCTCATGATGTTCTCGCCGCGCCGCTCCATGTGGTACTCGTGGATGCGCGTCAGCACGATGGCGTCCACCGGGCAGGCCTCCTCGCAGAAGCCGCAGTAGATGCACTTGAACAGGTCGATGTCGTAGCGGGTCGTGCGCCGCGTGCCGTCGGGCGCCACGTCCGAGTCGATGGTGATGCATACCGCCGGGCACACCGCCTCGCACAGCTTGCAGGCGATGCAGCGCTCCTGGCCGTTCGCGTAGCGGCGCAGTGCATGCAGGCCGCGAAAGCGCGGCGACTGCGGGGTCTTCTCCTCGGGGTAGTTGAGCGTGTACTTCTTCTGGAAGAGCGTGCGGCGCGTCAGCCACAGGCCCTTGAGCAGCTCGGGCAGCAGGAAGGTCTTGAAAGGATTGAGCCGCATCGGTTGCTCCGGTCAGTGATACCAGGGACGCGCCCACGGTCCGATGCGGTACACCGCCAGCAGCATCTCCACGCCGATCCATACCAGCGTCACCGGGATCAGCGACTTCCAGCCCAGGCGCATGATCTGGTCGTAACGGTAGCGCGGGAAAGTTGCGCGGAACCACAGGAACAGGAACACCAGCACGAACACCTTGATGAACAGCCACAGGAAGCTCGGCTGGCCGAGGAAGCTCGCGCTTAAGCCCAGCGGGTAACCCTCGAGCGGCCCCTGCCAGCCGCCGAAGAAGAACACCGCCGTGAGCGTCGAGATCAGGATCATGTTGGCGTATTCGGCGAGGAAGAACAGCGCGAAGGCGATGCCCGAGTACTCGACGTGGAAGCCGGCGACGATCTCCGACTCCCCTTCCGCGACGTCGAACGGCGCGCGGTTGGTCTCCGCCACCCCGGAGATGAAGTACACCATCAGCAGCGGGAACAGCCAGAACCAGTTCCACGAGCCGATGCCGCCCGCCTGGGTCGCAACGATGACGCCGAGATTCATGCTGCCGGTGGCCATCAGCACCCCGACCAGCGCGAAGCCCATGGCGATCTCGTACGCCACCATCTGCGCCGCCGAACGCATCGCGCCGAGGAAGGCGTACTTCGAGTTGGCCGCCCAGCCGGCGATGATCACGCCGTAGACGCCCATCGAGGTGAGCGACAGCAGGTACAGCAGGCCCGCATCGGCGTGCGACACCACCACCGTCGGGGACAGCGGGATCACCGCCCAGGCGGCGAACGCCGGCACCAGTGCAATGATCGGCGCGAGGCGGAACAGCAGCTTGTTGGCCTTCGCCGGGATGATGACTTCCTTCATCAGGAGCTTCAGCACATCGGCAAACGGCTGGCCGACTCCGGGCAGCAGGCCGAACAGGCGCACGCGGTTCGGACCGCGGCGCAGCTGCATCCAGCCGATGACCTTGCGCTCCCACAGTGTGAGCATCGCCACGCAGACGATCAGCACCACCGTGATGAGCAGAATCAGCCCGGTGGACTGCACGTAGCCGGGCAGCGAGAGCCAGGTGGTTGTGAGCTGCTCGATCACCGTGGTCTGCCCTCTTCAGTAGCTCACGGGCGCGCTGCGGCCTTCGCGCGTGCGCTGCAGCGAGGGCGCGCGCCGCACCACCGCGTCGCTCTGGTACATGGGCACATCGGGCAGCGGCGCGGCGCTCGGCTGCGCACCCTCCGCGGCGGGCGCCACGCTGTGGCTGCCCCGGTAAGGCGCGCTCGCCTGCCCGCCACTCAGCTCGCGAACTTCGGCGAGCACCTCGTCCGAGGACTGGTAGTCGAAGCCGGGGAGGTTCAGCAGGTTGCCGAGCACCCGCAGCACCTTCCAGGCGGGGCGCGCCTCGCCCACCGGCTCGGCCGCGCCGGCACTGGTCTGCCACAGCCCCTCGCAGTTGACGTAGCTGCCGCTGGTCTCGGCGAAGGTGCCGATGGGCAGCAGCACGTGCGCGATGCGCTTGAGCTCCTCGCTCGCGTACGGGGTCAGCGCGACCACCAGCTCCGCGCGCGCGAGCGTGCGCGCGCTGTCAGGTTCAGCCATGTCGAGCGAGGGCTCGAGCGCTCCGCACAGCAGATAGGCGCGCAGCGGCTGCTGCAGCATCGCGCCTGCGTCGAGTCCGGCGGGTGTTACCGCCTTGCCGCCCGCCTGGCGATGCGGCACGGCGCCGGCGAGGTAAGCGCCAGCGGCATTGCCGCCCTCGGCGATGCGCCCGTAGCTCGCCCCGGCGAGCTGCGCCAGTCCCGCGGCGAGCGCGCGCAGCTCGGCGAACTGCGCATGCCGTGCGGCGAGCGCACCGAGCCACACCGCGCGCCGCTCAGCCCCGAGCAGCGCCTGCGCCGCGGCGCGGTGCGTCTCGCCCACGCGCGCCGCCGCGACCGCCGCGGCCAGGTGCGCGGGCAGCGCCGCGCCGGTAGCGGCCGCGACCGCCGCCAGCACCGCCGCCAGCTCCGCCACCATATCGGCGGGGGCGGCAACGAGGTACGACTTCACCGGGAAGAGGTAGGCGAAGCGCTGCGGGTTGAGGAACGCCACCGCGGCACCGCGCTGGGCGGCCTTGCGTACGCGGTGCGCCAGGATCGGCGCCTCGCGGCGCAGATTCGAGCCGACGATGAACAGCCCCTGCAGCGCATCCACCTCGGCGAGACGCAGCCCGAGGGCGGGGAACGGCGGATCGGCCGCCTGGTCGCGGAAATCCGCCTGCCGCAGCCGGTGATCGATGTTGTGCGTGCCGAGGCCGCGCGCCAGGCGCGCCGCCAGATACAGCTCCTCGACGGTGGCGCAGCTGCTGGCGAGCACCCCGAGGGAGGCGGCGCGCTCGCGCAAGCCTTCCGCGGCGCGCATCAGCGCCGGCTCCCAGTCGCTCGCCACCCAGCCGCCGCCCTCACGCAGCAGCGGCCGCTGCAGGCGGTCGGCACTATAGATGCCCTCGTAGCTGAAGCGGTCGCGGTCGGCGATCCATACCTCGTTGATCGCCTCGTTCTCGCGCGGCACGACGCGCATCAGCCGCCCGCGCAGCACGTGGCCGAACAGGTTGCTGCCGACCGCATCGTGCGGGGAGATCAGCGGCGCCGAGCTCATCTCCCAGGCACGCGCGGTGAAGCGGTAGGGCTTGGAGACCAGCGCACCGACCGGGCACAGGTCGATGACGTTGCCCGAGAGCTCGTGATTCACGGTGCTCTCGATGTAGGTGCGTATCTCCATGTGCTCGCCGCGGCCGATGGTGCCGAGCTCCTGCACGCCGGCGATCTCTTCGGTGAAGC
This sequence comes from Steroidobacteraceae bacterium, assembly GCA_035482695.1. GTDB lineage: Bacteria > Pseudomonadota > Gammaproteobacteria > Steroidobacterales > Steroidobacteraceae > 13-2-20CM-66-19. The sequence goes on along the minus strand of DATHQM010000023.1, from coordinate 55,042 downwards.
GCACGCAGCGCGTGCACTGGATGCAGCGCGTCATGTCGGTGGCGATCAGGGGACCCAGGTTCTCGTCGGACACCGCGCGCTTGCCCTCGTTGTAGCGCGACACGTCGCGCCCGAAGCCGAGCGCCAGGTCCTGCAGCTCGCACTCCCCGCCCTGGTCGCAGATCGGGCAGTCGAGCGGATGGTTGATGAGCAGGAACTCCATGACCGCACGCTGCGCGCCGATGGCGCGCGGCGAGCGGGTGAACACCTTCATGCCTTCCGTCACCGGCGTGGCGCAGGCCGGCAGCGGCTTGGGCGCCTTCTCGACCTCCACCAGGCACATGCGGCAGTTGGCCGCCACCGCGAGCTTCTCGTGGTAGCAGAAGCGCGGCACGTACACGCCGCTGCGGTCGGTGGCGCGGATGATCATCTCGCCCTTCCTGGCCTGCACCGGCACGCCGTCGACCTCGATGTTGACCACCTCATCCGCCATGACAATCCCCGTGCGCCCGTGTCACGCCGCCTGTGCTCCCAGCTGCTCGGCGACCAGGCTGCGGCCGCCGTGGTCGATCATGTATTCGAATTCATGCCGGTAGTGCTTGAGGAAGCTCTGCACCGGCCAGGCGGAGGCATCGCCGAAGGCGCAGATGGTATGCCCCTCGATGCGGTTGGCCACGTCGAGCAGCAGCGCGAGCTCCTCGCGCCGCGAGGCGCCGGCGAGCACGCGCTGCAGCATGCGGTTCATCCACCCGGTGCCCTCGCGGCACGGGGTGCACTGGCCGCACGACTCGGCCATGTAGAAACGCGAGATGCGCTCGAGCACCCGCACCATGCAGGTGGTCTCGTCCATGACGATGGCAGCCCCGGTGCCGAGCGCGGAGCCGGCGGCCTTCACCGAGTCGTAGTCCATGTTGGTCTTGAGCATGATTTCCGCGGGCACCACCGGCACCGAGACCCCGCCGGGTATCACCGCCTTGAGGCGGCGGCCGCCGCGCACCCCACCGCACAGCTCCAGCAGGTCGGCGAACGGCACGCCGAGCGGCAGCTCGATGTTGCGCGGCCGCGTGACGTGTCCCGACACGGAGTAGATCAGCGTGCCGCCGGAGTTGGGCGGCCCGAGGCCCGCGAACCACGCCGGACCCTTGCGCAGGATGGTCGGCACTGAGGCGAAGCTCAGCGTGTTGTTGATGGTGGTCGGCGCGCCGTACAGCCCGAAGTTCGCGGGGAACGGCGGCTTGAAGCGCGGCTTGCCGGGCTTGCCCTCGAGCGAGTCGAGCAGCGCGGTCTCCTCGCCGCAGATGTAGGCGCCGGCGCCGACGAAGGTATGGATGTCGAAGTCGATGCCGCTGCCGCGGATGTTCCTGCCGAGCAGCCCCGCGGCGTAGGCTTCCGCGAGCGCTGCCTCGAAACGCGGCACCGGCTCGCCGAGGAACTCGCCGCGGATGTAGTTGTAGGCGACGCTGGAGTTGGTGGCGTAGCCGCCGATCGCCAGTCCCTCGATCAGCGCGTGCGGGTTGTAGCGCAGGATATCGCGGTCGTGGCAGGTGCCCGGCTCGCTCTCGTCGGAATTGCACACCAGATACTTCTGCGCCGGGGAGTTGCGCGGCATGAAGCTCCACTTGGTGCCGGTGGGAAAGCCGGCGCCGCCGCGCCCGCGCAGGCCCGAGGCCTTGAGCTGCTCGATGACCTGGCCGCGCTCGGGCCGCTCGCCGAGCAGCCGCTCCCACACCTGGTAGCCGCCGATGCTGCGGTAGGTGTCGAGCGTCCACGACTGCGCGAGCTTGAGCGGCTCGAACACCGTGAGGTTCATGCGCTCGGCGTACTTCTCCTCGATGGCGCTCATGTCAGCGCGTCCAGGATCGCGTCGAGCTGGTCCGCAGTGAGGTGCTCGTGGAACACGTGATCCACCATCGCCATGGGCGCACCGGTGCAGGCCGCGAGACACTCCTCCTCCAGCTTGAGGAAGATGCGGCCGTCGGCGGTGCTCTGGTTCGCCTTGATGCCGAGCTTGCGCTCGGCGTGCGCCAGCAGCTCCTGGCCGCCGTTGAGCATGCAGGAGATGTTGGTGCAGATGCTGACGTGGTGGCGCCCGCACGGGTGCGTCTCGAACATCGAGTAGAAGCGCGCCACCTCGTAGACCTGGATCGGCGGCAGGTGCAGGTACTCGGCGACCGCGTCCATCAGATCGGCGCTGAGGAAGCCGTCGTTCTGCTCCTGGGCGGCGCGCAGCGCGGCGATGCACGCCGAGCGCTGCCGTCCGGGCGGAAACTTCGCCACCCAGCGGTCGATGGTGTGGCGCGTCTCCTCCGACAGCAGCCGCAGCTTGCTCATCAGCCCCGTGCCACCCACCCCGACGTTGCTGCGCTCGCTCATCGGTCGATCTCGCCGAACACGATGTCCTGCGAACCGATCACCGCCACCACGTCCGCCAGCATGTGGCCGCGGCACATCTCCTCGAGCGCCGCCAGATGGGGAAATCCCGGTGCCCGGCACTTGAGGCGGTAGGGTTTGTTGGCGCCGTCGGACACCAGGTAGACGCCGAACTCGCCCTTGGGCGCCTCGACCGCCGCGTAGCTGTCGCCGGCCGGCACCTCGTAGCCCTCGGTGAAGAATTTGAAGTGATGGATGAGCGCTTCCATGTCCTCCTTCATGCGCTCGCGCCGCGGCGGAGATATCTTGGTGTCGTCGATCATCACCGGCCCGGGATGCGCGCGCAGCCACTCGATGCACTGGCGGATGATGCGGTTCGACTGGCGCAGCTCCTCGATGCGCACCAGGTAGCGGTCGTAGCAGTCGCCATTGACGCCCACCGGGATGTCGAAATCCATGCGCGCATAGACCTCGTAGGGCTGCTTCTTGCGCAGGTCCCAGGCCACCCCCGAGCCGCGCAGCATCGGACCTGAGAAGCCGAGCTGCATGGCGCGCTGCGGGCTCACCACGCCGATGTTGACGGTGCGCTGCTTCCAGATGCGGTTGTCGGTGAGCAGCGTTTCATAGTCGTCGACGCGCGCGGGAAAGGTGTCGGTGAAGGCCTGGAGAAAATCGAGCATGGTGCCCGCGCGCGCCTCATTCAGGCTCGCCGCGTCCTTGACCGAGCGCCACTTCGAGGCCTGGTACCTCGGCATCGCCTCGGGCAGGTCGCGGTAAACGCCGCCCGGGCGGTAGTAGGTGGCGTGCATGCGCGTGCCGGAAACCGCCTCGTACACGTCCATGAGCTCCTCGCGCTCCTTGAAGCACAGCAGGAACACAGTCATCGCGCCAATGTCCAGGCCGTGCGCACCGAGCCACATGAGGTGATTGAGCACGCGCGTGATCTCGTCGAACATCACGCGGATGTACTGGGCGCGTTCGGGCGGCTCGATCCCGAGCAGGCGCTCGATGGCGAGCACGTAAGCGTGCTCGTTGCACATCATCGAGACATAGTCGAGGCGGTCCATGTAGCCGATCGACTGGTTGAAGGGCTTGGATTCGGCGAGCTTCTCGGTGGCCCGATGCAGCAGCCCGATGTGCGGGTCGGCCTTGCGGATCACCTCGCCGTCGAGCTCCAGCACCAGGCGCAGCACGCCGTGCGCCGCCGGGTGCTGCGGCCCGAAGTTCATGGTGTAGTTACGGATCTCGGTCGGAGGCGCGGCGTCCATCAGCGCGGTACCTGCGGGTCGCGCAGCGCGCGCTCGTAGCGATGGTCATGGCGGATGACCTTGGGCACCAGCACGCGTGGCACGATGCTCACCGGCTGGTAGACCACGCGGCGCTTGTCCGGGTCGTACTGCACCTCGACGTTGCCGGACAGCGGGAAATCCTTGCGGAACGGATGCCCGATGAAACCGTAGTCGGTGAGGATGCGGCGCAGGTCCGGGTGGCCGCGGAACAGGATGCCGAACAGGTCGAAAGCCTCGCGCTCGAACCAGTTGGCGCTCGCCCACACCTGCACCACCGAATCCACCACCGGCTCGGTGGTGTCCGGGCATTTCACCGTGAGGCGCAGCCGCTGGTTGCGGCTGATGGACAGCAGGTTGTAGACCACCGCGAACCGCCCGGCCTCGTCCGCATCGGGCGGCTTGCTCTGTGCCTCGCGGGCGCGGCTGAACCCGGAGCGGGTGGCGCCCTGCGTCTCCCACTCGTCGCGGCCGTAGTGCAGGTAGTCGACGCCGGCGAGATCCATCAGCATCTCGAAGCCGAGCTCGGGCGCGTCGCGCAGGCTGCGGCACACCTCGAGCAGCGCCGGCGCGTCGGTCTCGTAGGCGAGCTCCTGCGGGCGCGCCGAGACGCGGCGGGCGCCCCCGCCGAGCTGCGCGTCGACCCTGCGGGCCAGAGCTTCGATGAGCTCGCTCACGTGCTGCTGCGCTCCTTGGTACGCCTACCGGGCGATGCTGCCGGTGCGGGCGATCTTCTTCTGCAACTGCACGATCCCGTACACCAGCGCCTCCGCGGTCGGCGGACAGCCCGGCACGTACACGTCGACCGGCACGATGCGATCGCAGCCGCGCACCACCGCGTAGGAGTAATGATAATAACCGCCGCCGTTGGCGCACGAGCCCATGGAGATGACCCAGCGCGGCTCGGCCATCTGGTCGTACACCCGCCGCAGCGCCGGCGCCATTTTGTTGACCAGCGTCCCGGCGACGATCATCACGTCCGACTGGCGTGGGCTCGGACGGAACACCACGCCGAAGCGGTCGAGGTCGTAGCGCGAGGCGCCGGCATGCATCATCTCCACCGCGCAGCAGGCCAGGCCGAAAGTCATCGGCCACAGCGAGCCGGTGCGCGCCCAGTTCACCAGCTCATCGAGCCGCGCGGTGACGAAGCCGCGCTGCGCGAAGCCGTCCTGGCTTTCCGCGGCTAGTCCCACTCGAGCGCCCCCTTCTTCCATTCGTAGACGAAGCCCACCACGAGGATGGTGAGGAAGATGCCCATCGCGGCCAGCCCGAACAGACCGATCTGCCGCAGGGCCACCGCCCAGGGAAACAGGAACGCGATCTCCAGGTCGAAGACGATGAACAGGATCGCCACCAGGTAGTAGCGCACGTCGAACTTGCTGCGCGTGTCCTCGAAGGCGTCGAAGCCGCACTCGTAGGGCGTGAGCTTGGCGCGATCGTCGTGAAAGCGCGCGAAGTGCCGGCCGAGGCCGGTGCCGAGCACCAGCAACACCACGGCCAGAGCCGCGGCTACCACGAGAAAGATGAGGATCGGCAGATAGTTCGACAGCATGCGCGACCTGCGCTTCGAGAGGCCGGCATTGTAGCAGCGCAGTGAGTCGTTTTGGTGCCGACGGTCGGATTCGAACCGACACGCCTTGCGGCGCTAGCCCCTCAAGCTAGTGTGTCTACCAATTCCACCACGTCGGCAACAATTCATTAAGGATGCGCTGCAGCCCGCGCCACCAGGCGGACTAAGAAGGCTGCCGCGCACCGCGCCGTCACTTCGGCGCCGGTGTCGGTGCGTTGGCCGGAGCCGGGACGCTCGCGGGTGGCGCCGCGGGCGGCGCCGCCGCCGGCGCCGGCTGCTGTGGCACGCTGCTGCCGCCGAGCGGTGCGCCGCTGGCCGGCTTCGCCGGCGCGGCCTCGTCGAGGATGGTCTTCTGCACGGCGGCCTCGGTAGTGCGCGTGCCCATGTAGGCGAGCGCGAGGCTGTTGATCATGAACACCGCGGCGAACACCGCGGTGGCGCGCGACAGCGCCGTGGTCGCGCCGCGCGCGCCGAACACCGTGCCGGACGCACCGGCGCCGAAGCCGGCGCCGGCCTCCGCGCCCTTGCCTCGCTGCAGCAGCACGAGACCGACGATCGCGAACGCCGAAACCACCTGCACTAGAGTCAAGATCGTGCGCAACATCGGAACACTCACTCAGCCTTGCGGGCTGCGCCTAAGATCGCCAGGAATTCGTCCGCCTTGAGCGAAGCGCCACCGATCAGGCCGCCGTCGACATCGGGCATCGCGAACAATTCCGCCGCATTGCCCGCCTTGACGCTGCCGCCGTAAAGAATACGGGTAGCGGCCGCTATTCTAGCATCCCGGGCGCCGATGCGGCCGCGGATGAAGGCGTGGACTTCCTGCGCCTGATCGGCTGTGGCGTTGCGCCCGGTGCCGATGGCCCACACCGGCTCGTAGGCGATCACGCCCTGCTCGAGCGCGCCCGCGCCACACAGCTCGAGCACCACGTCGAGCTGCCGTGCGACGACCTCGCGCATGCGACCGGCCTCGCGATCCGCGAGCTGCTCGCCGACACACAGGATCGGCACGAGTCCCTTGGCGTGCGCGGCGCCGAACTTGCGGGCGATCAGCTGATCGCTCTCGCGGTACAACAGCCGCCGCTCGGAGTGACCGACGATCACGTACGCGCAGCCGACGTCCTTGAGCATCGCCGCCGACACCTCGCCGGTGAACGCGCCGTGTGCGTCAGCACACACGTCCTGGGCGCCGAGACTGAACACCGAGTCGCGCAGCAGCCTTCCTGCCTCGTGCAGGTAGACGAACGGCGGGCACACGACGCAGGCCGCCGCCGGCGCGGCCGGGGCGTGCGCCAGCAGTTCCTCGATGAGGCGCGCCGTCTCGCTGCGCGACCCATGCATCTTCCAGTTTCCCGCGACAATGGGGCGGCGCATGACAGACCTCGGGCGCCCTAAAGGCTTCAGGGCCGCCCACCGGTTCGCAAAGGGCGCGGGATGATAGCGATGCGAGGGGGGTGACGCAACGCCACGGGCGACGGGCGAATGACTTTCGGGGCTTGGCGGGCGAAGTAAGGCCGTTCCGCGGCGGTCAGGCGGCAATGTTACGAATGATGTCGGCGAGCTCGGTGGCGGCGGTGCGCGTCTGCGCCTCGTCGCGCCCCTCCACCATCACCCGGATCACCGGCTCGGTGCCCGACGGGCGCAGCACCACGCGGCACTCGCCGTCGAGACGCTGCTCGATGCGCTGCACCGCTTCCTGCACGGCCGGGACGCTCGCCGGATCGAAGCGTCGGGTCACCTGCACGTTGAGCAGCACCTGGGGGAACTTGCGCATGCCGGAGGCGAGCTCCGCCAGCGAGCGGCCCGAGTGCTTCATGACGGCGAGCACCTGCAGCGCACTCACCAGGCCGTCGCCGGTAGTGGTCTTGTCCAGGCACAGGATGTGACCGGAGGTCTCCCCGCCGAGCATGCCGTGCAATTCGCGCAGCATCGACAGCACGTAGCGGTCGCCCACCGCCGCGCGGCGGAACTCGATGCCGGCGGCGCGCAGCGCGATCTCCAGGCCGAGATTGCTCATCACCGTGCCGATCACCGGTCCGCGCAGCGTGCCCGCGGCGTGCTGCGCCCGGGCGATCACGTAGAGGATCTGGTCGCCGTCGACGATGCGGCCGAGATGGTCGACCATCACCAGGCGGTCGCCGTCGCCGTCGAGTGCGATGCCCACGTTGGCGCGCACCCCGGGCACGGTGAGCTGCAGCAGCGCCGGCGCCATCGAGCCGCAGCCGTCGTTGATGTTGCGGCCGTTGGGCGAGCAGCCGATCGGCACGATCTCCGCGCCGAGATCGGCGAGGATGCGCGGACCAACCTTGTAGGCCGCGCCGTTGGCGCAGTCGATCACGATCTTCAGCCCCGCCAGGTCGGTCCCGGGCGGCAGCGTCGAGGCGCAGAACTCCTGGTAATGCGTGCGCGAGCGATCGGCGCGCGTGGCGCGGCCGAGGTTGCGCGAGGCGCGCGTCAGCGGCGCCTGCTCGAGCTCGGTCTCGATGCGCTCCTCGAGCTCGTCGGAGAGCTTGGCACCGGAGGCATCGAAGAACTTGATGCCGTTGTCGTCGTAGAGGTTGTGCGAGGCGCTGATCACCACGCCGAAGTCGCAGTTGAAGCGGCGTGTCATGTAGGCGATGCCCGGGGTCGGCAGCGGGCCGATGAGCATGACGTTGACCCCCGCGGCGACGAAACCCGCCTCGAGCGCCGATTCGAACATGTAGCCGGAGAGGCGCGTGTCCTTGCCGATCAGCACCGCCCCGCCCGCCGGCGCCAGCACGCGCGCCGCGGCGCTGGCCAGCTGCAGCGCAAAATCCACCGTCATGGGGTGCTCGCCTACCCTCCCCCTGACTCCGTCGGTGCCGAAATAGCGTCGCGCCATTTAAGTCCTCACCGCCCGCCCTGCACGGCTGCCACCACCCGCAGCGCATCCACCGTCGGCGCCACGTCGTGGGCGCGTACGATACGCGCGCCGCCCAGCGCTGCGACCACCGCGAGCGCCACGCTGCCGGCGGTGCGCTCGCCGGGTCCGCGCTGCGTCAGTGTGCCCAGCATCGACTTGCGCGACAAGCCAACCAACACCGGCAGCCCGTCGCGCGCCAGCTCGCCCAGGCGGCGCAGCAGCGTCAGATTGTGCTCCACGGTCTTGCCGAAGCCGAATCCGGGGTCGATCACCAGGCGCGTGTCGGCGATTCCGCCCGCGCGGCAGGCCGCGGCGCGCGCGGCGAGGAACGCGCGCACCTCGGCGAACACGTCGGCGTACTGCGGGGCGAGTTGCATGGTGCGCGGCTCGCCCTGCATGTGCATCAGGCACACGGCGCAGCCGCTCGCAGCCGCCGCCTCGAGCGCGCCCGGCGAGCGCAGCGCCTGCACGTCGTTGATGAGGCCCGCGCCGGCGGCGGCCGCGGCCTGCATGACCTCGGGCTTGCTGGTGTCGACCGAGATCACCGCCGCCGTGGCGGCCGCGAGCGAGGCGATGACGGGAATCACGCGCCGCAGTTCCTCCGGCGCGCTCACCGGCGCCGCTCCCGGGCGCGTCGACTCTCCGCCGACGTCGATGAGCGCAGCGCCCGCGGCGGCCATCGCCAGGCCGTGGGCCACGGCCGCCTCGACGTCCGCGAAGCGCCCGCCGTCGGAGAAGGAATCGGGGGTGACGTTGAGCACGCCCATGACCACCGGACTGCTCAGGTCCAGCGTCTTATCCGCGCAGCGAAGCAGCACCGGCGGCGCGGCTGGTGGACTTCAGTGCTGGCCGGCCGGTATCGCCGGTCCGCCGGCCGGCGCGGGCGGCGCCTGCGGCGGCTTGTTGGACAGGGTCTCGTCCCAGTCCTTCGGCGGTTTCGGCGCATTGCCCGCCATGATGTCCTTGAGCTGCTCCTCGTCGATGGTCTCGTACTTCATGAGCGCGTCGGCCATGACGTGCAGCTTGTCGAGCGCGGCGGTAAGGATCTGCCGGGCACGCTGGTAGTTGACTTCGATGACGTGGCGAATCTCCTCGTCGATGGCGTGCGCGGTGACGTCGGAGACCTGCTTGTGCTGCGTCACGCTGCGGCCGAGGAACACCTCGCCCATCTCCTCGGAGTAGGTGAGCGGCCCGAGCTTGTCGGACAGGCCCCACTTGGTGACCATGTTGCGCGCGAGCTCGGTGGCCCGCTCGATGTCGTTCGAGGCGCCGGTGGTGACCGATTCGGGGCCGAAGATCAGCTCTTCGGCGATGCGGCCGCCGAACAGCGTGGTGATGGCGCTCTCCAGGCGGCGCTTGGAGAAGCTGTAGCGGTCCTGCTCGGGCAGGAACTGCGTGACGCCGAGCGCGCGGCCGCGCGGAATGATGGTGACCTTGTAGACCGGGTCGTGCTCGGGAACGGTCATGCCGACGATCGCGTGCCCGGCCTCGTGATAGGCGGTCATGCGCTTCTCCGCCTCGCTCATGACCATGGAGCGCCGCTCGGTGCCCATCAGGATCTTGTCCTTGGCGCGCTCGAACTCCTCCATGCCGACGATTCTCTTGTTAGCGCGCGCCGCGAACAGCGCCGCCTCGTTGACGAGGTTGGCAAGATCCGCCCCGGAGAAGCCCGGCGTGCCGCGCGCGATGAGCCCAGGCTTCACGTCGTCCGCCAGCGGCACGCGGCGCATGTGCACGCGCAGGATCTGCTCACGGCCGCGCACGTCCGGCAGCGGCACCACGACCTGGCGGTCGAAGCGACCGGGCCGCAGCAGCGCCGGATCGAGCACGTCCGGGCGATTGGTCGCGGCAATGACGATGATGCCCTCGTTGCCTTCGAAGCCGTCCATCTCCACCAGCAGCTGGTTGAGCGTCTGCTCGCGCTCGTCGTGGCCGCCGCCGAGGCCCGCGCCGCGATGCCGCCCGACGGCGTCGATCTCGTCGATGAAGATGATGCAGGGGGCGTGCTTCTTCGCCTGCTCGAACATGTCGCGCACGCGCGAGGCGCCGACGCCGACGAACATCTCGACGAAGTCGGAGCCGGAGATGGTGAAGAACGGCACCTTCGCCTCGCCGGCGATGGCGCGCGCCAGCAGCGTCTTGCCGGTGCCCGGGGAGCCGACCATCAGCACCCCCTTGGGAATCTTGCCGCCGAGCTTCTGGAACTTGCCCGGGTCCTTGAGGAAGTCGACGATCTCGCCGACTTCCTGCTTGGCCTCGTCGACTCCGGCGACGTCGGCGAAGGTCACGTTCACCTGGTCCTCGCCCAGCAGACGCGCACGGCTCTTGCCGAAGGACATGGCCCCGCGCCCGCCGGAAGCACCCTGCATCTGCCGCAGCATGTACAGGAACACCAGGATCAGCAGGAAGGCCGGCGCCATCTGCAGCAGCAGCTGGCCGATGAAATTGGGCTGTTTCGGCTCGCGCGCCTCGATTTTCACGTGCGCCTTGTCGAGCGTGCCGATCAGCGCGGTGTAGTCGGTCTCGGGGTTGCGCGTCTTGAAGGCGGACTTGTCCTTGCGCTCCCCGTAGATCATGTCCCCCTGCATGACCACGGAGTCGACCCGCTCGGCCTTCACGTCATCGAGAAAGGTGGAGTAATAGATGTCCTGCGGCTGCCCGACGGTGGGCATGTAGCGGCTGAAAACCGCCAGCAGCACCAGCACGATCACGACCCATAGCAGGATGTTCTTTGTCAGATCATTCAAGGGCTTGCGTCCTTTCCGCGGTGCGTCCACACGGCGGGTAAAAAGAACCTACACCAAGCGGTAGTGCATGGCCAGCAAATAGATCTCGGCACTGCGCGAACGTGACGCGAGGGGCTTCACCAGCTTCACTTCCGAGAACTTGCCGCGTGCGGCCTGCAGCAGCTCCTTGAACCCGGCGCCCTGAAATACCTTGATCAGGGCGCTGCCCCCGGGCTTCAAGAGGCGCTCGGCCATGGCGAGCGCGAGCTCCGCCAGGTGCATCGAGCGCGGCTGGTCGATGACGGCGACCCCGGACAGATTCGGCGCCATGTCCGAGAGCACCAGGTCGACCCCGCGCGCGGGCAGCAGGGCCAGGATCCGCTCGAACACCTCCTCCTCCCTGAAGTCGCCCTGCACGAACTCCACGCCCGCCAGCTCCGCCATCGGCAGCAGGTCGGTGGCGACGACGCGGCCCTTCGCGCCCACGCGCTGCCTCGCGTACTGGCTCCACGCCCCCGGAGCGGCCCCGAGGTCCAGACACACCGCGCCGGACTTCAGCAGGTGCGCCCGACGGTCGATCTCCTCGAGCTTGAACACCGCCCGCGAGCGCCACCCGGCGCCCTGGGCACGCTGCACGTAGGGGTCGGCGAAGTGCTCCTGGAGCCAGCGACCGCTGCTGCGCGAGCGGCGCGTCATGACTTCAGGCCGACCCTGCGGCGCATAAGTTCCTCACCCTTACAATGTGTCGATGCGAACCGGCGCTCCTGACACCGCGGCGCCTGCCGCTCCCGAGCTCTCCGCGGGCCAGCGTCGCCAGCTGCGCGGCCTCGCGCACGCGCTGCGGCCGCTCATACGTCTCGGCGCCGCAGGCGTCACGCCCGCGGTCGCCGCCGAGACCACGCGCGCCCTGCACGATCACGAGCTCATCAAGGTGAAGGCGCCCGGCGGCGCCCGCGGGGCGCGCGATGAGCTGTTCGCGGCGCTCGCGCGCGCGACCGGCAGCGCCCTGGTGCAGCGTATCGGCAACGTCGCGGTGCTGTACCGTCCCCGTGCCGATCTGCCGCGCATTCTCCTCCCTGACACTTAAGCCCGGCGCACCACCACGATCTCGTAGGAGCGCGTGCCGCCCGGGGCGGCGACATCCACCACTTCCCCCTGCGACTTGCCGACCAGCGCGCGCGCGATCGGGGAGGTGACCGAGACACGGCCCGCGCGGATATCCGCCTCGTCCTCGCCGACCACCTGGTAGACGACGCGCGCGCCATCGGCCTGATCCTCGAGCTCGACCGTCGCCCCGAACACCACCCGCCCCGAGTCGGGCAGCGTCGCCGGGTCGATCACCTCGGCGCTGGCGAGCTTGTGCTCGATGTCCTTGATGCGCCCCTCGATGAATCCCTGCTGCTCGCGTGCCGCGTGGTATTCGGCGTTCTCGGCCAGGTCGCCGTGGCCGCGCGCTTCGGCGATCGCCCTGATGACGTGCGGGCGCGCCTCGGATTTCAGCCGCTTCAGCTCCGCGCGCAGCGCCTCCGCGCCGCGCAGCGTCATGGGAGTGCGCTTCATGCCCCGAGCGCCTCGTTGTGCAGATCCTGCAGCCGGTTCACTTCCACCTCGTCGAGGTGGTCGAGGGCCTCGCAGGTCGCCAGCCCCGCCGCCAGCGTGGTGTAGTAAGTGACGCGGCGGTGTACGGCCTCGCGGCGGATGGAATTGGACTCGCGGATCGCCTGCTTGCCCTCGGTGGTATTGACGATGAGATCGATCTCGTCGTTCTTGATCATGTCGACGATGTGCGGCCGGCCCTCGCGCACCTTGTTCACCCGCCGGCACGGCACCCCCGCCTCGCCGAGCGCGCGCGCGGTGCCTTCGGTGGCGAGCACCTCGAAGCCGCGCTCGATCAGCTTCCGGGCAAGGGTGACCGCCGGCGCCTTGTCGCGGTCGCGCACGCTGATGAAGCACACCCCCTGGCGCGGCAGCGTGACGCCGGACGCGGCCTGCGCCTTGGCATAGGCCTCCCCGAAGGTGCGTCCGGTGCCCATCACCTCCCCGGTCGACTTCATCTCCGGACCTAAGATCGGGTCGGCCTCGGGGAACTTGATGAACGGGAATACCGCCTCCTTCACCGAGAAGTAGCCGGGCACACGCTCGATCGCGCCGACCAGCTGCTTCAGCTTGCGTCCGGTCATGACGCGCGCGGCGATCTTCGCCAGCGGCAGGCCGGTCGCCTTGGAGACGAACGGCACGGTGCGCGAGGCGCGCGGGTTCACCTCGAGCACGTAGATGACGCCGCTCTGGATCGCAAACTGCACGTTCATCAGGCCGACGACGTTCAGCGCGCGGGCGAGCTTGCGCGTCTGCTCGCGCAGCTCCGCCTGGGTCTCGCGGCTGAGGCTCACGGGCGGCAGCGAGCAGCCCGAATCGCCCGAGTGCACCCCGGCCTGCTCGATGTGCTCCATGATGCCGCCGATCAGTACGTCCTCCCCGTCGCACACTGCATCCACGTCCACCTCGATGGCGACGTCGAGGAAGCGATCGAGCAGCACCGGGCTGTCGTTCGACACCTGCACCGCGTGCGTCATGTAGGTGCGCAGGTCCTCCTCGTTGAACACCACCTCCATCGCGCGGCCGCCGAGCACGTACGAGGGGCGCACAATGAGCGGGAAGCCCACTTCGCGCGCGAGCGTCACCGCCTGCTCCTCGGTGCGCGCGGTGGCGTTGGCGGGCTGCTTGAGCCCGAGCTTCCTCACCAGCGCCTGGAAGCGCTCGCGGTCCTCGGCGACATCGATCGAGTCGGGCGAGGTGCCGATGATGGGGGCGCCCGCCGCCTCAAGCGCGCGCGACAGCTTGAGCGGCGTCTGGCCGCCGAACTGCACGATCACCCCCTCGGGCTTCTCCTTGGCGAGAATCTCCAGCACGTCCTCGAGGGTGAGCGGCTCGAAGTACAGCCGATCGGAGGTGTCGTAATCGGTGGAGACGGTCTCCGGGTTGCAGTTGACCATGATGGTCTCGAAGCCGTCCTCGCGCAGCTGCAGCGCCGCGTGCACGCAGCAGTAGTCGAATTCGATTCCCTGGCCGATGCGGTTCGGCCCGCCGCCGAGGATCAGGATCTTGCGCCGCGTGTCCGGCTGCGCCTCGCACTCCTCCTCGTAGGTGGAATACAGGTAGGCGGTGGCGGTGGCGAATTCCGCCGCGCAGGTATCGACGCGCTTGTACACCGGCAGCACGGCGAGCTCGTGGCGCTTGTCGCGAATCGCCTTCTCCGGCATGTCGACCAGGTGCGCCAGGCGGCTGTCGGAGAAGCCCTTGCGCTTGAGGTAGCGCAGCCGCTCGGCGGTGAGCGCGCCCAGGCCCTCGGCGCGCACCTGCGCCTCCTCCTCGACCAGCTGCCCGACCTGGGCGAGGAACCACGGATCGATGCGGGTCAGCTCGGCGATGCGCGTGAGCGGCCAGCCGGCGCGGAAAGCGTCAGCGACGTACAGCAGGCGGTTGGCGCCCGGGGCGCGCAGCTCGTGCGCGAGCTTATCGCCGTTCTCGTCCGACAGCGGCAGCGGCAGGAGCGGCACCAGGCCGTCGAGCCCGGTCTCAAGCCCGCGCAGCGCCTTCTGCAGCGACTCCTGGAAGGTGCGCCCGATCGCCATCACCTCGCCCACCGACTTCATCTGTGTCGTCAGCCGGTCGTTCGCGGTGGGGAACTTCTCGAACGTGAAGCGCGGGATCTTCACGACCACGTAGTCGATCGTCGGCTCGAAGGACGCCGGGGTCGCCCCGCCGGTGATGTCGTTCTTCAGCTCATCGAGCGTGTAGCCGACGGCGAGCTTGGCGGCGATCTTGGCGATCGGGAAGCCGGTCGCCTTGGAGGCGAGCGCCGACGAGCGCGACACGCGCGGGTTCATCTCGATGACCAGCAACCGCCCGTCCTCGGGATTCACCGCGAACTGCACGTTCGAGCCGCCGGTGTCCACGCCGATCTTGCGCAGCACGGCGATCGAGGCATCGCGCATGCGCTGGTATTCCTTGTCGGTGAGAGTCAAAGCAGGTGCGAGGGTGATCGAGTCGCCGGTGTGCACCCCCATCGGATCGAGGTTCTCGATCGAGCAGACGATGATGCAGTTGTCCTTGTGATCGCGCACCACCTCCATCTCGAACTCTTTCCAGCCGATCACCGATTCCTCGAGCAGCACTTCCCCGGTGGGCGAGGCGTCCAGGCCGCGGGCGACGATGTCCTCGAGCTCCTCGCGGTTGTAGGCGATGCCGCCGCCGCTGCCGCCGAGGGTGAAGGACGGTCGCACCACCACCGGGTAGCCGATGTCAGCGGCGACCGCCAGGGCTTCCTCCAGGCTGCGCGCGATCTGCGAATGCGGCGTCTCGAGCCCGATCTCGCGCATCGCGTTGCGGAACAGCTCGCGGTCCTCGGCCATGTCGATGGCGGCGCGCGAGGCTGCGATCAGCTCGACCTCGTACTTCTCAAGCACGCCCTCGCGCACCAGATCGAGCGCGGTGTTGAGCGCGGTCTGGCCCCCCATGGTCGGCAGCAGCGCATCCGGGCGCTCCTTCTCGATGATGCGCGCCAGCGTGCGCCAGTTGATCGGCTCGATGTAGATCGCGTCCGCCATTTCCGGATCGGTCATGATGGTCGCGGGGTTGGAATTGACCAGGATGACGCGGTAACCCTCTTCGCGCAGCGCCTTGCAGGCCTGCGCGCCCGAATAATCGAACTCGCACGCCTGGCCGATGATGATCGGGCCGGCGCCGATGATCAGGATGCTCTCGATGTCGGTGCGCTTGCCCACGGTAAGCTGTCAGCGCGCCGTCGCCGGCTGGCGGCGCAGGTTCTCCTCGGCGAGTTTCAGCTGCGCCTGCAGGCGGCGCAGCATCAGGTGGTTGAAGCGCTCGAACAGGGGCTTCATGTCGTGGGGGCCGGGGCTCGCTTCCGGGTGTCCCTGAAAGCCCAACGCGGCACAATCGGTGAAGGCGAGGCCCTGCAGCGAGCCGTCAAACAGTGAGCGGTGCGTGGCGCGCACTGCTGCCGGAAGTGAAGCCTCATCCACCGCAAAGCCGTGGTTCTGGCTGGTGATGAACACCCGGCCCGACTCGAGATCCTGCACCGGGTGGTTGGCGCCATGGTGGCCGAACTTCATCTTCACGGTGCGCGCGCCGCCGGCAAGTCCGAGGATCTGGAAGCCGAGACAGATGCCGAACACCGGCAGGTCGGTCTCGAGAAACCGCCGCGTGGCCTTGATGGCGTAGTCGCACGGCTCCGGGTCCCCGGGACCGTTCGAGAGGAAGATGCCGTCGGGGCCAAGCGCGAGCGCCTCCTCGGCGCTCGTCTGCGCCGGCACCACCGTCATCCGGCAGCCGCCATCGGCGAGCAGCCGCAGGATGTTGCGCTTGATGCCGAAGTCGTAGGCCACCACGTGCAGGCGCTGATTCGCGCGGATCGGCGCGCGCCCGGTTTCCGGCCACACGCTGCCCTCGTTCCACTGGAAGGGGCGCTTGGCGCTCACGACCTTGGCGAGGTCCATGCCCTTCAAGCCCGGAAATTTGCGCGCCGCCTTCACCGCGGCGTTCTGGTCCACCTGATCGCCGGTCATGATGCAACCGGCCTGCGCGCCCTTCTCGCGCAGGATGCGCGTGAGCTTGCGCGTGTCGAGCCCGGCGATCGCCACCACGCGGCCGCGCTCGAGAAACTCCGGCAGCGATTCGTTGGCGCGCCAGCTGCTCGGCAGCAGCGCGAGATCGCGGATGACGAGACCGGCCGGATAGACCTGCGCGGATTCCAGATCCTCGGGCGTGGTGCCGGTATTGCCGATGTGCGGGCAGGTGAGCGTGACGATCTGGCGCGCGTAGGACGGATCGGTGAGGATTTCCTGGTACCCGGTGAGCGCGGTATTGAAAACGACTTCGCCTGTGGTGTTGCCCTTGGCTCCGATCGACTGGCCGTGAAAGACGGTCCCGTCGGCCAGCGCGAGCACCGCAGGTACGCTCACCGGTTCACATCTCCCTGACGCACATACACAAAGCGGGAGGCGTTCCTGCGAACAACCTCCCGCCTTGCATGGACTAACCCGTACACGGATTAGAGCGAAATCTTACGGGTTAGTCGGCCGATGTGTCCATGAGAAATTCGCCCCCGGCGCAAGCTCGTCCGACCTTCAGAGCGCTTCGCAGATAGCGTTCTAAGTTCCTGTTTTTAATCCCAGGAACTCACTCATCCCGTAACGCCCCGGCGGCTGCGACGCCAGCCAGAGCGCAGCGGCGAGCGCGCCGCGCGCGAATATCGCCCGATCGCTCGCCCGGTGGGTCAGCGACAGCTGCTCGCCGGCCCCGGAAAACAGCACCGTGTGCTCCCCGACCGTGTCCCCGGCGCGCACGCTGGCAAAGCCGATCTCCCCTTCCATACGCAGCGAGCCGGCCGGACGGGACGGGGGCGGGAACGCGAGCCCGCGGGCACCGGCCGCGGCCTCCCCGAGAGCGAGCGCGGTCCCCGAGGGCGCGTCGCGCTTGGTGCGGTGGTGCAGCTCGAGCACGTCGATGTCGAAGCCCGCGGGCAGCACTGCCGCGGCGCGGCGCGTGAGCTCGACGAGCAGTGCGACACCCACACTCGTATTGGGTGCGATCAGCAGCGCGATGTCGCGCGCGGCCTCGGCGAGCGCCATCCCGGGCGCCTCGCCATGGCCGGTCGTGCCGAGCAGCAGGGGCTTGCGGGCGGTGCGGCAGGCCTTGAGGTTCGCCGCGGCTGCCGCGGCGGTGCTGAAGTCGATGGCCACGTCCGCCTGTGCGAGCGCGGCGGTGAGGTCGCAGGTCACCGCGAGGTTGGCGCGCGCCCCGCCGCTGAGTTCGCCGGCGTCGCGACCGAGCGCCAGGCTGTCCGCCGAGGCCACCGCGCCGGTAATGAGCAGCTGCGGGAAGGCGGGCGCGGCGCGCAGCAGCGCCTGCCCCATCCGCCCGGTCACGCCGATGATCGCGACGCGGGTGAGCGGGCTGCGGGCAGCGGCGCACATGGGCGCCCTTTCAGCCCTTGCCGGGGTCGCCGGCGAAGAAGCGCTTCACTCCCTCGAGGAAGCCCTTCTCGCGCGGGGCGTGGCGGCCGGCGTGGGCCTTGAGCGATTCCTCCAGTTGTCCGATGAGCTCGCGCTGCTGCACGGTCAGGTGCACCGGAGTCTCCACCACCACGCGGCAGAACAGGTCGCCCCGCGCCCCGCCGCGCACCGGCTTCACGCCCTTGTCGCGCAGGCGAAAGACACGCCCCGATTGCGTCTCGGCGGGAACCTTCAGCTGCACGTCGCCGTCGAGCGTCGGCACGCTGACGCTGCCGCCGAGGGCGGCGGTGGCAAAGCTCACCGGCACCTCGCAGCTCAGGTGCTCGCCGTCGCGCTCGAAGATCGGGTGCTCGCGCACGTGGATCTCGACGTACAGGTCTCCGGACGGTCCGCCGTTGCGGCCGGCCTCGCCCTCGCCCGTCAGCCGCACGCGATCGCCCGAATCGACGCCGGCGGGCACCTTCACCGACAGCTTGCGGCTGCGGCGCACGCGGCCCTGGCCCAGGCAGTTGTCGCAGGGATTGCGCACGACGGTGCCCGAGCCGCGGCAGCGCGGGCAGGTCTGCTGCAGCTGGAAGAAGCCCTGGGAGATGCGCACCTGGCCGGCCCCGCCGCAGGTGTCGCAGGTGGCCGGGCTGCTGCCCTTGGCCGCGCCCGTGCCGTGGCAGACCTCGCACTCGGCGAGCCGTGCCACGTCGATCTCGACCTGGTGGCCGAACACCGCCTGCGCGAGCTCGAGCTCGAGCTCGTAGCGCAGATCGGCGCCGCGATACACCTGCGAGCGTCCGCCGCGGCGCCCCGCCCCGAAGATATCGCCGAAGACGTCACCGAAGATGTCGCTGAAGGTGTCGGCGCCGAAGCCGCCGCGGCCGCCGCCCCCGCGCGCGGCCGCCTCGACTCCGGCGTGTCCGTACTGGTCGTAGGCGGCGCGCTTGTGCGGGTCGGTCAGCACCTCGCTGGCTTCCTTCGCCTCCTTGAAGGACTCTTCCGCATTCCGATCGTTTGGATTGCGATCGGGATGGAATTTCATTGCCAGTCGCCGGTAGGCCTTCTTGATCTCGGCCTCAGTCGCGCTCCTGGGTACGTCGAGTACCTTGTAGTAGTCGCGCTTCGCCATGCGCTGATCAGGAGGCCTTGCGTCCCTTGTCCTTCACCTCTTCGAATTCCGCGTCCACCACGTCCTCGCCGCCGCCGGACTGCGCGCCGCCTGACGCGCCGGCCCCCGGCTGAGGGCCCGGACCGCCGCCGCCGCCAGCCGCAGCGCCCTCGGCCGCCGCCTGGGCGCGCTGCGCGATGCTCGCGGAAGCCTGGGCGAGCGCCTCGCTCTTCTTCTCGATGACCGCGCGGTCATCACCCTTGAGCGCGGTGCGCAGGTCGGAGACCGCGCTTTCCACCTTGGCGCGCTCGGCCGCGTCGACCTTGTCGCCGAGGCCCTGCAGCGATTTCTCCACCGCGTGGATCAGCCCGTCCGCCTTGTTGCGCGTGTCGACCAGCTCGCGGAAGCGCTTGTCGTCCTCGGCGTGCGCCTCGGCGTCGCGCACCATGCGCTTGATCTCATCCTCGGTGAGGCCGCTCGAGGCCTTGATGACGATCTTCTGCTCCTTGCCGGTCGCCTTGTCGCGCGCCGACACATTGAGAATGCCGTTGGCATCGATATCGAAGGACACCTCGACCTGCGGCATGCCGCGCGGCGCCGGTGGTATGTCGGCCAGATCGAACTTGCCGAGGGACTTATTGTCGGCCGCCCGGTCGCGCTCGCCCTGCAGCACGTGAATGGTCACGGCCGTCTGGTTGTCGTCGGCGGTCGAGAAGGTGTTCGACGCCTTGGTCGGGATGGTGGTGTTCTTCTCGATGAGCTTGGTCATGACCCCGCCGAGCGTCTCGATGCCGAGCGACAGCGGCGTCACGTCGAGCAGCAGCACGTCCTTCACTTCCCCGGCGAGCACGCCGGCCTGGATGGCGGCGCCGACCGCGACCGCCTCGTCCGGGTTCACGTCCTTGCGCGGCTCCTTGGCGAACAGGTCCTTCACGTACTTCTGCACCAGCGGCATGCGCGTCTGGCCGCCCACCAGGATGACCTCGGCGACGTCGTTGACGCTGACCCCGGCGTCTTTCAGCGCGGTGCGGCACGGCGCCACGGTCTTTTGCACCAGGTCCTCCACCAGCGACTCGAGCTTGGCGCGCGTCAGCTTGATGTTGAGGTGCTTCGGGCCCGAGGCATCGGCGGTGATGTAGGGCAGGTTGATATCGGTCTGCTGGGTCGAGGACAGCTCGATCTTGCCCTTCTCCGCGGCCTCCTTGAGGCGCTGCATGGCGAGCGGATCCTTGCGCACGTCGACGCCGGACTCCTTCTGGAACTGCTCGGCCAGGAAATTGATGATGCGCAGGTCGAAGTCCTCGCCGCCGAGGAACGTATCGCCGTTGGTGGACAGCACCTCGAACTGGCGCTCACCGTCGACTTCCGCGATCTCGATGATGGAAATGTCGAAGGTGCCGCCGCCGAGGTCGTACACGGCGATCTTGCGATCCGCGCCCTGTTTATCGAGCCCGTAGGCGAGCGCCGCCGCGGTCGGCTCGTTGATGATGCGCTTGACCTCGAGTCCGGCGATGCGCCCGGCGTCCTTGGTCGCCTGGCGCTGCGAATCGTTGAAGTACGCAGGTACGGTAATGACCGCTTCCTGCACCGTCTCGCCGAGGTAGTCCTCGGCGGTCTTCTTCATCTTCATGAGCACGCGCGCGGAGATCTCCGGCGGCGCCATCTTCTTGCCCTGTGCGTCGACCCAGGCGTCGCCGTTGTCGGCGCGCACGATCTGGTAGGGGACCATCTTGATGTCCCGCTGCACCACCTCGTCCTCGAACTTGCGCCCGATGAGGCGCTTGATGGCGAACAGCGTGTTCTGCGGGTTGGTCACCGCCTGGCGCTTGGCCGGCTGGCCCACCAGCACCTCGCCGTCCTTGGTGAACGCGACGATCGAGGGGGTGGTGCGGTCGCCTTCGCTGTTCTCGATCACGCGCGGCTTGCCGCCTTCCATGATGGCGACACATGAATTGGTCGTGCCGAGATCGATACCGATTACCTTAGCCATGGGTTACTCCGCGGGAATTCTCTTTCGAATGGGGTACGTGCCAGCCACTTCTTAGGGTGAGGAACGGGCCTTTCAAGGGGCGCGCGCCACGATCACCCGCGCCGGCCGCAGCAGCCGCCCGTTGAGCTCGTAGCCGGGCTGCACTACCTGCAGCACCGAGTTGGGCTCGGCGGTGGCGGATTCCTGCGTCATCATCGCCTCGTGGCGCTCCGGGTCGAAGGGCTCGCCGCGGGGGTCGATGACCGTCACGCCGAGCTTCTCCAGCGCCCGGCTCAGCAGCGCGAGCGTCGCCTCCAGGCCCTCCTGCACGCCCTTGGGGTCCTGCCGGGGGGCATTCTCGAGTGCCAGCACCAGGCTGTCCTTCACTGGCAAGAGCTCGGCGGCGAACTTCTCCAGGCCGTAGCGGTTGGCGGCTTCGATGTCGCGCTGTGCCCGCTTGCGTACGTTGTCCGCCTCGGCCACCGCCCGCAGGTACTGCTCCCGGTGGGCTTTGGCCCGCTCTTCGGACTCGGCGAGCGCCTGCTGCAGCCGCTCGAGCTCGACCCGCTGCGCTGCCGTCTCCGGCAGCACCGCGGTGGGCTCGGCCGCAGGATTTGCTGCCGCGCTGCGGCGGGACTCGTTGGGACTCATCTTCAGCTCAGGCCTTTCGCAAACAGACGGTAGTCAGGTGCCTCACCGGGCGGGGCCTCCTCCAGCACCCCCGGGGGGGTGGGGGGTCAGCGGCGCGAATTCAAGGCGGCGCCCAAGAGTTTAGCCGTGAGGTCGACGATGGGGATGACGCGCTCGTAGGCCATGCGCGTCGGGCCTATCACCCCGAGCACCCCGACGACGGAATCCCCGTCCGCATAGGGGGCGGTGACGACGCTGCAGTCATCGAGGATGCGGTAGCCGGACTCGTGGCCGATGAATATCTGCACCCCGTCGGCCCGGAGGCTGTGATCCAGCAGGTGCAGGAAGTCGCGCTTCTCGTTGAAGGCCTCGAACAGCCGCCGCAGCTTCTCGACGCTGGTGAGCTCGGCGACGCCCATGAGATTAGTCTCACCCTTGATGACGTACTCGAGCCGCTCCTCGCCGCTCTCGAACACCTGCTGCGCCACGGTGATGGCCTCGAGCATGATCTGGTTCATGTGGGCGTGCGCCTCGGAGAGCTGGCGCAGGATCTCCTGGCGCACCTCGCGCAGCGAGCGGCCGCGGAACTGCTCGTTGAGGTAGGCGGAGGCGCGCTTGAGCTCGTCGGCCGAGTAGTGACGCGGCAGCTCGATGATGCGGTTCTGCACGACGCGGTCGTCGAACACCAGCACAACCAGCACGCGGTTCTCGGACAGCGCCACGAACTCGATCTGCGTGACCGCGGTCTGCCGCGGGCGCGGCAGCGTCACCACCCCGGCGAGCCGCGTGGCGCTCGACAGCAGCTGCGACACGGTGGTCACCAGGTCGCTGGCGCTGTCGCGGCTCGACTGGCTGGCCTCGAACTGGCGGCGGATCTCCGCGGTCGCCGCCTGATCGAGCGGCTGCAGGTGCAGCAGCGTGTCGACGAAGAAGCGGTAGCCCTTGTCGGTCGGTACGCGTCCGGCGGAGGTGTGCGGCGAGGCGACGAAACCGAGCTCCTCGAGGTCGGCCATCACGTTGCGGATCGTCGCCGAGCTCAACTGCAGCCCGGACTCGCGCGACAACGCGCGCGAGCCGACTGGCTGACCGTCGCGGATGTAGCTCTCGATGAGCGTGCGCAGCAATTGCTGAGCCCGCTCGCCGAGAGGCTCGTCCCGAGCTTCGTGCGCCATGCAGGTCTTTTAGTGTGCGCCGCACTGACCGTCAAGCAAACCCGTTCCGCCGCGCACCGCCATGCGCCGCGGATGTGACGGGCGGCATTGGCTGCCGGCGCACCGTGCATGTTACAAAGGCCGCAAGATGCCGCGCGGGCGAGGGGCCGGCGCGGTCAAACGGGGGCTTGAAGTCCATGGCCTTTCCGGTGCGCAGCTGTGCGTTAGTCGGCCGCTTCGCGGATCCGCGCATCGCGGAGAGCGTCGGCGCGCTGCTGCCGCACCTGGCGAGCCGCGGCGTGCAGGTGCTGATCGCCGCCGACGCGCACCTCGCCCCCGAGCTCTCGCGCGGGGTCACCCGGGTGCCGGAGGAGCAGATCGGCGGCCGCGCCGACCTGGTCATCGCCGTCGGCGGCGATGGCACGCTGCTGTACGGCGCCCGCCTGGTGGCCCGGCACGGCGTGCCGCTGCTCGGCGTCAACCGCGGGCGGCTCGGCTTCCTCACCGACGTCATGCCGCAGGACATGCTGCAGTCGGTCGATGCGGCGCTTACCGGCAGCCTCGAGCGCGATGAGCGCCAGCTGCTCGCCGCACGGCTGCATCGCCCCGGCGGCGTCGTGGCGCACTCGTTCGCGCTCAACGACGTCGTCATGCAGAAGCACGACACCGGGCGCACGCTCGACTTCGAGACGCGCATCGACGGACGTTACGTCAACACGCACGATGGCGACGGCATCATCGTCGCCAGTCCCACAGGCTCGACCGCCTACGCGCTCTCCTGCGGCGGTCCGATCATCGGGCCGCAGCTGCAGGCGCTGGTGATCGTGCCGATCTGCGCGCATACGCTCTCCGACCGCCCGATCGTCGTCGCCTCGAGCTCGGTCGTCGAGGTACTGCTGCTCGAGCGGCCCGACACCCGCGCGAACGTCACCTGCGACGGCATGGTGCTCGGAGCGCTCGCCGCCGGCGAGCGTCTCGAGGTCACCACGGCCGCGGAGCGGGTGACGCTGCTGCACCCCCCCGGCCACGACTACTACAAGCTGCTGCGCTCCAAGCTCCACTGGGGCCGCGGCAGCTTCCAGCGCTGAAGTGCTCACGCACCTGCAGATCCGCGACTTCGCCATCATCGACGCGGTGGAGCTCGAGCTGCGTCCCGGGCTCACCGTGCTGACCGGCGAGACCGGCGCCGGCAAGTCGATCCTGGTCGAGGCGCTGCAGCTGCTCGCCGGCGGCCGCGCCGGCGCGGAAGTGGTGCGCCACGGCGCCGAGCGGGCGGAAGTTGCGGCGACCTTCGACCTCGAGCATGCGCCGCGCGAGCTCAAGCAGTGGCTCGAGGAGCAGTCCCTCGGCGGCAGTGCGGAGCTGCTGCTGCGGCGCGTGGCGGGCAGCGACGGGCGCTCGCGCGCCTATCTCAACGGTCAGTCGGTCGCGGTGCAGTCGCTGCGCGAGGCAGGCAGCATCCTCATCGACATCCACGGGCAGCATGAATTCCAGTCACTGACCCGCGCCGCCGCGCAGCGCGAGCTGCTCGATGCCTACGGCGATCTCGACACGCTGGTGGGGCAGGTCAGCATCGCGCACCGGGTGTGGCTCGGGCTCCTCAATAGCACCCTCGAGCTCGACAGCCTGGCACGCGACCGCGAGGCGAAGCTCGAACTGCTGCGCTACCAGGTGCAGGAGCTGCACGCCCTGCAGG
This sequence comes from Steroidobacteraceae bacterium, assembly GCA_035482695.1. Taxonomy (GTDB): domain Bacteria; phylum Pseudomonadota; class Gammaproteobacteria; order Steroidobacterales; family Steroidobacteraceae; genus 13-2-20CM-66-19. Next base: position 30,651 of record DATHQM010000023.1, on the reverse strand, counting down.
CGAGCCCCGGGGAGGCGCAAGCCCTCGCCGAGGAGCGCGCGCGGCTCGCCCACCGCGGGCGACTGGCACAGGGCACGCAGCTGGCGCGCGCCGAGCTCTACGAGAACGACGGCAGCAGCGCGCACGCCGCCCTGAGTCGCGCGCTGCAGGCGTTGCGCGCGGTCGCGAGCCTCGACGCCAAGCTCGGCGCCGCGCTGCCGATGATCGAAGAGGCGGCCATCCAGGTGCGCGAGGCGGCGCGCGAGCTGGAACACTACGGCGAAGAGCTCGAAGTCGACGCCGCGCGCCAGGAGGTGATCGAGCGGCGGCTGGCCGCCATGGAGGAGCTCGCGCGCAAGCACCGTGTGCCGGTGACTGAGCTGCCCGGGCACGCCGGGGCGCTGCAGACGGAGCTCGAAGGGCTGCAGCGCGCGGACACCGATCTCGCGCAACTGCGCCGGGAGCTCGGCGCCGGGCTGCAGCAATATCGCACGCTCGCCGAGACGCTTTCCGGGCGCCGCCGCGCGGCCGCACGCGCTCTGGCCCGCGACATCACCGCGCGCATGCAGACGCTCGGCATGGCGGGCGGGCGCTTCGAGGCGGACGTGACGCCGGACGAGAGCGGCGAGCCGGCGCAACACGGCATCGACCAGGTCGAATTCCGGGTCGGCGCCAATCCCGGGCAGCCGCCGCGTGCGCTCTCCAAGGTCGCCTCGGGCGGTGAGCTGTCGCGCCTGTCGCTGGCGGTGCAGGTGTCGTGCGCGGCCACGGATAACCGCTGCATGGTGTTCGATGAGGTCGATGCCGGCATCGGCGGCGCGGTGGCCGAGATCGTGGGGCGGGAGCTGCGGGCGCTGGGCGCGCGCGGCCAGGTGCTGTGCGTCACCCACCTCCCGCAGGTCGCCTCCCAGGCTCACCATCACCTGCGCGTCAGCAAGCTCACCGACGGGCGCACCACGCGCACCACGGTCACCGAGCTCACCGCCGAGGACCGCGTGGAGGAGCTGGCCCGCATGCTCGGCGGCATCGAGGTCACGGCAAAAGCGCGCGAGCACGCCCGCGACATGCTGGCCGCCGTCACCGGCGCCACCGGCAAGCGGGCGCGCGGCGCCGACAAGGATGCGGCGGCGGACACGGTGCGCCAGAAGCGGCCGCCGCAGGCGGGCGGCAGCGGCAAGTAACGGATCGGGTGGGACGCGCGTGCCGGCCGGCGGCGCTGTGCGCGAGGTGCGCTTTCAGGATGCCTTGCGGTTACGGAACGCGCAGTTCTCGCGGCGGCAGTGGCCGTAGAGAATCAGCGAGTGATCGCGGATCGTGAAGCCGAGCTTGCCGGCGACCGCGGTCTGACGCTCTTCGATCCCCGAGTCCATGAACTCTTCGACGCGACCGCAGTCGAGACACACGATGTGATCGTGGTGCGTGCCCTGGTTCAGCTCGAAGACCGCCATGCCATCCTCGAAGTGATGGCGGGTGACGAGGCCCGCGGCCTCGAACTGCGTCAGCACGCGGTAGACGGTCGCGAGCCCGATGTCTTCGTTGGACTCGAGGAGGATGCGATAGATGTCTTCGGCGGATAAATGGCGTGTCGGAGTGCCCTCGAGGATCTCGAGGATCTTCAGGCGCGGCAGCGTCACCTTCAAGCCGGCCTTGCGCAGGTCCTTGCCTTCCACGCGCGCTCTCCGGCGGACCGCAGCCACCCGAGCCGCCGTCGATCCGCGATCAGGTATCATGGACGGGATTATCCTCCAACGGACACACATGCGCCTACTCTTCGCCGCGCTCGCGCACCTGGTGCTCGCGGGTGCACTCAGCGGTTGCGTCTATCGCCTGGACATCCAGCAGGGCAACTACCTGGAAGGCAAGTCCGTCGACCAGCTGCAGGTCGGCATGACGCGTACCCAGGTGCGCTACCTGCTGGGCACGCCGATGGTGCCGGATATCTTCGACCGGGACCGCTGGGACTATCTGTATTACTTTCAGCACGGGCGGCTGCGCCGCCCGGCGCAGCGCCACCTGGTCGTGTTCTTCAAGGAGGACAAGGTGGCGCGCTTCGTGCGCGAGAACGTCCCGGAGTCGGCCCCGGACGCGCCCGATCAGGGAGCCCCGATCCAGAAGTTCCCGAGGATCTAGCGGCCGCGTGGCCTAAGAGCGCGCACGCTGCGCGCGCGCGCGCTGCACGCGTTCGCGCCGGCGCTGACGCGGATCGCGCACCAGCGGGCGGTAGAGCTCGATCCGATCACCGTCCGCGCAAGTGTCGGTGCGCGCGCGCAGCTCGCCGAAGACGCCCACCGCCGCCGTGTCCCACGGGATGGCCACGTCCGTGCCGCCGGCCGTGGCGCACTGGCGGGCCGCGGCGAGCGCATCGGCGATGGTGGCCGACGGCGGCAGCTCGAGCTGCCACAGGTACTGCCGCGCGCGCGTGGCGTAGGCGACCGTACAGCGCTTGGCCTGCAGCCTCGTGCTCACGGGCGCGCCCGCGCGCGCGCGACGAACGCATCCACGAGTGAGCCGAGCGTCTCGGCGAACAACGGCTCGAACAGCAGCCCGGTCAGGCGGTTGCTGAAGGCGAAGCGCATCGTCAGCTCGACACGGCAGCCGCCGCCGTCGATCGGGGTGAGCAGCCACTCGCCCTCGAGCGTGCGGAACGGTCCGCTCACCAGCTGCATGTGCACGCGGCGCACCGGATCGAGGCTGTTGCGGGTGGTGAACTGCCCGTGCAGCGATCGCTGGCGCACCCCGATGGTCGCGACGATCTCGCGCTCGCTGCGCGAGTCGATTTGCGCGTACGTGCACCAGGGCAGGAACTGCGGGTAGCTCTCGATGTCGTTGATCAGCGCGAAAACTTCCGCCGGCGGCTTGTTGACGAGCGCCGAGCGCTTGACCTCTCGCATGGCCGCATTGTCCCATGGGCCCCTGTATGGCCAAAGACTCCGCAGCGCCCCGTCTGATCGCCGAGAACCGCAAGGCGCGCTTTGACTATTTCATCGAGGAGCGCTACGAGGCCGGGCTCGCGCTGCAGGGCTGGGAGGTCAAGGCGATGCGCGCCGGGCGCGCCCAGCTGAAGGAGGCGTATGTCTACCTGCGCGACGGCGAGGCGTTCCTGATCGGCGCACACCTCTCGCCGCTGCCGGCGGCCTCCACGCACATCACGCCCGACCCGGTGCGCACCCGCAAACTGCTGCTGAACCGCAGCGAGCTGCAGGGACTGATCGGCGCGGTGGAGCGGCGCGGCTACACGCTGGTGCCGCTCGAGCTGTACTGGAAGAGCGGCCGCGCGAAGCTGCAGGTCGGCCTCGCCAAGGGCAAGAAGCAGCACGACAAGCGCGCGGTGGAGAAGGAGCGCGACTGGCAGCGCGACAAGGCGCGCATGCTGCGGCGCGGCTGACTCACTCGGGCGCGAGCTTCGGGTTCTTCATGTCGTAGACGAGGCTGAGGGTGGTGAGCGTGTCGCGCCTACCTGAGCCCGGCGGCGGGCTCGAGTTGTCGGTCATCTGATAGCCGGTGGCGAGCGCCAGGTGATCCGACACCTTCACCTGCAGGGCGACGCTGGCGGTGGTCAGGGTGTTGGCGCTGCCCGCCTCGACCGTGACTGCGGCCAGGAGCTTGGAATACTGGTTGAAGTTGTGCTCGTACGTGAGCGCGCCGTCGAAGACCGCATCGCTCGTCGAGTCGAGCTCGGTGCGGCTGATGACGCCACCGAGCTGGTCCTTCACCAGGATCTCCGGGCGCAGCTGCCGGTAGCCGGCGCCAGCCTGAATCGTGAACTTGGTGGCGTCGGTGTCGACGACCTTGTAGCCGATGCCGGTCTTGACCGCCTTCTGGTAGGCGAAGCCGCTGAAACGGTCGTCGGTGTAGCTCAGGCCGACGTACCAGAAGAACCTCGACGAGAAGTTGTAGTTGGCCTGGCCGTGGGCGTCCCAGGCCTGCGCGGTGGTCTCACCCCGGGTCGAGCCGTACAGACCCTCGGCGCCGAACAGCAGCTTCCAGTCGCCGATCAGGTGCGCGACGTGGAACAGGAAATTGCCGGCACTGTTGTCGGTGTTGCCGCCGGTCTTGGAGTAGCCGAGCAGCGCACGCATCGACCAGTTGGGGTCGCCCTCGTACGGCGGCTCATCGGCCCGCGCCAGGCTGGTAACGCACACGATTCCGCTACAAACCGCAAGCTTCCACCGCATCAGAGCCCTCCCTGGCGATGTGACGTAACGTCCCAACCTTACAGGAAAGCGGCGGCGCGCTGGAACCCGCAGCTGCCGCGCCTGAGGTGGCGTACGGCACCGTGTGCCGCCATCAGGTATGCTCGCGGGGCACACCTGAAGGGGGCGACCGGTTTCGACGTGGGTTACGAACCTTCAGGGGCGTACCGAGGCTGCAGTTACCCTCGTAAATACCTGGCTGCAAATTTAGTTGCCAACGACGACAACTACGCTCTAGCTGCCTAAACGCAGCTGACCTCTGACCGGCTCGTGCCTGTGCGACCGAATCAGGGGACGCGTTCACAGGATCGCGCGCCGGCGTTGCGAACAGGCCGGGGCGTTAAGAGTCACTGATCGCTGGCGTGGCGTCTTCCCTGCTCCTCGGGTAGCGCCGCGCGAGAAACAAAGAGAGAGCTACGTACGTAGATCCTGAAGTCTAGGACTTACGGACGGGGGTTCGATCAATGGGTCGCACCAGGCCGCGAGGTCTGGTTGAGAACGGAGCTCACATCGGCGAAACCTGACGGCGCCTTCAGGCTGAAGGCGGCATGGCAACGCCGAGGGGTAGGAAGAGGGCCAACTTCAGGCCTGCCCTGTAGAGACTCATAGACCCGCCGACGGCACGAGCCTGGGCGGATACTAGGATCGAAGCTGGCTGTGGCAGCTGCGATAACACGCTCCGCGTCCACGCACTCCTGCCAGGGGAGCGGGGACGAAGGCATAGTCCAGCCCGTGGCGAAAGCCATGGATGTGCTGTCCCCCCGCCTCCACCAACGAAGCGGCTCCCGGCCATGTGCGGCCGGGAGCCGCCGCGCGATCGCAAGCGCATCACCCGAAATCCCGAACATTCAGGTTCAGGCCTAACTATCGCCGCAAGGACTCCCGACGTGTCCGTCGAGCGACGTCAGCGCGCCATACAGGTCCGGCCGGCGGTCACGGAACACGAACCAGTTGTCGCGCAGCTGCGCGACCGCCGCCAGATCGAAGGTGTGCGTGAGCACCGCATCGCCCTCCTCCGGCGCCTCCGCCACCTTGGCGCCCATGGCGTCGGCGATGAACGAGGAGCCGTAGAAACGGATGTAGAGGCCCTGCGGGTCCTGCAGCGAGCGCTCCAGGCCGTAGCGGTTGGCCGCGATCAGCGGAGTCAGGTTGGCCGCGGCGTGGCCCTGCTGCGTGCGCTGCCAGTGCTCGCGCGAGTTGACCGGCACGGCCGGCGGCGGCTCGGTGCCGATGGCGGTCGGGAACAGGAACAGCTCCGCCCCCATGAGGGCCATGACACGGGCGGTCTCGGGAAACCACTGGTCCCAGCAGATGCCGACCCCGATGCGCGCAAAGCGCGTGCTCCAGACGCGAAACCCCGTGTCGCCCGGGGAGAAGTAGCTCTTCTCCTGGTAGCCCGGGCCGTTGGGGATGTGGGACTTGCGGTAGATCCCGAGATTGCTGCCGTCGGCATCGAGAATGGCGATGGAGTTGAAGTAAGCCGGTCCCGCCCGCTCGAAGAAGCTGATGGGCAGCACCACGCCGAGCTCGCGCGCGACGCTCGCAAAGTGGCGCACGGCCGGGTTGTCCGCCGCGGGACGTGCCAGCGCGAGATGTCGTACGTCCTGCTCGATGCAGAAGTACGGCGTCTCGAACAGCTCGGGCAGCTGGATGATCTGCGCACCGCGGGCGGCGGCCTGGCGCACGAGCCGCTCAGCTCGCGCAATGTTGCCGTCGCGGTCCCAGTTGCACGACATCTGCACCGCCGCGACCGTCACCGGCCGGGAAGCCTGCCGGAAATGCTCCGGTTCCTGGGACATCGGCCACTCTCCCGCCGCTGCGCACAACGCAACGGCGGCGATTGTGCCTTAACGCCTGGTGAACGGCAGCAGCATCGGCGTGTGCTGGCGGTACCTGCGATAAGCCTCGCCGAAGAAACCGATCAGGTCATGCTCCTCGAACTGAATCGCCACGAGGATGTACCCGGTGGTCGCCACGGCGAACAGCAGATGCCCTTGCGTCATCGTCGGCGTTGCCCAGAAGGCGAGCAGGAAGCCGAGGTAGATCGGGTGACGTACGAAGCGGTACAGCATCGGAGTGCCGAAGCTCATCGGCGTATGGGGGACACCGCGCAGGTAACAGGTGACCTGCCGCAGACCGAACAGATCGAAGTGATCGATCATGAAGGTGCTCGCCAGCACGGTGAGCCAGCCCATCCCGAACAGCGCCCAGAGCAGCACACGTCCCGGGCCGTTCGCCACATTCCACACGATCCCGCTCATCGGCCGCCACTGCCAGAAGAGCAGGATCAGGCACAGGCTTGCGAGCAGCACATAGGTGCTGCGTTCGATGTGCGGCGGGATGATCCTCGTCCAGCCGCGCTTGAACCACTGACGAGCCATGACGCTGTGCTGGATGGCGAAGATGCTGAGCAGCACCGCATCGATGACGAGGGAGATGAGCGAGAACTCGCCGCCACCGGAGTCAATCGACTTCGGGACTGCGAGATTGCCGACGAATGCGATCGCGTAGAGGAACGTGACGAAGAAGATCAGGTAGACGATGACACCGTAGAGCCATGCGGCCGCTTTTCCCATGATGACTCCCCTGCGGCGGCGGCAACGGCCGCCGTCTTGTAATTGTTACCGATTGTAACTAACGGCGCGAACAGAATCCAAGCCTCCGGGGGCAGCCGCCGCGCGGGATGGTGCCGGGGGGCCGTGGCCACCAGCCCGCCTCGTGGCTGGGCGCTAGCCCCGTTGGCGCGGCGCCGCGCTAGCGCGTGCGGCGCTCCGCGAGCGAGCGGTCCACCTGCTCGGTGATGCGCATCGCCGTCTCGAGCGCCATGAGCCCGGCCTCGCCCGTCACCACCGGCGGGCGGCCGCTGCGGATGCATTGCAGGAAGGAATCGATCTCCGCCTTGAGCGCATCCCCTGGCTCGAGACTCTGTTCTTCGATCGTGACCGGGAGCGGCCCGGGCGGATCGCCGGGGCCGCGCTTTCTGATCAGCGTCATGATCTTCTGCTGCAGATCGAGCGACAGATAGGCATCGTCCTCGAAGATGCGCAGCTTGCGCTCGGTCTTCAGGCTCACGCGCGAGGCGGTGGCGTTGGCGACGCAGCCGTTCGCGAAGCGGATGCGGGCGTTGGCGATGTCGATCTCCTCGGAGAACACCGGTGTGCCGACCGCGTCGATGGTGGCGATGGGTGCGTGCACCATGGTCTGCACCAGGTCGATGTCGTGGATCATGAGGTCGAGCACCACGTTCACGTCCGTACCGCGCTCGCGGTAGGGGGCGAGGCGGTGGCACTCGACGAAGCGCGGCGTGTGCAGGTACGGCTCGGCTGCCAGGATGGCTGCGTTGAAGCGCTCGAGGTGCCCTACCTGCAGGATGCGCCCGGCACGGGCGGCGAGCGCGATCAGCTCGCGCGCCTCGGCGGGCGTCTCGGTGATCGGCTTTTCCACCAGCACGTGCGCGCCGGCGGCGAGGAACTCACGTGCGATCGCGAAGTGCAGCGGCGTCGGCGTGACGACGCTTACCGCATCGACCGCACCGAGCAGACTCGCGTGCGTGGCGAGCGCCGTGACGTGCAGCTCAGCGCCGACGGCCGCGCGCGCCGCGGGGTCCGGATCGACGATCGCCACCAGCTCGCACGCTTCGGCCTGGGCGTATTTCTGCGCGTGAAAGCGCCCGAGATAGCCCGCGCCGATGACGGCGGTTCTGATTTTGCGCATGGGGAGGCTATTATGCCCGTACGCATGTCCACCCCGCTCCCGCCCACGCCGCCGCCGCCGCCGCTGCCTCGCATCTCCGCTCCGCCCCGCCGTCCCAGCCCCACGCGCGGGCAGGAGCGGCCGGCGGGTAGCAGTTATCTCACCCCGCGCGCCCGCCGCGAGCTGCTGGTGCTCGGCGCGGCGCTGCTAGGTGGCGTGCTGGTGATGCCGCTGCTCGTGTGGGTGGTCGGCAACCGGGTGCTCGGACCGTACACCCACGGCCAGAACACGCACGCCGGCCCGCTCGCGCTGCTGGCGGATTTTCTGCAGGGCCTGCTGCACGGTTCGGCCGTGTTCTGGGCGATGGCGCTCGGCCCCCTCGTGCTGCTGCTGCTGCTGCGAGCGCTCCTGGCGGCGCTTAGGGCCGTTCCTGCCGAGTCGCGCGAGGACTGAGCCCGGCGGCGCCCGCACGCCCTGGAGGGCCTGAGCGCAGCGCAGGGGCGTCCCGCCCGCCGGAACGCCGCTCACTTCGGCCAGTAAAGCCACACCGTGACGGCAAACATCCCCACGGTCGCCGCGTGTGCCGCCAGGCGCCAGCCGCGCTCGCGCTGCTGGGCGTAGAAGCTGCCGCTGGTGACGGCTGCGAACAGCGTGAAAGTGACCACCGCGCGCGCCAGCGCCGCATGCTCGGGCGCGAATCGCGCCTCGTCGGCGGGCAGGAACAGGATCACGATCCAGGTCATGATCAGGCCCACCGCCAGAGCGATCGCAGAACCTGCGAGAATCGCGAGCAGTGCCGCCAGGGGCTTCATGCTGTGATAACGGTACCTGTGTACTTGCTTAATGCGAACCGCACGCTCTAGCCTTACTCTAAGAGTGTACCGAAGCTGCGAGCCCCCGAAGATGACCTCACCGCTGCGCCGTTCGTCCGGCTGGATCCCCGCCCTTGCCCTGGCGCTGCTGGCGCTCGCCCTGGCGGGGTCCGTCAAGGCTCCGGCCAGCCCCGTGCAGCTGCCGCCGGGCGCCATCGCCCCCTCCGACGGCCAACGTGCCACGGCGCGCAAGATCGGGCGCATCCTCGAGGATCAGCACTACAGCCGCGCGGCCATCGACGACAAGATGTCCGACACCATCTTCCAGCGCTACCTGGAGTTCCTCGACGGGCAGCGCAGCTACTTCCTGGCGAGCGACATCAACGACTTCAACGCCTACCACTACCAGTTCGGCGACATGATCCGCACCGGCAACATCGACCCGGCCTACCTGATCTTCGCCCGCTTTCAGCAGCGCAACCGCGAGCGCATGCAGCACGCGCTCGCCGCGCTGCAAACCGAGCCCGACTGGACGCTGAACGAGACGTTCGAGTTCGACCGCACCCACGCGCCGTGGGCGGCGGACGAGGCGACGATCGACGAACTGTGGCGCAAGCGCGTGAAGAACGACGCGCTGTCGCTGATGCTCACCGGCAAGACCTGGCCGGAAGCCGCCGACGTGCTGCGCAAGCGCTACGAGCGGGTCCTCAAGCGCGTCGATCAGGTGACCAGCGAGGACGTGTTCGAGAACCTGATGAATGCGTACGCGCGCGCCTTCGACCCGCATTCGAGCTACTTCTCGCCGCGCAGCTCGGAGGAATACCGCATCCAGATGAGCCTCAACTACGACGGCATCGGCGCTTCGCTGCAGATGGTGGACGATTACGTCACCATCATGAACGTGCTCGAAGGCGGACCGGCGGCGGTAGCGGGCACGCTCAAGGTGAACGATCGAATCACCGGCGTCGGCCAGGGAAACGACGGGTCGTTCACCGACGTCATCGGCTGGCGGCTCGATGACGTGGTGCAGCTGATCCGCGGCAAGGCAGGCACTGCGGTGCGCCTGCAGATCCTGCCCGCCGGCGCCGCTCCCGGCACGACCGAGAAGGTGCTGCAGTTCGTGCGCAACAAGGTGACGCTCGAGGCGCAGGCGGCGCACAAGGAAGTGAAGAGCGTGGTGCGCGACGGCCGCACGCTCAAGGTCGGCATCATCACGGTCCCCGGCTTCTACCAGGACGTCGCCGCGCAGAGCGCCGGGGACGAGAACTATCGCAGCACCACGCGCGACGTGCTGCGCCTCCTCAATCAGCTCAAGGCCGAGAACGTCGACGGCCTGGTGCTCGACCTGCGCAACGACGGCGGCGGCTACCTGCCGGAAGCCACCGCGCTCACCGGCCTGTTCATCGACCACGGCCCGGTAGTGCAGCTGCGCGACACCTCCGGCAGGCTCGAGGTGCTGGATGATCCGGAGAGCGGTCCGGCCTACGACGGCCCGCTCGCGGTGCTGGTCGACCGCCTCAGCGCCTCGGCCTCGGAGATCTTCGCCGGCGCCATCCAGGACTATCACCGCGGCGTGATCCTCGGGCAGACCACCTTCGGCAAGGGCACGGTGCAAAGCCTGATGCCGCTCGATCGCTGGCCGCAGCAGCAGAACAACGGCGAGCTCACCGTGACCATCGGCAAGTTCTACCGCGTGACCGGCGAGAGCACGCAGCACCGCGGCGTCGAGCCCGACGTGCCGCTCGCCTCGGTGCTCGACACCAAGGAAGTCGGCGAGAGCGCGCTCGAGTCGGCGCTGCCCTGGGACCGCATCGCCGGGGTGCCCTTCAAGGCCAGTGCCGGCGGCGCGGCCGTGCCGCCGCTCGCGCTGCTGGCGAGCGCCGAGGATGCGCGCGCGCAGCGCGACCCGGATTACAAGTGGCTGATGTCGGACATCGCCGCCATCGACTCGGTGCGCGAGCAGCACAGCGTGTCGCTGAATCTGAAGATGCGGCGCGAGGAGCGAAGCCGCATCGACAAGGAGCGGCTCGATCGCGAGAACAGCCGCCGCGCCGCGAAGAACCTGGCGCCGCTGAAGAGCATCGAGGAGCTCGAGCAGAAGACCAAGGATGATGCCGCGGACGTGGTGCTCGACCAGGCCGCGCAGGTCATGGCGGATATGGTGACCGGGGCGCGCCCGCAGACGCCGCAGAAGACCGCGCGCGCCAGCTGAGCGCAGGCCAACGCAGCTGATGTCCGCCGAAATCGCTTGCTGCGATTTCGGCCAATTCGATCAGCGCAGCAGGATCCGGAACAGGTCCCAGGTGTCCTCGGCAAGCACGTTCGGCAGCCCTGCGGCCGCCGCGCCGAGCGCACCCATCTCCAGCACGTCGCCCTCCGCCAGACTTAACGAATCCACCTGCGGGGTGCTGTCGTTCGGTCCGCGGTAGCGCGCCACGCGCTTCAGCCGTCCGGTGCGCGCGCCGATCTCCGCCGCCAGGGCGGCACGCGCGCCGATCAGCGTCTGGGCGCGCGCGATCTGCCCCATCAGGAGCACGCACTCCTTGGGCGTCCCGTAATCCTCCGACGCCTCGCGCCGCGCCGTGGCGTCCCGCGCGAGCGACACCAGCGGGGTCTTCAGTTCGGCGAGCCGCAGGCACAGCACCTCGGCGTAGCCGATAGTCGCGAGATTGATCGCGCGGCGCGCCGCGACCGACAGGCCGGGAAACTCCGGCAGCGGCGCGCGCTCGATGTCCTCCAGGGCAAGCTGCGCCTGCGCGAGCGAGGTGCTCGCGCTGGCGAGCGCCGCGCGCGCCGGGGCGATACGCCGCTCGAGCGCGCGGCGCAGGAAGTAGTGCCAGAAGCGGTTGACGCGCGCGCGCTCGGCCTCGAGCGCTGCCAGCGCCGCACCTGCCTCCTGCCGCGCCGCCAGCGCCGCGGCCACCGTGCTCTCGGCCGCCTGGCGGCGGCCGAACTGGAGGCGATTGTGTTGCGCGAGGTGCGCGCGCCGCTCGCGCTCCTCCTGCTGGCGCACCAGCTCGGCGACGAACGAGGTGAGCAGCTCGCGTCCCGCCTGCCACAGCCGCCGCAGGTGGTAGAAAACCAGCGCCGCGTAGGCGGTCTCCGGCACGCCGAGCCGGCCTTCCAGCACGGCGAGCATCTCCTGCACGCGCTGCGTGGCGCCTTCCTGCTGCTTGACGAGATCCTTGAGGCGAAAAACCTCCTCCTGCAGATCGCCGTAGGCTTTCTTCAGCTCGGCGCGATTGCGGAACAACGCGAGCACGCGGTGGTCTTCCGCGGGCGCGTCTTCGGGGCGCAGGCTGAGCTTGAGGAAGCCGAGTTGTCGCAACGCGTTCATGAGAGATGCGGCGGCCGACCGCCCCCCCTCATGTGCCGGCGCGGTACCCCGTGCGGGATGAGAAGCGATGACCTCGCTCCACGCAGTATTCCAGCCACTTATTTAACATCATGTTGCGCGCCCAGCGCTGATCCAGTTCACGCTCCGGCGAGAGCCGTACGCCGCCGGGCAGCGGCTGAGTGTGAACGCCGGCGCACTGCTGCGCTTCCACCAGGTGCGCGTCGTGGTAGATGCGCACGCGCATGTCCGGGTACTGCCGGGTACCGCGCGCATCGGCCAGCAGGTAGGTGAGGGTCACGGTACTGGTGTAGGGCGAGCGCTCGCTGATGTTGAGAACGAGATCACAATCTCCGCGCACCACGGAGGTGTGGCGCCCCGCGCCGAGCGCCCGCAGGTCGCCGGCCAGCCAGCCGAGGCGGATGAAGTTGCTCTCATACAGCCCCATCAGCCCGACGAAGCTGCGCGGCCTGGCGCGCCAGGAAACAACGGTGCGTGTGTCAGTCAGCAGCACGCTTGCGACTATAACGCACAAGTGATGCGCTGCAAGTGTGAGCAGGCTGCGAATTTGTGCAGTTCACACACGCTGCCGGGCTTGCAAGTTTCGTGCGATCTGCAACTTTTGTGCGATCTGTGAGTCAGCACCCACGCACGGCGCGCCGCGTGCAACAATGTGCAGCTGGGCAGCGCCGCGGCTTGCAGCGCGCGGCTCGCGCTGCCTTAAGCACTTCAGGGGCGCAGCCGCCGCTCGATGCCGGTCGTGTTGAGGATGCGGCTGGAGATCTCCTCGATCGAGCACTCGGTGGTGTCGAGCGAGGGGATGGCGTAGCGCGTGAACATCGCCTCCGCTGCGCGCAGCTCGTACTGCACCTGCTGGCGCGAAGCGTAGCGGCTGTCGGGGCGGCGCTCGTGGCGGATCTGCTGCAGCCGCTCGGGACGGATGGTGAGCCCGTAGAGCTTGCCGCGGAAGCTCTCGAGCCGCGGCGGCAGCCGGCCCGCCTCCAGATCATCCTCGGTGAGCGGATAGTTGGCGGCGAACACCCCGTACTGCAGCGCCATGTACAGGCAGGTCGGCGTCTTGCCGACGCGCGACACGCCCACCAGCACCACGTCGGCGTGGGCATAGTCACCGCCGCTGCCATCGTCGTTGGCGAGCGCGAAGTTGGTGGCGTTGATGCGCGTGGTGTAGGCGGCCAGGTCCGCGATGCCGTGCGCGCGCCCGGCGCGGTGCGTCGAGCGGGTGTTGAGCTCACGCTCGAGTGGGCCGACGAATGCCGAGAACAGATCGAGGAACAGCGCGTTGGCGGTGATGACCACGTCGCGTAGCTCGTCCTGCACCAGCGTGCTGAACACGATCGGCCGCAAGCCCTGCTCCTGCGCGGCGCGGTCGATGCGCCGCACGGCTTCGTGCGCCTTGTCAAGGCTCGACACAAATGGCAAAGTCACCGGCCGAAATTCCAGGCCCTCGAACTGCGTCATCAGGCTGTGGCCCAGCGTTTCCGCAGTCACGCCCGTCTGGTCGGAGACGAAGAAAACGGTTCGACGGCTCACGGCGGCGGCAACTCGTTCGGGCCGGTGCGGAAGTTGCGCAGTGTTTCACCGCACGCGCGGCCTCGCAAGCGTCCGCACCGAGATGCGCGACAGGAGTGCTCTTGAATCCCTACGTCATCCCCTTCGAGCAGCTCGGCATGCACGACGTCGACAAGGTCGGCGGCAAGAACGCCTCGCTCGGGGAAATGATCGGCGCGCTCGCCAGGCTCGGCATCAAGGTACCGGGCGGCTTCGCCACCACCGCGCACGCCTACCGTGAATTCCTCGCGCAGGGCGGGCTCGACGCGCGCATTCGTGCCGAGCTTGCTGCCCTCGACGTCGACGACGTGACGCGCCTCGCCGCCTGCGGCGCGCGCATCCGCCAGTGGATCCTTGCCACCCCGCTGCCGCCGCCGTTCGCCCAGGCGGTGGCGGCCGAGCTGCGGCGCATGAGCGCGGCTGCCGACAGCGCGGTGGCGGTGCGCTCCTCGGCCACCGCCGAGGACCTGCCGGAGGCCTCGTTCGCCGGCCAGCAGGAGACCTTCCTCAACGTGCGCGGCGAGGCGGCGGTGCTCAAGGCGCTGCACGAGGTGTTCGCCTCGCTGTTCAACGATCGCGCCATTTCCTACCGCGTGCACCAGGGCTTCGACCACGCGGCCGTGGCCCTGTCGGCGGGCGTGCAGCACATGGTGCGCAGCGACCTGGGGGCGGCCGGCGTCATGTTCACGCTCGATACCGACTCGGGCTTCAGGGACGTGGTGTTCATCACCGCTTCCTGGGGACTTGGCGAGACGGTGGTGCAGGGCGCGGTCAACCCCGACGAGTTCTACCTGTACAAGCCGGCGCTGCGTGCCGGCAAGCTCGCGGTACTGCGCCGCAACTTAGGCGGCAAGGCGCTGAAGATGGTGTACGCGCCGCCAGACTCCGGCGAGCGCGTGCAGACCGTGGAAGTGCCGCCGGCCGACCGGCGGCGCTTCTGCCTCGCGGACGCGGACCTGGTGTCGCTCGCGCGCCAGGCGCTCATCATCGAGGAGCACTACGGGCGGCCGATGGACATCGAGTGGGCGCGCGACGGCGCGAGCGGGGAGCTGTACATCCTGCAGGCGCGGCCCGAGACCGTGCAGAGCCGCGCCGGCCGCAGCACCATCCAGCGCTACGCGCTCAAGGGACGCTCGCGGGTGCTGGCGAGCGGGCGCGCCATCGGCCAGCGCATCGGCGCGGGCACCGCGCGCGTCATCCGCAGCGCCGCCGAGATGGCGCGCGTGCAGAGCGGCGACGTGCTGGTGGCCGACATGACCGATCCGGACTGGGAACCGGTCATGAAGCGCGCCGCGGCGATCGTCACCAACCGCGGCGGGCGCACCTGCCACGCCGCCATCATCGCGCGCGAGCTGGGCATCGCCGCGGTGGTCGGCTGCGGCGATGCCACGCAGAAGATCCGCGAGGGCCAGGAGGTCACGGTGTCGTGCGCCGAGGGCGACACCGGCGAGGTCTACGAGGGGCTGCTCG
The DNA here is from genome assembly GCA_035482695.1 of Steroidobacteraceae bacterium. Classification (GTDB taxonomy): domain Bacteria; phylum Pseudomonadota; class Gammaproteobacteria; order Steroidobacterales; family Steroidobacteraceae; genus 13-2-20CM-66-19. The sequence continues at coordinate 15,601 of DATHQM010000023.1, read as the reverse complement.
AGTTCGAGCGCAAGCAGGTCGAGCTCGACTCGCTGCCGAAGATCCCGGTGAAGATCATGATGAACGTCGGCAACCCCGATCGCGCCTTCGACTTCGCCGCCATTCCCAACCACGGCGTGGGGCTGGCGCGCCTGGAATTCATCATCAACCGCATGATCGGCGTGCACCCGCGCGCACTGCTGGAGTTCGAGCGGCTCGATGCGGAGCTCCAGGACCAGATCCGCACACAGATGGCCGGCTACGCCGACCCGGTGGGCTTCTACGTGGAGAAGCTGGCGGAGGGGATCGCGCAGATCGCCGCGGCGTTCGCGCCCGAGCCGGTGATCGTACGGTTGTCGGATTTCAAGTCGAACGAGTACGCCAACCTCATCGGCGGGGCGCGCTACGAGCCGCACGAGGAGAACCCGATGCTCGGCTTCCGCGGCGCCGCGCGCTACGTGGACGAGAGCTTCCGGCCGTGCTTCGAGCTCGAGTGCCGCGCGCTGCGGCGCGTGCGCGAGACCATGGGACTGACCAACGTGCAGCTGATGGTGCCGTTCGTGCGCAGCATCGCGGAAGCGCGCGAAGTCACGCGACTGCTGGCGGTGAACGGCCTGGAGCGCGGCCGCGAAGGACTCATCGTCATCATGATGTGCGAGCTGCCGACCAACGCGCTGCTCGCCGACGAGTACCTGGAGTACTTCGACGGCATGTCGATCGGCTCGAACGACATGACCCAGCTCACCTTGGGGCTCGATCGCGACTCCGCCATCGTCGCTCCCCTGTTCGACGAGCGCGACCCCGCGGTGCGCAAGCTCCTGGCGATGGCGATCGCCGCCTGCCGCCGCCAGGGCAAGTACGTCGGCATCTGCGGCCAGGGGCCCTCCGATCATCCGGACCTGGCGCGCTGGCTGCTCGAGCAGGGCATCGGCAGCATGTCGCTCAATCCCGATTCGGTGGTGGAGACCTGGCTGTACCTCGCCCAGCCGCCCGCCGCCGGCGGCGCCTGCTAGAGAAACGGCGCCGCCGCGCGCCGCTCAGGAGCGCGACAGATGGCGGATACGCTCCTCGGCAGCGGCGCGATCATTGTCGTCGAACGGCTCGATGACGAGCTGCGCGATGGTGGCGGGGTCGAGGCAGCGGGCGTTGATGCTGAAGCCGTCGGGGTTGGAGCGCGGCACGTAGTAGGACTTCACCCCGCAGTGCCGGCAGAACAGGTGCCGCGCCGTGCCGGTGTTGAAGGCGTAGCTGCTCAGGCTGTCGGCGCCGCGCAGCAGCCGGAAGCGCGTGCGCGGCACGATCAGGTGCAGGTAGCCGCTCATGCGGCAGATCGAGCAGTTGCACTCGCTCACCGTAAGGCGCGCGGGCGCGTCGACCTCGAAGGCCACCGCCCCGCAGTGGCAGCCGCCGCGATGCGTCACCAGCTCGCTCACCCGCCGCCGCTTCCCGCCCAGCTCGAGGCAAACAGCCGCGCGCGGTAGTGCCGCAGCTCGCGGATCGACTCGTGAATGTCGGCGTGCGCCAGGTGCGTACCCTGCTTGACGAAGCTGTCCGCCACCGGCGGCGCCCAGCGCCGCGCCAGCTCCTTGAGCGTGCTGACATCGAGATTGCGGTAATGGAAGAAGCGCTCCAGCTCCGGCATGCAGCGCGCGAGGAAGCGCCGGTCCTGGCAGATGCTGTTGCCGCACATCGGTGAGCTGCCGGGGGTCACCAGCGTCGCCAGGAACTCGAGCGTGCGCTGCTGCGCCTCGGCGACGCTGACGCGGCTGGCGCGCACCCGTGCGAGCAGGCCCGAGGAGCCGTGCTGGCGCTGATTCCAGTCGTCCATGCGCGCGAGCACTTCCTCGCTCTGGTGGATCGCGAGCACCGGGCCGTCGGCCACGATCCCCAGCTCGCGATCGGTGACCACGGTCGCCATCTCGATGATCGCGTCGGAGTCGGGCTTGAGGCCCGTCATCTCCAGGTCGATCCAGATGAGGTAGTCGCTGCTCGGCATGTCTATGATGTGTGGGTACGGGGCCGCGCGTGCTGGCAGGCGCGGAGCCTGCCGCCAGTGTAGCAATCCCCCCACCGGCCGTCTTTCGCATGCAACAGACACTCACGGGACGCGTGATTGCGACCTTCGGGCGCCGCATGATCGTGCGTGCGGCCGCCGGGAACGAGCTGCAGGCGCGTGCCTTCGGCCGCAACCTCGCCGCGGTGTGCGGCGATGAGGTGCGCTACCGCATCGATCCGCACCACGACGAGGTGCACGTCATCGAAGTGCTGCCGCGGCACAACGCCCTGTGGCGCGCCCGGCCGCGCGGCGGCGCCGAGCCCCTGGTCGCGAACCTGACCCGGCTGCTGGTGGTGCTCGCACCGCTGCCGGTCCCGGACCTGTTCGTCGTCGACCGCTATCTCGCCGCCGCTACCGCCGCGGGGCTCGACGCGACGCTGGTGGTGAACAAGGCGGACCTGCCGCTCAGCGCTGCGCTCACCGCGGAACTGGCGGCGTTCGCGCAGGCGGGGTTCGCACCGCTATATTGCTCGGCCGCGAGCGGCGCGGGGCTGGAGCGGCTGCGCGCCGTGCTGGCGCCCGGGGCGCGGGCAGCGCTGGTCGGACAGTCGGGCGTGGGCAAGTCCTCACTGGTGCAGAGCCTGGCGCCGCAGGCACAGGTGACCATCGGCGAGCTGGCGCGCGCGGACGAGGGGCGGCACACCACCAGCGTGGCACGCACCTTCGACCTGCCGGGCGGGGCGGCACTCATCGACTCGCCGGGGGTGCGCGACTTCGCGCCGGCGCTGCAGGCGCTCGATGAGCGCACGCTCGGTTTCCCGGAAGTGGCGCGTCTCGCCGCGCAGTGCCGTTTCAGTGACTGCCGCCACCTGCGCGAGCCGCAGTGCGCGGTACGCGCGGCCGCGGAGAGTGGCGCGTGGCATGCGCGCCGCTACGAAAGCTACCGGCGGCTGCGGCGGCTGCACGCGGAGCTGGGCACCGCGCGCGCGCGCTGAGGGCCGGGCGCGCGGCGACGCTCGGACCGCGGCGGTGGGCTTACAGCGCTTGCCGGCCGGCGAGCGCATGCGCCAGCGTGCCGCCGTCGACGTACTCGAGCTCCCCGCCCACCGGCACGCCGTGGGCGATGCGGCTGGCGCGGATCGCGCGGCGCGCGGCCAGCTCACTCAGGAAGTGCGCCGTCGCCTCGCCCTCGACCGTGGAGTTGGTGGCGAGGATCAGCTCGTGCACGCCGCCCTCGGCGAGTATCGCCTCGAGCTCGCGGATGCCGAGCTGCTCGGGCCCGATGCCGTCGAGGGGCGAGAGGTGCCCCATGAGCACGAAGTAGCGCCCCCGGTAGCTGCCCGATGACTCGATCGCGACGACATCCGCGGGTGACTCGACCGCGCACAACAGCGTGGTGTCGCGCTGCGGCGCGGCGCAGATCGCGCACAGCTCCCCCTCGGTGAGCATGCGGCAGCGCTGGCAGCGCGACACCGTCTGCAGCGCCGCCGCCAGCGCCTCACTCAGGGCGTGCGCCCCGGGGCGCCCTTCCTGCAGCAGGTGAAACGCCATGCGCTGGGCGCTCTTCGGCCCGACACCCGGCAGGGTGCGCAGCGCCTCGATCAGGCGAGCGAGATGCGGCGAGTGCTTCATCGGCGCCCCTTCAGAAGGGCAGCTTCATCCCCGGCGGCAACTGCAGGCCGGCCGTGAGGCCGGCCATCTTCTCCTGCACGCGCGCTTCCACCTTGTGCACGGCGTCGTTGGCGGCCGCGGCGATCAGGTCCTCGAGCATCTCGCGATCCTCACCGCTCACCGCCGGCTCGATCTGCACGCGCTTGACCTCGTGCCGGCCGTTCATGGTCACCTTCACCATACCGCCGCCCGCCTCGCCGACCACCTCGATGCCGGCAATCTCCGCCTGGGCCTTCTGCATGTTCTCTTGCATGGCCTGGGCCTGTTTCATGAGGTTGCCGAAGTTGCCTTTCATGGACGCACCTGTCTTTAGCGCCGCGCGCGGCTTGAGTTGATGACGCTCATTTTACCGGCCGCACGGTCTCAGGAATCACCGTGGCGCCGAAGCGCTCGCGCAGGCCCCGCACGCCTGGGTCCTCTTCGAACGCCTGCCGGGCGACGGCGAGGTCGGCATCGGAGGCTCGCCGGGCCAGCAGCGCCGGCGTCTCGGCGCTGCCGGAAGCCGCGCTCTGGAACTCGAGCCGCACCGGCGCGCCGAAGTGGCGCGCCAGCGCCTGTTGCAGCTTCTCCTCGGTCGCCGGGGTGCGCAGCAGCTGGTTGCGCGGATCGAGGCCAAGGCGCACCGCCGCGCCCTGGCGGGCGATGAACACGCAGTGACTGGCGAGCTGGCGGGCGGCGCCGGCGAGTTCGAGCTGTGCGACGAGCGCGCTCCATCCGGCCGCATCGGGTACGCCGGCCGCGGGAGCTGCGGGCGCGGCGCTCGCCGCGCTGGCCGGCGTGTCTGCCGCGGACGCGGCGGCGGGACTCGTGCCGGTGGTAGCGACGCGCGGCGGGCGCGCCTGCGCCGACGGGCCCGCGGGACGAAACGCCAGCATGCGCAGCAGCGTCATCTCGAAGCCGCTGCGCGGCTCGGGCGCGAGCGGCAGATCGCGCCTGCCGGTGATCGCGGTCTGGTAGAAGAGCTGCACGTCCTCCGGGGTGAGCGCGCCGCCCAGCCGCTCGAGCAGCTCGCTCGCATACAGCTCATCGCCCTGGTAGCCCGGCACCGCCTGGCGCAGGCCGACGCGTACCAGCAGCGACGCCAGCTCATCGAGCAGCTGGCCATAGTCCGGGGAGAATTCCGCCAGCGCCTGCGCGCAACGCAGCAGCTCCGCGCCCTCGCCGCGCGCGAGCACCTCGGCGAGGCGTGCCACTTCATCGCGCGGCATGGCCCCGAGCATGGCCCGCGCCTCGGCCTCCCCGGCGCGTCCGCCGCCGAAGGCGATCAGCTGGTCGAGCAGTGACAAGCCGTCACGCACGCTGCCGTCGGCGGCGTGCGCCAGCAGCGTCAACGCCGCCGGCTCGAATGCCACGCCCTCCGCGGTGAGGATGTGGCGCAGGTGTGCGGCAATCTCCGCCGCCGGCAGGCGCTTGAGGTTGAACTGCAGGCAGCGCGACAGCACCGTCACCGGCAGCTTCTGCGGATCGGTGGTGGCGAGCAGGAACTTCACGTGTGGCGGCGGCTCTTCCAGCGTCTTCAGCAGCGCGTTGAAGGAATGCGCCGACAGCATGTGCACCTCGTCGATGAGATACACCTTGTAGCGCCCGCGCGCCGGTGAGTACTGCACGTTATCGAGCAGCTCGCGCGTATCATCCACCTTGGTGCGCGAGGCCGCGTCGACCTCGATCAGATCGGGAAAGCGGCCGGCCTCGATCTCGCGGCAGCTGCCACAAACGCCGCACGGCGTGGGCGTCACGCCGGTCTCGCAATTGAGGCACTTGGCGAGGATGCGCGCAATGGTGGTCTTACCCACCCCGCGCGTCCCGGTGAACAGGAACGCGTGGTGCACGCGCCCGCTGGCGAGCGCGTTCTCCAGCGCTCGCCGCACGTGCTCCTGCCCGATGAGCTCGGAGAATTTCTGCGGACGCCACTTGCGCGCCAGCGCGGTGTAACTCATGTAGGCCCTCGATGGGTCGGACCGTGGAGGCGGCCCGCACCAGCTTGAGCTCCGGCACCCGACATCGCCGCTGCCGCTGCTGCCTTCCGGCCCTGACGGGATTCACGACTGGTCGTCGCGGAGAAACCGATGCGGGCCACCATGGACGGGGCGGCCCTTGGTCTCGCCTGGATGCATGCGATGCTACCACAGCGCCTGCGGACCTCTTCCCGCAAGCGGGCGGCCCGTGTGAGGATGTGCGCCCTTAACATCCGCCCCCGCAAACAGCCGGACCGAAACGCATGAGCTACGCGAACGTCGCCACTAAGGTACCCGCCGTCACGCTCACCTTCTGGATCATCAAGGTGGCGGCCACGACCCTCGGCGAGACCGGCGGGGACACAGTGTCGATGACCCTGGGTCTCGGCTACCTCACCAGCACGCTAATTTTCCTCTGCGCCCTGGTGGCGCTCGCCACACTGCAGACCGCCGCGAAGCGCTTCCACCCGTTCCTGTACTGGGCGACCATCATTGCCTCGACGACCGCGGGTACCACGCTCGCCGATTTCGCCGACCGCTCGCTCGGCATCGGCTACGCCGGCGGATCGCTGCTGCTGCTCGCGCTGGTGCTCGGCGCGCTCGCCCTCTGGTATCGCGTGGAGGGCACCGTCTCGGTCACCACCGTCAGTACACCACGGGTGGAGGCGTTCTATTGGGCCACGATCACGTTCTCGCAGACGCTCGGCACGGCGCTCGGGGACTGGGCGGCCGACTCCGGGCTCGGCTACGGCGGCGGCGCGCTGCTGTTCGGCGCACTGCTGGTGCTGGTGGCGATTGCTTACTACCGCACGCGCCTCTCGCACGTGCTGCTGTTCTGGGTCGCCTTCATCCTGACGCGCCCGCTCGGCGCGACGGTCGGCGATTTCTTCGACAAGCCGCTGGCGCAGGGAGGCCTCAACATCAGCCGGCCGCTCGCCTCGGCGATCATCGCGATATTCATCGTGATCTGCATTCTCGTCCTGCCGCAGCGCGCGGGCGTGCATGCGGGCGGGCCGCCGCGCGCGAACGGTCGCTGACCGCGTGCGAAGTATGGCGGAGAGGGTGGGATTCGAACCCACGAACACCCGTTAAGATGTTACTGGAATTCCAGTCCAGCGCCTTCGACCGCTCGGCCACCTCTCCGATCAATAACTTACGATAACTTCATCATGTTGTATCGAGATGCAGCACACACCCACTTCTAAGCCTGCGGCGTACGGGTCGGCTGCGGTACCTTGAAGGGCGGTGGCTCGTCGAGACAGGGCTGCTTGGCGCCGCGCGGCGGCGGCGCTGGCTCGTTGAGCGCCGGCAGGCGCAGCGCGTTAGTGGTCTCCGGTGCGTTGAGGCCTGCGGGGACCACCAGCGGCGGCACGCTGCGCGCTGTCTGGTACGCCTGCCGCTCGTGGCAGCTTTTCTTGTCGATCGCGCGCACCATGCGGCACCCGCTCCCGGCCAGCAGCAGCGGCACGAGCAACACCAATCCCCAGGCTGCCTTCATTCAGTACACCTCGTTCGTTCGACCCTGACGGACTCACGGCGCCTCCTGCGACCACACGCCGGCGGCGCGCGCCGCGCGCAGCACGTCGGCCCGGTGCCCCTCCCCCAGCGGGGTGAGCGGCAATCTTACCCCAGGACCGATCAGCGCCATCTGCGCCAGCAGCCACTTGACGGGGATCGGGTTCGCCTCGAGGAACAGCGTGCGGTGCAGCTCGCACAGCGGTGCATCGAGCTCGCCGGCGCGCGCCGCATCCCCGCGCAGGGCTGCCGCCACCATCTCCGACATCGCGCGTGGGGCAACGTTCGCGGTCACCGAGATCACCCCGCGCGCGCCGGCGGCAAGGCTGGCACACGCGGTGGCGTCATCCCCGCTCAGCACCACGAAGCGTGCCGGGCAGCGCTCGAGCAGCTCGCGCACCCGTGCCACCTCCGGCAGTGCCTCCTTGATCCCGGCGATGCCGGGCAGCTGCGCCAGGCGCGCCACGGTCGGCGGTAGCATGTCCACCGCGGTACGCGCCGGCACGTTGTACAGCAGCAGCGGCTTACGCGTGGCCGCCGCCACCGCGGCGTAGTGCAGATACAGTCCCTCCTGCGAGGGGCGGTTGTAGGCCGGCGTCACCACCAGCAGGGCGTCGAGCGGCAGCTGCGAAAGCCAGATGACGCGCGCCACCGTGGCGGCGGTGCTGCTGCTGCCGGCGCCGCCGATCACGCTGAGCCGCCCGCGCAGCTGCGCGCAGGCGCGCACGATCAGCTCGCGCAGCTCCGCATCACGCAGCGTGGCCGACTCGCCCGTGGTGCCGCCGATCACGATGCCCTGCGTACCGTGCGCGGCGTGAAATTCGAGCAGCCGCTCCCAGGCGGCGAAGTCAACTTCGCCGCCTGCGGACATCGGCGTGACGATGGCAACCAGGCTGCCGGCAAACATAAGCAGATGCTCGCGGGGGAAGCGCTCGATGTTACGAGCCGACGTTGCGCTTAAGCAAGCCGCCCGCTCAACGCAGGGCGAGCGGGTTCGCAACCGGCGTCCGCTCCCGGTACACTGCGAGCGCAGCGAACGCCGCCCTACTCTACCGCCATCCACAGATGAAGCAGCACCTGGCCGTTTCGGCGATCGGCAGCGACCGAACGGGGATGGTCCACGAGCTGACCCGCGTCATCAGCGAGTCCGGCGGCAACATTACCGAGAGCCGCATGGCGAGCCTCGGCAACGAGTTCGCCATGCTGCTGCTGGTGTCCGGCAACTGGCACGCGCTCGCCAAGCTCGAAACCGAGCTCAAGCGCCTCGCCGACACTTCGAGCCTCAGCATTCACCTGAAGCGCACCGAGCCGCGGCCGCCGCGCACCGACATGCTGCCGTACTCGATCGACGTGGTGTGCCTCGACCAGAGCGGCATCGTCTCCGGCTTGTCGGGCTTCTTCGCCACGCGCGGCATCGACATTGCGGAGGTCTCCACCCGCAGTTACCCGGCCGCGCACACCGGCGCACCAATGTTCGCCGTGCAGATGATCGTCAATGTGCCGAGCCGCATTCACGTCGCGCATCTGCGCGAGGAGTTCATGGAGTTCTGCGATTCGCTCAACCTCGACGCCATCCTGGAACCGGTCAAGTCCTGACACGAGATGTCCACGATCAAGCCTGGGGCCAAAGTGCCCGACTTCTCGCTGCCCATGACGGGCGGCGCTACCTGGAGCCTGAAGGACGCGGCCGGCAGGAAGCTGGTGCTGTACTTCTACCCGCGCGACATGACCTCCGGCTGTACCCGCGAATCGCAGGACTTCCGCGACCTGGCGCCGGCGTTCCGCAAGGCCGGCACGCAGATCGTGGGTGTGTCGCGCGACCCGGTCGCCTCCCACGACAAGTTCGCGGCCAAGGAGTCGCTGCCCTTCCCGCTGCTCGCCGATACCGAGGAAACGGTGTGCCGGCTGTTCGATGTCATAAAACCGAAAAGCCTTTACGGCAGAAAGTTCCTCGGGATCGAGCGCAGCACCTTCCTGCTGGACGGCGGTGGCCGCCTGCGACAGGAGTGGCGCAAGGTGAAGGTTCCAGGTCACGCGGAGGCGGTACTTGAAGCAGCGCAGCGTCTCTGAGCCCGGCCCGACCGCCGGCCTGGCGGCATCGCGGGAAGTCAAGAGCCGCTCGCGCACCGGCCGGCGCCTGTTCGTGCTCGACACCAACGTGCTGATGCACGACCCGACGGCCATCTTCCGCTTCGAAGAGCACGACGTGTATCTGCCGATGGTGGTGCTCGAGGAGCTCGACGCGCACAAGAAGGGCCTGTCGGAGGCCTCGCGCAACGTGCGCCAGGTGAGCCGCTTTCTCGACGACATGATGCGCGACGTCACCAAGGAGCAGATCGACCTCGGGCTGAAGCTGCCGAGCGGCTATTCCGGCAACCACGGCAAGAAGCCCTCCAGCGGCCGGCTGTTCTTCCAGACGCGGCAGCTGTCGGGCGTGCTGCCCGCGGGACTGCCCGGCCAGGGCGGCGACAATGTCATCCTGGCGCAGACGCTCGCGCTGCAGAGCGAGCACAAGGACGCGCGCGTCATCCTGGTCTCCAAGGACATCAACCTGCGCATCAAGGCGGCGGTCATCGGCGTGCACGCCGAGGACTACTACAGCGACAAGACGCTCGAGGACTCCGACGTGCTCTACAGCGGCATGGGGCCGCTGCCGCAGAACTTCTGGGAGCTGCACGGCAAGGACATGCGCTCGTGGAAGGACGCCGAGCGCACCTTCTACGAGATCTCAGGTCCGGCGGTGCGCGAGTGGCAGCCCAACCAGGGCGTGTTCGAGGACTCGCCCCAGGGCATCGAGGGCATCGTCAGGAACATCAGCGGCGAGACCGCCACCATCGAGCTGACACGCGACTACCGCAACGAGCGCCACAACGTGTGGGGCATCACCGCGCGCAACCGCGAGCAGAACTTCGCGCTGAACCTGCTGATGGATCCGGAAATCGACTTCGTGACGGTGCTGGGGCCGGCGGGCACCGGCAAGACGCTGCTGGCGCTCGCCGCCGGGCTTATGCAGACGCTCGAGACCAATCGCTTCGTTGAGATCATCATGACGCGCGTCACCATCCCGCTCGGCGAGGACATCGGCTTCCTCCCCGGCACCGAGGAGGAAAAGATGGAGCCGTGGATGGGCGCGCTCATGGACAATCTCGAGGTGCTGACCGGCTCGCAGGAAGGCGGCAACTGGGGACGCGCGGCGACCAACGACCTGCTGCGCAACCGCATCAAGATCCGCTCGCTCAACTTCATGCGGGGCCGCACCTTCCTCAACCGCTTCCTGATCCTCGACGAGGCGCAGAACCTCACACCGAAGCAGATGAAGGCGCTCATCACGCGCGCCGGGCCCGGCACCAAGCTCGCCTGCCTCGGCAACATCGCGCAGATCGACACCCCGTACCTGACCGAGATGACCTCGGGGCTGACCTACGCCGTGAACCGCTTTCGCGGCTGGAACCACTCCGGGCACATCACCCTGGTGCGCGGGGAGCGCTCGCGGCTGGCGGATTACGCCTCCGATATCCTGTAGGTGTACGCTCTAGCGTCTCGCCTAAGCGCGCCGCGCTTGTAAGCATCTGTAATCATGGAGAAACTCCCGCCTCCCCGCCGCGGTCCAATGGCGATGATCCGCCGCCTGCCGCTCCTGCTCGCCACGACCGTGCTGGCCGCCACCACTGTGGCCGCCGCGGACGAGCCGACGCCACCGCCGCCGCAGCCACAGCCGCTGACCGCAGCCCCGGTCGTCGGCGCCGACCTTCCCGACCTGGGCAGCCCCGCCGCGCAGTATCTGTCGAAGACCGACGAGTACTACCTCGGCGCCATGGTGGCGAAGGAGCTGCGCGATCAGAGCGAGCTGCTCGAGGATCCTGAGGTCCTCGAGTACGTCAACGGCATCGGCCAGCGGCTCGCCTCGCAGAGCGCCATGGGTGGGGAGTACTTCCATTACTCCGTGGTCAAGGACACGCAGATCAACGCTTTCGCCGTATCGGGCGGCTGGGTGTTCATCAACGCCGGCCTGATCCTCGCGAGCGATTCCGAGTCGGAGCTCGCGGGCGTCATGGCGCACGAGACCGCGCACATTACCCAGCACCACATCGCGCGCATGTTCGCCGACCAGTCAAAGCAGAGCCTGGCCACCGCGGCCGCCATGATCGGCGCGATCCTGCTCGGCTCGCTCGCCGGCGGCGGCCAGGCCACCGAAGGCGCCATCGCCGCCACCCAGGGGCTGGCGGTGCAGCACCAGATCAACTTCACGCGCGACAACGAGCGCGAGGCCGATCGCGTCGGCATCGGCTACCTCGCCGCCGCGGGTTTCGATCCCTACGGGATGGGCGAGATGTTCGAGTCCATGGCCCGCAACCAGGGACTCGCCGCCACGTACATCCCGGCGATGCTGATCGATCACCCGGTGGACTCCGACCGCATCGCCGAGCAGCGCTCGCGTGCCGAGCAGTTCCCACCGCGCAAGGGCAAGGACTCGCAGAGCTATGACCTCATCCGCGAGCGCGTGCGGGTGCTGACGGCGATCGGCGATGTCGACCTCGACGCACAGTACGCCCAGAAGATTGCGCACGGCGGCGATAACCTTGGCAACCGCTACGGCGAGGCACTCGCGCTGATGAACAGCGGTCAGGCCGAGCAGGCGGTCAGGCTCCTCACGCCGCTGGTGCAGGAGCACGAGGGCCTCACGCTGCTGCACGCGGCGCTCGGCCAGGCCCAGGCCAAGGCCGGGCACATGGATGCGGCGCTCGTCACCTTCAAGCGCGCCGCGGTGCTGTTTCCGCGTAACGTGCCGGTGACGGTGCGCTACGCGGAGGCCCTCATGGCCGCCGGCCGCCCGGCCGAGGCCCACAACATGCTGCTCGACCTTTTCAACAACGTGCCGCCGACACCCGATCAGATCCGCCTCACCGCGCTTGCCGCCAGCGCGGCCGGCGATGCCGGGGACGCCTACTACTACATGGGCGAATACCAGCTCGCCGGCGGCGACCTGAATCTCGCCGCGCAACAGCTGCAGCTCGCGCTCGCCTCGCCACACATCAGCGTGATCCAGCGTGAGCGTTACCAGGCGCGGCTCGACGAGGTACGCGATTACCTCGCCAGCACCAAGAAGCACCGGCTGACCAGCGACAGCGGCGACGGCCAGGGACAGCGCGGCGGCGGCGGGCGCTGACACCGCCGCGAGCTTGCGGCCTGCAGCGTGCCGCGGCGTGCAGCCTCCGCGGCACGCGCAGCGCCGGGCGCCGCGCGCGGCTGCTACAATCCCCAGCCAACTTTCCCCGTCCTGCGACACCATGCGAGCCACCAGCACCCGCACCCGACTACTGTCCGCGCTGTGCCTGCTGCTGTTGTGCGCCTGCGCCACGCTGCCGCCGGGCCCGCGCAACCCGCGCGATCCGTGGGAGCGGATGAACCGCACGACCTACAAGTTCAACGACAAGCTGGACAAGGCGGTTCTGCGGCCGCTGGCGCGCGGCTACCAGAAGGTCACGCCGCGCTTTGCGCAAACCGGCGTGCGCAACTTCATGGACAATCTGAATTATTCGATCGTCATGCTCAACGACCTGCTGCAGGGTCAGATCAAGCCGTTCTTCTCCGACACCCTGCGGCTGGTCGTCAACACGACCATCGGCGTCGGCGGGTTGTTCGATCCGGCGACCCGCATGGGGATCGACAAGAACGACCGCGACCTCGGACAGACGTTCGGCAAATGGGGCATCGGCAGCGGGCCGTACGTGGTGTTGCCATTCCTCGGTCCTTCGGACGTGCGCGATGCCTTCGGCCGCCTCGGCGATGACTTCAGCACGCCGCGCCAGTACATCCGCAACCCCTACTGGAACTACGGCCTGTGGGCGCTCGATGTGATGGACACGCGCGCGCGCCTGCTGTCCCTCGATCGGCTGCTGGACAGCGCCTACGACCCCTACGCCTTCATGCGCAACGCCTACCTGCAGAGACGCGATTTCAAGGTGAACGGCGGGCAGTCGGCGAGCGAGGACGAGCGGGAGCAGAAGCTGTTCGAGGAGAGTAACGGCGATGAAGGGGCCGCAGCGCCGGGCGCGCCGCCCCAAGGCGCACCGCCCCAAAGCGCGCCACAGTCCCAGGGCGCGCCACCATCCCAGGGCGCGCCACCGCCCGCGCCTCCCGACTCCTCGCAGACCCCGCAGACGCAGCCGCCGCAGTGAGCGGGCCACGGCCGCCGCGACACTTGCGCGCGCTCACACCCCGCGCGCGAGCAGCTCCTGGAGCTCGCTGATGCCGGCCAGCGCCGTCAGGTCCTGGGGCAAGTGCGTGTAATGCAGCTGGCGGCCCGCCTGTTTCGCGAGTCCCAGCCATTCGAGCAGCACCGCAAGGCCGGCGCTGTCGCCGGCGGTGACGCCGCTGCAGTCGATCTCGACGGCGTGCGCGCTCGCGCCGAGCAACTCCCGGCCGAGCGCGAGCGCCCGGCGTGCGGTCGCGAAGGTCAGCGGCCCGTGCACGCGGACGTTTCCGTCCGCAGCCCTGACCAGCTGCAGCGCCGCCGCGCCGGCACCGGATGGCGCGGCGGCCGCTGCCTGCGGTGGCAGCGTGCTCATCAGCTCTTGCCCGTGACCTGCTGCTTGCCGATCGCCTCGGGCTTCTCGCCCGAGTCGAGGCGCTTGATCACCGCGTCGATCCCCTGCTGCTCGATCTGCGCGCCGAAGTCCTCGCGGTAGCTGTTTACGTAGCTGATGCCGTCGATCACCACGTCCCACGCCTTCCAGCCCTGCGGCGTGCGCACCATGTAGTAGTTGACCGAGACGCGATCGCCGTTGTCGCGCTTCACGTCGGTGCGCACGGTGGCGACGCGGGCATCCGGCGTGACGTTGGTCGGATAGATCTTGAGGCGATCGGAGGTGAACTCCGCCAGCGCGCTGCCGTAGTTGGTCAGCAGCGAGTGGTAGAAGGCATCGATGAAGCGCTGTCGCTGTTCCGGGGTCGCTGTGCGCCAGTACTTGCCGAGCACCAGCTGGGCGGATCGCTGGGTGTCGAAATGCGGCAACAGGTATTTGTCCACCAGCTGCGCCATCTTGGCCGGATCGCGACGGTAGGCTTCGCGGTCCTTGTCCAGATCATTGAGCATGCCCTGCGCGGCGGCCTGCACCACGTCGGCCGGCCCCTGGGCGGCTGCGGCGGGGGCGGTTGCGGCAGGTGCGGCCGGCGCGGGCGCCGTCTGCGCCTGCGCGGCGGCGAGTCCCGACATCAGGCACAGCAGCGCGCCACCAAAGATTGCGTATCTCATTTCCTCGACTCCGACTTGCTGGAGGTATCCGGTTTCTTGGCGGCGTTGCCGGCATTGCCGGCGTCGCCGCCCTGGCCGCCGCCGCTGTCCTTGCTCGCGGAATTGGCGAAGAACTTGTTGATCAGGTTCTCGAGCACGAGAGCCGACTGTGTCTGATCGATGGTGCTGCCATTCTTCAGGTAGGTGTCCGACCCGCCCGGACTCAAGCCGATGTACTTGCCGCCGAGCAGTCCCTGCGTCTGGATGCTGGCGAAGCTGTCGTCGGGAATCTGGTTGAACTGCGGATCCATACGCATGCTGACCACCGCCTTGTAGCTCTTCGAGTCGAAGCGGATGCCGGTGACTTCGCCCATGCGCACGCCCGCCATGGTGACCGGTGAGCCCACCTTGAGATCACCGATGTTGTCGAAGTCGGCATTCACGTCATAGCCGGCCTTCGGGCCGCCGAACTTCAGTCCACTCGCCGGCAGCTGCGTGGTGAGGAACAGCAGCGCGGCAAATCCCAGCAACACAAACAGCCCGGTTCCGATCTCGAGAGTTCGATTGGCACGCATAAGCTAAAGTTCCTCTTACAGGAATTCCGCGGTCAAAACATAGTCGAGCAGCAGGGTCATCACGGATGAAGCCACCACGGTGCGCGTGGTGGCCAGTCCCACCCCTTCGGCCGTTGGGGCAGCGTTGTAGCCTTCGTACACGGCGATCAGGCTGCAGGCAATACCGAACACCAGGCTCTTGACCAGACCCTCGGAGACGTCGTGCAGCGCGACCGAGTCCTGGGTCTGCGACCAGAACACGCCGCGGTCGACGCCCATCATCTGTACGCCGACCAGCTGTGCGCCGTAGAGCCCGATGACGCTGAAGATCGCCGTCAGCAGCGGCATGGCGATCACCCCGCCGAGGAAGCGCGGCGCGGCGACGTAGCGCAGCGGATCGACCGCCATCATCTCCATCGCCGTGAGCTGGTCGGTGGCGCGCATCAGGCCGATTTCGGAGGTGAGCGAGGTGCCCGCGCGCCCGGCGAACAGCAGCGCGGTGATCACCGGCGCCAGCTCGCGCAGCAGTCCGAGCGCCGCCGCCGTGCCGAGCGCCTCCTCGGAGCCGAAGCGCCGCAGCAGGTCATAGCCCTGCAGGCCGAGGACCATGCCGACGAACAGCCCCGAGAGCATGATGATAATGAGCGAGCGGGCGCCGGCGTTGTAGATCTGCTGCACCAGCAGGCGCGGCCGCCCG
>DATHQM010000022.1:0-64498 GCA_035482695.1 Steroidobacteraceae bacterium | reverse complement strand
TTGTTCTCGTCGCCGCTGTCGGTTGCGTCCATTTGAGTTATACACCCGCCTTCAATGAGGCTTCCAGAAACTGATCGAGGTCGCCATCCAGGACGGCGGTCGTGTTGCCCACCTCCACACCCGTCCGCAGATCCTTAATGCGCGATTGATCGAGCACGTAGGAGCGGATCTGATTTCCCCAGCTCACGTCGGACTTCGAATCCTCCAGCACCTTGGCCGCCGCGTTGCGCTTGTTCACTTCCAGCTCGTAGAGCTTCGCCTTGAGCATCTTCATGGCGGTGGAGCGGTTCTTGTGCTGGCTGCGCTCGTTCTGGCAGGCGGCCACGATGCCGCTCGGCAGGTGCGTGATACGCACCGCCGACTCGGTCTTGTTGACGTGCTGGCCGCCGGCGCCCGAGGAGCGGTAGACGTCGACCTTGAGGTCGGCCGGGTTGATCTCGATCTGGATGTCATCGTCGACCTCGGGCGAGACGAACACGGAGGCGAACGAGGTGTGGCGGCGGTTGCCCGAATCGAACGGCGACTTGCGCACCAGGCGGTGCACCCCGGTCTCGGTGCGCAGCCAGCCGTAGGCGTACTCGCCGGTCACCTCCACGGTGGCGCTCTTGATGCCGGCGACCTCCCCGGGGCTCATGTCGATGACCTCGCAGCTGAAGCCGCGCGCGGCGCCCCAGCGCAGGTACATGCGCAGCAGCATCTGCGCCCAGTCCTGCGCCTCGGTGCCGCCGGCACCCGCCTGGATGTCGAGGAACGCACTGTGCGCGTCCATCTCGCCGCGAAACATGCGCTTGAGCTCGAGGTGGCGCACCTCCTGCTCGAGGCGCTGCGCGTCGCGCTCGATGTCGCGCGCGGCGGACTCGTCGCCGGCGTCGGCCGCGAGCTCGAGCAGCTCGGTCGCCTCGGCGATGCCGCGGGTGGCACGGTCAATGTCGGCGGTCGCGGCGCTTAAGCGCGCCCGCTCGCGCCCGAGCTCCTGCGCCCGCGCCGGGTTCGCCCACACTGCCGGATCCTCCAGCTCGCGCGCGACTTCCTCGAGGCGCTCGCGCTTGCTGTCGTACTCAAAGAAACCCCCGTAACGACTGCACACGCTCGGTGAGATCCTTGAGCTGGCGTCTTAAGGGGTTGAGCTCCATGGCGCGGCGGATGCTAGCACCGCCCTGCCGGGCTTTGCGAGGGGTCGCAGGGCAGCAGGTGATCGACCAACAGCTGCAGCCGCCGCTCGCCCTGGTAGTCGTTCACGTCGAGCCGGTACACCAGCTGCCGCAGTCCTTCGGGCGGCACGAACGCCGCCGCGCCATCCGCGACGTGGTTGAATGCCACGGCGTCGAACGCGCGGCCGCTGTGCGGCACTTCCACCCACATCTTGACGTGACGCTCGCCGATCAGCCGTGCGCTCCTGATGCTGAAGCGCCCGTCGAAGCTCGGCTCGGGAAAGGCGGCGCCCCAGGGACCCCCGGCACGCAGCGCTTGCGCGGTATCGAGCGCAATCTCGCCGGGGGTGAGCTCGCCGTCGGTCTCGACCGCATCCGCCGGCGTGCCCGGCGCGCAGCGCGCCACCTCCGCGTCGAAGGCGCGCGCGAACTCGTCGAGCCGGGCACGCTCGAGCGTGAGCCCCGCGGCCATGGCGTGCCCGCCGAAACGGCTGATGAGCTCCGGATGACGTGTCGCGATCGCATCGAGCACGTCGCGGATGTGAATACCGTCCACCGAGCGCGCCGAGCCGCGCAACGTCAGCTCGTCCGCGCAGGCGAAGGCGATCACCGGGCGCCGCACGCGCTCCTTCACGCGGCTCGCGACCAGGCCCACCACCCCCTGATGCCAGCCGGGGTCGAACAGGCACACCCCGGCGTGGCGCACCTCCCCGGGCGTGAGGTTCGGCAGGCGGCGCACCGCGCCGAGCGCCTCATGCTGCATCTTCGCCTCGATTGTGCGGCGCTCCTCGTTGAGCTCGTCGAGGCGCACGGCGAGACGCTGGGCGCTCGCGGCATCCTCCTCGAGCAGGCACTGGATGCCGATGCTCATGTCGTCCAGGCGGCCGGCGGCGTTCAGCCGCGGCGCCACGCCGAAGGCGAGATCCGCCGCGGTCAGCTCCGCGCGGCTGCGGCCGGCAATGGTGAGCAGCGCCTGGATGCCCGCGACGCTGCGCCCGGCGCGGATGCGCTTCAGACCCTGCGCCACCAGCACGCGATTGTTGGCATCGAGCGGCACCACGTCGGCCACCGTGCCGAGTGCCACCAGGTCGAGCCACGCTGCGACCCCCGGGACGTTGAGTGCGCGGTGCACGGCCGCCATCAGGTAGAAAGCGACGCCGACGCCGGCGAGCGCGCGGCTCGCAAAGTGGCTGCCGGGGAGGTTGGGATTGACGATGGCGTTGGCGTCGGGCAGGCGCACGCCCGGCAGATGATGATCGGTAATGAGCACGTCCATGCCGCGTGCCCGGGCGGCCGCCACCCCGGCGTGGCTGGAGATGCCGTTGTCCACCGTAACCAGCAGTGTCGGGGCGCGCTCGGCCGCGCTCGCCACGATCTCGGGGGTGAGCCCGTAGCCGAAGCGAAAGCGGTTCGGCACCAGGAAGTCCACCGACGCGAAACCGCAGGCGCGCAGCGCGCGCACCACCAGCGCGCTGCTGGTGGCGCCATCGGCGTCGAAGTCACCGATGACCAGCACGCGTGCGGCGCGGTGCGCGAGCAGCAGCTGCACGGCCGCCGGGATCCCCTCGAGCGTACCGACCGGCAGCAGTCTGTCGAGCGAGGTGTCCAGGTCCTGTGCCGAGCGCACGCCGCGCGCCGCGTACACCCGCGACAGCACCGGGTGCATGGCGGCGCCAAGATCCGGCGGCGGCGTGGCGCAGCCGCGGCGCACGATGTGCAAACTCATGCGAAGGCCGCCAGCGCCGCGCGGCGGGGGCGCCACAGGCGCCACCGGTCGGCACGTGCGAGACGCACGCACACGTCGTTGACGATGAGGGTCAGCCGCTCGAGCTCGCCGCGGCGCACCGCGCCCACGGCCGCCGACACCAGCCGCTCATCGAGCAGCGCGAGCGCGCCGGCGACGTCGCTATGTTCCGTCTGCTGCAAGCCGCAAGCCACCTCGCTCACCACCACCGCCCGCGCTGTACCGCTGTCGAGTATTTCCTGAAATCCCTGCGGCTGCGCCCGTGCGGCGCTTCCCAGCAGGTGCCACAGTCCCTCGAGCCAGGCGTCCCGGCCGAAGGCTGCGGGCGTATCCTGACTCATGCCGCCTTTAGGCTGCACGCGTGCGCCTTGCGCACCCCAGGGCCACAGCACGCTGACCGGCAGCGCGCCGCGCGCCTGGCGAGCGCGGTTGAGTGCATGGTCGTGCAGCCACATCTCGATTTCGGCGATCCGGCGGCGCAGCGGCGCCGCCTCCGCCCCGGCGGGCAGCGCCGGCACCGCGGCGCCGGCGAAGCGCGCCGGCTCGGCGCTCGCCACCACGGCGACCTCCGGCGTGCTGAGCAGGAAGTCTCCGCAGGGCAGCGCCACGAGGCGCGTGCCGTCCTCGCCGAGGGCGAGCGCATAGTCCGCGGCGAGCGCCGCGGCTTCCGCCGCCGGCAGACGCAGCAGGCCATGGTGCTCCAGATGCACGCGCGTCAGGCTCGCCCGCAGGTGCAGCGGCGAGGCGATCCACAGCGCACCCCCCGCAGCGGCAGCTCCGGCAGCTCCGGCGCGCGCGGCCGCGATCCACGCCGGCGCGACGGCGGCGAGCTCCGTGCGCCCGGTCCAGTGCGCGAGCCAGGGGCGCCAGCCCGCCGCGAGCGCCCGGCGCTCGCCGAATCGCGCCACGGCGGCGATGCCCGGAAGCTGCGCCGCGGACGTCGCAGTCTCGAGCGCCGCGGCGGGGGCACCGCGCGGGGCATACAGGTCGGCGATCACCATGACGAGCTCGCGCACTAGGAGCTATCGTAACGCGATGGTGCAATTCACTCTCGAGCCGGCCGGGGCGGCGAACCTGGTGCGCAGCTACTCCGATAGCGGGCTATGGATCGGCGCGCAGCACCTGACCGGCAGTTGCATCGTGACCGCGCAACGGCTGATCACCGACTGGGAGCCGGCGGCCTACGGCGAACTCGCGCCCGAGCATCTGGAGAGGATCTTCGCCCTGTCACCGGAGGTGGTAGTGATCGGCACCGGCCCGCAGCAGCAGTTCGCGAGCCGCGAGGTGCGCGCCGCATTCGCGCAGCGACGCATCGGGCTCGAGGTGATGCACCTGGGCGCGGCGTGCCGCACCTTCAACGTGCTGGTGCAGGAGGAGCGGCCGGTGGCGGCGGCACTGTTCGTGCGCTAGGGCTAGAGGATGCCGCGGTAGGCGGGAAGGCGACCAGCAGAAGACACAAGGGGAGGGTCAACCAACCAAACAATCATTCGAAGCTGACAGACTCGAACAATTGCACTGTTTTTTTTATTCTTGCGGACGTTATTGCTTTTGTTGCGACTCCCTCCTCCCTGTGTCTTCTGCCGGTCGTCCTCCCCTTATAAGTTGTCGTCGTACAGAGACAGGGGAGGCATGTTAATCGTGTCGCAGAAGGCCGTGCAACTTATTTGCGGCGCAGACATTTTTCCCTGCCGAAATCCCCACGGCGAGGCCTGCGAAGGGGGCCTTGCATGCAGGAAAAGCCTTGAATTTCAGCCCAACGACGCAGGGGACGGTTTTTTCTATAAAAAAAGAACCCTTATATCAGTATGTTAGAGAGTCTTTCTAACTTCAGACATCATGATGGGCCTAGGCCGTCCCTCCCAGCAGCGGCACGAAGGCGACCGGCCCGAGCGGCTCGCGATCGATGCGCTGCTCGCGCCGGGTGAAGCGCACCAGCTGCTGCTCGCCCTCCGGACCGATCGGCACCACCAGCCGGCCGCCGACCCTCAGCTGCTTGAGCAACGCATCGGGCACGCTGAGCGGCGCGGCCGCGACCAGGATGCCGTCGTAGGGCGCATGCGCCTTCCAGCCGAGCGTGCCGTCGCCGTGGCGGAAGCGCACGTTGCGCACGCCGAGCTCGCGCAGCCGCTCGCGGGCGCGGGCCAGCAGCGGCTCGATGCGCTCGATGGTGTTCACATGGCCAACGAGCGGCGCGAGGACCGCGGTCTGGTAGCCGCACCCGGTGCCCACCTCGAGCACCTTCTCGAGGGTGCCGGCTTCGAGCAGCGCCTCGGTCATGCGTGCGACGATGTAGGGCTGCGAGATGGTCTGACCGAACCCGATCGGCAGCGCCGTGTCCTCGTAAGCGCGGCTGCCGAGAGCCTCGTCGACGAAGATGTGACGCGGCACGTTGCGGATGCGATCGAGCACCGCGAGGTTGGCGATGCCCTGCTCGCGCAACCGTTGCACCAGCCGATCGCGCGTGCGCGCCGAGGTCATGCCGATACCCGACAGCCGCAGGTCAGCCACTGAGAGCGTCCAGCCACTTGCCGAGCGAGGGCAGCGCCGCGTGGCGCGTGAGGTCGACCTGCAGCGGTGTCACCGACACGTAGCCCTGGGCAACGGTGTCGAAATCCGTACCCGGTCCCGCGTCCTGCTGCGCGCCGGCCGGACCGATCCAGTAGACGGTGCGCCCGCGCGGGTCCTGGGCGCGCATGACCGGCTCGGAGCGGTGACGGTAGCCGAGGCGGCTCGCGCGAAATCCGCGCAGCTGCCCGACCGGCACGTCGGGCACGTTGACGTTCAGGATCGTCGCCGCCGGCAGCGGCCGCTGCAGCAGCTGCGCCACGAGCAGGCGCGCGACTTCCGCGCCGGTGGCGAAATGCCCGCCGCCCTCAGTGGCGCACAGCGACACGGCGAGCGTCGGCAGCCCGAGAAAGCGCCCCTCGACCGCCGCGGCCACCGTGCCCGAGTACAGCACGTCGTCGCCGAGGTTGGGCCCGTCGTTGACGCCGGAAACCACCATGTCGTACTCGAAGTCGAACAACCCGGAGATCGCCAGATGCACGCAGTCGGTGGGGGTGCCGGGGACGAAGTACACGCCGGGCTCGGACTCGAACACCCGCAGCGGCACATCGAGCGTGAGCGAGTTGCTGGCGCCGCTCTTGTTGCGGTCGGGGGCCACCACGGTGACCTCGGCGAGGGTCGCGAGCGCCTCGCGCAGGCGGCGGATACCTTCGGCGCGAAAGCCGTCGTCGTTACTGACCAGGATCTTCACTTAGCATGGAGTCGGGCGCGCCAGGAGTGCGCCTGACTATACTTCAAGAAGCAATGCCACGGAGCGAGTCGTGACAGGCGCGGCGGGTGAGCGGAAGAGCGACGACCGCAAGGATGAGGTCGACGAGGAGGCGCGGTTGTTCCGCGAGGCGGTGCGGGGCGTCCGGCCGCTCCCGGCACGGCCGGCGCCCCCGCGGCCACGCGCCGCGCGTCCGCGTGCACGCTTCGCGCGCGCCGAGCGCGCCGCGGTGCTCAGGGAGAGCCTGGATGCCGACGACGACGACCCGCTACTCGCCGGCGGCGAGCAGCTGCTGTTCCAGCGCCCGCAGGTTACGCGCGCGCTGCTGCGCCGGCTGCGCCGCGGCGAGTTCCGCACGCAGCGCGAGATCGATCTGCACGGACTCACGGTCGCCGAGGCGAAGCTGGCCCTGCGGCAGTTTCTCGTCAGCGCCCTCGAGCAGCAGGTGCACTGCGTGCGGGTGATCCATGGCAAGGGGTTGCGCTCGGGTCACCGCGGCCCGGTGCTCAAGACGGCGGTCAGCTCGGTGTTGCGTCGCACGGGCGCGGTGCTTGCCTACGTCTCCGCGCGGCCGGTAGACGGCGGCACCGGGGCGCTGTACGTGCTGCTGTCAGGCGGCTGAAGTCTCCTCCGCGAGCGACACCAGCTCGCGCAGCACCGCGGTGGCGAAGCAGCCGCGTGTCAGGCGGAAGGCGAGCAGCACCGACTCCGCGGCCGGCTCGCAGGAGAGCTCGCGCACTGCGATGCGCAGGCTGCGCCGCTCGTGCCGCATGCCGGCGTCCGCGCACAGGGCGCATTCGGCCGGGTACTGCGCGCCGATGCGCGACTCGAGCTCGAGCACCGCGCCGCCCGAGGCGGGACTCCCCGCCCCCCACAACGGACCGGTGGGATGAATCTCCAGGCGCGCACAGCGTGCGGCGAGCGCGCCCGGGTCATCGCCCTCCTCCACCGCGAAAATGCTGCCGCGGCCGTCGAGGTTGGCGAGATCCCCGGGCAGTAACGTGCGCCAGCTGTCCGCCGCCACGCGCTCGGCCAGCACCGCGTTGAACACCACGCTGCGAGCGGCGGACAGCTGGAAGCGCCCGGGCGCGGCGCTACCGGCGGACGTCCCCGCCGGGCGCACGAGGTTGGCGCCGTCGCGGCCGAAGCGCTGCGGTCCGAAGTAGTTCGGCACCCCGCCGTGCGCAATCGCCGCAAGACGCGGCCCGATGAGCGCGGCAAGCCGCGCACCGTCGCCCTCGCCGGCGGCGGCGCGGATGCGCACGCGGAAGCGATTACCGGCGAGCGCACCGCGCGGCAGCTTGCGGTGGTGCGGGTGCGCCTCGAGCACCTCGAAGTCCGGGGCGCGCACGGCGTGCCAGGCGGTCGCGTCGCGCCCGCGCGGCACGGAAAACCACTGAACCGCGATCGCGTGCCGGTCCTTGAGGCCGGCGTAGCCCACCTCGGCGGTGCGACACCCGGCAAGGCGCGCGAGCTGCTGCGCCACCCACTGCGTATTGGCGCCGCACTTTCTCACCTTGAGCAGCAGGTGAGCGCCGGCGCCGGCGGGCGCGAAGCCCAGATCCTCCTCGACGACGAAGTCTTCATCCTGCGCGCGCAGCACGCCCACCGCCGGCGGCGGCCCGTAGGCGCGCGGCGGTGCGAGCGCCACCGCGCGGGCGCTGCGCTCGCCTGCGCTCACCTTCAGCCCTCGTCGAGCAGCACGGCGGCGTGTGCGGCGATGCCCTCGCAGCGTCCGAGGAAGCCGAGCCCTTCGGTGGTGGTCGCCTTGAGGTTGACGCGCGTCTCGCTCACTCCGAGCAGTTGCGCCACCTGGCGGGCGATGGCCGCGCGGTGCGGGGCGATCCGCGGCGCCTGCGCGAGCAGCGTCAGGTCGGCGTTGGCCACGCGCAAGCCGCGCGCCCGCAGCATCGCCAGCACCTGCGTCACGAACAGCGCGCTCGGCGCATCCTTCCAGCGCGCGTCGGCGTCGCTGAAGTGCTGGCCGATGTCCCCGAGCCCGGCGGCCCCCAGCAGCGCATCGCACAGTGCGTGCAGCAGCACGTCGCCGTCCGAATGCGCCACGACGCCGTGGCTGTGGGCAATGCGCACGCCGCCGAGCATGACGAAGTCCCCGGGCCCGAAGGCGTGTACATCCGTACCGAAGCCGATGCGCATGTGCCTGCGGTGCCTCCGAAGCTAGCTGCGCCGTGCCTGCAGGATCGCGGCGGCCAGGGCGAGCTCAGCGGCGTCGGTCATCTTGAGGTTGGTGGGACTGCCGGCGATGAGCAGCGGCCGCGCGCCGAGCCACTCGAGCGCCTGCGCCTCATCGCTCGGATGACGTCCCGCCGCCTGCGCGGCATCGAGGGCCGCGCACAGCTTGCCGTAGCGGAACATCTGCGGGGTGAGGGCGCGCCACAGCGCCGTGCGGTCCACGGTCTCGAGCACCGCCGCGCCCGCAGCCGCAGCGTCGCCCGGCGCGCCGCGCTTCAAGGTATCCGCCACCGGTGCGGCGAGCAGCCCACCTTCCGGGTGGGCAGCGAGGGCGGCGAGCAGCCGCTCGAGATCGCCGCGCTCGAGACACGGGCGCGCGGCGTCGTGCACCAGCACCCAGTCCTCGGGCGCGGCGCTTGCCGCGAGCGTCGCGAGCGCGCGACGCACCGACAGGCAGCGCTGCGCGCCGCCGGTGCAGGTGGTGATCTCAGGCGCGCCACGTGCCAGGGACGCGCGCAGGCGCGCCGCCACCGGCGCCCAGCCGCTGTCGTGCGCCGCCAGCGCCACCACCGCGCCGGCGCAGCGCTCGTCATCGAGGAACGGGGCCAGCGACCACTCGATTACCGTGCGGCCGGCGAGCTCGACGTATTGCTTGGGCGTCGGACCACCGAAGCGCTCACTTGCGCCCGCGGCCGGCATGACGAGCCAGTAGCGCATCGCGCGCGGCGCACTGTCAGTGGGCCGCGGCGGTGCGCGTCGGCGCGCGGGAGCTGTCGGCGGCCGGGGGCGGCACGACCTGGTAGAAGGTCTCGTTGCGCGCGATCATGCCAAGGTCGCTGCGCGCGCTCTCCTCGAGCGCCTCCATGCCGGTCTTCAGGTCGCGCACCTGGGCGGCGAGCTGGCGGTTGCGCTCAACGAGCTGCTCGTTCTCGGTGCGCTGCACGTCCACCGCCTGGCGCAGCCGCGTGACCTCGTGCACTCCGTCCGCGGAGAGCCACACGCGGTACTGCAGCAGGATCACGGCGACGAGGAGCGCGGCGGCGAGCCACTTCATGGGCCCGACAGCCTAGCAGACCGGGACGTGAGCGCGAAGGGTCGTCAGCGGGCGTGCTAACCGCCCGCCGCCGGCGACGCGCGCTCGTGCGCCAGGGCGGCGGCCGCACGCTGCGCGGCCGCGAGCCGCTCGGGCCACACGCGCTCGAAGCGGGCGCGCACCTGCGCCACGATCGCGGCCGGCGCACTCTCCGGACGGCCGCAGGTGAACGGCGGCTCGGGCGCGTACTCGATCGCGAGTTGCAGCTGCTGCGCGAATGCCGCGCCGCCGATGTGCGCGGCGACGGCGAGCGCCATGTCGATGCCGGCCGTCACACCGCCGCCGGTGAACAGTGTGCCGTCGCACACCACGCGGCCGGGATCGGGGATGGCGCCGAACAGCGCCAGCAGCTCGCGGAACGCCCAGTGACAGGCGGCGCGCCGGCCGGTCAGGAGCCCGGCCGCCCCGAGCAGCAGCGAGCCGGTGCACACGGAGGTGACGTAGCGGGCGCGCGCGGCGAGGCGGCGCAGCGCGGCGAGATAGACGGCATCCTCCATGGCGGCGGCGCAGCCGAAGCCCCCTGGCACGCACAGCAGCGCGCACTCCTGCACCTCGGCGATCGCCTGCACGTGCGCGAACACCACCCCGCAGTCGGCGGTGAGCTCGCCCGGCTGTGAGGCGGCGAGCACGAGGCGCGCCCCGGGCAGCCGGGCGAGAATCTCGAGCGGACCGGTGAAATCGAGCTGGGTGAGGCGCGGGTACAGCGCAAACACCACCGGGAAGTCCGTGGACACGGGGCATCTCCTTGGCTGCGGGAGCCATGACGGCCGCGCTGACTGGGCTAAGGTATGCTGGCTCGTTTATACTTTGGCCGAAATGACGTTTTAGCCTCCTTTTCCGCCAATCCATGCCGCGCCACATCGCCTTCCTGGTCTTCCCGCGCTTCCAGCTGCTCGACGCCACCGGGCCGATCGCGGCGTTCGAGGTCGCCGGGCGCATCTGCCCCGGCAGCTACCAGCTGCGCGTCATTGCCGAGCGCCCCGGGCCGGTGGCGAGCAGCTCGGGCGTGACGCTCGCGGCCGCGCGTCTCGGCAGTCCCGCGGCGATCGATACCCTGGTGGTCGCGGGCGGGGACGGCACCCGCGCCGCGCTCGGCTCCGCGCGGCTGCGGCGCTTCGTCGAGGCCTGCAACGGGCAGTCGCGCCGCGTCACGAGCGTGTGCTCCGGCTCGTTCCTGCTGGCCGGCGCGGGGCTGCTCGACGGGCGCAGCGCGACCACACACTGGAGCTGCACCGAGGAGTTCCGGGGGCTGTTTCCGCGCGTGCGGCTCGACCCCGACCGCATCTACGTGCGCGAGGGACGCGTCTGGACCTCGGCGGGCATTACCGCGGGGATCGACCTGGCGCTGGCGCTGATCGGCGAGGATCTGGGTGAGGCGGTGGCGCGGCGCACCGCGCAGCACCTGGTGGTCTATCACCGCCGCCCAGGCGGGCAATCGCAGTTCTCGGCGCTGCTGGAGATGGAAAGATCCCAGGGGCGCTTCGCGGCGCTGCTCGAGTTCATGCGCGCGCACCTCGCCGCAGCGCTCAGCGTCGAGCAGCTCGCCGCGCGCGCCTGCATGAGTGCGCGGCATTTTGCGCGCGCCTTTCACGAGGAGACCGGCGTCACCCCCGCCAAGGCGGTGGAGCGGCTGCGCGCGGATGCGGCCCGCGCCATGCTCGAAAGCGGCGCCCGCTCGGTACAGGAAGTGGCGCGCGCCAGCGGCTTCAACGATCCGGAGCGCATGCGACGAGCGTTCCAGCGGCTGTTCGGCGCCTCGCCGGCCGCCATGAAGCGCGCCCGCCGCACGCCGCCGACGGCAGCGGCGCCGGCGCCCACCCACAGCGCTCAGCGGCTTAGCGGGAACGCCTCGCGACCGGCATAGCGCACGCGGGCGAGCTCCGCCTCGATGCGCAGCAGCTGGTTGTACTTCGCCGAGCGGTCCGAGCGCGACAGCGAGCCGGTCTTGATCTGCGTCGCGGCGCTCGCCACGGCGATGTCGGCGATGGTGCTGTCGCAGGTCTCGCCCGAGCGGTGTGAGACCACCGCGGCGTAGCGGGCTTTGTCGGCCATGTCGATGGCGGCGAGTGTCTCGGTGAGCGTGCCGATCTGGTTCGGCTTGATGAGGATGGCGTTGGCGATGCGCCGCGCGATCGCCTCCTGGAAGATGCGGGTATTGGTCACGAAGACATCGTCACCGACCAACTGCAGCTTGCCGCCGAGCGCGCGCGTGAGCGTCGCCCAGCCGTCCCAGTCGGCCTCGCTCATGCCGTCCTCGATGGTGATGATCGGGTAACGCGCGGCGAGGTCGGCGAGGTAGGCGGTGAACTCCGCCGCAGTGAAGCTGCGCTTTTCGGACTCGAGGTGGTAGCGGCCGTCGGCGAAGAACTCCGAGCTCGCCACGTCGAGGCCGAGGCACACATCCGTGCCTGGCTGGAAGCCGGCGCGCTCGATCGCCTCCAGCAGCACCGCGAGGGCCGCCTCGTTCGATTCCAGGCTGGGAGCGAAGCCGCCCTCGTCCCCGACCGCCGTCGACAGGCCGCGCTTGGCGAGGATCCCCTTGAGGGTATGAAACACCTCCGCCCCGTAGCGCAGCGCCTCGCGGAATGTCGGCGCGCCCACCGGCAGGATCATGAATTCCTGGATGTCGAGCGTGTTGTCGGCGTGCGCACCACCGTTGATGACGTTCATCTGCGGCACCGGCATCAGCGGCTCGCGGGCGCCACCTTCGAGCACCGCGAGGTGGCGATACAGCGGCACGTGCGCGTCGCGCGCGGCGGCGTGCGCGCTCGCCAGTGACACCCCGAGGATGGCGTTGGCGCCGAGCCGGCCCTTGTTGTCGCTGCCATCGAGCTCGATCATGCGTGCGTCGATCGCCGCCTGCTGGCGCGGGTCGGCGCCGAGCAGCGCCAGCCTGAGCACACTGTTGACGTGCTCGACGGCCTTGAGCACGCCCTTGCCGCCGTAACGACTCTTATCGCCGTCGCGCAGCTCGACCGCCTCGCGCGTACCGGTGGAAGCGCCCGAGGGCACCGCCGCGCGGCCCATGGCGCCCGAGTCGAGCATCACATCCACCTCGACCGTGGGGTTGCCGCGCGAGTCGAGGATCTCGCGGGCGCGAATGTCCTGTATGTGGCTCACGGACTGGCTCTCCCGCCGCTCACAGCAGCGATTCTTCGAAGGGCGTGCGCTTCACCGCCCGGTCGAGCTCGAGCAGCGTGGTGAGCAGCGGCTCCATGCGCGCGAGCGGCCAGGCATTCGGGCCGTCCGACAGCGCCTCCGCGGGCCGCGGGTGCGTCTCCATGAACAGCCCCGCGATGCCGGCGGCGACCGCCGCGCGCGCCAGCACCGGGATGAACTCGCGCTGCCCACCGGAAGAGGAGCCCTGCCCGCCGGGCAGCTGCACCGAGTGCGTGGCGTCGAACACCACCGGGCAGCCGGTGCCGCGCAGCACCGCGAGCGAGCGCATGTCGGCGACCAGGTTGTTGTAGCCGAAGGAAAAGCCGCGCTCGCACACCAGGATGTGCTCGTTGCCGGTGGAGCGCGCCTTGTCGACGACGTTCTGCATCTCCCATGGCGAGAGGAACTGGCCCTTCTTGATGTTGACCGGCTTGCCCTGGGAGGCGGTGTTCACTATGAAGTTGGTCTGGCGGCACAGGAATGCCGGGGTCTGCAGCACGTCGACCACCGCGGCGACTTCCGCGAGCGGGGTGTCCTCGTGCACATCGGTGAGCACCGGCACGCCGACCGCGCGGCGCACGTCCTCGAGCACCTTGAGGCCGGTCTCCAGCCCCAGGCCGCGGAAGCTCGCGCGCGCGGAGCGGTTCGCCTTGTCGTAGGAGGCCTTGAAGATGTAGGCAATGCCGAGCCGCGCGGTGATCTCCTTCAGCCGCCCGGCGATCTCCTCGGTGAGCGCCGGGCTCTCGATCACGCAGGGGCCGGCGATGAGAAAGAACGGCCGCCGCTCGCCGACCTCGTAGCCCGTCAGAAGCATGACGCGCGAGCCAAAGCGGCGTGCCGTGCGCCCTCAGGCGCCGGCGGCTCGCGGCAGCTGCGCGGCACGCAGCGCGCGCGCGGCACGGATGAAGCCGGTGAACAGCGCATGGCCGTCGCGCGGCGTGGAGGTGAACTCCGGGTGGAACTGCGTGGCGAGGAACCACGGGTGTTGCGGCAGCTCGATCACTTCCACCAGGCCATCGCTCGAGAAGCCCGAGAAGCGCAGCCCCGCCGCCCGATAGCGCTCCAGGTAGCGGTTGTTGAACTCGTAGCGATGGCGGTGGCGCTCGAGGATCACCTCGCGCCCGTACAGCTCGCGGGCCCGCGTCCCCGCCGCGAGCAGCACTTCCTGGGCGCCGAGGCGCATGGTGCCGCCCTTGCCGGAAGCCTCGTCGCGGCTCTGCGCCCCGTGCACCTGGTCCTGCCACTCGGAGATCAGCGCGATCACCGGATGGGGGGTGGCGCGGTTGAACTCGGTGCTGTTGGCGTCGGTGAGCCCGAGGACGTGGCGGCCGTATTCGACGATCGCGACCTGCATGCCTAAGCAGATGCCGAGGTACGGCACGCCGCGCTCGCGAGCGAAGCGCACCGCCTGGATCTTGCCCTCGATGCCGCGCTCGCCGAAGCCGCCTGGCACCAGGATCGCGTCCACGTCCTCGAGCACCTGCACGCCGTGCTGCTCGATGTCGGTGGACTCGATGTAGTGGATGTTGACGCGCGTGCGGCTCTTGAGTCCGCCGTGCATCAGCGCCTCGTGCAGTGACAGGTAGGAGTCGCGGATCTGCACGTACTTGCCGACCATGGCGATGTCGACCTGGCCGTCGGGGTTGGCCCTGCCGCTCACCACCTGGCGCCACTCCGCCAGGTCGGTGGCGGGCACCTCGAGGCGCAGCTTGTCGACGATGATGTCGTCGAGCGCCTGCTCGTGCAGCAGCATCGGGATCTTGTAGATGTCGTCGGCGTCGACCGCGGAGATGACCGCGCGCTCCTCGACGTTGGTGAACAGCGCGATCTTGCGGCGCTGCTCCTCGGGCAGCGGGTGCTTGCAGCGGCACAGCAGCACGTCGGGCTGGATGCCGATGCCACGCAGCTCCTTCACCGAGTGCTGCGTCGGCTTGGTCTTGATCTCGCCCGAGCCGCCGACGATCGGCACCAGCGTCAGGTGCATGTACACGACGTTGCTGCGCCCGAGCTCGACGCCGAGCTGGCGGATGGCCTCGAGGAACGGCAGCGACTCGATGTCACCGACCGTACCGCCGATCTCGACCATGCATACGTCGGCGCCTTCCGCGCCGAGCTTGATGCTGCGCTTGATCTCGTCGGTGATGTGCGGAATGACCTGCACGGTGGCGCCGAGGTAGTCGCCGCGGCGTTCCTTGGCGATGACCCGCTCGTAGATGCGGCCGGTGGTGAAGTTGCTGTTGTGCCCCGTCGTGGTGCGCACGAAGCGCTCGTAGTGCCCGAGGTCGAGGTCGGTCTCGGTGCCGTCCTGGGTGACGAACACCTCGCCGTGCTGGAACGGGCTCATCGTGCCCGGATCGACGTTGATGTACGGGTCGAGCTTGACCATCGCGACCTTGAGGCCGCGCGCCTCGAGGATCGCGCCGAGCGAGGCGGCCGCGATGCCCTTCCCCAACGAGGACACGACGCCGCCGGTGACGAATACGAAACGCGTCATAAGCTCAGATCGAGGGTTTTTCCCGTCGCTCGCACCACCGCTGCCCGCGAAAATGCCGGCAGCGACGACGGGCCGGCAGGTTAGCACATCTGGCGGCGCGGCGTGGGCCGTTCGGGCGTCCAGCGCAGGCGCGCGCGGCGGCGGCTCGCAGGTCCTGCCTGCACCGACTCGTCGAGCCACAGGTCGGCCACGGCCAGCAGTTGCTCGCCGGCAAAAACGAGCGGCAGGCTGCGCCGCTCCTGCGCCGGCACGCCCGCTTCCTGCAGCAGGCTCTTCAGCGTGCGGCGCGGGCCGCCGCGCACCGGGCGCAGCCGCTCGCCGCCGCGGCGCGGCCGCAGCAGCAGCCGTGGCGGCAGCGCGTCAAGGTCGAGGGGTCCGCGCGCATCGTTCTGCAGCGCCAGCGTGCCGCTGCCCGCCAGGGGACAGCTGCGCCGCCCGCCCCAGCGCCACTGGACTGCCGCCGGGACGGTCGCCGCCTCGCGCTGCGCCTGCAGGCACAGCAGCTCGCCCTGGCGCAGCACCCGCGCTTCGCCCCAGGCGACGAACGGCTGCGCATCGGCGCGCGCGGCGAGCAACGGGCCGGCCATCTCGGTCAAGAGGCTCGCGGGCGGCGCCTGCAGACCCTGCTGCGTGATCCAGAAGCGCAGCACGTTGCGGCGCCGCTCGAGGGTGAGCGCGCGCAGCGCCCGCGCCGCGAGCATGGCGCCCCAGCTCGCCCGCGCGAGGTCGGCGGCGGCCAGCGCATCGAGCAGCCGTTGCGCGGCGGCTGCGTGGCGCGCGGCACGCGCCACAGTGGTCGCCGCGGCCGGCCAGCGCGCGCGGATCTGCGGCAACACCTCGAGGCGCAGGTAGTTGCGGTCGAGTTGCCGCTGCGCGTTGCTGTCGTCCTCGACGAACGCGAGGTGCCGGGCCTGTACCCAGGCGGCGAGCTCGCGGCGCGTCAGCGGCAGCAGCGGGCGCACCAGCAGGCCGCGCGCGAGCGGCGCCACCTCCGGCATGGCGGCGAGCCCGGCGATACCGGCACCGCGCAGCAGCTGCAGCAGCACGGTCTCGAGCTGATCGTCCAGGTGATGGGCGGTGAGCAGTGCCTCCCCGGGCGCGAGCGCCTCGCCGAGCAGCCGGTAGCGCACCGCGCGCGCGGCGGCCTCGAGCGACTCGCCGCGCCGGCGCGGCACCCGCGCACGCCGCACGGCGAGCGGCACGCCGAGGGCGTGCGCGATACGCCGGCAATGCGCGCTCCACAGCCGCGAGCGCGGCTGCAGTCCATGGTCGACGTGCAGCGCCCGCAGCTTGCGCGGCCGCCGTGGCATGCGCGCGAGCGCGGCCAGCAGCGCGGTCGAGTCCAGCCCGCCGCTGAAGGCGACGCACAGCGGCAGGTGCGGGAACTGCGGCAGCAGCTGCGCGAGGCGCTCCTGCAGCCAGCGCGGACCGAAGCTCGCAGGTGCGCGGCGCGAGCGTGCCATCGGCGCGCTTCAGGCGGCGTTTTCGGAATACACGCCGAAGCCGGCGATCTTCGCCGCGCGCGCGGCGCGCAACTCGTCGCGCGGAATCGCTTCCAGCTCGTCGAGCTGGCGGATGAGGGCGGCCTTGAGACTGGCGGCCACGGCCGCCGCATCGCGGTGCGCGCCGCCGAGCGGCTCCTCGATGACCTCGTCCACGAGCCCGAGCTTGTACAGGCGGTCAGCGGTGAGGTTGAGCGCCTCGGCCGCCACCTCTTTCTTGTCCTGGCTCTTCCACAGGATGGAGGCGCACCCTTCGGGCGAGATGACCGAGTAGGTGCTGTACTGGAGCATCAGCAGGCGGTCGCACACGCCGATGCCGAGCGCCCCACCCGAGCCACCCTCGCCGGTGACCACGCTGACGATGGGAATGCGCAGCACCGACATCTCGAACAGATTGCGGGCGATCGCCTCGCTCTGACCGCGCTCCTCCGCCCCCACCCCGGGGTAGGCGCCCTGCGTGTCGATGAGCGTCACCATCGGCAGCGAGAAGCGCTCGGCGAGCCGCATGAGGCGCAGCGCCTTGCGGTAGCCTTCGGGCTTCGGCATGCCGTAGTTGCGGCGCACGCGCTCCTTGGTATCGCGCCCCTTCTGGTGGCCGATGATCATGAGCGCGCGCTCGTCGATGCGCGCCAGCCCGCCGACGATGGCGCCGTCATCGGCGTACATGCGATCGCCGTGTAGCTCGTGGAACTCGCTGCAGATGGCGTTCACGTAGTCGAGGGTGTAGGGACGATGCGGATGGCGGGCGAGCTGCGTGATCTGCCAGGGCGTGAGGCTGGCGA
The DNA here is from genome assembly GCA_035482695.1 of Steroidobacteraceae bacterium. Classification (GTDB taxonomy): domain Bacteria; phylum Pseudomonadota; class Gammaproteobacteria; order Steroidobacterales; family Steroidobacteraceae; genus 13-2-20CM-66-19. Next base: position 47,106 of record DATHQM010000022.1, on the reverse strand, counting down.
AGATACTCATCGTCAGCTGGCGGCTCTTGGCCTGCAGCCTGTCGATCTCGTCCTGGATGTTGACTTCGGAGTCGGAGCTGACGTGCCGGAGCTCTTCGATCTTGGCTTCCAGCTCGGCGATGGGTTGCTCGAAGTCGAGGAACGAAACGGCCATGATGCGTAAAGCCTACCCTAACTCAGCGGCCGTCGGCCGAGAATGATGCGCCGGCCCGGGCCGGCACGCTGGCATACATCACCTGCACCGCGTCGGGCCCGAGCAGGCCCTCGAGCTGCTCGAGCAGCTCGCGGCTCGGGCGCACCGTCCACTCGCCCCCGAGCGTGAGCGCGCCGCTCGCGCCGCGGCCGCGGTACTCGACCGTGATCGGGCACGGTCCCGGCCGCCAGGGCGCGAGGATCGCCGCGAGCCGTTCGAGGCAGTGCCCGACGTCGTCGTGCGCGCAGCGGATCACCAGGCGCTGCGCGGCGCGCGAGCGCACCTCGTCGAGCTCGCTGATGCGCCGCACCGACACTCGCCAGGCGTCGCTGAACTCGTCGAAGCGCAGAAGGCCTTCGACCAGCACCAGCGCGTCCTTGGTGATCAGCTCGCGGTGCTTCTGCCAGGTCTCTTCAAACAGCACCGCCTCGATGCGCCCGGTGCGGTCGTCGAGCGTCATGATCACCCGCGGCCCGCGCTTCTTCACCTCGTCGATGAGTCCCGCCACCGTCACCGCCTTGCCCGCGCCGAAGCGCGCCGACTCGAGGCCGGCGAGCGGCCGGTCGCTCACCAGGTCGGCGATGCGGTGGGAGACGAAGCGCGCCAGCCCTGACTCGAAGCGCGCCAGCGGGTGACCGGTGAGATACAGGCCGAGCGTGTCGCGCTCGCCGGCGAGGCGCACCGCCTCGCTCCACTCCGGCAGGGGCGCTGCGCGCTGCGGCTCGAGCGCAGCGTCGCGCCCGTCGGCGGCGAGGCCGAACAGATCGTCCTGGCCGGACGATTGCGCGCGCGTGTTCTGCTCGCCGAGCTGCAGCGCGGCGCCGAGACGATCCATGAGCGTGGCGCGGTTGGCGCCCAGGCCGTCGAGACTGCCCGAGCGCAGCAGGGCGTCCAGCACGCGGCGATTCACCTTCTGCAGGTCGAGGCGCCGGCACAGATCCTCGAGCGAGCGGTACGGGCCGTGCGCCTCGCGCCCGGCGATGATCGCCTCCACCGCGCCGCGGCCCACGCCACGCACCGCGCCCAGGCCGTAGCGGATGCTGCCGCTGCCGCAGGCCGTGAACTCGTAGCGCGAGGCGTTCACGTCCGGCGACAGCACGGCGAGGCCCATGTCGCTGCACTCCTTGATGAGCGTCACTACCTTGTCGGTGTGGTCCATGTCGGCCGACAGCACCGCCGCCATGAACTGCGCCGGGTAGTGGGCCTTGAGGTACGCGGTCTGGTAGGACAGCAGAGCATAGGCGGCCGAGTGCGACTTGTTGAAGCCGTAGCCGGCGAACTTCTCCATCAGGTCGAAGATGTGGCCGGCGGTGTACTCGCGCACGCCACGCGCCACCGCGCCGCTGACGAACACCGAGCGCTGCTGGGCCATCTCCTCAGGGCTCTTCTTGCCCATCGCCTTGCGCAGCAGGTCCGCGCCGCCGAGCGTGTAGCCGGCGAGCACCTGCGCGATCTGCATCACCTGCTCCTGGTAGAGGATCACCCCGTAGGTGGGCTTGAGGATCGACTCGAGGCTCGGATGCAGGTAATCGACCGGCGCGTCGCTGCGGCCGTGCTTGCGATTCATGAAATCGTCCACCATGCCCGACTGCAGCGGCCCGGGCCGGAACAGCGCGACCAGCGCGACGATGTCCTCGAAGCGGTCCGGCTGCAGGCGGCGGATCAGGTCCTTCATGCCACGCGACTCGAGCTGGAAGACCGCGGTGGTGCGGCAGGACTTGAGCAGCGTGTAGGTGGCGGCGTCGTCCATCGGCAGCGCGCTCACGGTCAGCGGCGCGCTGCCCGGCGGGCGCTCGCGGTTGATGAGGGCGGCGGCGCGATCGATGATGGTGAGGGTGCGCAGCCCGAGGAAATCGAACTTCACCAGCCCGGCCGCCTCGACGTCGTCCTTGTCGAACTGCGTCACGATGCTGCCGCCGCCGGCGTCGCAGTACAGCGGCGCGAAGTCGGTGAGCATGGACGGGGCGATCACCACCCCGCCGGCATGCATGCCGGCATTGCGCGTCAGCCCCTCGAGCGAGCGAGCCAGGTCGATGAGGTTCTTCACTTCCTCTTCCGCCTGGTAGAGCCGCTTGAGCTCCGGCTCCTTCTCCAGCGCCGCATCGAGGGTGATGCCGAGCTCGAAGGGAATGAGCTTGGCGATACGGTCGACGTAGCCGTACGCCATCCCCAGCACGCGGCCGACGTCGCGTACCACCGCCTTGGCGGCCATGGTGCCGTAGGTGATGATCTGCGACACGCGCTCGCGGCCGTACTTGTCCGCCACGTAGTCGATCACGCGGTCGCGGCCGTCCATGCAGAAGTCGATGTCGAAGTCCGGCAGCGACACGCGCTCGGGATTCAGGAAGCGCTCGAAGAGCAGGTCGTAGCGGATCGGATCGAGGTCGGTGATCTGCAGGCTGAACGCCACCAGGGAGCCCGCGCCCGAGCCGCGCCCCGGTCCGACCGGCACCCCGTTGCTGCGCGCCCAGCGGATGAAGTCGGCGACGATGAGGAAGTAACCGGCGAAGCCCATCTGGCAGATCACCTCGAGCTCGCGCCGCAGCCGCTCGGTGTGTCCCGGCGGTACGCCGCCCGCCGCCGCGAAGCGCGCCGTAAGGCCGCGCGCACTCTCCTCGCGCAGGAACTCCTCGGTGCTCGCCCCGGCCGGCACCGGGTATTGCGGCAGGCGCACCTCGCCTAAGGTCAGCGCCAGGCTGCAGCGGCGCGCGATCTCCACCGAGTTGACGAGCGCCTCGGGGACGTCGGCAAACAGGGCCGCCATCTCCTGCGGGCTGCGCAGGTACTGCTGGTGCGTGTAGCGGCGTGCGCGGCCGGCATCGGCGAGCAGCGCACCGTCGTGGATGCACACGCGCGCCTCGTGCGATTCGAACTCGGCCGGGGTGAGGAAGCGCACGTCGTTGCTGGCGACCACCGGTACCGCGCGGCGCGCGGCCAGCGCGACGGCGCCGGCGATGTAGGCTTCTTCGAAGGGACGGCCGAGGCGCTGCAGCTCGAGGTAGAAGCGTTCCGGGAACAGCGTGAGCCAGCCATCGAGGGCGCGCTCGGCATCGCGCTCACGCGCATTGACCAAGGCACGGCCGACGTCGCCGTCGCTCGCCCCCGAGAGCGCGATCAGCCCCTCGAGGCTGGCCCGGCTCAGCCAGCGCCGCTCGATGCGCGGCACACCGCGCTCCTGACCCTCGAGGTAGGCGCGGGTGATGAGGCGGGCGAGATTGCGGTAGCCGCCCTGCGACTGGCACAACAGCGTCAGGCGCGAGGGCGCCTGCCGCTCGCCCTCCTCGCGCACCAGCAGATCGACCCCGACCAGCGGCTTGATGCCCGCCCGCAGCGCTTCGCGATAGAACTTCATCATCGCGAACAGGTTGTGCTGGTCGGTCACCGCGACCGCCGGCATGCCGGCCGCGGCCACTGCCTCGATGAGCTGCGGCACGCGCACCACGCTGTCGATCAGCGAGAACTCGGTGTGCACCCTGAGGTGAACGAAACCCTGTGCCATCGCGCCGCGCGCCTACTCGTCTTCCCAAGAGCTCAAGGGCGCCTCACCCGCGACCCGCATGGGACTGAAGGAGCGGCGGTGCTGCGCGGAGGGCGCCCGAGCCTTGAGCGCCTCGAGATGCGCCGCCGTGGCGTAGCCCTTGTGCGTCGCCAGCGCGAAGCCGGGGTAGTACGCATCGAGCGCCTCCATCAGGGCGTCGCGGTACGTCTTGGCGAGGATCGAGGCGGCGCTGATCGCCGCGATGCGCGCATCGCCGGCGATGATGGCCTCGACCGTGCAGCCGAAGGCGAGATCGGCGATGCACGGGCAGCGGTTACCGTCGACGCGCACGTGGGTCGGCGGCACCGGCAGCGCCAGCAGCGCGCGGCGCATCGCCAGCAGCGTCGCCTCGAGGATGTTCAGCGTGTCGATCTCGTCGCGGTCGGCCCAGCCGACACCCCAGGCGAGCGCGCGGCTCCTGATGATGGGCGCAAGTCGCGCCCGCTCGGCGGCGCTGAGGACTTTCGAGTCCGCCAGTCCGCGGATGCGCCGCCGCGGATCGAGGATCACCGCCGCCGCCACCACCGGGCCGGCGAGCGGACCGCGACCGGCCTCGTCGACGCCCGCCACGCGCTTAAGATCGCGCTCCTCAGTGGCGTGCATCGGGCACCTGCAGCGCCGCAGCCGCGGGCAAGGCGGCCGCAAGCTCACCGCGCGCCAGCGCCGCGATCGCGTCCGCGGCGCGCCCGGCGCCGCCGCAGCGCAGGGCGCGGTGCACCGCGGTGAATTCCTCGAGCAGCTCACGCACGTGCTCGCGATCCTCCAGTTCCGAAAGCAGGGCGTCGCCGAGCGCCGCGCCGCTCACCTGCTCCTGGAAGAATTCCGGGACCAGGCGCCGGCCGGCGAGCAGGTTCGGCTGGGAAAAGTATCGCACCTTCACCAGCCTCATGGTCCGCAGGAGAAACGCGGTCACCGGGCTGACCCGGTAGGCGACCACCATCGGCCGCCCGGTGAGGAGCGTCTCGAGGGTGGCGGTGCCGGAGGCGACGATAGCGGCATCGCAAGCCGCCAGCACCCGCTGCGCCTCGCCCGCGATGCGGCGAATCTCCGGCGCGCCGGGCACTTGCGTCACTTCCCTGTCAAAGACCTCACGAGCGGCCGTGGAGGCCATGGGCGCCACGAACTGCCAGCCCGGGCGGCGCTCGTGGATGTGGCGCGCCGCGGCAGCAAAGGGCGCGGCGAGGCGCGCGACCTCGCCGACGCGGCTGCCCGGCAGCAGCGCGACGAGCGGCGCGGCCGCATCGAGCGCGAGCGCGCGGCGTGCGCCGGCGCGGTCAGGCTCGAGGGGGATCTCGTCCGCCAGCGGGTGCCCGACGAACAGCGCCGGCACTCCATGGCGTGCGTAGAACGCGGTCTCGAAGGGCAGCAGGCACAGCACCAGGTCGCAGGCCGCGCCGATGCCGCGCACCCGCCCCTGCCGCCAGGCCCAGACCTGCGGGCTCACGTACTGCACGGTGCGCACCCCGGCGTGCTTCAGGCGCCGCGCCAGGGCGAGATTGAATTCCGGTGCATCGATGCCGACGAACACGTCAGGGGGCGCGGCGCAGAAGCGCCGCGCGAGCTCCGCGCGCAGCGACAGCAGCCGCGGCAGGTGGCGCAGCACCTCCGCGAGTCCCATCACCGCGAGCTCCTCCGCAGGTGCCCAGGCCTCGCAGCCGGCGGCGATCATCTTCGGTCCGGCCACACCGAAGCAGTGCAGCTGCGGCACGCGCGCGCGCAGCGCGCCAATCAGTGCCGCCCCCAGCTGGTCTCCGGACGCTTCGCCCGCCACGATCCCGACACGCAACGGCGCCGCAGCCGAGGGCGGCAGGCCCACCACGCTCATCGCACCAGGCTGCGGGTGGAACCGTGGATGAAGTCGACGAACGCGCGGACTTCCGGATTGGCCGCGGCGAGCGGCTCGAGCTGCGTCAGCGCCTCCGCGAGGCGCAGCTCCGAGCGGTACAGGATGCGGTAGGCCTCGCGCACGTTGCGCACCTGCTCCTCGGTGAAACCGCGCCGCTTCAGGCCCTCGGAGTTGATCGAGTGTGGCACCGCCGGGTTGCCCGCCACCATCACGTACGGCGGCACGTCGCGCGACAGGATCGAGCCACCGCCGAGAAAGGCGTGTGCGCCGATCTTGGTGAACTGGTGCACCGCGGTGAGCCCGCCGAGGATCACCCAGTCGCCGATCTCGACGTGGCCGCCCAGCGATGCGCAGTTGGCGAACACGGTGTTGGCGCCGATCACGCAGTCGTGCGCGACGTGCGAGTACGCCATGAACAGATTGTCGTCGCCGATGCGCGTCACGCCCTTGTCGCCGGCGGTGCCGCGGTTGATGGTGCAGCACTCGCGGAACACGTTACGGTCGCCGATCTCGAGAAGGGTCGGCTCACCGCGGTATTTCTTGTCCTGCGGCGCATCGCCGATGGAGGCGAACTGGAACACGCGGTTGTCGGCGCCCAGGGTGGTCGGGCCATTGATGACGGCGTGCGGCCCGATCACGCTGCGCGGGCCGATGCGCACCTGCGCACCGATGACGCTGAACGGTCCGACGCTCACGTCCGGCGCGAGCTCGGCCTGCGGCGAAACGACGGCGCGCGCGTCGATCACCGTGCGGCCTCCGGGGCCACCATCATCTCGGCGTGCGCCACTTCCTGATCCGCCACCTGCGCCACCGTGGAGAAGCGCCAGATTCCCTTCAGCGAGCGCTCGAGCTGCGCGCTGAGCAGCACCTGGTCGCCCGGCACCACCGGACGGCGGAAGCGCGCCTTGTCGATGCCGACGAAGTAGAACCGCGTGTTGTGATCGGGAATGACGTTGTTGGTGACGAAACACAGGATGCCCGCCACCTGCGCCAGTGCCTCGATGATCATGACGCCCGGCATCACCGGACGCCCGGGAAAGTGTCCGGGGAAGAACGGCTCGTTGTAGGTGACGTTCTTCAGTGCGCGGATGCTGTGGCCCGGACGGCACTCGAGCACGCGGTCCACCAGCAGGAACGGGTAGCGGTGCGGCAGGCGCTCGAGGATCGCCTGGATGTCGAGTTGCAGCACCTCAGTCATGTGGCTCATCGTGCGGCGCGGGTGCCAGACCGGCGGCGCGCTCGAGGCGACGCACGCGCGCCCCGAGCGCGTCGCCGCGCTTGAAGCGCGCCACCAGGCGCCGCCACACCTGCGCTTCCTCGGCCGGGAGCGTGCTCGAGTATACCCCGGCGAGCGCGATCGAGTGGCTGATGGCCGAGTAGCCGGTGATGACCACGTCGTCGGCGATGCTGATGTGCCCGGCGATGCCCACCGCGCCGCCGATCACGCAGCGCTTGCCGATCGTGGCGCTGCCGGAGATGCCGGTACAACCGGCGATCACCGTGTGCGCGCCGATGCGCGTGTTGTGTCCGACCATGATGAGGTTGTCGAGCTTCACCCCGTCCTCGATCACGGTGTCATCGATGGCACCGCGGTCGATGGTGGTGTTGGCGCCGATCTCCACGTCGGCGCCGATCTGCACCGTGCCGAGCTGCGGCACCTTCACCCAGCCGCCGTCGGCCGCGGCGAAACCGAAGCCGTCACCGCCGATCACCACCCCCGGCTGCACCACGGTGCGCGCACCGATCACCACCCCGCGTCCGAGCGTGACGCGCGCCGCCAGCTGCACGTCCGCGGCGAGCGCGACGTCCTCTTCCAGGTTGCAGTGCGGCCCGACCAGCACGCGCGGCCCGACGCGCACCCCCTCGCCAACGCTCGCCAGGGCACCCACGCGGGCGCTCGGGTCGATGTGTGCGCTCGCGGCCACTACCGCGCTCGGGTGCACGCCGGGCACGAGCGGCGCCGTCGGATACAGCAGCGTGGCGATGCGCGCGTAGGTGGCGTAGGGGTTCGCGCATACCAGCATCGCCGTGCGGCAGGCGGCGGCGTCCGCGCCGCTGAGCACCACCGCCGCGGCGTGCGTGGTGGACAATTGCGCCCGGTAGCGCGGGTTGGCGAGGAAGCTGAGCGCGCCCGCGTCGGCGCTGGCGGCGGCGAGTGTCGCTACCCGCTCGATGCGCGTGTCCGGGTCGCCGCGCAGCTCGCAGCCGAAGCGCACGGCAAGCTCCCCGAGTGACACCGGCACGCCGCGCACTCCCCCGCCGGCTTGGCGCTCAGTGCGGCTTCGCGGGTGCCGGCGGCGGCGGCGGCGTGCTTCCTGCCGGCTTGGCCGGCGCAGCGGCGCCGCCGCGCGCCTGCAGCGCGGCGAGGATGGCAGGGGTGATGTCGTCGGCCGAGGTGGCGTACAGCACCGCCTCGCCGCTCAGCACCACGTCGTAGTTCTGCGCCTTGGCGTAGGTGCGCACCTCCTCGAGCAGCGTGCGCTGCAGGCGCGACAGCTCCTCGTTGCGGCGCGCGGTGACGTCGTCCTGGAACTCGGTCTTGGAACGCTCGAAGTCGCGCGCGCCGTCGCGCAGCTCCTTCTCCGCGCGCTGGCGCTGGTCCTCGGTCATGGTGGCGCCGTCCTTCTGCAGCTTCTCCTCCTTGGCCTTGAGCGCCTGCCCCTGCGCCTGCAGCGTGCGCTGGCGCGGGGCGAACTCCGTCTGCATGGCATCGGCCATGGCCTTGCCCTGCGGGGACTCGAGCAGCAGCCGCTGGGGATCGACGACACCGATCTTCGGCTCGGCCCAGGCCGGCAAAGCCGCCAGGGCTGCGGCTGCCGCGACCGACCACATTGCCATTTTCCTGCTGATCGAACGGTTCACTTGCAACTACCTACCCTCTATTTTGTCAATGCGTCCCGGCCCGGCACCGGACCTAATCGCCTAGTATCTCAGAACGCGTTGCCGACGGAGAACTGGAACACCTCGCGCTCATCGCCCCAGGTGGTGATGCCGTCGCCCGTCTTCGCGTTGAGCGGCATCCCCAGGCTGAAGCGGAAGAGGCCGAGCGGCGCCAGCCACTGCACCGCGACGCCCACCGAGCGTTTCAGGCCTTCGCACTTGAAACTGTAGCAGTCCGGGGTCACTTCGTCCGGTCCGTAGAACTTGATGCTGTTGCCGGTCTGGTACACCCCACCCATGTCGAGGAAGGCGCTGATGCGCGCGGTCTGGGCGAATTTCGCCGGCATGGGGAAGATCAGCTCGTTCTGGCTGGTGATGCGCATGTTGCCGCCGTAGGGGTTGCCGAACTGGTCCTTCGGACCCAGCCGGCTCTCGCGGAAGCCGCGCACGTTGTCCGGGCCGCCGCCGAAGAACTGCCGGTACGGCGGAATCGCCGTGGTGCGCCCGAGCGGCGAGCCGTAGTCGATACCCTCGAGGAACGACAGCGTGAAGCCGTGCCACAGCGGCACGTACCTGACCAACTGAGCGTTGCCGATGTAGTACTTCACGTCGCTGGCGGGCGTAGTGATCGAGTAGGACAGGTTGAGGCGCATGCCGCGATCGGCGAACAGCGTGCGGTTGCGGGTGTCCCAGTCCCAGCCGACGATCCCCTCGAGCGTGTGGAAATTGGTGCCGTAGAACACGTACTCGTTGTTGCTGGAGTCGTCGTGCGCCAGGCGGCTGTAGGGATGCCCGTTGTCCTGCACCCACTGCTGCGCCTGCAGCGCGCTGGTGGCCGAGTTGGTGAGCAGCTGCGAGCTGTTGAACGCCGCGCCGAAGCGCACGTACATGAACTCGCTGATCGGGTACGCCCAGGTGGGTCCGAGGCTGACGGTCTGCGACGAGAAGGTCGAGGAGGACGATACGAACTGCGTCACGTCGCTGTAGGTGATCGATTCGGTGCGCTGCAGGTTGTCGACGTTGGTATACGGGTTGGTGTGCTGGATGGTGTAGACCTTGCTGAAGGCCCCGCCGTTCAGGTTGACCGCGATGCGCTGACCGCTGCCGAGGAAGTCGGAATCCGCGAAGCTGCCGTTGAGCATGAACTTGTAGGTCTCCGAGTAGCCGATGCCTCCGGAGAGCTGCGACGCCGGCCCTTCCTCGATCTTGTAGTTCACGTCCACCAGGTCGGTCGAGCCGGCCACCGGGGTGGTCTCGAATTCCACGCTCTTCACGTACGGCAGACGCTGGATGCGCTGCTTGGAGCGCTCCAGCGAGGTGTTCGACAGCCAGCCGCCCTCGAGCTGGCGCATCTCGCGGCGCAGCACCTCGTCGTTGATGCGGTTGGTGCCCGTGAAGCTGATGTTGCGCACGTACACGCGGTTGCCCGGATCGACGAAGAAGGTGAGCGCCACAGTGTGGTTGGCGTTGTCCGCGGTCGGCACCGGGTCGACCTTGGCGAAGGCGTAGCCGTCGCGTCCCATGCGGTTCTGCATCAGCTCCTGGGAGGCAGTGATCAGTTTGCGGTTGAAGGTGTCGCCCGGGTGGATCAGCAGCAGCAGCTGCAGCTGCGACTGCGGTACGACGAAGGTACCGGCGAGCTTTATCTGCGACACCTTGTAGACCTGGCCCTCTTCGATGTTGACGGTGATGAAGATGTCCTCTTTCTCGGGCGCGATCGCCACCTGGGTCGACTCGAGCTGGAAGTTCGCGTAACCGCGATCCATGTAGTAGTTGCGCACCTTCTCCAGGTCGCCCTGCAGCGATTCGCGCGAGTAGCGATCGTCCTGCTTGTACCAGGAGAGCCAGTTGGGCGTTTTCAGCTCGAGCGTCTCGAGGATGTCCTTCTGCTTGAACTTCGTGTCACCGACGATGTTGATCTCGCGGATCTTGGCGCGCGAGCCTTCCTTGATGTCGATCTTGATCTTGACGCGATTGCCGGCCTCCTCCTCCACCTTCGATTCGATGCGCACCCCGTACTTGCCGCGCGCGAAGTACTGGTCGGTGAGGTACTGCGTGACGTCCTCGAGCACCGAGCGGTCGAAGGTCTTGCCGGCCGCCAGTCCCACGCCGCGCAGCGACTTCTGCAGATCCTCGGTCTTGATGTCCTTGTTGCCGGTGATCTCGAAGCTCTCGATGGACGGGCGCTCGAGCACCACGACGATCAGCGTGTTGCCGTCGCGGCGCATCTGCACGTCGCGGAAGAAGCCCGTGACGTACAGCGCACGGATCGCCTCACGCACGCGCTGCGGCGTCAGGTGATCGCCGATGTTCACCGGCAGGTAGTTGTAGACGGTGCCTTCGGAGACGCGCTGCAGCCCTTCGATCTTGATGTCCCCGACGGTGAAGTCCGCCGTCGTGCTCGCCGGCGGCGGCACCCCCAGCGGCGCGGTCTGCGGTGCCGCCGGCACCGGCCCGGCGGCGGCCCCAGCGGGCGCCGGGCCCTCGGGCGCGGCCGGCGTGCCGGGCGCGGGTTGCGTCGTGGTGGGTGTCGGACCCGCCGCTGCGGGCGCAGGTTGCGCCGCGGCGGGCGTCGGACCGGCTGGTGCGGGCGCGGATTGCGCCGCGGTGGGCGTCGGACCGGCCGGTGCGGGCGCGGGTTGCGCCGCGGCCGGTACGCCGTGCAGCGTCAACGCCAGCACGATGAGTGCCGCGCCGCGCTTGCCTGCTGCGACCGCGCGCGTAGGTGCGCCGGCCCGAGCGAGACCGCCGGCTGCGCGCCTGTTCATGTTCTTACCACCCCTACCCCTTACGCCGCGGCGCTGCCGCGGCGTTCATCTCGTACGTTGCACTATTCGAGGACCGCAGAGCGCACCCCGGAGGGCGCCCTCCAGGGCCCGCGCCTGCGGTGCGCGCCGCGGCTGTGACTCAACTGAACTGGCGCGCAATATCGTTGTATAGCGCGACACCCATCAGGACGATGAGCAAGGCGATACCCACCTGCTGGCCGAGCGCCTGCGTCCGCTCCGACAGCGGGCTGCCCTTCAGCCACTCCACTAACTGGAACACAATCTGTCCGCCGTCGAGGATTGGGATCGGCAGCAGGTTGAGAAATCCCAGCGACAGAGAGATTAGCACCAGGAAACTCAGGAATGCGGCCACCCCCGCCTCGGCCGAATCGCCGGCGAACTCGGCGATCGACAGCGGCCCGCTCAGATTCTTCAGCGACACGCGTCCGAGCACCATGCGCCAGAACAACCGCCCCTGCAGCAGTGTCATGCTCCAGGCTTCCCCGCCGGCGCGGCCGAGCGCCGCAGCCGCGCCGAGACTGGTATGCAGCAGCATGCCCGGCGGATAGGCGATCGCCGGCGGCCTGACGCGGATGCGGCCGATCGGGTGGCCATCGCTCTGCTCGCTCACCACCTGCACGGCGGCGCTGCCCGTGAGGCCGCCGCGCTCGTAAGCAATGTTGATGCGCGCCGCGGGCCGGGCGCTGATGTAGTCGACGATCTGCCGGAAGTCGCGCATGGGCACCCCGTCGATCGCCACGACGCGGTCGCCGCTGTGCAGGCCGGCGCGCGCCGCCGGCCCGTCGGGCAGGACCTCGCCGAACACCGCCGGCACCGTGGGCGTCCAGAACTGAAACCCAAGCCCGCGGAACAGCTGCGTCGGCTCGGTGAGACGGCGCCGCTCGTCAGCGTCGGGCACGTACAGGCGCGCCTCGCGGCTGGCGCCGTCGGTGCCGCGGACCGCGAGGTCCGCCTCGCCGCGTGCGCTCATGGCATCGAGCAGGCCGAAGACCACCTCGCGCTGCCCGCTCACGGCGCTACCGTTGATCGCGCGGATCTCATCTCCTGACTTCAGTCCCGCGCGCGCGGCGATCGAGCCGGCGGTCACATCCCCGACCGTCGGCCGCACCTCGGTCACGCCATTCACCCACAGCATGCCCCACAGGACCAGCACGGCGAACAGGATGTTGAAGCCGGGACCGGCGAGCAGCACCACGATGCGCTGCCAGGGCGGTCGGTGCGTGAAGGAACGCGGCAGGTCGGCCGGATCCACCGGACCTTCGCGCTCGTCGAGCAGCTTCACGTAGCCGCCGAGCGGAATGGCGGCCAGCACGTACTCGACGCGGTCGGCGCCGGCCACACGCGTCAGCAGCGGCCTGCCGAACCCGACCGAAAAACGCAGCACCTTGAACCCCAGGCGCCGCGCGACCCAGAAATGGCCGAATTCATGGACCGTGACCAGCAGGCCGACGGCCACCACGAACCACAGCAGGTACCAGACGACACTCATGCGTGAGCACCTCTTACCGCTGCACTTCTTGTCATGCCGACGATTTGCTCACGTGCGTGCACCCTGCTTTCGGCGTCAGCCGCCAGAACGTCCTCCAGCCCGCCGATCGCCCCCCCGGTGCCGCGCTCCACTACGGCTTCAATGACCGCCGCGATGCCGGGAAAGTTCAATCGGCGCTCGAGGAAGGCCTCGACTGCCACCTCGTTGGCGGCATTCAGCACGACCGGGTGCAGGCCGCCGGCGCGCACCGCGGCCTGGGCCAGCGCGAGACAGCGGAACTTATCGGTGTCGGGAGCGCGAAAGTCGAGCCGGCCGACCTTGAGCAGGTCGAGGGATTCTACACCGGAGTCGATTCTCTCGGGCCAGGCGAGCGCATGGGCGATGGGCGTGCGCATATCGGGGGCGCCGAGCTGGGCGAGCACGGAACCGTCGGCGTACTGCACCAGCGAGTGCACGATGCTCTGGGGATGCACCACGATCTGCACCTGCGCCGGGGTGAGCCCGAACAGCAGGCAGGCCTCGATCAGCTCGAGCCCCTTGTTCATCAGGGTCGCCGAGTCGACCGAGATCTTGCGTCCCATGACCCAGTTGGGATGGGCACAGGCAGCCTCGGGCGTCACGGCCGCGAGCGCCTCCGCCGGCGTATCGCGGAACGGTCCGCCGGATGCGGTCAGCGTCACGCGCGTCACGCCCGGGGGCGCAACACCGGCACGCACCCCCGGCGGCAGGCACTGGAAGATGGCGTTGTGCTCGCTGTCGATCGGCAGCAGCGTTGCACCGGAAGCATTCACTTCGGCAAGCAGCAGCGAGCCGGCCATCACCAGCGACTCCTTGTTGGCGAGCAGCAGCCGCTTGCCGGCGCGCGCCGCCGCGAGCGTCGAGCGCAGCCCGGCCGCGCCGACGATCGCCGCCATCACGCACTCGGCTTGCGGCAGCACCGCCAGCTCCTCGAGCGCGGCGGCACCGGCGAGCAGCTGCGTGCCCGCGGGTGCCCCGCCGAGCAGCTCCTTGAGCTCGCCGAGCGCGCGCGGATCGGCCAGCGCGGCGTACTGCGGACGCCAGGTGCGGATCTGCCGGGCGAGCTTGCCGGCATTGTTGTTGGCCGCGATCGCTACGAGGCGAAAGCGCTGCGGATGGCGCGCGATCACATCGAGCGTGCTCTCGCCCACCGATCCGGTCGAACCGAGCACCACCACTCCGATCATGCGATGACTCCCAGCAAAGCGAGGCCGAGCATCAGCACCGGCGCAGCGCCGGTCAGACTGTCGATCCGGTCCATGACCCCGCCGTGCCCGGGAAATATGCTGCCGCTATCCTTGATCCCAGCAAAGCGCTTCAGCAAACTCTCGGTGAGATCGCCGACGATGGAGAAGCCGACCGCGGCGAGGCACAGCGGCACGAAGGCCGCGAGCGGCACCTGAAACCAGGCGCTGCCGGCGAGCGCCACCAGCGCGCTGGCGGCGAGACCTCCCAGCGCCCCTTCCCAGGTCTTGCCCGGCGAGACCAGCGGCGCGAGCGGCACGCGCCCGAAGCGGCGGCCGCAGAAGAATGCGCCGATGTCGGCGACCCACACCAGCACCAGCGTGAACACCACCCACTGTGCGCCGTGCGGCAGCGCGAGCGCCAGCCGCACCAGCGCCAGCCACGCCGGCACGAGCGCCAGCGCACCCGCCACGCCTGCCGACCACGGCGCGACGCGGCGCGGCGCGAGCGTCACCCACAGCAGCGCGATCACCCACCACACGACCGCCGCGGCGAGCACCAGGTCGCGCCGCTCCGCGTCGGCGCACAGGCGCCACGCACCCAGCAGCAGCACGCCGATCAGCAGCACGTAAGCCAAGCGCAGCGCCGGGGAGGTGAGCAGCAGGAACGCCGACCATTCCCAGGCCCCGGCGAGCGCCATGGCGGTCATGGCCGCGACCGTTACCCACCCGGGCAGCCACAGCAGAATGACGAGCGCCGCGGCGGCCAGCACGGCGGCGGTGAGGACTCGCTTGCGCAGGGATTCCGGCACGATGCGTTCTAAGCCTTCGCGGCCGCGCGCTGTGCGCCCGTTCGCCCGAAGCGCCGCTCGCGGCCGGCGAAGAACGCGAGCGCCTCGTCCAGGTCGCTGGCGGTGAAGTCCGGCCACAGGCAGGCGGCGAAATGCAGCTCCGCGTACGCCAGGTCCCACAGCAGAAAGTTGCTCAGGCGCTGCTCGCCGCCGGTGCGGATCAGCAGCTCGACCGGCGGCAGACCCGCGAGCGCCAGCCCGGCCGCGAAGCGCTCCTCGCCGAGGTCCTGCGGCCGCAGCGCGCCGCTGGCGGCTTCGCGGGCGAGCTGCTGCGCGGCCTGCACGATGTCCCATCGGCCGCCATAGCTCAGCGCCACCTGCAGCTTCAGCCCGCCGTTGGCCGCGGTATGCTCCTCGGCGGCCGCGATGCGCGCCTGCAACCGCACCGCGAGACTGCGGCGCTCGCCGACCACGCGCACCCGCACCGCCTTGCGGTGCAGCTCGGCAATCTCGCGGTCGAGCGCCTCGAGGAACAGGCTCATGAGGCTGCCCACCTCCTCGGCCGGACGCCGCCAGTTCTCGCTCGAGAAGGCGAACAGCGTGAGCGCTTCGATGCCGCGCCGCGAGCACTCCTCGATGATCAGGCGCACGGACTTCAAGCCCGCCTTGTGACCGGCAGTGCGCGTCTGACCGCGCGCGGCCGCCCAGCGGCCGTTGCCGTCCATGATCACCGCGACGTGGCGCGGCAGGTGCGTGACGGCGGCGGCCTTCACACCTGCATGACCTCTTTCTCTTTGGCCGCGAGCAGCGCCTCGATGTCGGCGACGTGCTTGTCGGTGAGCTTCTGCACCTCGGTCTCGGCGCGCCGCTCATCGTCCTGCGAGACGAGCTTCTCCTTCAGCAGCTCCTTGATGTCGTTCATGACGTCGCGGCGCACGTTGCGCACCGCCACGCGGGCATTCTCGGCGTCGTGGCGCAGCACCTTGGTGATCTCGCGGCGGCGCTCCTCGGTGAGCGGCGGCATGGGAATGCGGATCACGGTGCCGGCGGTCATCGGCGTCAGCCCCAGGTCGGACTTGAAGATCGCCTTCTCGATGGCCTGCACGACGCTCTTCTCCCATGGCGAGATGACCAGCGTGCGCCCCTCCTCCACCGCGATGCTCGCGACCTGCTGCAGCGGCACGTCGCTGCCGTAGTAGTCGACCTTGAGGTGCTCGATGAGGCTCGTGTGGGCGCGGCCGGTGCGCAGCTTCTTCAGATCCGCCTGGAAGGTCTGCACGCACTTGCTCATGCGCACCGCCGCATCTTTCTTGAGGTCTTCGAGCATGCTGTCCTCCTCTCGTCGCAGGCGTTGCGGTGCGCTCACTCGAAGGTGACCACCGTGCCCACGTCCTCGCCGCGCACGATGCGCGTCAGATCGCCGGGATTGTTGAGATTGAACACCCGCAAAGGCAAGCGGTTGTCGCGGCACATGACGATGGCGGTGGCGTCCATGACGTTGAGGCGGTCATTGAGCACCTTGTCGAACGTCAGGCGCGGATAGCGCACCGCGGCGGGGTTGCGCAGCGGATCGTCCGAATACACCCCGTTCACCCTGGTCGCTTTCAGCAGCACGTCGGCGCTGATCTCGATGGCGCGCAGCGCCGCGGCCGTATCGGTGGTGAAGAACGGGTTGCCGGTGCCGGCGGCGAAGATCGCCACCCGGCCCTTCTCCAGGTGCCGCACGGCACGCCGACGGATGTAGTCCTCGCACACCTCGTTGATGCGGATCGCGGACATGACGCGCGCGTGCATGCCTAAGCTCTCGAGCGCATCCTGCATGGCGAGTGCGTTCATGACGGTGGCGAGCATGCCCATGTGGTCGGCCGCCACCCGATCCATGCCGGCGCGCGCCAGCCCGGCGCCGCGGAAGATGTTGCCGCCGCCGATCACCACCGCGACCTGCACCGGCATCTCGACGATTTCCTGCAGCTCCCCGCCGATGCGCTTGATCACCGCCGGATCGATGCCGTAGTCGCCGCCGCCCATCAGGGCTTCGCCGGAGAGCTTCACCAGGATCCGGGAATAGGCGGGCTTGCCTTGCGTCATGGGTTCCCCTCCAGACGTATGGAAAAAACCCCGCACGCGGCGGGGTTGAGTCCCTTATTCAGTGCAGCGCCCTTTAGTGCCTGACCGCCGGGCCCGCGCCCTTTACCTGGGCCATCACCTCGGCGACGAAGTCGTCCTGTTTCTTCTCGATGCCGGCACCGACCTCGAAGCGCTCGAACGCCACGACCTCGGCGTGCTCACCCTTCAGCAGCTTTTCGACGCTCGTGTCCGGGTCCTTGACGAACGGCTGGCCGGTGAGGGTGATCTCGCCGAGCGCCTTGCGCAATCGGCCCTCGACCATGCGCGCGACGATCTCGGCGGGCTTGCCCTCGCCCTGCGCCTGCTCGGTGAGGATGGCACGCTCGCGCGCAATAACCTCGGGCGGCACCTGCGCGGCGCTCAGGTAGCGCGGGTTGCTGGCGGCGACGTGCATCGCGAGGTCGTGCGCCAGGCTCGCCGCGCCGCCCCTGACCGCCACCAACGCGCCGATGCGCGTGCCGTGCACATAGGCGCCCAGATGCTCCGGCGAGCTGAGCACCGCAAGGCGGCGCACGCTGATGTTCTCGCCGATCTTGGCGATGAGCGCGCGGCGGCGCTCCTCGACCGTCTCCCCGGACGGCAGCCGCGCCGTGCCGAGGTCCGCCACCGTGGTCACTCCGGCCGCCAGGGCGCACTGCGCCACCGCGTGGGCGAAGGCGCGGAAGTCCTGCTCACGCGCGACGAAGTCGGTCTCGCAGTTGATTTCCACCATGGCGGCGGTGCGCGCGTCGGCAGAGCGCGACACGACCACGACGCCCTCGGCCGCCACGCGCGTCGCCTTCTTGTCGGCCTTCGCCAGTCCCTGGCGGCGCATGAGCTCGGCGGCGGCGTCGAGGTCGCCCTTGGTCTCCACCAGCGCCTTCTTGCACTCCATCATGCCCGCGCCGGTGCGCTCGCGAAGCTGCCTGACCGCATCTGCTGTGATGTTCATGACCCGTCCTTGAGTCGTTACTCGGCCGAGGGAGCGTTACCCGCTCCGCGGACCTTGCGCCGCGCCGGAGCGCCGCTCGGGCGACGCACGGTCTCCGGCGCCGGCAGCGTGCCGGCGGCCGCCACCGGCTCGACGGCCTCGTCGGCCTCCAGGTCCTCGTCCTCGGCCCCGACCTCTGCGGGGACCCCCGCCGGGGGCTTGACCGCGGGGAGCTTGCGCCGGGCCGGGGCTTTCTTGCGCACCGCGGGCTGCGGGCGCCGCGCACCGCGCGCCGCCTTCTTGCGCGGATTACCGGCCTCGTCGAGCTCGACGAATTCGTCCTCGCCGACCGCGACCTGCGGCACCGACTCCTTGCCCTCGAGAACCGCATCGGCGATGCCGGCGGCGTACAGCTGGATGGCGCGCATGGCGTCGTCGTTGCCGGGAATCACGTAATCGATGCCGTCCGGGGAGCAGTTGGTGTCGACGATCGCCGCCACCGGGATACCGAGCTTCTTCGCCTCGTGGATCGCGATGTTCTCGTGCCCCACGTCGACCACGAACAGCGCATCGGGCAGGCCGTCCATGTGCTTGATGCCGCCCAGGCTCCTTTCGAGCTTGTCCATCTCGCGCCGCAGCTGGGTCGCCTCTTTCTTACCGCGCTTTTCCAGGCCGCCCGAGGCGGCCAGCTCGCTGAGCTCGGCGAGGCGCTTGATCGACTGGCGGATCGTCTTGAAGTTCGTGAGCATCCCGCCCAGCCAGCGCTGGTTCACGAACGGCTGTCCGCTGCGCTCGGCCTCCTTCTGGATGGACTCGCGCGCCGAGCGCTTGGTGCCAACGAACAGCACCGTGCCGCCGTCGGCAATGACGCCCTTGATGAAGTGCGCCGCCTCTGCGTACATCGGCTGCGTCTTCTCGAGATTGATGATGTGGATCTTGTTGCGCTCACCGAAGATGAAAGGGGCCATCTTCGGGTTCCAGAAGCGGGTCTGATGTCCGAAGTGGACACCCGCCTCCAGCATCTGTCGCATGGACACGCCGGCCATGAAAGACTCCTGTATGGGTTAAGCCTCCGCGCATCCCCGTGACCATCCGAAGCCTCAAAGCCTGCCGTCAGGCCGCCAGCCGCAGACACCCAGTCGCCGGGTTTAACGATGCGCGTGTGGGTTTCGTTGCCAAAAAAGGCCGCGCTTTATACCATGAAGGCCTCGTCGGAACAATGTCTTACGCGCACACCGGGCGCCCCTTGCCGCCGCGCGGCGCCGGCCCCATCTCGCACCCTATGCACGTCACGATCAAGACCCCGGAAGAGCAGGAGAAAATGCGCATCGCCGGGCGCCTCGCCGCCGAGGTACTCGACATGATCGGCCCGCACGTCGTGCCCGGGGTCACCACCGAGGAGCTCGACCGCATCTGCCACGATCACATCGTGAACGTGCAGCGCTCGGTGCCGGCCAACCTCAACTACCGGGGCTTCCCCAAGACCATCTGCACCTCGGTCAACCACGTGGTGTGTCACGGCATCCCGAACGAGCGGCGGCTGAAGGCCGGCGACATCGTGAACATCGACGTCACCGTGATCCGCGACGGCTTCCACGGCGACACCAGCCGCATGTACTTTGCCGGCAAGGCGCCGCCGCACGCGCAGCGCCTCGCCGAGACCTGCCTGGCCGCGATGTGGCGCGGCATCGGGACGGTGCGCCCCGGATCGCACCTCGGGGATATCGGTCACGCCATCCAGAGCTTCGTCGAGGAGAACGACTACTCGGTGGTGCGCGAGTATTGCGGCCACGGCATCGGCCGGGTGTACCACGAGGATCCGCAGGTGCTGCACTACGGCGAGCCGGGCACCGGGCTCGAGCTCAAACCCGGCATGACCTTCACCATCGAGCCGATGGTGAACGCAGGCAAGCGCCACGTGCGGCTGCTGCCGGACGGCTGGACGGTGATCACCAAGGACCATTCGCTGTCCGCGCAGTGGGAGCACACCGTGCTGGTCACCGCGGACGGCGTCGACGTGCTCACCCTCGGCGCCAACGGCGCGCGCCACTGAACGGCGCCGCGATGGCAGGCGCGGACTCACAGCTGCCCGAAACCGCGTCGCTGGCAGCGCGGCTGTCGGGGCAGCTGGCGGCCGATGGCGCGCCAGCCGCATGGCGCGAGCTGCTGCGCCAGGCGCACGAAGAGCTCAAGCGCCGCTTCCTCGCCGAGGATCCGGTCGAGCAGCTGGTACATGAGCGCGCCGCGCTGGTCGATGCGGTGCTGCGCGCAGCGTGGCGCAATCACTGTGCGGCGCATGGCGACTGGGCACTGGTCGCCGTCGGCGGCTACGGCCGCGGCGAGCTGCACCCGGCCTCCGACATCGACATCCTGCTGCTGGTGCCGGGCGCGCCGGACACGCGCGGCGGCGCCGCGATCGAAGCGCTGGTCACCTTCCTGTGGGACATCGGCCTGGAGGTGGGCCACAGCGTGCGCACCGTGGCGGAATGCCGCGAGGAGTGTGTCGGCGACGTCAGCGTCATGACGACGCTGCTGGAAGCGCGCCTGCTCGCCGGCAACGCGGAGCTGCTCGCGGTAATGCGCAGCGCGCTCGCGCCGGCGAACCTCTGGCCGGTGAAGCAGTTCTTCGAGGCCAAGGTGCGCGAGCAGACCGAGCGGCACCTCAAGGCGAACGACACCGCCTACAACCTCGAGCCCAACGTCAAGACGGGGCCGGGCGGGCTGCGCGACATCCACACCATTGCCTGGGTCGCCAAGCGCCACTTCGACGCCGACTCGCTCGACGGGCTCGCCACGCACGGGTTCGTGACGCCGGGGGAGCTGCGCCGGCTGCGCCAGGCGCAGGCCTTCCTGTGGAAGGCGCGCTTCGGGCTGCACGTGCTCACCGGGCGGCACGAGGATCGCCTGCTGTTCGACCACCAGATCCGCCTGGCGCAGATCTTCGGCTACGAGGACGCCTCCTACACGCTCGCGGTTGAGCAGTTCATGCAGCGCTACTACCGCACGGTGATGGACGTCAGCCTGCTCAACGAGCTGCTGCTGCAGCTGTTCCGCGAGGCGATCCTCACCGAGAGCGAGCCGCCGCGCCCGCTCAACGCGCGCTTCCAGGTGCGCAACGGCTCGCTCGAGACGGTGAGCGAGGAGGTGTTCGCGCGCACCCCGTCGGCGCTGCTCGAGCTGTTCGCGCTGCTGCAGCAGCACCCGGAAATTCGCGGCGTGCGCGCCTCGACCATGCGCGCGGTGGCGAAGCACCTGTGGCTGATCGACGAGGAGTTCCGCCAGAACCCGCGCCATCACCGGCTGTTCCTCGAGCTGCTGCGCTCGCCGGTCGGCGTGACGCACGAGCTGCGCCGCATGAACACCTACGGCGTGCTCGGCCGCTACATCCCCGCCTTCGGCCGCATCGTCGGACGCATGCAGTACGATCTGTTTCACGCCTATACCGTGGATGCGCACACGCTGTTCGTGGTGAGCAATCTGCGCCGCTTCGCCATCCCGCGCTACGACCACGAGCTGCCGGAGGCCTCGCGCGTCATGCAGTCGCTGCCGCGCAGCGAGGTCGCCTATCTCGCGGCGCTGTTCCACGACATCGCCAAGGGGCGCGGCGGCGATCACTCCGAGCTCGGCGCGGTGGACGCCGAAGCCTTCTGCCTCGAGCAGGGACTGTCGCCCTACGATGCGCGTCTGGTGGCATGGCTGGTGCGCCACCACCTCGAGCTGTCGATCACCTCGCAGAAGCAGGACATCGGCGACCCGCAGGTGATCAACGCCTTCGCGCGCAAGGTGGGCGACGAGGCGCACCTCGACTACCTGTACGTGCTCACCTGCGCCGACGTGCGCGCCACCAACCCGAAGCTGTGGAACTCCTGGAAAGCCTCGCTGTTCCGCGATTTCTACCAGCGCGTCAAGCGCGCCCTGCGCCGCGGGCTCGAGAGCCCGATCGACCCGGAGCACCTGGTGCGCGAGACGCAGGATGCCGCGCGGCGCCTGCTGCTCGAGCACGCGGTGAGCGAGGCGAGCATCCTCGGAGTATGGACGCGCTTCAGCGCCGGCTATTTCCTGCAGCACTCGCCCGAGGAGGTCGCCTGGCACACGCAGCTGCTGGCCGAGCGCGAAGCCGGTTCCGACGAACCGCTGGTGGCGCTCGATCCGCACAGCGTGCGCGGCACCACCGCGGTGCTGATCTTCACGCGCCCGCGGCGCCACGGCTTCGCGCGCACCACCGCGGCGCTCGATCAGCTCGGACTCAACATCGTCGACGCACGCATCACGCCGAGCGGCGACGGCTTCAGCCTCGACCTGTACCACCTGCTCGAGGACACCGGTGCGCCCATCGACGACCGCGACCGTCTCAACGAGATCGAGCAGGCGCTGTGGCGCTCGCTGCAGGGGCCGGCGGATGCGCCGTTCGCCGTGTCGCGGCGCGCGCCGCGCCAGGCGCGCATGTTTCACACTGCCACCCTGATCAGCGTGAGCGCCGACGAGCGCAACCACCGCTCGGTGCTCGAGCTCACCGCCGGCGATCGTCCCGGGCTACTGTGCGAGGTCGGCCAGGTGCTGATGCAGGAGCGCATCGAGCTGCACGCCGCCAAGATCATGACGGTGGGCGAGCGCGCCGAGGACACCTTCTACGTCACCGACTTCGAGAATCGCCCCTTGAGCGGCGCGGCCGCCGAGCAGCTCAAGGAGCGCCTGGTGCAGGTGCTCGATCAACGCGAGGCGGCGCTGCGCGCGCCGGCCGCCGCCGGCGTGGCGGGCGCATGAGCATGGCGGGCGCATGAGCGTGGCGGACGCCGCCGGGCGCGCGCAGCTCAAGGGCATCATCGATGCCGCCTTCGAGCGGCGGGCCGAACTGTCGCCGCACAACCTGCCGTCCGAGCTCGATGCCGCGCTCGAGGCGAGTCTCGCGCTGCTCGATGCCGGAGCGGCGCGTGTCGCTGAGCCGCGCGACGGCACCTGGGTGGTCAACGAGTGGCTGAAGAAGGCTGTGCTGCTGTCGTTCCGGGTGCGCGACAACCGCCTGATCGATGCCGGCTTCACGCGCTTCTACGACAAGGTGCCGCTGAAATACGCCGCGGCCACCGAGAGTGAGCTGCGCGCCGGCGGTGCGCGCATCGTGCCGCACGCGCTGGTGCGCCGCGGCGCCTACGTCGCGCCCGATGCGGTGCTGATGCCGAGCTACGTCAACATCGGCGCCTGGATCGGGCCGGGCACCATGGTCGACACCTGGGCGACGGTAGGCTCGTGCGCACAGATCGGCCGCAACGTGCACCTGTCGGGCGGGGTCGGCATCGGCGGGGTGCTCGAGCCGCTGCAGGCCGCGCCGACCATCATCGAGGACGACTGCTTCATCGGGGCGCGCTCGGAGATCGTCGAGGGAGTCATCGTCGAGGCCGGCTCGGTGATCTCGATGGGCGTATTCATCGGGCAGAGCACGCGCATCTACGATCGCGCCAGCGGCGTGATCCTCACGGGCAGAGTTCCGGCGGGCTCGGTGGTGGTGCCGGGGAGCCTGCCGGCGCCGGATGGCCGTTACAGCCTCGCCTGCGCCGTGATCGTCAAGCGGGTCGACGCACAGACGCGCGCCAAGACCTCGATCAACGAGCTGCTGCGCAGCGTCGATTCCACATAACCTCCCCGCGACAGCTGCCGAGGCGCCGCCGGCGCGCAGCGCAGCCGGCCGCTCGCGCTCAGGGTGGCGGCGGCTGTTGCCCTGCTACCGGTGTGTAACCCGGGTGCGACTGACCGTATAACCGCCGGCCCCTAACAATCGTCGCCGCTGACCGCCGTGACGACAGCCACATGCAGGAGCCGCGGATACCACATGGTTACACCTTTGAGTCGCCGAGACCTACGGCTCGCGTGCTGCGTACTGGCGTTGCTCAGCGCCGGGACCGCTGCGGCCCCGGCACTCGCGCAGCAGAAGACCGGCCCGGGCATCAGCGGCGACGACAGCCTGACATGGCACGGCATCACGCTGTATGGCGTCCTGGACCTGGGTGTTCAATACGACACGCACAGTGCGCCGTTCAGCCCCTATCGTCCGGCCGCGAGCGGCAACATCGTGCGGCAGAACAGCGCAGGGTCGGCGCTCGGGCTGACGCCCAGCAACATGGGCCAGACGCGCGTCGGACTGCAGGGCATCGAGCCCCTGCTCGGCGATTGGGCGGCGGTGTTCCAGGCGGAGACCTTCTTCAATCCGCAGTCCGGCGAAATCGCGGATTCGCTGAAGTCGCTGACCGTGAACAACGGTCGCAGTCTCGCCACGCAAAGCGTCGGTGTCGATGGCGGCTCGGCTGGGCAGGCCTTCCAGACCGCCTTCGTCGGCCTGCAATCAGCGCGCTTCGGTGCCCTCACCTTCGGTCGGCAGGTGACGCTGCTCTCGGAAGGCACCATCCTCTACGACCCCAACTACCATGCCTCGGCCTTCGGCCTGCTCGGCGCGTCCAACACCTATTCCGGCGGCGGCAGCAGCGAAGATGACCGGCTCGATTCGACGGCGAAGTATCTGGTGAGCTTCAACGAGCTGGTGCACCTCGGTGCTCTGTACAAGTTCAACGGCTCCAGTGGCTCGGGCAACACCGCGGTCCAGGCGGACATCGGCGCCAGCTTCGCGGGCGCATCGCTCGATGCCTATTACTCCAAGGTCAACAGCGCCATCACCGCCAGCTCCCTGACTGCCCCCCAGGTCGCAGCGCTGCCGCTCGGCTATGCGGTCTCGAATTCTCTGGCAGCGACCATCTCGGACAATACCGCCTATGCCCTCATGGGGTTGTACAAGCTCGACCCGTTCAAATTCTTTGCCGGCTACGAGTACCTCCAGTACACCAATCCCGCGACGCCGTTGAGCGCCGGTTTCAGCGACATCGGCGGTTACGTGCTGGCGGTCGTCAACAACAAGGCCTACGACATTGAGAAGATCGTGCAGGTCTACTGGAGCGGTGTGCGCTACAGCGTCACTCCCCACCTCGATCTGACCGCGGCCTACTACGGCTATCATCAGGGTGCGTACGGCAGCGGCAAGGACGTGGGCTGCTCGACTTCCGCGCACAGCGTTTGCAGCGGCGGCCTCGACGCGTTCTCCTTCGACGCCGACTACCGGTTCAACCAGCACTTCGACGCTTACCTGGGCGCCATGTACAGCGAGGTGCACGACGGCGTGGCCAACGGCTACCTCAACACGAACAACATCAATCCCACCATTGGTGTGCGCTACAAGTTTTGACGCCTCACGGGTCGTGCGCGGCGCGACGCCGGCAGCAACGCGGCCGCCGCGCAGCGGCGGCGCTCAACCCCTGCGCCTCACTTGAGGGGATCGCTGCGGCTGAGCGTTCGCTGAAACATCGCGATGATCGCCGGCTCCGGGCGGTGGATCGGCGGTAGCGACTGGTAGTTCTCCCAGCCGCCGCCCAGGCTGCGGAACAGCTCGACGAATCCTTCCGCGGCGGCCACCTGCGTGGCCGCGTACTGCTCCTCGATGTCGTATTCCTGGCGCTCGGCGTCCACCACGTTCAGGAAGTCGGTCAGTCCGCGCTCGTAGCGCTCATTGGCGAGCGTCACCGCGCGCTGACTGGCCAGCAGCGCCGTGCCGAGCTTCTCGAGGCTCGCCTGCTGCGCGCTGTACAAGCCGAGGTTGGTGTCCACCTCGCGCACCGCGCCCTGGATGGTCTGCTTGTAGACCACCAGCAGCGCGCGCGTCTGCAGGTCGGCGATCTCCACCTGGGCGTCGAGCGCGCCGAAGTCGAGCAGCGGCCACTGCGCCGTGGGACCGGCCGACCAGATGTGCTGACCGAGCACCGGCAGTGACCCCTGCGACTGGCGCTGAAAGCCCACCGCCCCGGTGACCGCGAGCGCCGGGAAGAGGTTCGCGGTGGCGACGCCGATGCGTGCCGTCGCCCCGGCGAGCTCGCGCTCGGCCTCACGCACGTCCGGACGGCGGCGCAGCAGGTCGAGCGGCAGGCCCGCGGCCACCGTCCCGGGCACGGCCGGCACCATCGCGGTGGCGGAAAGCTCTGCGACCAGCTCCTCCGGATACAGCCCGAGGAGCGTCGCGATGGTGTACTCGGCGGCGCGCACCTGCGCCTCGACGGGCGCCTGCTGAGCCTCGAGCGTCGCCAGCTCGCGCGTCGCCAGCGTCACGTCCAGCTCGTTGGTGATACCGCGCTCGTAGCGCAGGTTCACGATGCGCAGCGATTCGCGCAGCACGGCGACCGCCTGGTTCACCACCGAGGCGCGCACCTGCAGTCCGCGCAGGTCGACGTAGGCACGCGCCACGTCGGCGATGACCGTCAGCAGCACCACGTTGCGCGCCGCGATCGTCGCCTGGGTGTCGTAGCGCGCCGCTTCGATCTCGCGGCGGTACTTGCCGAAGATATCGAGCTCCCACACCGCATCGAAGCCGCCGATCTCATTGATGTGCTTCAGCCCCTGGTCGTTGTCCGCGGACACCAGGGTCGATGAGGCGCGGCCGCGCGCCAGATCAGTGCCGGTACCGTGCCCCGCTCCGGCGCTGCCCTCAGCGACCGGCAGCACCGTGCCGATGACCGCTGCCTCGAAGGTGCGCGCCGCCTGCAGCCGGTCGAGGGCGACGCTGAGGTCGGGATTACCGATGATGGCGCGCGCCACCAGCGAGTCGAGCTCGGGGTCCCCGAGCGCGTGCCACCATGCGGCCATGTCGACCGGTGCGGGGGGACTGGCGGAGTTGGCGGGGGTTGTCGGGCCGCTCATGGCGGCGACGCTGCCCATGGTCACGGCGGCGTCGTAGTGATCCGGGGTCGGGGTGCGCGGCGTGTGATAGTTCGGGCCCACCGCGCAGGCGGCGACGCCCGCGGCCGCCAGCAGCATCAGTCCTGTGCGCACCGAGCTCATGGCAGCGCTCGCTATTGCCGGGCTGCCGCGATGGGCTTCGCCGCCACCGACTCGCTCGGCTGCGCCCGGACCCGCTCACCCTCGACGATCTGGCTGCTGACGTTGAGCGCCAGGAGCTCCCCGGGCGAGACACCCGAGGCAAGCTCGACGATACTGCCGTCGTCGCGCCCGATGGTCACGGCGCGGAAGCTGATGCGGCCGGCAGCGTCGACGCGCGCCACCTGCGGACCACTCGCGCGCCACAGCAGCGCCGCGGCCGGCACCTGCACCAGCCCGCGCGGCGGCAGCCCGAAAGCCACACTGACATACATCCCCGGGACGAAGGCGTCCCTGGGGTTGGGGATATCCACCTCGACGCGCAGCGTGCGCGCCTGCGGATTGATGGCTTGCGAGGTGCGCGTGACCTTGCCGTTGTATTGGCGCGGCACACCGCCGTTGGTCTGCACCTGCACCGGCGCGCCGTTGCCGGTCAGGTCCTCGGCCGCGCTCTGCGGCGCATCGACAAAGATGCGGATCGGATCGTTCTGCGTCATCACGTACAGTGGGGTGGTCGCCGAGGTACTGCCGGCAGTGACCAGGTTGCCGATGTCGATGTCGCGCACGCTGATCACCCCGTCGTACGGGGCGGTGACCTTCTTGAATTCGGCGAGCGCGGCGAACTGGTTGACGCGCGCCTGCGCCAGTGCGACATCAGCTTCGGCCGATTTCAGCCGCGCCAGCCCACTGTCGTAGTCGGCGCGCTTCTCCTCGCGCTCCTGCTCCGAGACCACACCCTTGGGTGAGTCGCGCCAGCGCTCGTAGGTGGTGAGGCTGAACGCGGCTTCGGCCTTGCGCACCAGCACCTGTGCCTGGTCGGCCTGCAACTGCGCACGCGCCGCCGCCAGCTGTGCGTCGAGGTCGGGCGTCTCGATGACCGCGAGCACCTGGCCGGCGTGCACGTGATCGCCGATATCGTTGTACCAGTTGCCGACGTAACCGTTGACGCGCGCGTAGATGGTACTGGCGTGCCAGGCGGCGGTGTAGCCAGGCAGCACCAGGCGCTGCATCGCGCCCACCCGCTGTGCGCTCACCACCTCGACCAGCGGCGGCGCGCCGGCTGCCGCCGCGGTCTCGCGTGCGACGGCGCGCGCCTTGATGTAGCGGTCGATCGACACCAGCACGAAGGCGACGCCCAGCACGATCGCGGCGATGATCGCGCCGCGCTTAAGGCGTGCGCCGGTGTCCGCATCGAAGCGCTGCGAGTGCGGCGGGTGGGCTTCGGTCGTGGCCGCATCCTTGGCGAAATCGGTGGGACGGCTGTCAGGTCCCTGCGGGACCGGGGGCTCTGTGTGGTCGTTCATGGCGAACTGCGGTCCATTCAGACGGTCGCGGCGGCCGCAGGCTGTGGTGCGCGCCGCAGCAGCCGGTACATGGTCGGGACGAACACCAGCGTCGCCACGGTAGCGAACAGCAATCCGCCGATCACGGCGCGCGCCAACGGGGCGTTCTGCTCACCACCCTCGCCGACGCCGATAGCCATCGGCACCATGCCGAGGATCATCGCCCCGGCAGTCATCAGCACCGGACGCAGGCGGGTGAAGCCGGCGGTCGCAGCGGCGAGCAGTGGGCTGTCGCCCGCCTGCATGCGCTGGTTGGCGAAGCTCACCACCAGGATGCTGTTGGCGGTGGTCAGCCCGATCGCCATGAGCGTGCCCATCAGCGCCGGCACGCTCAGGTGCGTCTGCGTGAGGAACAGCATCCACATGACGCCACTCAGGGTGAACGGTACCGCCATCAGCACGATGAGCGGATCGATCCAGCTCTGGAAGTTGATCACCAGGAACAGGTAGACCAGCACCACCGCGAGCGCGATGCCGGTGAACAGCCCGGTGTAGCTCTCACGCATGGTCTGCACCTGGCCGCTGAGCGTCACATGCATCGCCTTGGCGGCGGGGGGCTGATTGGCCGCGATCACGCGGTCAATACCCTGCGAGGTCGAGTACAGGTCGCGCCCCTGCACGTTGGCCTGCACGTCGAACACCGGCCGGATGTTCAGCTGCGAGGTCACCAGCGGCACCCGTTCGCGCCCGAGCGCCGAGAGGTTCATCAGCAGCTGCGACTGGCCGCTGCCCACGGAGCTGCTCACCGGCATGATCTTCAGGTCCTGCGAGCTCGAGATGTCGTAGGGCGGCTGCTGCACCACCAGCGGGTAGCTCACGCCGTTGCTCGGGTCGACCCAGAAGTTGGGGGCCGTTTGCGCGCTGGAGTTGGTGCTCACCAGCACGTTGCTGGCGGCATCGCGCTGCGTGAGGCCGACCTGGGTGGCCAGCACGCGGTCGACGTCCACCGACAGCGCCGGCGCATCGGGCACCTGGAACACGTGCGCGTCGACCACGCCCGGGACGTGCGCGATCTGCCGCGTCAGGCGCTGCGCGAGCGTATAGGTGCTCGCGGTGTCGGAGCCGGTGACGCGGATGTCGATCGGCGCGGGCTGGCCGAAGTTCAGCACCTGGTCGACGATGTCCGCCGGCTGGAAGAAGAACTGCAGTGCCGGGAAGCGTTGCGGCAACTCGCGGCGCAGCATGGCGGTGAGCTGCGCGGTCGGGGCGTGCCGCTGCTGCAGCGAGATGAGGATCTCGCCGTCCATCGGCCCGACGGTAGACGAATCCGACAGCGCGATGTTGATGCCGCTGTAGGGCAGCCCGATGTTGTCGAGGATCACGCTGATCTGGCCGTTGCCGACCAGCCGGCGGATCGCCGCCTCGACCTGGGCGAAATACTGCTGCGTGCTCTCGATGCGCGTGCCCGGCGGCGCGCGCACGTGCAGCCGCATCTCGCCCGCGTCGACGTCGGGGAAAAAGTCGCGGCCGAGCAGCGGGAACAGCGGCAGCGAGATCAGCATGATGCCGGCGAATACCAGCACCGTGATGCGCGCCTGCGACAGCGTCCAGGCCACGACGTTGCGGTACGCCTCGCGAAAGCGCTGGAAGCCATTCTCGAACGCCAGGTGTACGCGCATCAGCGGATGTACGTGCGCACCGGCCCCGGCGGCGGTGTGCGCCGCCGCGTCGGCAGCGTGCGCGCCGGCGGCGTGCGCGGCGCTGCCGGCAGGCGTGCCGCCGCCGTGCTGCGCACCGCGCATCAGATAGAGGAACAGCACCGGCACCATGGTGAAGGACAGCGCGAGACTGGCGAGCAGCGACACGATCACCGACAACGACAGCGGCGAAAACAGGTACTTGGCCGTGCCGTGCAGCAGGAACACCGGCACGAACACGATGCAGATGCACAGCGTCGAGAGGAAGGTCGGCGTGCCTACTTCGCCGGCACCGTACACCACCGCGTCCGACATGCGCGCGTGCAGCCCGGCGTGGCGCTCGATGTTCTCGATCACCACCGTGCCGTTGTCCACCAGGATCCCGACCGCGAGCGCGAAGCCGCCGAGCGTCATGGTGTTGAGCGTCTGGCCGGCCGTGCCCATCACCAGCACCGCGCTGATGATCGACAGCGGGATCGCCGCCAGGATGATGATGGTCAGACGCCAGTTGCCCAGGAACAGCAGGATCATGAGCGCCGTGAGCCCGGCCGCCATGGCGCCGCCCATCAGCACGCTGTTGAGCGCCGCCTTGACGAACAGCGACTGGTCGAAGATCGGCTTGATACGCACGCCGGCCGGCAGCATGTGGCGAATCTCGGGCAGCACCGCGCGGATACCGTCGATCACCGCCAGCGTCGAGACCCCGCCGGTGTTGCGGATCGTCATCAGCGCGCCGGGCACGCCGTCCACCGACACCGAGTTGGTCTGCACCTGGAAACCGTCGTGCACGTGCGCCACGTCGCGCATGAATACTGCGCGATCGCCGACCTGCTTGATGGGGAAGGAGTTGATCGCCTCGATGACGTCGGGGCTGTTGTTCATGGCCACGAGGTAATCGATCGAGCCGATCTTCACATCCCCCGCCGGCAGGATGACGTTCTGCGTCAGCAGCGCGTTGCTCACGTCCTGCGGCGTGAGGCCGCGCGCCTGCAGCGCCTGCTGGTCGAGGTCGGCCATGATGACGCGCGGCTTGCCGCCGTACGGGTACGGCACCTCGGCGCCATGCACCACCGCCAGCGCCGGGCGGATGATGTTCTGCCCCAGGTCGTTGAGCGCGGTGTCGGGCAGCGAGTTGCTGGCGAGGCTCAGCTGGATGATCGGCACGTCGGTGGCGCCATAGCGGATCACGAGCGGCGGGGTGATGTTCGGCGGCATGTACTTGAGGACCACCAGCGCGCTGCTGGCGAGCTGCGCGATGGCGCGCGTCACGTCGGCACCCTCGTGGAGGTAGACCTTCTCGACGCCCACCCCCTCGTAGCTGGTCGCCTCGATGCGCGCGATGTCGTCGACCAGGGAGGCCATCTGCCGTTCGTGCAGCGTCAGGATACGGTTCTGGATGTCCAGCGCGTCCATGCCGGCATAGGTCCACACCACGCTGCACACCGGTATGTCCATCTCCGGGAAGATATCGACCGGCATGCGCAGCGCCTCGCCGATGCCGAGCAGCCCGATGAGTATCAGCACGGCGACGACCGTGTAGGGACGCTTCAGGACGTATTGAACGAGTGACATGCGGCGAGGCGCTCTCTTAAGCGTGCGCGGCGGCCTCGCCGGCGAGCGGCTGGCGCACGCGGAACGTGCTGCCGCGGCCAGGCGCGCTGGCGACTTCCACGATCGCCCCGTGCGCGGTGCAGATCGACTTGACGATCGCCAGTCCCAGGCCGGCCCCACCCTGCTCGCGCGAGCGCGAGGTATCCACACGGTAGAAGCGCTTGAACACATGCGGCAGCGCCTCCGCCGGGATGCCGATGCCGTCGTCCGCCACGTCGAGCACGGCGTAGCCCGATTCGCGGCGCACCGACAACCGTACGCGCCCGCCGCGCGGGGTGTACTTGATGGCGTTGTCGAGCAGGTTGACGATCACCTGCTTCAAGCGCGCGCGGTCGCCCTCGACCGTCACCCCGGCGGTGGACTCGCAGTCCACCCGTACCTGCTTGTCCTCGGCGAGCAGGCTCATCTGCTCGGCGGTCGTGGCGGCGAGCTCGGCGAGGTCGAAGCGCAGCCACTCGGCGTGCGCCTCGCCGGCATCGAGCCGTGATAACGCGAACAGGCTCTCGACGATCTCCGCCAGCCGCTCGACCTCCTCGAGCACGCTGCCTAAGGTCTCGCGCGTCGCGCGCCCGAGCTGCGCGTCCTGCGCGAGGCTCTCGAGCTCGCCGCGCATCACCGTGAGCGGCGTGCGCAGCTCGTGGCTCGCGTCCGCGACGAACTGCTTGGAGCCGTGGATGGCATCCTCGAGGCGGTTGATCATGTGGTTGAGCGACACCGACAGCCGCTCGAGCTCGTCGCCGCTTCGCACCACCGGCAACCGCTCGCTCAGGTTGTGCTGCGTGATCGCTTCCGCCTTGCGGGTGATGCGCTCGACCGGCTCGAGCGCGCGGCGTACCAGCACGAAGCCGCCGGCCACCGCGACCAGCACCGCTACCGGCAGGCCGATCGCGAGCATGACGAGCATCTGCGCCAGGATGTTGTCGACCGAGGCCGCCGAGGTGCCCACCTCGACGCGATAGCGGGTGCCGTCCGCCCCGGCGGCACCACGCGTGGCGACCATCAGCATGGCACCGCCGGCGAGGCGTACCTTGCGCGACTCGCCGGCGGCATCGCCGCGGGGAGGCGGCACCTGGCGCGGATCGAAGCGACCGTCCTGCGGCATGCCGGAGGCGTAGACACCCGCGCCGTCCGCGCGCGTGATGCGAATGAAGCGGTCGTTGACCTCGGGCGAATACAGGCTCTCGATCTGGCTGCGCAGCGCATCCTCGTCGGCGCGGCTGGCGTGCGCCACCAGGGTATCGGCAATCTGCCGGGCGCGACGCGCCTGGGTTTCGAGCAGGTTCGCCTCCAGGTAGTGGCGCAGGAACAGGAAAGTAAGAGCGCCGAGCAGCACGAACACCGACAGCAGCACGCCGGCGTACCAGGCCACCAGGCGAAAGCTCAGCGAGCGCGTGTTCATAACTCCAGCGTCTCGCTGAGGCCGTAACCGACGCCGCGCACCGTGCGGATCAGCTTCACCGGGAACGGATCGTCGACCTTGGCCCGCAGGTGCCGTACGTAAACGTCGACGATGTTCGTCAGACCTTCGAAGCTCTGGTCCCACACGTGCTCGATGATCATGGTGCGCGAGCATACCCGCCCGGGATTGGCGGCCAGGTACTCGAGCAGCGAGTACTCCTTGGGCGTGAGCTCGATCCTGCGGCCGCCGCGACGCACCTGCTGGGTGAAGCGATCGACCTCGAGATCCGCCACCCGCAGCACGCTCGAGCGCGTGATCGGTCCGCGTCGCAGCAGCGCCTTGACCCGCATCACGAGCTCCGCGAAGGCGAACGGCTTGGTGAGGTAGTCGTCGGCGCCCGCCTCGAAGTTCTGCACCTTCTCCTCGGTCGTGCCGCGCGCGGTGAGAATGAGGATCGGCACCTGGTGGTTGCGGCGCCGGACGCGCCGCAGGAGCTCTTCCCCGCTCATCTGCGGCAGCATCAGGTCGAGGATGATCAGGTCGTAGTCGTAGCTCTGGGCGAGCTCCCACCCCTGGTGTCCGTCGTCCGCCACGTCGACCGCGTAACGCTCTGCCCGCAGCGCACGCGCCACGAGGTCGGATACCTTCTTCTCATCCTCTACCAGGAGCAGTCTCATGATGGTACGAGAGGAAACCACAGCGTGATTAATCTGCGGCAAATACCCGATTAAAGTCCGTTCAGAATCGCCATCGAACCGCTAAGCTATTGATCAAGAAGAGTTTACTCCATTTCATGCCGGCCGAAGGCGAAGCCGCGCGTCATGTACGGGGAGACGTTCGGCTGCCCTGGTCGTGTAACAGAACTGTCATGTCATTGCATTCTGAATGTCATACACCTGAAGCACAGTAGGCGCCTTTACGCGGAAGACCGCCTCACGGGGGCGGCGTCGTAAATACGCATCATCAACCAGGGGATTCGACGATGAGACCTACGCGTGCTTGTCTGTTTACAGCGTTGCTCGCGTGCGCGGGAGTGGCGCAGGCGCAGAACTCACCCACGGCTTCCGATGACAGCCTCAGCTGGAAGGGCATCACGCTCTACGGAGCGGTCGATATCGGCCTGCAGTACCAGACGCACGGTGTGCCATCGAGCGATTACTTCCCTGCCGGCACGGAAGCGCCCATCACCAAGAACAGCAACGGCTCGGTGACGGCCGTCACCCCGAGCAACCTGTCGCAGTCGCGCATTGGGCTCGCCGGGAATGAGCCGCTCATCGGGGACTGGGCCGGGGTGTTTCGCCTCGAGACCTTCTTCAATCCCCAGTCGGGCGACATCAGCGATGGCTTGAAATCCCTGGTGTTGAACAACGGCAGGGCGCTCGCCTCTCAGAGCACCAACGTCGACACCAGCGTCGCCGGGCAGCTGTTTGCCGGGGCCGCGTACGCCGGGTTCAGCTCCCCGACCTACGGCTCACTCACCTTCGGGCGGCACCCCACCCCGCTCGCCGATGGCATCGCCAAATACGATCCGGCCGGGGCGAGCCAGGCGTTCTCGCTCATCGGCTTCTCCGGGACCACCGCAGGCGGTGGCGACACCGAGGACCGCCGACTCGATCAGTCCCTGAAGTACACCGCCAAGTACGACTGGCTGCATCTTGGGGCGCTGTACCAGTTCTCCGGCTCCACCGGCTCGACGAATACGGCCACGCAGATCAGCGCCGGGGCGGATTTCGCCGGGGCCTCGATCGATGGCTACTACGCCAAGAAGTACGACGCAGTGTCGGTGAGCGCGCTGAGCGCAGCGCAGGTCTCGGGGCTGAGTACCTTGTGCACCGGCTCAGTCACACCGCCGGCTAACCCCGCCGGGGCGCAGTGCTTTTCTTCGAACAACTCGCTGTCGGGCACCATCTCGGACAACACCACCTACGCCGTCATGGCCTCGTACAACTTCGGCGCCCCGGCGCCGACCTTGTATGCCGGTTATGAGCACATCAAATTCGCCAATCCGAACACCCCCTATGAGCCCGGCCAGGTGATCATCGGCGGCTACGTGCTCGCCTACGTGAACAACACTGCCTACGGACCGGCCAACGGCCCCCCCAGCGACAAGACCCTGCAAGTGTACTGGGCCGGCCTGAAGTGGCCGATCACGCCGCAGCTGGATCTCATTGCCGCCTACTACGGCTACAAGCAGAACAGCTACGCCACCGGCAAGGATGCGGGCTGCTCGAGCAGTATCAGCAGTGGCTGCAGCGGCAGGGAGGACACCGCCTCGGCGCTGCTCGATTACCGCTTCAGCAAGCGCTTCGATGCCTACATCGGCACCTTCTGGAGCGAGGTGCAGGACGGCCTCGCCGCCGGTTACCAGCTCACCGACCTCAACGCGAAGGGCGTCTCCACGTTCAACAGCGCCTCCACCCTCACCTCCACCATGGGTATTCGCTTCAGGTTCTGAAGCAAGCGCGACTCCCGCCGGCGCCATCTGCCGGCAAGTATCGGGCCCGCACCTGCGGGCCCGATGCTTTTGCGGCCTCAGCCGAAGCGCCCGGTGATGTAATCCTCGGTGAGGCGGTGGCGCGGATTGGTGAACACGCGGTCGGTATCGCCCACCTCGATGAGCTCCCCGAGATGGAAGTACGCGGTGCGCTGCGAGACGCGCGCCGCCTGCTGCATGGAATGGGTCACGATGACGATGGCGTAACTGCCGCGCAGCTCGTCGATGAGATCCTCGATACGCGCGGTGGCGATCGGGTCGAGCGCCGAGCACGGCTCGTCCATGAGGATGACCTCCGGCTGCACGGCGATGGTGCGTGCGATGCACAGCCGCTGCTGCTGCCCGCCCGAGAGCCCCGTGCCGGGACTGGTCAGCCGGTCCTTGACCTCGTCCCAAAGACCGGCGCGCGTCAGGCTGCTGCAGACGATATCGTCGAGATGCGCGCGGCTGCGCGCCAGCCCGTGGATGCGCGGCCCGTAGGCGACGTTGTCGTAGATAGACTTGGGGAATGGGTTCGGCTTCTGGAACACCATGCCGACGCGCGCCCGCAGCTGCACCACGTCCAGCTCCCGGTCGTGGATGTCGCGCCCGTCGAGCTTGATGGTGCCGGTCACGCGCGCCCCGGGGATGGTGTCGTTCATGCGGTTCAGGCAGCGCAGGAAGGTCGATTTGCCGCAGCCCGACGGGCCGATCATCGACAGCACCTGGCGTCGCCCGATGTCGACGCTCACGTTCTTCAGGGCGGGCTTCGCCGCGTAGGACACGTTCACGTCGCGGCAGGTGAACACCGGATCCGCGACGGCGACTTCCGGCGTTGGCGTGACGCCCGCCTCGGATGCGGCGGCCGCCGACACGCGCCCGCTTGGCTTGAGGTTCCAACCCCCCTCGAACGGGCGCTGGCGCGGGCTGTCTGCGTGCGCGGCCGGCGTGGGCTCCAGCGCCGCGGGGCGCGCGGCCGCGCCGTTGCCGCCCGCGCCCGGCGCGCTTGCGTCTTCGGCCCGGGGCGGCGCGCGCGGCCGCTCCGCAGGGGACTCGTCAGGTTCGTCGTTCATGCGCGCCCATTCTCAACCAAAACGCCCGGTGATGTAGTCGTCCGTGCGGCGGTGTTTCGGTGCGGTGAAGATCTGCTCGGTAGGCCCGATCTCCACCAGCTCGCCGAGGTACATGAAGGCGGTAAAGTTCGACACGCGCGCCGCCTGCTGCAGGTTGTGGGTGACGATTGCGATGCAGTAGCGCTCGCGCAGGCTCTGCAGCGTCTCCTCGATGCGCAGCGTCGATATCGGATCGAGCGCGGCGGTCGGCTCGTCGAACAGCAGCACCTCCGGCTTGAGCGCCAGGGTGCGCGCGACACACAGGCGCTGCTGCTGGCCGCCGGACAAGCCGCGCCCGTCCTCGTGCAGCTTGTCCTTGACCTCCTCCCACATCGCCGCCTCGCGCAGCGCCTCCTCGACCCGATCGCCGAGCTCGCTGTGCGAGATGCGCCGCGCGAGGCGCAGGCCAAAGGCGACGTTGTCGAAGATCGACATGGGAAAGGGCGTCGCCTTCTGGAACACCATGCCGACGCGCAAGCGCAGCGCGGCGACATCCACCGTGGGCGCGAGGATGTCCTCGCCGTCGAGGCGCACCTCGCCGGTCGCGCGGTGCCCGGGGTACAGCGCATACATGCGGTTGAATACCCGCAGCAGCGTCGACTTGCCGCAGCCCGACGGACCGATGAATGCGGTGATGCGCCGATCCGGAAGCGTGAGGCTGACGTCCTTGAGCGCCTGCGCGGCGCCGTAATAGAAGTCGAGGTGCTGCACCTCGAACTTCACGCCCGTGGACTCACGCTCGCTCGCCGGCGGCGCGCGCAGCGCGACGTGCGGAGCGCCCATCAGCGCCGCCCGCCCGGATTGAGCGAGGACACCACCAGGCGCGCGGCGATGCTCAGCAGCAGGATGCTGGCGGTGATGATGAGCGCCCCCGACCAGGCGAGCTGCTGCCAGTTGGGATAGGGACTCAGCGCGAACTGGAAGATCACCACCGGCAGGTTGGCCATCGGCGCGGCAAGATTGCCGCTCCAGAACTGGTCGTTCAGCGCGGTGAACAACAGCGGCGCGGTCTCGCCGCTGATGCGCGCCACCGCGAGCAGCAGCCCGGTGACGATGCCGCTGCGCGCCGCCGGATAGATCACGCTCATGATGGTGCGCCAGTGGTAGGCGCCCATCGCGGTCGAGGCGTCCTTCATGCCCTGCGGCACGAGATTGAGCATGTCCTCGGTGGTGCGCACGGTGACCGGCATGGCGATGATAGCGAGGGCGACCGCGCCGGCGATCGCCGAGAAATGTCCCATGCGCACCACCAGCACCTCGTACACGAAGAGGCCGATGATGATCGACGGCGCCGACAGCAGCACGTCGTTCACGAAGCGAATGACCGCACTGATGCGCGCCGTGCGGCCGTACTCGGCGAGGTAAGTCCCCGCCAGCATGCCGATGGGCCCGCCGATCAGTATGCCGATCATGGTCATGACGACGCTGCCATAGATGGCGTTCAGCAGGCCGCCGCTGCCGCCCGGCGGCGGCGTCATCTGGGTGAACAGGCGCGGCGACATGCCGGCCAGGCCGTTGTGGATGAGCGTCCAGAGGATCGCGCCGAGAAAGAACAGCCCGATGGCGGTCGCGATGCCCGAAAGCGTGAGCGCGAGGAGATTGACGAGCTTGCGCAGCAGGCGGCGGCTCATACCGAGGACAGCGCCTTACGCTCGAGCCGCAGCAGCATGAAACGCGCCGCGGCGATTACCGTGAAGGTGATGAGGAACAACAGCGCCCCGAGGGCGATCAGCGAGGAGGTATACAGGTCGCCCACCGCCTCGGTGAACTCGTTGGCGATGGAGGCCGAGATGGTAGTGCCCGGGGCGAGGAGCGATGAGCCGATGCGGTGCGCGTTGCCGATGACGAAGGTGACGGCCATGGTCTCCCCGAGCGCCCGGCCGAGGCCGAGCATCACGCCGCCGATCATGCCGGTGCGCGCGTAGGGCACCACCACCTGCCAGATCACCTCCCAGGTCGTGGCGCCGAGACCGTAGCCGGACTCCTTGAGCACATCCGGCACGGTCTCGAAGACATCGCGCATGACCGCGGAGATGAACGGGATCACCATGATCGCGAGCACGAAGCTCGCCGTCAGCACGCCGATGCCGAACGGTGGTCCCTGAAAGAGCCGGCCGATGCCCGGCAGCGGACCCAACACCTCGATCAGCCAGGGCTGCACGTGGCGCTGCAGTACCGGCGACAGCACGAACAGCCCCCAGATCCCGTAGATGATGCTCGGCACCGCGGCGAGCAGCTCGATCGCCACTCCCACCGGACGCTTGAGCCACGCGGGAGCCAGCTCGGTCAGGAAGATAGCGATGCCGAAACTGACCGGGATCGCCAGCAGCAGCGCGAGGAACGAGGTGACCAGCGTGCCATACACCGGCGCGAGCGCACCGAACTGCTCGGTCACCGGGTTCCAGATCTCGCGCGTGAGAAAGCTGAGCTTGAAGTGCGCGAACGCCGGCCACGCCCCGATGAGGAGCGACACCGCCACGCCGCCGAGCAGCAGCAGCACCAGCACTGCGGCGATGAAGGTGGCGGCCTGGAATACCCGCTCGCGCCAGCGCTGTCCCGCGGCGTGTCGCGGATCGATCGCAGCCACTGTGTTCATCGCGGACGGCAACCTCCGGCAGCGCGGGCGCACGCCGCTGTACGCCGCGCAACACTCACCGCGCACGCCTTGCGCCGCCCCGGCGCCGCCCCGGCGCGCGAGGTCTCACATCGCGGCGACACCCTTGATCTGTGTCTTCCAGGTCGCGCGGATCTGCCCGACCAGGCTCTCCGGCAGCGGCACATAGTCAAGTTCGGCCGCCATCTTGCCACCGTTGCGGTACGCCCAGTCGAAGAACTTGAGCGCGGCGGCGGTCGCCACTGGGTCGGGCGGCACGCTATAAACCAGGATGAAGCTCGCTCCCGTGATTGGCCAGCTCTTATCGCCAGGCTGGTTGGTGAGAATCAGGTGGTAGCCGGGCGCGTGCGCCCAGTCGGCATTGACCGCCGCCGCCTGGAACGAGTCCGCATCCGGCGCGACCTTCTTGCCGACGGAGTT
This sequence comes from Steroidobacteraceae bacterium, assembly GCA_035482695.1. Taxonomy (GTDB): domain Bacteria; phylum Pseudomonadota; class Gammaproteobacteria; order Steroidobacterales; family Steroidobacteraceae; genus 13-2-20CM-66-19. The sequence continues at coordinate 7,828 of DATHQM010000022.1, read as the reverse complement.
GATCAGGTCCGTGTAGGCCATCTTGTTCTGTTTGGCGTACGCGTACTCGACGTAGCCGATCGCCCCGTCGGTCTGCGCCGTCATGTTGGCAACACCCTCGTTGCCCTTGGCGCCGATGCCCGCCGGCCACTGCACGGAGGTACTCGCACCAACGGTGTCCTTGAACTTCGGCGAGGTGCTCGACAGGTAGTTCGAAAAGAGGAAATTGGTACCCGAGCCGTCCGAGCGGTAGATCGGTGCGATCGCGGTTGCCGGCAGAGCGAGCGCGGGATTGAGCTTCTTGATGCGCGCATCGTTCCACTTGGTGATGTCCCCCAGGTAGATCGCGGCGATCGTGGGGCCGTCCAGCACCATCTGCCCGCCCTGCACGCCCTTGACGTTCACCACCGGCACCACCCCGCCGATGATCATCGGGAACTGCACCAGCCCCGATTCCTGCAGGTCTTTCACCTCGAGCGGCATGTCGGACGCGCCGAAGGTCACCGTTTTCGCCTTGATCTGCTTGATGCCGCCGCCCGAGCCGATCGACTGATAGTTGAGGCCGATGCCGGTCTGTTGCTTGTAGGCGTCGGCCCACTTTGAATAGACGGGATAGGGGAACGTGGCGCCGGCACCGGAGATGTCGGCGGCGGCGGCGCCCGCAGAGACTGCGGCGGCCAGTACGCTCACCAGCAAGCGCTTGATACTGAAACAAGTCATGATCTGGCTCCTCGAATGCCGTGGCGATGCGGAACCGCTTCAGGCGCGCATTAAATGACAGTAATGTGACGTTCTCATGACATGGAAACGGCAGTCGCGACGCCAGCGCCGTGGTCTTTCCCCATGCTGGCACACAGTCTTGTCGCAGCATTTTACAGGCGCATGACGTCGGCCCAACTTGCCGCGCGCGGGCCCCGGCCTTATAAACCCGCACCGCACGCGCTGCGCTTGCCAATCACTGTGCCTCACTGATGTCCGAAACTCTCGAGCTGACTGAGAATCTGCTGCGCCGCCGCTCCGTCACCCCGGCCGACGAGGGCTGCCAGCAGCTGCTGACCGAGCGGCTCGCGGCGGCGGGGTTTCACATCGAGCGGCTGCCCTTCGGCAGCGTGCAGAATTTCTGGGCGCGGCGCGGTGCCGCGGCGCCGCTGCTGTGCTTCGCCGGGCACACCGACGTCGTACCGACCGGCCCGCTCGAGGAATGGCGTGGCGACCCGTTCGTCCCCGCGGTCCACGACGGCATGCTCTACGGCCGCGGGGCGGCGGACATGAAGAGCGGGCTCGCGGCGATGCTGACCGCGACCGAAGATTTCGTGCGACAGCACCCGCAGCACCGCGGCTCGATCGCCTTCCTCATCACCAGCGACGAGGAAGGACCCTCGGTCGACGGCACGCGGCGCGTAGTGCAGCGGCTCGCCGAGCGCGGCGAGCGCATCGACTGGTGCGTGATGGGCGAGCCCTCGAGCGAGCGCAGCGTCGGCGACACCATCAAGGTCGGGCGGCGCGGCTCGCTCAGCGGACGCCTCACGGTGCACGGGGTGCAAGGCCACGTCGCCTACCCGCACCTGGCGGAGAACCCGGTGCACACGCTCGCCCCGGCGCTCGCCGAGCTCACCAGCCGCACCTGGGACCAGGGAACCGAGCACTTCCAGCCGACGACCTTCCAGGTCTCCAACTTGAACGCGGGAACCGGTGCACCGAACGTGATCCCCGGGGAGCTCAAGGCGCGCTTCAACCTGCGCTACTCGCCGGTGCAGACGCTCGAGGGCCTCAAGGCCACGGTCGAGGAAATCCTGCGCCGCCACGGGGTGCGCTACACACTCGAGTGGTACGTATCGGGCGAGCCGTTCTATACCCCGCCCGGGCGGCTGTGCGCGGCGGTCGCCGACGCGGTGGCGCAGGTGACCGGAACGCCGCCGCAGCTCTCGACGGGCGGGGGCACGTCCGACGGCCGCTTCATCGCCCCGCTGGGCGCTGAGGTAGTCGAGCTCGGCGTGGTCAACGCCTCCATCCACAAAGTCAACGAGTGCGTGCGCGTCGCCGACATCGACGCGCTGCACCGCATGTACCTCAACGTGCTGCGGAACCTGCTCGCCTGAGGTTGGCGGCGACGCCGCCGGCGCCGAGCGCGAGCGCCCACAGCATCACCCACGCGGGCATCGCCAGCCCGAGAAACCGCCAGTTGACCTCGCCGCACTCGCCGCTGCCGCTGAGTACCTTGCGAATCAGCTGCCACAGCGGCATGAACTTCACGAGCATCGCGAGCGGCGCGCCGCAGGAGGGCAGACTCCCCGGCGGCAGGCTCTGCACATACAGGTGTCGGGCGGCCACCGCGGCGGTGACGAGCGCCGCGAGCGCGATGCCCAGCGCATAGCCGTAGCGGCCGCCGCCGCGCGGGTCGTGCAGCGCCGCCGCGAGAAACGCGAGCGCCAGCAGCGCCACGCCGATGCGCTGGAAGATGCACAGCGGGCAAGGCTCGAGGTGCAGCTGGAACTGCGCGTACAACGCATAGGCCAGCAGCGCCGCACACAGCGCGAAGCCGGCAACGTTGCTCAGGCGCCGGGTGGGCACGCGCTCTGAGGCGGCAGGCGCCTCGGCTCAGGCCGAGGCCGGCGGCAGGCCGGCGGCGGCGCCCGTGCCGCCGCGCAGCTCGCGCTCGACGTCATCGAGCGAGGTGTGGCGGATGTCCTTGCCGTGCACCATGTAGATGACGTACTCGCTGATGTTCTTGGCGTGATCGCCGATGCGCTCGAGCGCGCGCACCACCCACATGACATCGAGCGCGCGGCGGATGGTGCGCGGGTCTTCCATCATGAAGGTGATGCTCTGCCGCTGGATCGCCTCGTACTCCTCGTCCACCAGGCGGTCCTGGCGCGCAACGCGCAGCGCCGAATCGACGTCCATGCGCGCGAAGGCATCGAGCGCGTCATGCACCATCTCCGACACCACCCGCCCGAGATGCTTGATCTCGCGGTACTTGTCCGCGGGGCGCTCCATGGTGGCCAGGCGCGAGGCGATGTAGCCGATCTTCTCGCCCTCATCACCGATGCGCTCGAGGTCGGTGATGGTCTTGATGATGGCGACGATCACCCGCAGATCCCCGGCAGCCGGGGCGCGCGTGGCGAGAATGCGGCTGCACTCCTCGTCAATGGCGACCTCCATGTTGTTCACCTGGTGATCGTCCATGGCCACCGACTCGCCGAGCGTGCTGTCGCCTTCCACCAGCGCGCTGATTGCCTTGTGCAGCTGCTGCTCGACGAAGCCGCCCATGCCGAGCACCTTGCTGCGTACCCGTTCGAGGTCCTCGTTGAAGCGGCGCGAGATGTGGTGGCTGAGGTCAGCGGTTTCCATGCGTGTTCTCCGGTGCGGTTCGCGAGGCGAAGCGCGCGGCACTACGCGGGATCATAGCGGAACTGCGGCCGGCGGGGTGCATGACTGCCGTCACACCTTGGATCGATCGGCGCGCCGGGCAGCGCGCCGGTACACGCCGGAGCGGGTGCTGCGCTGAAGGCGCGCGGCGCGCCGGCGCCGTGCGCGCGCGAGGCTCACGCCGCGTCGGCGAGCAGGGCGGCGCGCCGCCGGCGCTGCGCCGCCGGTGCATGCGGCCAGCGCAGCAGCGACAGCTCGCCGCGCCCGCTCTCGACGAGCGCCGAACAGCTCTCCACCCAGTCGCCGGTGTTGGCGTAGAGCGCGCCGGCGATGCGCCGCAGGTTGGCGCGATGAATGTGTCCGCATACCACGCCGTCGTAGCCGTTATCGCGCGCATGGGCCGCGGCGAGCTGCTCGAACTGCTCGATGTAGCGCAGGCTGGCGCCGATGCGCAGCTTCAGGTACTCGGTGAGCGGCCAGTAGGGCCTGCCGAGCGCGCGGCGCACGTTGTTCACGGTATGGCTGACGCTCACCATCGTCCCGTGCAGCAGGTCGCCGAGGTGCGTCAGCCAGCGCGGACAGGGCATGCGGTCGTCGAGCTGGTCGCCGTGTATCACCAGCAGCCGCTCGCCGCGCGCGGTGCGATGCACCCATTCGCGATGCACCTCGAACTGGCCCTGCAGCATGTGCGCCAGCAGCGCGAGGCTCGCATCGTGGTTGCCGGGTATATAGATGAGCCGCGCGCCGGCGCGCTGCCGGGCGAGCAGCGTGCGCACCACCTTGGTGTGCTCGGCGCTCCAGTAGGGCCGGCGCGCGAGGCTCAGGGCGTCGATGATGTCCCCGACCAGCACGATGGACTCGGCCTCGACGCCTGCGAGGAACTCGTTGAGCTCCACGACGCGCGCGTGCCGGTAGCCGAGGTGGATGTCCGAGAGAAACAGCGTACGGACGTGCGTGCCGGCGGCGCGGCCGGCGGGGCTGGGACTTGCCATGGACCCCTAGAGTGTCCCGGGGGCGTGTCGATTGCGTGACAGTCGGACTAAATCTTTCTTACGAATTAGTGGGTTGCGAACAACACCTAAGCCGTTGCGGCAGTCTCGGCCGCCGCCAGGCTCACGAGGCGCTCGGGCGGAAAATGACAGGTGAACGTCGAGCCCGTCCCCTGGGTGCTCTGCACCTCGAGCGTCGCGCCGTGCCGTTGCAGCACGTGCTTGACGATCGCAAGCCCCAGGCCCGAACCGCCGGTCGCGCGTGAGCGCCCAGCATCCACCCGGTAGAAGCGCTCGGTGAGGCGCGGGATGTGCTCGGGAGGGATCCCCATGCCGGTGTCGCTGACCGCGAAATGCCCGCCGTCCTCGTCCTGCCACCAGCGCAGCTCGATCGCCCCCTCGGTGGGGGTGTATTTCGCCGCGTTGTCGACCAGATTGGAGAAAGCGGAGTGGATCTCCGGCTCATCGCCGAGCAGCTGGGCGGCCGACTCGATGCGCACGCGCACGTCCTGCGGGTGCACGGCGCGCGCCAGCACGTCCTTGCGCAGCAGCGCGAGCAGGGCGGCGATGTCGATCGGCTCGCCGCCCTCGAGCTGGTCGCTCTCCTCCAGGCGCGACAGCGCGAGCAGATCGCGGATGATGGCGGTCATGCGCTCCGCCTGCCGGCGCATCTCGGCGATCGGTCCCTGCAGCTCCGCATCGAGCGCCGCGTCCTGCGCGAGCGTCTCGAGGTAGCCGGAGATAACCGTGAGCGGGGAGCGCAGCTCGTGCGAGGCGTTCGCCACAAAGTCGCGCCGCACCGCCTCGAGCCGCATCTGCCGCGATACATCGCTCACCAGCATCAGCAGCTGATCCTCGCCGTAGGGTGCGACCTGCAGCGACAGATAACAGTCCTCGGCGGTCGTCGGACGGATGGCCACCGGGTTGGAATAATCCTTGCCGGCGAGGTAACGCACGAACTGCGGCTCGCGCAGCAGGTGCTCGATGCGCATGCCGAGGTCGGCGGTGCGGCGCAGGTTGAGCAGCCGCGCCGCCATGCGGTTGAACCAGACGATCTCGCGCTGGGCGTTGAGGATGACCACGCCGTTCGGCAGCGCCGCGGTGGAGCGCTGCAGCTGGCGCATCAGCTGCACGAAGCGCTGCTTGTGGAAGCGCTTGCGGCGGTGCAGCCGCACGATCTGCGCGATGATCTCGCCCCACACGCCGCCGACGTCGGGCGGATCGGCGTAGCTGCGGTGGCGCAGCCACCATTCGAGGCGAAACAGGTTGGCCAGCACCCAGGCGAGGTGCAGCCCCAGGGCGCAGGCCAGTCCGCCCCAGGTGCTGCCCAACAGCCAACCGGCCGTGCAGCCGATCAGCACGGTGCCGAGCAATCGACCCGCCGCGAACCACCATACCTGTGTCGCGGGTTCCATGGATTGGGTAGGTGCCTCTAGATAGTGCTTCTACAGTGTGCGTGCCGAAAACCGATAGCCCGACCCGCGGACCGTCTGCACGAAGCGATCGTACCCGAAATCCTCGAGCGCCTTGCGCAGCCGGCGGATATGCACGTCGATCGTGCGTTCCTCGACGTACACGTTGCCGCCCCAGATGCGATCGAGCAGCTGGTCGCGGGTGTAGACGCGCTCCGCGTGGGTCATGAAGAACTCGAGCATGCGGTACTCGGTCGGGCCGAGCGGCACGGTACGCGGTCCGACCATGACGCGGTGGCTGCCCTGGTCGAGCACCAGCCCTTGGAACTCGATGAGCTCGTCCACGCCGTTGGCGCCGCTCCGGCGCAGCACCGCGTTGATGCGCGCGAGCAGCTCGCGCGGCGAGAACGGCTTGGTGACGTAGTCGTCGGCACCCCCCTCCAGGCCGGCGACCTTGTCGCCCTCCTCGGCGCGTGCCGTGAGCATGATGACCGGCAGCTCGCGCGTTTCACGGTCGCGCTTGAGCGCGCGCGTGAGCTCGAGCCCGCTCATGTCGGGCAACATCCAGTCGACCAGCACGAGGTCGGGGCGCGCATCCGCCAGCGCCGCTCGTGCGGTGCGGCAATCCTCCGCCTCCCGGACTTCGAAACCGGCACGCTTGAGGCCGAAAGCGATCATCTCGCGGATCGGCCGCTCATCTTCGACGATCAGTACCTGTTTGGCGGGCATCGTGCTGGCCGTAGCGGGCGCGCGGCTATTAGAGAGGCAGCGTGTTGCAGATTCATGACAGGGTGCCGGTCGATGGTGTCAGTTTGATGACCGCTGCCGGGAGGGCTGCGTGACATCATCCCGCAGGTACACGGGAATGGCCTCTTCCGCGGGCAGGACCCGTCCACCGCTCACCTCGGGGGCGGCCAGGCGTGCCACTTCGCGGGCGCGCGGGAACAACCCCTCCCGGATGCCGTCCGGGGAGGCCCCGAGCGCCACCTTCAGCTGCGGGTAGGCACTGAAACCCGAACCGGCCGCGAGCCAGGCCTCGGCCGGGCCGTTCCAGCCCTCCGGCAGGTGGACCGCTTCGGGGCGGCTCACGCGCTCGGGGGTGGCGGCGACAGCCAGTCCCGACTCGGCGCGCTCGAAGCAGCCCCAGTAGACCTCCCCCAGGCGGGCGTCGGTGCAGACGATGACCCGGCGTGTCCCCGCGTTTTCGCTCAGCACCCGCTCGGCGAGCGCGGCCAGGTCCGACACCGGCACGACCGGCAACTGCGCGCCGAAGGCGAGCCCCTGGGCCACGCTCGCCGCGAGGCGCACGCCGGTGAAGGCGCCAGGTCCCCTCCCGAAAGCGACCGCCGCCAGCTGCCTGAGCGATACGCCCGAAGCGGCGAGCAGCTCGTCGAGCATCGGCAGTATCTGCTCCGCATGACCGCGCTCGAGCAGCTGCTCGCGCACGGTGAGCTCGCCATCGATCCACAGCGCGACCGAGCAGTTCTCGGTCGCGGTATCCAGCGCGAGAATCTTCACGGCAGCGCGGCGGCGCGCACGCCGCCCTGGCGCGGCGCGTGGCGTGCGAGGAAGCGCAGCACCTCGTCGGCATCCTGCGTGACGCTCATCGGCGGCAGCGCGGCGAGAAACACGCGGCCATAGCTGCGCGCGACCATGCGCGGATCGCAGATCACCACCACACCGTAGTCATCCTCGCTGCGAATCAGCCGCCCGGCGCCCTGCTTCAGCGCGAGCGCCGCCTCCGGGAGCTGGTAGTCGCGAAACGCATTGCCACCGCTCGCCGTCAGGTGCTCGATGCGCGCGCGCACCAGCGGATCGTCCGGGGAGGCAAACGGCAGCTTCTCGATCACCACCAGCCGCAGCGCGTCGCCCTTGACGTCGACCCCTTCCCAGAAACTCGCGGTGCCGAGCAGCACCGCGTTGCCGTCGGCGCGAAATTCCTGCAGCAGCCGCTCGCGCGGGGCCTCGCCCTGCACCAGCAGGCGGTAGGGCTCCTCCTGCGCCCAGCGTACGCGCACCAGCGCGGCTGCCTGCGACAGTGCCCGGTGGCTCGTGAACAGCACGAAGGCACCGCCGCGC